>JAKPTB010000040.1 GCA_029555205.1 Bacillota bacterium
ACTGCTGGTCTTTCTTGTCCTGGCTGTGTCCGCCTATGCCATCAAAACCCTGTCCGGCGAATCCGGGCTGAAACCGCCGGGGATGAATGAACCCCGGGAACAATTAAGTGAGACCACTGGCGGTTCTGAAACCGCCCTTAGCCCTTCCGGCTCCGCACCGGCTGCGGCCGGGGGGGATGAAAGGGAGCAGGGGGAGGAAAAAAACAACGGCAGTAACGGCACGCCTGAGAAAACGGGCAGTGAATCCGGCGAAACTCCCCCGGGCAAGGTCAGCCCCCCCGCTGAAAATTCTCCAAAACCGGGCACGTCCGGCGCAACCCCTGTGGCTACAGGGGGGCTGTCCAACGTCAAAAACGGCTGGGGGCTGAAGCGGAACAGCAGCCACCAGCAGCCCGAAATGTCCTCCTCCACCAGTAAACTGCTCGCCCGGTACGGCGCCTACTGGGTGGGCAAGCCGGACGATAAAGTGGTTTACCTGACCTTCGATGAGGGTTATGAAAACGGTTATACACCGAGGATCCTGGATACTCTAAAAGCCAACGACGTTAAAGCGGCCTTTTTTGTCACAGGCCATTACCTGAAGTCACAGCCCGGCCTGGTCAGGCGGATGGTGGAGGAAGGGCACATCGTGGGCAACCACACGGACACCCACCCCAGCCTGCCGGATGTCACGGACGAACAAATTAAGAAGGAACTGCAGGTTGTGGAAGAAAGCTACGCCGGCATCACCGGTAAGAAGGACATGAAGTACCTCAGACCGCCGATGGGCGAGTACAGTGAGCGGACCCTGGCCCTGACCAGGGAACTGGGTTACCACAATATTTTCTGGAGCATGGCCTTTGTGGACTGGGTACCCATGCCCGGCGGGCCGGAGGAGGCCTACCAGTCGGTTATGGACAACCTGCATAACGGCGCCCTGATTTTGCTGCACGCGGTTTCCAAAGATAATACCGAAGCGTTGGACAGGATTTTAAAAGATATCAAGGCCCAGGGGTATACTTTTAAAACCCTGGATGATTTGGTTGCAGCTTAAATTCTTACAGGGCGGGTTTTCTCTAAAGCTTAAATACCAGCTTAATTTTCTCTCAGCATAAAATACCAGCTTAAATGAAGCCGGACGCCGCTTTTTAAGTTCCCCGGAGCTTAAAAAGCGGTGTTTTTTTAGCCGGGGACTGCCGGTTGAAAGAGGAATACGGCCTGCTTCAACCTGGCAACGGGGCTTTTTCAGGGCTGTTCAAGGCAGCAAAGGGCAGGCTCCAAAGGTTTAAGAACAAGATTTACTTACAATTTTATTTGCAAATATCCCGGGTGGCTGTATAGAGACCTGTTCCGGTTTAAGAAGCTGCATAAAAGGTTTGAAAAGTTGAGTATTAGCGGTTATAGTAAGATTAGACAGAAGAATATCCAGAGCCTGACATCCGCTTTGCCGCAGCCGCTAAAAAAGACCGGCAGCGGCGGCAACCGGACATCAGGCGGGCTTTAAGGGCGGGAAAAGCTGTTTGGACCGGCGTTTGTTTAAGCCGGGTTGTTTTGTTTTTGTACGGGCAGATGGATTATTCAGAATAAATAAGAGCGAAAGCATTAAAAGGGGTCGGCAGCATGTTCATGAATAACAGTAACGGCAAGGGTGACGGGGACAGACTGTTGGAACAGAGGGGAGGCAAACTGTTGGATCAAGATCCTGAAGGGTTCAGCTTCAGCAGCTCCGGGCGCCTTCCCGGGGAAGATTGCCGATGAGCCTGTCAATTACCAGCGGTCACCTGGCCGGAATTATCGTCACCCTTGCAGGTGTGACCCTGGTGGGTCTTTACGCCGGCCGCAGGGTTAAGTCAGCCGGGGATTTTCAAGTCGGCGGACGCCGGGCCGGTACGGCGGTAGTGGCAGGGGCCATCATGGGTACTCTTGTCGGCGGTTCCTCAACCATTGGAACGGCCCAGATGGCCTTTAAGTACGGTCTGTGCGCCTGGTGGTTTACCCTGGGTTCGGGAATCGGCTGCGCCCTGCTGGGCCTGGGTATGGTCCGCAGGGTACGTGAAGTGCCCCTGCATACCGTGCCCCAATACCTTGGGCTCAGTTACGCCAAAAGCACCGGCTTGATTGCCTGCGCCGTTGCTTTTATCTGCTCGGGGCTGGGTATTGTAGCCCAGGGGCTGTCCGGCGTAGCCCTGCTTTCAGCCATGTTCGGAATCGCTTCTCTGGCAGCAGCGGGAGTCTGCGTATTGCTGGTTCTGGGATTTGTGTTTTTCGGGGGTGTCTGGGGCGCCGGGCTGGTGGGAATGTTCAAATCGTCCCTGCTCTACCTGGCTGTGGTTGGCAGCGGGGCGCTGGCCTACTACCTGGCCGGCGGGCAGGCGGGCCTGATGGCCTTGTTTCCGTCCTTCCCCTGGTTTTCCTTCTTCGGCCGCAGTTTTAACCAGGATTTTGCCCTTGGTCTGTCCATGCTGGTGGGGGTACTGTCCTCCCAGTACTACATCCAGGCTGTTTATGCAGGGAAAAGCCTGGCGGATGCCCGCAGGGGAGCGCTCCTTTCGGCGGTTTTGATCCCCCCCGTGGGTCTTGGCGGTGTTCTTGTGGGCCTGTATATGCGGGCCAACTTTCCGGGTATTTCTTCGGATCAGGCCCTGCCCCAGTTTATTCTGGGTCACCTGCCTCCCGTTTTGGCAGGCGTGGCCATGGCTGCCCTGCTAATTACGGTCATCGGCACCTGGGCCGGAATCGTTCTGGGTATTTCCACCATCCTTACCCGGGACATCTATAAGCAGTATATCCGCCCCGGGGTAGAAGACAGCGGGATGCTCCTGATGCAGCGGTTGATCATCCTTTTGGTCTGCCTGCTCAGTGTACCGCTAATTACAACCAGCGCCGGCACGCTGATCATGGGCTGGGTTACACTGTCCATGTTTCTGCAGGGCTGTACCACGCTTTTGCCCCTGTTGGCCGCACTTTTCCTGCCCCGCCTGGTAACGCCTGCGGCGGCAACCCTGTCCGCCCTTCTGGGGCCGCTGGCTGTGGTAGCCTGGTACGTGCTCTTTCCTGACGGATTGAGCCCCGTTTACCCCGGGTTTCTGGTCAGTTTACTGGCTTTAATCCTGGTCAGCCTGGTAGACAGGCGGGGCCGGGTGCCCGGGGCCGGCTAACGGATATAACGAAATGATAATTCCAGGATGGATGCAGGTTATTTGCCTGTTGGCAATGTAACCCGTGACCGACTTGGAAGGAAACCGGCTGGAAAATTCAAGGGAAAGCGAGAAGGGCTGCCTGTCAGGGGCAGCTCTTTATAGAATTTCTAGTTTTTCTTGATTTTCTAGGCAGGGGGTAGTAACCTACTAATAAGCCCCTTCGGAATTTTTTTTCGGGGGCATGTTTTGATTGTATAATTATGCAGATAACTGTATAATTATACATATCGCCGCCCGGCAGCTTCAGTAAAACAGGCCTGTTTTGTAAAAGATAATATTAGTAATACGGCCGTCAGGCTGTTATCGTCCATGGAGGTGAAACCCTTTGACGATCAGGGTTGGAATTATAGGGGCCACGGGCTACACCGGGGCTGAACTGGTGAGGATTTTATCCCGTCACCCGGAGGTTGAGCTTGTGGCGCTGACAACAAAGAGTTATGCCGGCAAGCCATACTGGGAGGTTTACCCGCACCTTTATAGATACAACCGGATGACCGGCGAGAAGATGGACCTGCCGTACCTGCTGAAAGCATGCGACGCGATTTTTATTGCCCTGCCCCATGGTCACGCCATGCCGGTGGCCCTGGAGGCGGCCGGCAGCGGTGTTAAGTTGATTGACCTGGGAGCTGATTTCCGCCTTGCCGATTACCGGGTTTATGAACAGTGGTACAAGGTCGAACACGGGGCCAGGGAACTGCTGCCCGCGGCCGTTTACGGGCTGCCGGAACTGTATCGCGAAAGCATCAAAGATGCCTGGCTGATTGCCAATCCGGGCTGTTATCCCACCAGCGCCATCCTGGCCCTGGCCCCCCTGTTGAAGAAAAAGCTGATCGATCCCGGCACGGTTATTATCGATTCCAAGTCCGGCGTTTCCGGGGCCGGGAGGGGACTCTCCCTGGGTTCCCACTTCAGTGAGGTAAACGAAAACTTCAAAGCCTATAATGTAGCCGGGCACCGCCATACACCTGAAATTGAGCAGGAACTGGGGAAAATCCTCGGGGAGGAGATCAGGGTTTCCTTTACTCCGCACCTGCTGCCCGTAACCCGGGGCATCCTGAGTACTGTTTACGCCAGGCTCAACAGTCCGCTTGAGCAGGATGAACTGCTTGAGCTGTACAATGATTTTTACCGTGAGGAGCTCTTTGTACGGGTAATGCCCCGGGGGATGCTGCCCCAGATCAAGTGGGTGGCGGGAACCAACCACTGCGATCTCGGCCTTGTGACGGATCCCCGGACCGGACGGGTGATTATTGTCTCGGCCATCGATAATGTTGTCAAGGGCGCCTCCGGACAGGCGGTACAGAACATGAACCTGCTCTTTGGCCTGCCCGAGGATACCGCCCTGGCCGGGCCCGGGCTTTACCCCTAGAAATACCCCTGTAGGGGCAAAAAATCAAGTAAATTTAATCGCTTTGAAGCAAGGCTTTACCCCTGGAAATACTCCTGTAAGGTGCCAGTTAAGGGTGAAAAAAAGGGGCAGGCTTTAAACTTATTACCGGGAAATCGCTGCAACTGTTCCAGCTGGCCCAGGTCAGTGAGGCAGGGGGCCAGTTGTTGGGCCGGCGTTCATTTGCCGTTTAAAATGACGGTTTCCTGTGTTAGTGTATTGCAGGCGCCGGTTGTTCAGGGCCGGCGCCCAGAGGCCGGATAAAAGAGGGATGTAAGGATGGACTCAATGGATAATAAAAAAGATAATGAAATGAAAATTAATAAGGAAAATAAAATGAAGATTAAAATGGAATATGTAGATGGAGGTGTAACGGCGGCAGCGGGTTTTTTAGCCGGAACTGCCATGGCTTCAATAAAAAAGCCCGGTAGAAGGGACATTGCTGTCCTGTACTCCACTGTTCCGGCGACGGCTGCCGGTGTCTTTACCATGAACAAGGTCAAGGCGGCCCCGGTTCTTTTGAGTATGGAGCATTTGGCGAAGGGCACAGCCCGGGCAGTTGTAGTCAACAGTGGAAACGCCAATGCCTGTAACGGCCTCCAGGGGCTCCAGGATGCCCGGGCCATGGCCGGGGCGGCGGCGGAATATCTGGGTATTCCGGAGCAGGAAGTCCTGGTGGCCTCCACCGGGGTGATCGGCCGGAAAATGCCCATGGCAAAGATTTTGCCCGGGATCCGGGCGGCCTGCGCTGAACTGTCCCCAACGGGCGGGGATCTGGCTGCACAGGCCATCATGACTACGGACACCTTCCCTAAAGAAGCGGCCGTGCGGCTTGAACTGGGGGGGAAAACAGTGACCATTGGCGGTATGGCCAAGGGGTCGGGGATGATCCACCCCAACCTGGCCACCATGCTCTGTTTTTTGACCACCGACGCCGTAATTACGGCCGGGGCGCTGAAGCTGGCCCTGCAGTACGCCGTTGAAGAGAGTTTTAATATGATTACGGTGGACGGCGACACCAGCACCAACGACATGGTTTCCATAATGGCCGGCGGTCTGGCCCAAAATGTCCGGATCGAAGAGTCCGGCCCGGATTACGAACTTTTCCGGGAGGCCCTGACGGAGATCTGTGTCAAGCTGGCCAGGGACGTTGCCCGGGACGGTGAAGGCGCCACAAAACTGCTGGAAGTGGTGGTCCTCAACGCTTCCAGCGAGCGGGACGCCCGCCTTGCGGCCAGGACCGTGTCAGGTTCGAGCCTGGTCAAGGCGGCGGTTTTCGGGTGCGACGCCAACTGGGGCAGGGTTATCTGCGCTGCAGGTTATTCCGGAGCCGAATTTGACCCGGAAAGGGTGGATATCTTCCTGGGGGACGAAAAAGTTGCTGAAAACGGCTGCTCTCTGGATTTTAACGAGGAACGCGCCCTGGAAATCCTGAAAAGGGATCGGGTTGTGATTACCCTGGACTTCAAGGCCGGACCTTTTAAGGCTACTTCCTGGGGCTGCGACCTTTCCTATGACTATGTAAAAATTAACGCTGACTATAGAACCTAGATATGACTATAGAACCTATATAATACGCGGCAAAGCAGGCCGCCACAGGAGAACCCCCCATGAAAAAAAAGGAGTTAAGAAGATCAGGGGAAAAACAAGCCGGCTGGGGCTCTTTGCCGGCGCCGGCAGCGGAAAAGTCACCGCCGGAAGACATCGCCAGGGATCTTTCCTCCTGCTGTAAAGGGGTTCCTGGACTAAACTGGTTTTCATCTTAAGTTGAATATAATCTTTGAATATAATCTGATTTAATAATCTAGTTTTTTAAAATAGCAAATCATAACGCGCCTGGTCCGGAAAGGAATTAAGTCCTGCGGCCGGCGTATCCGGGGGGTTAAACTTGTCCACGGCAATGGAAAAGGCGGCAATCCTGGTGGAAGCGCTGCCTTACATAAAAAAATTTTATGGAAAAACAGTAGTAATCAAGTATGGCGGCCATGCCATGCTGAGCCGGGAACTTAAGGAAGCGGTCTTAACCGACGTGGTGTTGATGAAGTATGTGGGGATGCATCCGGTTATTGTGCACGGCGGCGGGCCGGACATTACCGGGATGCTGAAAAGAGTGGGGATCCAGTCCAATTTTGTGAACGGGTTGAGGGTTACGGACGCTGATACCATGGAAATCGTCGAGATGGTTCTGGTGGGGAAAATCAACAAGGAGATCGTGGCCCGGATCAACCGCATCGGAGGCCGGGCGGTGGGGCTGTCCGGCAAGGACGCGTGCCTTTTTGAAGCGGTAAAAAAATGCCCCAGGGTGCAGACCTCCGGGGGTGAGATGACGGCGGACCTCGGCTATGTGGGGGAGATCAGCAGGGTCAACCCCGGCATTGTGACGACAATCATTGCTGAGGGTTACATCCCGGTAATTGCCCCGGTTGCTGTGGGCGAGGAGGGCGAAGGCTACAATATCAACGCAGACACCGCCGCAGGACGGCTGGCTGCCGCCCTTGGGGCAGACAAGCTGATCATTCTCACCGACGTGGTGGGTATCCTGGGGGACCGGAACGACCCGGCTTCGCTGATCTCGGTGTTGCGGGCGGCAGAAGTGCCTGCCCTGATTGATAGGGGCATTATCGAGGGGGGAATGATCCCTAAGGTCGAATGCTGCCTGGACGCCCTCTCCAGTGGCGTAAAAACCACCCATATCCTGGACGGCAGGATTCCCCATTCGATTTTGCTGGAACTATTTACGGATCAGGGAATTGGGACCATGGTGGAAAACTGAAGATTTATAACAGGTAGATTTATCCGGTCGATTTTTCCGGCGGGAACCATGTCGAACGATAATTTCCGAACTATAATTACTGAAATTGCTAAGCTGGGGAATGCAGCCGCAAATTGGTCCGCAAGCCGGAGCTGAAAAGTTAAAAAAGGGATGCAGGCCAGATGGTGGCTGGACATCGCCCTGCAGGGACTTGAGACAGGATTTGGGGGGATAATGATAATGATGAATACAAAGGAAATCATGGAACTGGGTGAGCAGTATCTGATGCGCAATGTGGGACGGATTCCGCTGGCGCCGGTTAAGGGCGAGGGTGCCCGGCTCTGGGACGCCGACGGCAGGGAATACCTGGATTTTGTCAGCGGCATTGCAGTTAATTCCCTCGGCCATTGCCACCCGGCTGTGGTTGACGCCATTTGCCGGCAGGCCGGCAAACTGATCCACTGCTCCAACCTCTATTATATTGAACAGCAGGCCCGGCTGGCCCGGCTGCTGGTGGAAAATTCCGCCCTGGATAAAGCCTTTTTCTGCAACAGCGGCGCCGAGGCCAACGAGGCGGCCATCAAACTTGCCCGCAAGTACGCCAAGCTAAAGGAGGGCGCGGAAAAGTTTGAGATCATCACGGCGCTGCATTCCTTCCACGGCCGGACCCTGGCAACGGTGACCGCTACCGGCCAGCCCAAATACCACAAGGGTTTCGAGCCGCTGCCCCAGGGCTTCAAGTACGTGCCTTTCAACGATCTGGCTGCCCTGGAAAAGGCTATCGGGCCGGCTACCTGCGCAGTGCTGCTGGAGCCGGTTCAGGGGGAAGGCGGGGTCAATGTCGCCTCCCGCCATTACCTGGAGGGTGTGCAGATGCTCTGCAGGGAGCACGGAGCCCTGTTGATTTTCGACGAAGTCCAAACGGGCCTGGGCCGGACCGGACGCTTTCTGGCCTACCAGCACTTCGGGGTTGAGCCGGACATCCTGACCCTGGCCAAGGCGCTGGGCGGAGGTTTCCCCATCGGCGCCATGCTGGCGAAGGAAGATATCGCCGCGGCCTTTCAGCCGGGGGACCACGCCTCCACTTTCGGCGGCAACCCGCTGGCCTGCGCAGCAGCCCTTGCGGCCATGGAGGAGATGCTGCTGGGCGGAGTGGTGGAGAACGCCGCCTCCACAGGAGCCTATCTGTACGAGAAATTAAAGGGCCTCGGGAAGAAATATCCCTTTGTGAAAGAGGTCAGGGGCCTCGGCCTGCTGCTGGGCATGGAGTTAACCATGGAGGGGAAAGAAATAGTCAACGGCTGTCTGGAGAGGGGTTTATTGATTAATTGCGTTAATAACAGTGTCTTGCGCTTTATACCCCCCCTGACCATTACCCCGGATGATGTGGACAGGGCCGTAGCCGTCCTGGATCAGGTGATGGGCCGGAAAAATGAATAAAATATCTGTTTAATTGGCAGGGATGGAGTATAATGTAAGAGATCCCGGACACCGTCGTGGTAATGTAAGGTTGGAATGGTTTCACATGTTCTTAAGAAGGAAGGGGATTTTAAGTGGTGCCTGAAAGGTTGAATTTAAAGGGCCGTGATTTTTTAAGCCTGCATGATTTTACAGCGGAAGAAATTCTGGCTATGATTGAACTGGCCGAGGAACTGAAAGAAAAGCAAAAATGGAACGTACCCCACCCTTACCTGCAGGGAAAGTCCCTGGGCATGATTTTCCAAAAATCGTCCACCCGCACCAGGGTTTCCTTTGAGGTGGCCATGTATCAACTGGGGGGGTACCCGCTCTTTTTAAGCGCGGCTGATCTGCAGCTCCGGCGTGGTGAGAGTATGGCCGATACGGCCAGGGTGCTCTCCCGCTACCTGGACGGGATTGTGATCAGGACCTTTGCGCACAACGACGTGAAAGAACTTGCAGAATACGCCTCCATACCGGTTATCAACGGCCTCACCGACCTGCTGCACCCCTGCCAGGTCCTGGCCGACCTGCAGACAATCAAAGAGAAAAAAGGTCAACTGTCCGGCCTGAGGCTTGCCTTCGTGGGAGACGGGAACAACGTCTGCCATTCCCTGATGTTTGGCTGCGCCAAGGTGGGCATTGATATTGCCGTGGCAACCCCAAAGGGTTACGAGCCCGACGAACAGATTGTTTACCTGGCCAAACAGGATGCCCTGAAACACGGAGCAAGCATCAACATCACCAACAATCCGGTGGAAGCGGTGAAGGATGCGGACGTGGTGGTGACCGACGTCTGGGCCAGCATGGGGCAGGAGGCCGAGAAGGCCATGCGGGTCCGGGACTTTGCGCCGTACCAGGTCAATGAGAAGCTGGTTTCCCACGCCAGGCCCGATTACATATTCCTCCACTGCCTGCCGGCCCACCGGGGCGAAGAGGTGATGGAGGATATAATTGACGGCCCCAATTCCGTTGTCTGGGACGAGGCCGAAAACCGCCTGCACAGCCAGAAGGCCCTGCTGGCCATGCTGCTCTAACAGGCAGGTTTTTAACCCTGAAACCCAGAAATCCTGAAACCCTGAAATAGTCAAACATTTAAAACTTTAAGCTTTAAAGCTTTAAATCTTTAAATCTTTGAAACTTACCTTAAAAACTGTTAAGCTGAATTTAGTAACTCAATAAAATCAAAGGAGAAGACCCATGGCAAAAATCGTTTTGGCCTATTCGGGGGGGCTGGACACATCCATCATTATCCCCTGGTTGAAGGAAAACTACGGTTATGAGGTTATTGCAATGGCGGCCGACCTGGGCCAGGGGGAAGAACTGGCCCCCTTAAATGAAAAAGCCCTGAAGACCGGCGCCAGCAAGATTTACATCGAGGACGTCAAGCGGGAGTTTGTGGAGGATTACATTTTTCCCACATTGAAGGCGGGGGCCATTTACGAGGGCAAGTACCTGCTCGGTACTTCCATGGCCCGGCCGCTGATTGCCAAAAAACTGGTTGAAATCGCCCGCAAGGAAGGGGCGGAGGCCGTTGCCCACGGCGCAACAGGTAAGGGCAACGATCAGGTTCGCTTCGAGCTGTCTGTAAAAGCCCTGGCTCCGGATTTGAAAATTGTCGCCCCCTGGCGGGAGTGGGAGATCCGGTCCCGGGAGGACGCCATAGATTACGCCACTGCCAGGGGCATCCCCGTCCCCGTGTCCAAGGACCGGCCCTACAGCATGGACCGCAATCTCTGGCACTTGAGCCACGAGGGGGCGGAACTGGAGGACCCGTGGAATGAGCCTTCCCCGGACGTGCTGCTCCTGATCTGTCCACCGGAGCAGGCTCCGGACAAGCCTGCTTATGTGGAGCTGGAATTTGAACAGGGCATCCCCGTCAAAGTGGACGGAGCGGCCCTGGATCCCGTTGCGCTGATTGAGAAATTGAATGAAATTGCCGGCGCCAACGGAGTGGGTATTGTGGACATGGTGGAAAACCGCCTGGTGGGAATGAAGTCCCGGGGTATTTACGAAACCCCGGGGGGCACAGTCCTTTTCCTGGCTCACCGGGAGCTGGAACTCCTGACCCTGGACCGGGCCACCCTGCACTTCAAAGAAATGGTGGCCGCCCGCTACGCCGAACTGGTTTACGACGGAATGTGGTTCGCTCCGCTCCGGGAAGCCCTGGACGCTTTTGTGGACAGCACCCAGAGGAGGGTCAGCGGCACTGTGAAGATGAAGCTTTACAAGGGCAACTGCACCCCGGCCGGCGCCAAATCGCCCTACTCCCTCTACGATCAGGAACTCTCCACCTTCGGCCGGGAAGAGGTGTACAACCAGCGGGACGCCGAAGGATTCATCAACCTTTTCGGCCTGCCCTTGAAGGTGCGGGCGCTGATGGAAGAGAAGGCGGGACTGCGCTGAGCCTTGAAGCGGGAGCGGGTTTTTCAGGAACCGGATGAAAGCCGCGGCCTTTGCTTTGGCTGTAATATTCCTGGAAGCACGAAGCACGTTGTTACAGTGCCTCCGTCTGCGGCGAATAAGCTACTGGCAAAGGCGTGGTTGAATGTCGGCACGGTGTGACAGCGCCGCCGTCTGCGGCCGCTTGGACCAGCGTCAATAGGATTTTAGGCAACAGAATTATACCTGGAATGATTTTCTAAACGGTCAGTACGCCTGGTTGTGCTGACCTTTATGTTTTTTCCTCAGAATTGGCTGAAACAGAATGCCACACCGGGGCGCAGGGGTGTTTAGGATTTAAAAAGATTAAATGGGGAAAAAAATGGTATTATATCTTATTTTATCTTTCAATGGGAGCTGGTTTAAGCTATTATAAAAAAAGATAAAAAAACGGCACTTGGTGGGGAGTAGCGGAATTTGAGCAAACTGGTCATTACCTTTGTTTGTGAAAACAAGCATGATGTGGAAACCGTTACCATTGACCTGAAACGGCGGGGAGTAGTGGACGAAGAGGAAATCTGGCGGATGATGACCAGGGGCTGCCGCTGCACCAAGTGCGGCTGCGAACCCTTTACATACCGCACCAGGTACAAGGTGTAAGCTTTGAGCACGGGCAGCACCTGCTCCCGGCGGCTGCGCCGCGCCGGCGGCCATAAGGAAAAGGAGTAGGAAAGCCGTATAATGTAAGACTATTGATATGTCAATGGGAAGTATAGGAATATTGTTTATTTATCATAATATTCAGCATAATAAAATGAAAAAATGTGTGGTGAAGGAGCAGGTGGTTCAAATCAACAGGCTTGTTTAGGCCGGGGTGGGTTTGACCGGAATTATGAAGTGAAACCAATTAGATCATAAAGTGAAACCAATTAGATCCAGGGGGCTGTTCTTGTTGTTTAGTACAGCCCCCTGCTCTATTACAATTTCATGTTCATAATAATATTTCCTGAAGGCGCAACTTTTTTATATGATAAAATTGGGCTAAGTAAAAAATGCATGAGGGATGTACCATGCTCACAAAAGAACCATACCGCATTTTCCTGGTTGAAGATGACCGGATGCTGGCGGAAGAGATCGCAAGGCTGCTTATGAAATGGGGCTATGAGGTCCGGAGCGCTGAGATGTTTGACAACATCCTGGAGGAGTTCCTGGCCGTAAAGCCGCATGTTGTTTTAATGGATGTCAATATCCCCAGCTTTGACGGCTTCCACTGGTGTAAAAAAATCAGGGAGATTTCCGCTGTCCCGATCATTTATATTTCTTCCAGGGACAGCAGTATGGACGTCATAATGGGTATAAATAACGGCGGCGACGACTACCTGGTCAAGCCCTTTGACAATGCTGTTTTAGTGGCCAGGCTGCAGGCTGTCATCCGCCGGACCTATGAATACAATTTACAGGAAGCCCATGTTCTGCGGTACCGGGGGCTTGCCGTTAATCTTGAGGAGGCTGTGGCCTTTTATGGGGATCAAAAATGCGAGCTGACCAAAAACGAACTGAAAATCTTAAAACTCTTGCTGGAGAACCGGGGTAAAATTGTATCCAGGCAGGCTTTGATGAGGAGTTTGTGGGACGAGGAAATTTATGTCAATGAAAACACCCTGACCGTCAACGTCAATCGCGTCAGGCTCAAGTTGGAGGAACTGGGACTTAAGTCTTTCATCACCACCAAAAAAGGAATGGGGTATGTCATTTTATGAGGACGATGGCCTACATTAAGGGACAGTGGGAATGGATTGCCTGTCAGGCCGGCATTATTATCCTGGTCAATGTGGTTTTGCTGACAAGTACTCCTCTGGCTAAAACTCTGGGGGAGATTTTTTATTTGGATTTGCTGGTGCTCTGCGTGGCCGCAGCCGGGTTTTTTCTTCACTTCCGGCGGGTGGGAAAGGCTTACGGCAAAGTCAGGCAAACCATGGCCGCCGGCCGGGATCCCGGCTGGCTCTTCAAGGAACTGTCGGAAACAGGGGAGGATAGTGTTCCGGGAATCAGTCTGATGCATGAACTGCTTGCATATGAAAGGAAGAACTTCAGCTTAAAAGAGAGCGACTACCGCCAGAGGATGAATGATCTGAAAGATTACCTGACCCAGACCGTCCATGACTTGAAAGTGAACCTTTCCGTCTGTGAGCTGGCGGTAAACCGGCTGGAAAATGAAATGGAAATCGCCAACAAATTGTTATACCAGATTGAACAGATGAAATTCCGGATTAACCAGGCCCTGTTTATCACCCGGGCCAATCATTACAGCGAGGATGTTGTCTCAGGGAATGTAGACCTGGAAAAGGTTGTCAAAGAAGCAATCGCCGCTAACGCCGAATTCTTTATCCAAAAGGGTATCAGCATTCAGAATGATTTGAGGCCGTACCGTTTTATCAGCGATAAAAAGTGGGTCCATTATATCATCGTCCAGATCCTCAACAACAGCAGCAAGTATACGGAGCAAAACGGAGAGATAACCATTTTCAGCCGGGAGGATGAGCGTGCCTACCACCTGCATCTGAGAGATAACGGCATCGGCATCCCCCAGGAGGAAATTGACCGTGTCTTCGATAAAGGGTTTACCGGTACCAACGGCAGAAACAGCACCAAATCAACCGGCATGGGCATGTATTATGCCAAAAAAATGGCTGACACCCTGGGGATCGGCCTGCGTGTGCACAGTAAACGGGGAGAGTATACCGAATTCGTCCTATCCTTTTATAAATTATCCGGTTACATGCAGCGCCAGCAGCTAATGTGACAGAATTGTCATTTTGTACTTCCCAATTGTCATCCAAAGCGATAGAACCGGAGGGGCCATATTATTAGAATAAAATCATAACTTGAAGACGCTCAAGGAGGAAGTAATATGGCTGCAATGATTGAAGTAAGGGAGCTTACCAAAGTTTACGGCCGACAGGGCAGCCTTTGCCGGGCGCTCTATGAGGTTAATTTTGCCATAGAAGCCGGCGCCTTTGTGGCCGTCATGGGACCGTCCGGTTCCGGGAAAACAACCCTGCTCAATATCATTTCCACCATTGATCAGCCGACTAAAGGGCGGGTAATCATCGACGGCAGGGAGATTGACACGTTAAAGGAAAAGGAACTGGCCCTGTTTCGCAGGGATATGATTGGCTTTGTCTTTCAGGAATTCAATCTCCTGGACAATATGACCATCCGGGACAATATCGCCCTGCCC
>JAKPTB010000045.1 GCA_029555205.1 Bacillota bacterium
TTCGGTTCCGGGATGCCTTCCTCGGCCAGTTCCCGCCGCGCTCCCTGGTAAATGGGGTCATGCACCGAACCCAGCAAGGGGTTGGTAGATTCGCGCGGATCCCAGCGCAGGTTAGTGCCATCCACCTCTATAAAGGGCGCCTCTTCGCAGAAGGCGCTTTGGGGGTTTCCTTTGACCATTTCTAAGACCAGCCGGGCGCAGGTGGTTTTACCTACTCCGGGTGGGCCATAAAGAATGATATGCTGGGGGTAAGGGTTGTTTAAGCGGGATATCAGGGCTTTTACTGCCTTATCCTGGCCGATAATCTCATTTAGACCGGTAGGCCGGAGGATATCCAGAGCGGAACGATTAAGCCGGGTGTATTCCATTTTCTCCAGTTTGCCCAGTTTTTTTAAGGTGCGGGCATTTTCGGGTGAGGATTTCTGCTCCTTGATAACCTCCAGTTTAATGTCGCGGATATAATCATTATATTTCTCTTCTATTCTCTGTTGAATACGCTCTTCCAGTTCATTTTCTACCTGGCGCCGGGCAAAACTTTCGATTAAAAGTTCTTCCAGTTCGTCCAGCAAAGCCGGTATCTGATTCTCCGAAAACTTATCATTCAGGGTGGGGTTTTCTTTTAAAATGCGACTGAGTGCCAGAACCCGATCCTGCAAGAGAGATGAGCTCATAAGGTCGATAGCGTCGAATTTACTAGCTTTCATTATCAATTCCTGGGTGCCATAAATGGCATCTAGCTTTTTGTATATAGCTTCAGTTCGCCATAATAATCGCGTCTTAGTATCTTGCTGCGTTTCCATGCTAACATGGTACCGGGTTGAATACTGCTTCACTTCAATGTCCTCCGAAGTATTAATCTGCTGCTTCTACCCGCACGGTTATTTCTGCTTGTATTTGCGGATAAATTTTGATTTTAACCGGGTATTCACCCAGGTGTTTTATTGGTTCTCCCAGGTCTACCTTTTTCTTGTCTAACTTAACTTTAAATTGTTTATTTAAGGCATCAGCTATTTCCTTAGAGGTAACCGCGCCAAATAATTTGTCACCCCCGCCAGAACGGGCCGTTATAGTTATACTTTTACCGTTAAGACGGTCGTGCATAGCCTGGGCCTCAGTTTTTTCCCGGTCTTTTTGCTTTTGCAAACGGCTGGCCTGATCTTCTTTTTCTTTGAGATTAGCCTTGGTGGCTTCCATTACTAATCCCCTGGGAATTAAGTAATTGCGCGCATAACCGTCGGAGACGTCTTTTACGTCCCCTTCTTTACCCAGGTTCTTTACATCCTGAGTTAATATGACCTTCATTATTTAGTCCTCCTTTTCCAAGCGTAATTTTCTGTAATCCAGTAAAGCATCAAACACTCCGATTACACTAAAAAATATAACCGCAGAGGGAAGAAACAATATACTCAGTATAATCAGGGCTATAGTACCCCATTTCTGATGAACCGGCTGTTGTTGCTTTAGCTTAAACACAACTGTAGCCAGGCCGAAATACATCGAAATGGGGAGCATTACCACCAGGATATTGGAACCGGTATAATAAAGGCTGTTCATCTGAGCCCGCCCCAAAAGCCACAGGGCCAGGCCGGCAATTACCACCCAGGCCAATTGCCAGGGCATAATCTCGCATTTAAAAGGTCT
>JAKPTB010000031.1 GCA_029555205.1 Bacillota bacterium
CGGCGAAGCCGGTAAAAGCCACGCCCCGGTTGTATGACTTCCGGGGCAGCTCTAGATCCAGCACCCGTTCCATGGCCAGGATGCTGGCCACCAGGTTGGACAGCACCAGCAGGCCGGTGAGCACCGATACAAACACTACCCCCGGATCAAAAGTAGGGGTGCCCCAGGCAAACAATTCAGGCAGCGTGATGAGCGCATCCGACCTGATCAACTCCCCGGAGGGGACTCCCACCAGCACGGCGATGACCCATCCCGCCGCAATGCCGATCAGGATGGCGATGCTTTGCAGAAACCCCCTGGCTTTGAGGTTGATAACCACGACTATGGCCACCACAAGCAAAGATACCAGGGCCGATTTCAGGTCTATGCTCCCCCCGCCGGCGTTGAGCCCGAGCATCCCCCTCACAAAGGTTCCGCTTAACTGCAGGCCCAGCAATACAAGCACTGAGCCGGTTACAGCGGGCGTAAAGAGTTTCAAGGCCTTGCCGATGAGTCCTGTCAGGCCCACTACCACCAGGATAAGCCCGGCTGCCATCACGCCGAACTCCAGGTCGGTGCGCAGCAGGCTCAGGGGCTTGCCCAGGCCCGGAGCCATAGCCGCCAGGGTAATAAAAACAGCCCACCACATGCCGGCCGGGCCTTCGATAATAGGCAGGCGGTGGCCGAAGCAGACCTGCAGCAGCGTCGCCAGCGCCTGAAAAAAGAAAGTGCGCTGGGCCAGGCTGGCGATGCCGGCCTGGTCGAGCCCCAGGGCGCTTCCCACTACAATCGGCAGTACCGCCGTGTTGGCCACGGTAAAACCAAGCCACTGTACCGCATATGTGAGTGTGCGGTTTGCAGGCGGACGGTCCTCCAGGTTATATAATAACTTATTGTCTTCATGCAAAATCATATTGCTCCAATCTGAATGAATCCTTACAGACGTGTATCATTTAATAATTCCTAGCTCACTTCTTCTCTTCATCTTCTTTGTAGATTGTGGGACCTCCGGCAGCTTTGCTCTTCTGGCCTGATGTTTTACCGGGTCCTGGTGATTCAGGCAAACTATGCTTGTCAAAAGCCATCCCGGATAATCGTATAAAAGTTTCCTTATCAATACAATATCGATTGCGCAGTTCTGCTATTCTGTGCGCAGCATCTCCCAGGGTCGGAGCCGCCAGCACATATTCCTCGAAACTTGGCTTTTCCAGTTTGGGTTGGGGAGGAGAGGGATCGTCAGTATTTCCAACTAGATAATCAATACTTGTTTCATATAAATTGGCAAGGGTTTTGAGCGTATCAATGTCCGGCTCACTTACCCCTTTTTCATAACCGGATAATGTTTTATTATTTATATTTGTCAGAGCTCTAACCTGAACCTGGGTTAAATTCTTTGCTTCCCGCGCCTTTTTTAGACGCACTCCCACCAGCATATTCATTTTTTCACCACCGATCATATATTAACATTATTCGCAGATCCAATGAATTTATTCTTAAATTCATAGAAATTTGCCTTGACTTCCTGGTTTCTAAGAATTATTATATTAATTAATACTAAGGGAAATTAGAAAATGAGGTGGTAATATGAGATGGTAAAGGATGTTTTAAATAATAATGATCTGTCATTAACATTCGAAGAGTTATGGAAACGTCTCCGGAGGGAAGCCGAAGGGGTAAAAATGGACGTTCTATATGAGGCCGGATGCCTGGAAATGATATGGTCATTCAGTGAGGAGCAAACAAAGCTGAGGGTAATTAAACTGCTCCGGCAATGCGGCGCCAAATACCAGGAAAGACACTCTTCCGTGCATTTCTGGGTTAGGTCGGATAAACACGGGCACATGAATTTTGTACCGGCTTAAAAAAGGCTGCTCAATCTTCCTGGTATTGGTTGTAAGATAGTTGCCTGCCATTGGTCTCTGTTCCATTGGTTGGTTGTATTTATTAGGGGAGTAATCGCCCGCCTGAGGTCCCAATAACCAAAATGTGTGCTATAATCAGCCTATGATTACATACTCCCATTACCTGAGCATTTTGGGAATTATCTTTTTAGTGAGCCTGGCCGGCTTTTACTCATCACGTTTTATCCATACCGCAGGCGACTTTTTTATGGGCGGCCGGCAAATTGGGGCATCCCTTGTAGGGGGGTTCCTGGTCGGAGCTTTCGTAGGCGGAACTTCAACTGTCGGCACAGCTCAGATGGCCTATCAGTACGGTATCAGCGCCATATGGTTTACCGTCGGGGGGGGGCTGGCATGTCTTGTTCTGGGACTCTTCCTGGTGGAACCCCTCCGGAAGGGCAAGGTGGATACAGCTCCCCAGTTTCTGGCCCGCACCTATGGCGAGTCCGTACGTCCCTGGGTTGCCGTTTATACTTCCGTAGGGATGTTTATTCAAGTGGGCACCCAGGGACTGGCGGCAATACCACTCCTAACCAGTCTTTTTCCTGTTTCAGCACAGCTTGCGGCTGTGTTGTTTACCCTGGCGCTGCTTACCTGCGTTATCTTCGGCGGGTTTTGGGGCGCCAGTTTGGTGGGATTAATCAAACTTGTGCTAATTTATGCGGTCCTGTTTATTGCCGGACTGACCGGCTATCACCTTTTAGGCGGGTTTCAAGGAGCGCACTGGGCGTTCCCTGAAGGATCCTGGCTTTCCCTGTTTCCCCAGGGCAAAGGGAAGGTACTCACCTCGGTCTTTTCCGTAGTGGTGGGTTTCATCTCGACCCAGACCTACCTTCAACCGGTTTTCGCGGCAAAAAACAACCGTTCAGCCAGGCTAGGTGTTTTTCTGGCCGCCTTCTTAATTCCCCTTGCCGGCCTGACCGCGACGGTAATTGGCCTGTATATGCGTGCTTCGCATCCGGGAATTGAACCGGGCAGAGCCCTGCCTCTTTTTCTCGTCAGCTATTTGAATCCCTGGTTGGGAGGAGCCGCTCTCGGGACCTTGCTTGTATCCTTGTTTTTGTCCGGTGCTGCCCTTTCCCTCGGCATCAGCACCGTCCTGACCCAAGATCTTTACAACCGGTTTCAGCCCAACGCACCGGACATGAAAATACTGCTGTCGTCCCGTTTAATGGTGCTTGCCGTTGGCACTGGGAGCCTCTTATTTGTGCTGTTAAACTTAAAAACTCTGATCTTAGAGTTGGCCTTCCTGTCAATGGCCTTACGCGGAGTTACTGTCTTTGCCCCTCTCGTTGGCGCTGTTTTTGCGTCAGGCTGGATTAAGCCCGAGGCAGGGGTCAGGGCAGTTGTTTTTGCGCCGCTCCTGGCCATGTTGTGGTTTTTTTTCCTGCCTGAAGCGAGCGATCCGGTTTTTGTCGGGATGGGCCTGTCCACAGTGATTCTGGCCTGCGGGTTTGATAAAAAGAGAAACGCAGGTCCTGGCAGGAGCTAAGTGAAGGTCAAGGAACTATGGAAGATTTGGGACTTCCCCCCTTTATCGTATTTAATATATGTTAATTGTAGACCTATTGTAGCCAAAAAAAATAAGACATCCAAGCCGCTGGCGTGGCACCAGCAGAAGGATGAAAATGTCTATTTTCAGGGAATTCATCGTTTATAACAAACAGGCTATATTGATTGCTCTTTTCCAGTTATGTTTTTGAACCTGACATGGAAGGTCGTCCCTCCGGGGCCGGTATCCACCTCGATCCTGGCGTTGTGCCTGGCTGCTATGCTGTAGCAAACAGCCAAACCAAGGCCGGTACCGTACTCTTTAGTGGTAAAAAACGGCGTGCCCAGTTTATCCAGCATTTCAGAACCGATCCCCCTGCCCTCATCCTGCACTGAAAGAACAACTTCACCTTTTTCCATGTAAGTGCTGATAGTGAGCTTTTTACGGACGGGCATTGCCTCCAGCCCGTTGCGAACCAGGTTCAGGATAAGCTGGCGTATTTCTTTTTCATCAAGCAGCAATTCCTGCACTTCTCCCAGATTAAAAACTACATGCTTGTCGAAAACCATAGCGTCAGCAGTAATCAGGGGTGAAAGGGTCTTCACAATATCATTGAGATCCCGGCGCTCCAGATTAACCATTTTATCTTTGGCCAGCGAGAGAAACTCGCTAATTATACAATTTGCCCGGTCCAGTTCTTCGATCATCAGTTTGAAATAGTCGATGTACTGGGCGCAGTCTGTTTTACCGCACAGCATTTGTAGAAAACCGCGCACCGTGGTCATGGGATTTCTGATCTCGTGTCCGATGCCGGCCGCCATTTCCCCAATAAGGTGCAGCCGCTCAAGACGGGCAATATCCTTTTCCAACTGCCTGCGCTCGGTTATGTCGTTTACAGTGCTCAATATACACTGCTCCCCGCCGATATTGATTATTTCTGCTGAAAAAAGTCCGGTGCGGATTTCACCGCGACTTGTGTAAAAAATGGTTTCGAGGTTTTGTACTCTGCCGTGCCGGGTGATAAGGCTTTTTATTTTTTTGTATTGATTGATATCTGCCCAGATATTCAACTCTTTTGCTGTGCGGCCAATTACTTCTTCACGACGGTAGCAGAGGACCCGTAAAAAAGTGTCGTTGATGTCTATGTACCTGCCGTCTTTCAGAGTGTTGATGGCCATGGGGCCGGGGCCTGACCTGAAGGCCTTTGAGAACCTTTCCTCCGACATGCGGAGATCTCTTTCAGCCCGCTTGCGCTCGGTAATGTCCCGAAAAAAGCAGAATAGCCTGCCGCCTCCCCTGGGAAGATACTTCACGCTGGCATCAAGTTCGATAATGCTGCCGTCCCTGCACCTGTGCCTGGTCTCGAAACGGTCTCCACCCTCATTAATCATCACCTGGATGCGCTTGATTACTTCCATTTTCGTATGTGCCGCGTCTATTTCCCATACGCTCATACTGGCAAGTTCTTCCCGGCTGTACCCTGTCATATGGCAGTATGCTTCATTTACATCCAGAAATTTTCCATTGATGTCAACTAGCCAGAATCCCTCCATGGCATTATGCAATATGGTCCGGTACTGTTCTTCACTTTCACGCAAGGCCTCTTCGTGGATCCTGCGCTCTGAAATATCGCGGATAGACTCTATAGCTCCAATACGATTGCGACGGCTGTCGTAAAGCGGGGAGGCCGTACCCCACAAAACAGCGCCTTTGCCCCCAAATACTGAAGGTGTGTAGTTTTCCGCGAAAAGGGTGTCCCCATTTCTCCCAACGTTTTTATAATTATTTTTTTCAAAAACATTTTGATCATCTATATCTACCAGATCAATCAGCAGGGGCCGCGCTTTTCCATAAAAAGCAGCAGCATAATCTCTCTTTCCGATCATGTCTTTCTTTTTGACACCGGTCATTTCCTCAATAGCCCTATTCCAGGCGATGACTTTCTTGTCCTGGTCAATGACAAGGGTCGCGTCGGGTAAAAACTCGATAATATCCATAAGCCGCTGGTGGGCTGCGCGCATCTTTTCCTCGTATTGTTTACGATCGGTTATTTCAATGTTCATGGAAAGTACCATCAAGGTGCAATCAACATCGTAATAAGGGTATTCATAACCTTCGAAGGTGTGCCTGTCAGAATAGGTCCACTCCCATTTCTGAGGAGTACCGGTCTCAAAAACACGGCAGACAGGGCAATTACCGCATGGCCCACTGCAATCATAAAATATTTCATAGCAGAATTTGCCGTCCGGGTCCCCGAGCTTTTCCCGGAAGGAGCGGTTGGCATACTTAATCGAGTAGTCGCTCGCCTGGAGATAGACAATTGCCGGAAGTTCATCCAACAGTGAGAACAGCCTTTTCCGTTCCGTTTCCAGCTTTAGCTCTATCTGCCTGCGCCCGGTGGTTTCCAGGCGCAACCGGGTAAGGGCGTCTTCAAGTTGGCTAGCTACTGCTTTTAACGAATTTTCCAGGTCACAGATTTGCTCTCTTAATTCTCTCTCCACCAGCTTCTGCTCCGTGATATCACGCAGAATACTGCAAAGCTTAATGCTCTTGCCTGTTTTTATAAGAAAGGAGGATTGCTGAATTTGCCTGACGTTTCCATCCAGGTGACAAATGGAAATATCGATAAGGTGGTTTTTCGACCGGGTCTTTCCGCTTTTTAATAATTCTTCTTTGGCTGCCAGCAGCTTATTAAACATATTAAGCACTCTTTCACTGCCGAGCATAAATTTTTGAAAAATATCGAAGCATTGTTTCCCAATGACCCAGGAACGCTTAATTCCGCAAATTCTCTCCATGCTCTTATTCCACTCAACAATAATTCCCCGGTCATCCGTTAAAACAATACCGTCGAAAGACTGCTCGAACAGGTCCTGGAACATCCGCGTGTCATTAAATGTATTGATGGATTCAATTTCTTTATTACACTTTT
Source organism: Bacillota bacterium (assembly GCA_029555205.1). Classification (GTDB taxonomy): domain Bacteria; phylum Bacillota; class Desulfotomaculia; order Desulfotomaculales; family Pelotomaculaceae; genus DTU098. Next base: position 6,305 of record JAKPTB010000031.1, read on the forward strand.
TATCCAATTCCCCTTTTCCCCCTACGTAAAAAGCATGAAGGAATTACTTGGACACTGTCCGGCAAGATACCTTTGGAAATCATGTCGATCATTGACATTTATTAAATTTTTTCGGGTTGCTCTCTCAGCATTTCCCTATTCCCCCGGCGGGTAAGCCGTCTATAGCTTGACTAAATAAAATGATGGTGGATGGGAGTTCCATTTACAGAAATTATTCACACACCCACCTCACGCTTTTTGTTCTATTTCCGTAACACATTCGGTTTTGATTTTTTCAACCAGAAACTGCAGGGCATCTATAACATGGGGCCTGATATCGCCGCCTACCAGTACATACATGATGTCATCCCCAACCTCAAGTTGCCCTTCATTAAGCCAGACCTTTACGTAGAATATTCCATCCATCTTATAAGTTTCTGCAATGGCTTCATCAACTTTAACTGCGTCATAATAGAATTCCATTCCTTTAACCAGCGAACCATCATCAAGTCCTTGACGAACCTTTGCTTTTGGTGTTTGCCGTACAACACCATTATGAACTAAAAACATCCCTACCTTTGAAGCAACAGGATCTGCCTTTGCTTCCTTAAGCCATTCATCGATGGACGGCGGTGTTTTTTTATTAATCATAGACTGACACGCTCCTTTTTGATATTCTTCTTTAATATTCTTCTTTTTATATTCGTCACCGTTCGCCATTATCCCTTATAAACGGCGGCTGTTACGAAGCTATTTTTTAGCACATGTCTAACCCTGACATTGATACAAAATAATGGCAGTAACTTAGTAGAACATTTTTGCCCCTCTGAGGTACAAATCATCGCAGTACTGGTGTTTATTTATCCAATGCTAGTATATCCAGAATCAACAAGTATACAGCTATACGGCACCTTTCATGCAAGGCATTCACCAGGTTTGCCATTCATGCCGCTGAGGCGGTACCAGCAGAGGATGAAAAATGTCTGTTTTCAGGATAATTCCCCATGCCGCTTGCGGCACAACGAAGGATGAAAATATCTATTTCCAGAGTAGCCAGTAACCAGGCAATAAAACCCCTATTATAGTAAGGTTATACTACAACCCACCTGTCTATATGCGTGAAATAAAGACCGGCTTCGTAAACCTTCTCCTCGGCTATCTCCTCCCAGAATCTACGGTACATTTCCACCTGGGGTCTGTAGTACTTTACCAGATTTGCGAGATTTTCTTCGTTTTCCACCGTATCAGTCTTGTAATCAACTATCACCCAGCCGCTATCCTCGAGGAAAACGAGGTCAATAACCCCGGAAACAATAGTATCCCCTTTAAAGTCCTGTTTTCCTTCTTCATCCTTCACTGAAAAAGGGACTTCCACAAACTGCTTTTTACTCCGCAGCATCCTTTGCCAGATAGATGACTGCATAATTTTATTTATCAGCGTTAAGACCTGCTCCTTTTCCTCCGGCGCCCTGCCCTCCTCCGCTAAAACATTCTCAATAAAGAGCTCCAGGTTAACGGGCGCTTTCTTAACAGAGGATTCCAGTACCCTGTGGATCACCCTGCCCCAGGACTGCCCAAGGCCAGTACTTCTCCTTTCCGGACCTTGAGATCCCTCTTTAGACAGGGCGGTAACAGAAGTAACGCTGTAACCGGGGACATTAATGGAGCTCCCGGGACCGGGAAAGGCAGCTCTAGCCTCGACCAGGTCCTGGGCTGTAATTTCAGCACCGGCAGCGCCCGCCCTCTGCTGCGTTCCTGTGTGTACTTCTTCTAATTCGAGTACTCCAGCAAAATGCCCGCTAAAGGACTGCCAGGGGCTGGCCTCCGGTTTATCCGGGTAGACGCTGACTACCAAAAGGTTTCTCGCCCTGGTGGCAGCCACATAGAGCAGGCGTTTTTCCTCGGCTTCCAGGTACTGCTTTTCGGTACCTGCATACTTATCCCAGCCCAAAGGCTGACCGAGGATTTCACTGGTGTTTCCTTTTTTCTTCTCCACAACAAAATAACCAAGAGGGACACCAGCGGTCCTGTTGATATGTACAGCCGGCTCCCGGGTAACATTTTTGCCGGGGTTGGCCAGGAAAACAACCGGCGCTTCAAGCCCCTTAGCCTTATGCAGGTTCATCAGCCTGACGGCATCGTCATCCCAGGGCGCTATATTTATTTCTTCCTCCACCCCTGTCTCTACCAGGAGCGCAAGGTAATCGACCAGTGCAGCAAAAGATGTGAGCCCCTCACGTTCAGCGGCGGCAAGAAACTCCAGGCATTGTACCAGATGCCCGGCGCGGCTGCGCCCCAACTCCCCGGTTAGAGCAAAAGGCAGAACACCCAGTTCCCGGATGATATTCTCCAGAGCTGCACTGGCCGGAAGTTCCTGGACCCACTTCCGGAAGTTCTTCAACATGCCAAAAGCCCACTGGAACATCTCCTGCACTTCATGATCAAGACCACCAGGGAGATCAGAATAAATGTTAAAATGCCCGCCGGCCTTTCTGAAAAGCCACAGCTGGTTGTCGCTAAACCCGAAAAGGCTTCCCCTCAGCACGGCAACCAGCCGTACCGGGTCATCCGGGTCCAAAAGCGCTTTAAGAACCTTCAGCAGTTCCGCTATTTCCGGAGAACCTGAAAACCCACCACTGCCTGCTATACGAGAAGGGATACCCTGCTCCTCTAAGGCCCTGGCGTAAACATCCATGTTTGACTTGTAACGCAGTAAAATCATAAAGTCAGCAGGCCTTGGCCTTTCAGTTAAACCAGCATCGATCTCTTCAGCGGTCCTGTCCAGGGTGATCCCGCCGTCCACAGCCCAGCGGATCCAGCGGGCTATACGGCCGGCGTCGATTAAGGCGATCTTTTCCTGGGTATGCCGGAGAACCCTGGGAATATTGATTATCCTGACCCCTGCGGCAGACCCCTTCCCGTTTGCTCTCACTGGATCAAGGCTGCTGAAAGCAGCTTGAAAGGAAGTGGCATCAGAGGGCAGAAGCTCTTTAAAGATAGGGTTAACCCAGTCTGCAATTGCCTGCACCGAGCGAAAATTTGACGTTAGCTGAAGAACCCTGCCCCCGCTCTCTTCAATCAGTTTTTTTACCTCGTTATAGGTGTCGATGTCTGCACGGCGGAAGCGGTAGATGGACTGCTTCGGGTCCCCAACCACAAAGAGCGAGCCCGGCCGGGGAACAAGCCTGCGCCAGTTCTTTTCGCAGACATCCTGACCGGTGAGATAGAACATGATCTCAGCCTGGATGGGGTCGGTATCCTGGAATTCATCCACAAGAATATGGGTGTATCTTTCCTGAAAGTAGCGCCGCACCTCGGGATTATTTTTTAACATGGCTGCAGCTCTGATTAAAAGATCCTGGAAATTCAGTTTTAATTTCTCCAGGCGCTGTTTACCGTAAAGCTCAACAGCCGGCAGAACAAAATCAAGAACGAGCCTGTGCCTGTGCTCCCGCCAGGATTGCAGGACAGGGAGAATAAACCCATCCCGGAAGCTATCAAAGGCGTCCTTGATTTCCTTGGCTTCTTCCTTCGAGGGCCAGCGGTTATAGGTAGGCGCCCTCTTCCTGTCAAGGATCGTCAACAACCGTAGAAAAGTCAAATCATCTTCCAGATTAAATATCCTGCGCCACCACAGGGCCCTGCGCAAGAGCAACTGCAGCCCGTCCCAGCCTTTTTGCGGGACCCCGGCGGGGAGCAGTTTCTCAGCCCTATCTAAAAGTTTGTTTAACGCTTCCCTCGCAGGCTTCAAATCCGGAGCCGGCGAGTCCTTCCGCTCTATTTCCACATCGGGATAACCAGACAGTATTTTGTAAATATCTTTCAAATCCTCTGGTTTTACATCAATTTTGTTCAGGTCTGCCAGCACTTGCGGGTTTTCAGCAGGCACCCGGGTCAGATAATCCTCCCAGGCCTGCTCACACAGCAGGGCGTCCTCCAGATCTTCAATTTCCTTAAAGTCCGGGTCCAGGCCGGCTTCAATGGGCCGTTCCCTTAACAATGCCGCGCAAAATGAGTGGATCGTACCCAAAAAGCAGCGCTCCAGATCAGTCAGCGCACGGTTCAACCTGTACCTGACATCTTCATTCTTCTCCCCGGACAATTCCTTTTCCAGGCGCAATTGAAATTTTCCCTTGAGCTCCGCGGCAGCTTTTCTGGTAAAGGTTACGGCAGCTATTTTATCAACAGTGCACTTGTTTTCCCTGATGAGAGCCACCATGCGCTCCACCAGGCTGCGTGTTTTCCCGGAGCCGGCGCCGGCTTCCACCAGCTGGCAGGTATCGAGGTCAGTCACTATTGCTTGGCGCGCCGCGCTGTCTTTAAATGCGTAATTACCCAAAATTCTTCAGCCTCCTCCAGGTATCCAGGAGCGGGCTGCCCTCAGGCGAAGCAAGTTCTTTTGCCCTGGCCACGGCCGCTTCCCCGCCACAGACATCCCTGTAATCGCAAACCCCGCATCTTTCTCCGTCATCGGCGGCTACGAATATACCCTCTGCCAGGATGTCAAAAAGATTGTTGAGCAACTGGGATACCTGCTCACGATTGGCGCGCTGGGGCCGGCTAATCCTCAAACCTTCCCCCCGCTCTGTAGGGAAATAATACCCGGAGATAGTCACCCGGGGCTTTACCTCAGGCAGCAACCCCTTAATAATCTGCTCTGCGGCAATGGCATACAAGGCGTGCTGGATCTGCCGCCCGCCGCGGAAATGCCTGTGTTCGTCAAACCCGTAAGTGCTCCCGGTCTTGTAGTCCCAGACATGGTAGACACCCTCTCCGGTCCGGTCAATCCTGTCAATCTTCCCTCTTAGTAAAAATCCTGCCCCGTCCCCGAGATCTATTCTTACCGGTTCTGCCAGGCCCTGGCCTGTTTCCGCAAGTGCTTCGCTGCCCATCCCGAAGGGTAATTCAAAGTAAACAGGCTCACCGGCAGCATGGGTTTCTTCGGCAGCCAGGAAAACCTCACAGGAGCGGTGGATATCCCTTACTTCCCGCTGGAAGACAAAATCATTGGGAACCGGAATCCTCTTTTTGTATTCGACTATCAGCTCATCAGCCATCTCCATCAGCATGGATTTGTGTGCCGGCAAACCGGGGCTTTCGTTCTTTGCTTTTATCCTTTGCATAAAACGGCAAAAGACTTCGTGCAGCAATGAACCCCGCTCCAGCGGGTTCAGCCAGCAGTTCGGATCGTAGCTAAGTTCATCCGGAGGAAGTACCCGGAGGATGTTTTTTAAAAAATAAGCAAACGGACAACCCGCCAACTCCTCGATCCTGCTGCAGGACAGCACCAGCCCGTTATTCCAGCGCGGATCAAATTCACCGTCACTGTCAATCATGCCGTCGTATTCTGTGGGGTCGGAACTTTGCCTGGACTTTATTGCCCGCTTGCCCTGGTCAATACCCAGGTAACACTTCCCAACCGTTTCTTCCCCGTTGGTCACACCCGGCCCCGTTAAAACTTTACCTATCCACCACTCTGTTTCATCCAGGGCCGGCGTCCCCTCACAGGGGCAGTACCCTGCCGGCCTGCCCAGAAACTTAGAGAGATCGGTGTAATCGAGGGAGGTGTCCTTTTGCAAAAGCCGGTACGCCTGGAGAAGTATATTTGAAGGGAAAACGGCCCTGTTATCCACCACATCAAAGGAGGGGAAGCTCAAAGTCACCCGCCCCCTCCTGGAGGCAAGGGCTAGAGCCATCAGATATTGACTTCCGATGGGCCTGTCCGTGCCCAGCGCCAACCCGGGATGAATCAGCCTGCGCTCACTGTCAAGCAGAACCGGGTCCTGGCAGCCGCTGCCCGGGAAGTTATCAGCGCCCAGCCCGGCAATGAAGGTGTGGGGACGGCAGGACCAGATTAAATTCTCATAACTGACGACGTGCAGGTGGCCAGGCCTGGGAGCGGACGCCCCGGCCCGGAAAACCTCAAGGATGTTTTCCACCCGCTCCAAAGCTTCTTCGGTTTCCAGGTTAAATGACGCAAACTGCCCGGCCTGGACCAGGTTGTTGATTAATCCCTGCAGTGCCGCGGCATCAATACTACTTTTGATATTTGTTATTTTTGTTAGAATGCAGGAGAGACCGGAGGTAAGCTCCCTGAAACCAATCCTGCCCTCTTTGTCAGGCAGCGGCAAGTTGGTGATCAGCCCGTTCACGGCTATGTAGATTCCCTCAGCCAGCTCGCTCCGGCGCAGGTACCGCTGGCGCCTGCTGTCCGGATCATCTTCTTCTGCTAATTCTGCCGCAGCTTTTTCCTTAAAGGTTTCAGCCATTCGTTTGAGCAGGATATAACGGTCCCTTCCCCAGCCAATGCCGGAAGCAGCCAGCATCCGCGCTGCTGTGGCCGGGGCCGGAACGGTACTATCCTCTTTAGATCCCGGCAGCACCACATCACCGCTTAAAAGCAGATCTTTTAACGCCCTGACGGAGTAGCCGGACCTGATCCACTCAACCAGGCCCTTGAGGACCCTGCCGGGAGCGGTGAGGTTTCCGGGAATCCCTTCCCCGTATGTCACATTCAGGCCCAGGCGCCTGGCCAGTGAATAAATGACAGGAATATAGCCGCTGCTGGTGCAGGCAACCACTGCCCTGTCTAAAGGTATCACCTCCTTTATAATCCGCCTGAGAATTTCCCTGATCTCATTGAGCAGCCCGTAGGCGTGAAAGATACTCAGAGAACCATCACCAGCCGGCTCCGGCGACCGGTCAATTTGATACAGCCAGGGCAGGCGGTCCACTTCGGTAAGGGGAGCGCTAACATCTTCCGGCATTGGTGCCTCCATTGGCTCCATTCCCGGACGGGACAACCCGTAAACCGGATCGGCAGCTAAAACTATAAGCCTTCCAGTGGATAGCGATTCACTTTCAGCAGCTGAAATTACAAGCCTACCAGTGGAAAGCAATTCAATTAACCGGCGTTCCAGCGGGGCAAGTTGAAGAAAAGAGGGCAGCAGGTAAATGGTATCAGAATTTGCGCTGGTTCTCTTTGAAAGTGAATCCAGGGCGTATGAGAGCATGCCAGGGGTGTCAATAAATTTATGGTCCGCAAGGTAATGCTCATAGGCCTTGAACAGGGCGACCATGTCCTGTCCTTTGTCTTTGCTGACAAAACTGTCTATGCTGAGATTGTCGCTGGTAACCGCGTGGTATCTCAGCTCACCTATAGAAGAAGCTATAGCCCTGACCAGCCCGGGGGAATAACTTTCCCTGGCGAAGTAGAGAAGGGTTTTTTGTTTTTCCAGCCTGTGGTAGACCTCTTCCACAACAGCTGTAACCAGCTGCCCCGGCAGAAAAGTAATGCCTTTATCAGCCAGCTCTTCACCGGCCTCCAGGTGGGCCAGGCCGGTTGCAGTTTCAGGGCGCAAGTTTACCCAACCCACACCACTTCCGGCCAGAGCTTCACAGAGCTCATGCCCCATCCTGTATCCCGGCACAATCAGTACCTTCTCCTGCAAGGGAAAACTTTTACATACTTCTTTTAGGGAAGATAGGAGAAAGTTAATGTAAATCACCCCAGATAAAAAATGAAATGTAAAATTGTGTTTTAGCACAGAATTTCTACCAGCAAGTGGCTTTTCCTTTTTAATCACCTGCAAGAAAAGGTATATTAATTGTTTTCACATAACAAAAACCTGGCTTAACTTTTAGATTAAACCAGGCTGGTGACAATAGGCTGTCACATAACCGTTCTTACGATCTAAAATTACATCCTGCTTGCTCATCAACATATATCTTAATATTACATTGGTATTTTAGCGGTTATAGCTTATTTTTGAAGGTTATGAAGATAAGTAATGAATTCCTCAGTAGTCATCAGTTCAATGCCGATATTTTGCATATCAATAAGGTTGGCCTGATGTACTTCCGGGCTCATTGCTCCTGTTCCGTCTGTCAGCACAGTTACCTCGTAATCCAGAGAGTTAGCATCCCATACAGTTGCCCGTATACAATTCGGGGTTTGAACCCCTGTCACCACAATCCGGTTAACATTTAGTCTACGCAGCAGAATATCCAGTTCTGTCTGAAAAAAGGCGCTCCAACGCTTTTTGATAACTATATACTCCCCTATTACCGGTTTTAGCTCATCGATAATCTCTGCTCCTTTTGTTCCCTCTATTAATGCGCCGCCATTTTCAATAAAGGCCCGAAATCTGGTGATTTCTACATCAATGCCATCTGCCCGATAGTGGCGGATAATGTGTACAATGGGTAAACCGTAGCTTCTGCCGGCATCCATGGCTTTTTTAATCTGTGTTGCCACTGCCAGAGCCCCTTTGACCTCAAAAGGTGCTCCCGGCAGGCAAAAGTCATTTTGCATATCAATAATGAGCAGCGCTGTTTTTCCCATTACGAATTCCCCTTCCATTTACCGGTTTTTGACCCAGCAACTTTTTTTAATTTATTGTCGAATGGTACTTAAAATACTAATTGAGCGATTTTACATAATTTTGAGCACGAATTAGTACCGCCCCAACTTCAGCCCGGGTCGCATCAGCATACGGGGCAAAGTCGCCCGATTCCCTGCCGAGAATGATACCGGCTTCCACCGCTGCAGCCAAAGTAGTCCTGGCCCATCCGGAAATATTGTTTCTATCGTTAAATCGGGCAATTGACCCGTCAACATCAGCAACTTCCATACTATAGCCCGCAGCTTCGATGGACTTGATGAGCATAACGATCATTTCCTCACGGCTGATATACTTATCCGGCCGGAATGTGCCGTCTCCGTAGCCGCTTGCAAAACCCGCTTTTACTGCCGCCCCGATCGCTCCCGCATACTTTTGTCCGGCCGGGACATCGGAGAACCTGGCAGCCGTCTCATCTTCGGTGAGCTCCAGGGTACGCGCCAGTATGCCGGCGAATTCAGCACGGGTGAGCGGTTCATGGGGATTGGCGTTTTGTAAGTTCTTAACCCTTCCCTCTAACCGGGCAGTAATCCGGCCGGTATTTTGTATGTTTTCGGCCAGGGCATCCCTGACCAGAATGTTGGTGTTAAAGAAGGCGGCTTCCTTGAAGGCGGTAAAGCCATCACCGCCCGTAGCTAAAAAGTCATTGGTTGCAACCTTATACCTTTTGCTGGTATCAGTCATATCAACGGGAGTACCATCGGTTAAATTGATGCCCACTATCCTTCTGCCGCCGGGCTCATTGGGGTCATATGTAAATGTCAAACCGGATACCTGGATGCCTTTGCCGCCGTCACCTACAGCTTGTTCGAGTAATGTTTTAACTTGAGGGCCGGTCATATCTCCTGTCATAACGGTATTGTCAAAGGGGGTAAAGGCATACAGGGTTCCAAGGGTTATTGCGCCTTGCGGAATGTCAATTCGCAGAGAGCCGTTATTAATAAAGGCAAAATCTGCGCCGGCTTTTACTTTTACTACATCGCATACCCAGTTCCCGGCCGGTGATTCACCCCAGGGAAATTCTGCCTGTGTGATGGTCAGGCCGGTATCAGTTTCACCCAGCTCCTGACTGGCTACAGAACCCACCTGTATTTTAGCAGTATTGACAATATCGCTAACCGACTGGTCAACGACTGGAGACAGAGCTTTATACCCATATGGGAATACTGTGCTGTCCGTGTCACAGGCAATGTACTGTGTATTGAAATCAAGGGTGCCATCCTCATCTCTGGTGATCTTCATATCAATAAAGCCCCTGCCATAGGAGCCGGCTATTGCCACCGGCGTACCGTTTGCCGCGGTGGTATTGACCAGGGTATGAGTATGCCCGCCCAGTACAGCGTCAATAACATCACCCGCCTGGTTGGCCACGTCAAAAACAGGGCCGGTCCTGCTGTCATAATTGTCTCCGGCATGAATTAAAGCAATTACAATCTGCGCGCCTTTCTCCCTGGCATCCCGGGCCGCCTGTCTGACATTGTCTACAATGTCCCCAACGTTATAATCTTTGATATAGCCGGGCAACACTATAATCGGCAATTCTTCGGTAACAGCGCCCACAAAGGCTATTTTCACACCACCTTTTTCAAAAATTGCATAAGGCTCAAACACGTGCTTACTGGTATCCTTATAAAAAAGGTTGGAACAAATTACCGGGTAATTGGCAATCCCAGGCGCGGTTACCGTATCCAGTCCCCAGTCAAATTCGTGATTGCCCAACGCGGAAACCGCCACACCAATATTATTAAAAAAATGCATAACCGGCTCACCTTTCAGCATATTGGACAATACCGTGCCCTGATAGTTATCGCCGCCGGAAACAATAATGGTCCGCTCAGGGTTGCTGTCAACAATTTCTTTAATATTCCTGGCCATGACTGCGGCTACCGGGTTGCCTTTGGTATCTTCCAGCATGCCATGGAAATCGGTGATTTCAATAATATCAAAAACTTTTTCGCCGGCTGCCGCCAAAGTAAAATCACAGGGCACAAGGAAGGCAGAAATAAACGCAATCAGGCAAACAGCCAATAATATTGGGAACTTCTTTTTAATAAGCATTGATAAACCTCCTCAAATATAACAATCCGCCTATAGAATGCGCTGCTTTAGAATGGTTGCTTTCTCCTACGGAAACAACCAAATTCATCCCTTAACTTAAGCGTTGAGCATCTAGATTTTACCAACCCCCAGCCCTTTCTTCCGGAGGCACATACTTCCGTCTGTTTCATGCCAATGGCCTCATAAAAAGTGCAGGGAGATCTCTAAAAATATGGCTGAGCATCACCATAGCTTGTGCTTTGATGGCCGCTTCATCTTCAATAGGGAAGCAAGTAACTGCTCGATATTTCCGAATGAAAAATTGTCTTTAATACCTCAGGATCCCAAGACAAATGAAATTCCCTCCTGGACCATTAGAATTAGTATAAAATTACCACATTACTTTATGCTATCCGTATCCTAAGTCACCTGCTTGAGATGGGGCCCAATTATTCGTCCAGCCATTTAATGCACGCCCAACTATCATTAAATCGCCATTATACTTAATTTCTTGACATCCAGCAAATAAAGTTAATTCTTTTTTTCTAAGGGAATTATGATTTTCAGCTATTGTGCAAAGTAATTGCTCATATAACTCTTTTTTCTTTTTTTCTAATCTAACCCAGCTCCTTTCCTTCTACCATCTTAACAATAGATCTAGACAAATACTAGTCATAATAAAAAACCTAAGCTTCAATTTCCATGGAAACTTGCGAGGCTATAAAAACCTTCAAGTATAAGGTATACTTTTTTGAATAACAGTTTCTTTAATCTTTTTTTAACCGGTGCGCTGTCCCTGGCCGCATATTCAACACGCTATACCTACTGTCCTTACCCAAAAAAACAGCTTCCGGGGTAATCCTCACACCCCCGAAAGCCCTTGTTCTATGCTGTTTCAATTTTGTTCCAATTTGCATTGCAATACACCGGTTTATTATTATCCGGTACAAGATGATTTATTTCATTTTGGGCTGTCTTTGCATAATGCTCTATCACGTCAGACAACTGGCACCGGCTTAGCGCTCACCGGCCAACCCCCGGGCAGGTTTACAAAAAGTTCCCTTAAATCCATCTGGTTTATAGGGTTCTCCTTTTCCCTGTCTTTCAACTTTTTGTGCAGGGCTACGGTAAATTCCTGGGAACAGTGGGAGTTGAAGGCACACTCCCGGCAGTTCCAGCAGCTCAAAGCGCCGAAATCGTCGAAAACATGCTCTGGGCTACTCCATAGTCTCAATACCCGGTCAAGTATTTCCCGGGGGTAGAAAACCTCCAGCAGTTCTTCAACCCCGGCGGGATCAAGTCCTCCGGCCAGACCCTGCAGGTAGTCCCTGACGCACTTGTAAAAGGCCATGAATTTTCCATCGGGGCTTCCAGGCGCACTAACCCGGTTCTCCATAGCGGCCAACAGTTGGTTCATCATGCCCAGGGCTTCCTTGGGTTTATTCATTTTGTAGAGAGCGGCGGCCACGAAATACAGGATCGGCTTCTTGAGCCAGGGGAAGGACGATTTTAACGGTAAGCCCAGCACCTGGCCCAGGTTGTCGGTCTCCAGCCGGCGGCCCAGCCGCCGCAGCAGGTAACTGACCACTTTCCTCAGTTCTTCCCCGGTGGCCTGCCCCGGATTGCGGAGGATCAGCCGGCTCTGTTTCAGCAAATCCATCACGCCCAGAACGGCCTCGTCGTACTCGGAAATCTCGCTGACGCCCGGCACGATGATAAAGTAACTGGGAAAACCCAGGTGAGATACGTCCCGGATCAGGACGTCGCAACCCTGTTCCAGCAGCAGGCCGGCGCAGTGACGCAGCATCTGCCGGTTATCGGCAGCGGACATATCCTTGAATTCAGTGAATTCATAGCTGCAGCGGCCCGAAAAAAACTCCGCCGGGTAACTGCCGACGCCCATTTTAAAAATATTACCCATGTTTTCCGGGTGATTCAGGCGGCGGTCCGCAAAATTAAAAGTAGTCATAAAGGACTTCAAGGTATCGTGCAGGCGGCGCCCCTGCAGCAACTCGGTGATGCAGCGCTCCAGGGCGATGGCGAAGACAGGATGGGCGCCTAATTGCACACTATAGCTTTGCTTTTCCCGGTCAATAACCGCCAGCCCCAGCACCGGCAACCCCCGCCCCAGGGAACAATCCTTCACCAGTACGTGCAGTTTCCCTTCTGTTTCGATGTTCTTGAGCAGGCTATGCAGGCGGGGATATTTTTCCAGGTAAGCTTCCGGCACTGTGGGCGGGGTTATTTTTTTCAGCATGATTTCCCTGTTGGCGTACCGCTCGAATATTTCCGAAAAGCCCTGCACCAGGGCCTCCTCCGGGGTGTTACCCGCGCACATGCCGTTGCTGCCGTAGGGTATAAATCCCATCTGCAGGGGGACATAACAAAGAGAGTCGTTTCTGAGACTGTAAAAGGGCCTGGCCACGAAATCGCAGGGAAACCAATCCTGGTTGCAAACGGTCCAGCGCCGGGCAAATTCCAGCCGGTCATAACCGGGGGAATCGGGCAGGTCAAGGCCGAACCATTCCCGGGCCTTTTTATGCAGCAGCGGGCTTAATGCGGCGGCAGCCGGCGGCAGGGCCTCCGGAACCATTTTATCCAACAGTGGGCCGCCAGCCTCCAGCAGTTCCCCGGCGCTCATGTATTTTTCATCCGGGGAAAAATAAAAGCCTCCGTAATTTAAGACCTCCGGGGACAAGTCGCACTCCAGGTACAGTATATGGTTTTGCAGGCGCTCCATCAATTCCGCATAGGCACTGGCCAGGGCAAATTCCCGGCTGGCGCCTTTCCCGTTAGTACCCAGCCGGGCGCCGGCTATCTCCACCCGCAGGGAGTAGACTCCCTCCAGGGAATTGATCCAGTGCTCCACCGTCGAAAGGCCCAGGCCGGTTAATATGTTGCGAATGCGGTGTACCGTTTCAATGGGGGAGGCATCTTTGTATTTACTTTCCAGTCTGTCAGGTATGGTGGCAGTCATCATGTCTTTCCTTAATTCTCCACTTCCCAATTATTTGCAGATTTTTCGAGGGGCACACCTCTTTAGAGGAATGCCCCAATTTTTGTTGTATCTCATAAATATCCGCATACTTCTAAAACAACCGTTTAGATATGGCAATGTACGTTTTTTATTAGATCGCAAACAACCCAGCAAGCTGCTTAAGATTGTCAATTGCGTCTCCTCCGCTCACCATTTCCAGTTCCTCGGCGCTAAGCTCTTGAGAGGCTAATTTGGCCAGTTCCTCGTCGGTAAGCTCTTGACCTAGTTTCTTTTGGATGGGAACTATCAAGCTTTGCATTAAATTCCTGAACTCATCCAATTCAAAGTCAAAGCCGTATTCCTTCACAATCTCCAGGCATTCCTCCGGGCTTCTGGCCGCAATCATCTTTTGCTGCATGCCCGTATCTTCCTCCAATTTTTTTAAGTATAGCGTTACTTTTTCCTGATCCATTAGACCATCCTCCTTTTTTACTCATGGAACAACGCTTCCGGCTGGTTTTGCGACCCGCCTGATGTTAGAGATTGTGTTTGTGACAATCATTTCTTCTTGACCACGTCTCCTACGGTCAGCAAGTTGGCGCCCCCATACCACTCCCAGATAATATTTTCATCCTCTTCCGACAGCAGATAATCCCTTTTTTGCATCAGCAATCCGGCATACTCGTCGACCTCCTCCCGGGTAAGGTAATCTTTGGACTGCGGCAGTTTAAGGTAATTGTTCAGTTTCTCCAACCCGTCCAGGTACAAGGCAGTTATATATTCTTGCCTTTCTTCCGGGCTCAGGATGGCGTTACTAAGTGAAAACACCCTGCCCAGGGCGTGCACCCTGACTTTTTTCAGCCCCGAGGCGGCGAAGAAATGAGGTATCTCCGAAGTGGGCAGGCCCACCGCCACGCCAGCCAAAGGGTAAATGGCCTGGTACATCCGCCAAATCTTTTTCTCCAGTTCCTCCAGTCTGGCCAGCCACGGCAGCTCCGGGTAATAGCCCCTGTGCCAGGTCTGGTTGCCCAGGGTCATACTGTCCAGGGAGGCCACCACGCCTCCATCCCTGACCACCCGCAGCATTTCCCCCATGGCTGCCCGGGGATTTTTTACCACGTTGAAAAAAGTACAGCTTGCCACCAGGTCAAAAGCGCCGTCCTCGAAGGGCAGGGATAAGGCGTCCCCCTGGATAAACTCCACCCTGCCGGCCAGCCCCTGCCGCCGTCCGATCTCCCGGGCGGCGGCGATATGCTCCCCGTCAATATCCAGCCCGTAAACTTTGCCTCTGCTAAGGCCTTCCGCCAGCAACCGGGTGAAAAAGCCGGTGCCGCAGCCCACGTCCAGTATCTGCATTTCCCCTGTCACGCCCAGGTAACGGCGAATCAGCGGGTAGGTGTCCGGGGCGGGAAAATAGTATTTGCGGCTAATTTCCAGGAAGCGCGGACTTTGTACATAGCGGGACCATTTATTCATGACGCGTCCCTGCCGGACGGGCAAATCTGAAAAGGCCGGCCAGTCTGGTCTGGTCCAAAGGGTTTCCGGCCTGCCTTTCCTTCACCCGGATATGCAGAGCCCTTACCTGCTCCTGGCAGCAGTGGGCGCGCGCCGGGCACCGGCGGCAGCTAAAGCAGGCCAGGGGCCCGTACCGGTCCAGGAGATGATCGGGTTTGCCCCAGTCCTCCAGCACCGTCTGAACTGTGTCTTGCGGGTAGACCGTATAAAGCACTTGCTCCGCCCCATCTTCACCGGCGGCCCTGATCCCCAGGTAGTCCCGGAGGCACCGGTAGTAGCGAAGGTCCGGGATTGCTTGCGGGTTCTCCTGTCCCGTTATCCGGGCATAGGCGATGAACTTGCTGAGCATGCCGTGGGCTTCCTTGATCTTGCCCCAACGGTACAGGAGTGCGCTTATAAAAACATATCTGGGTACGGCGTTTAGAGGAAAGGACTGTTTCACCGGAAAACCCAGCAGCCGGGCCGGACTGTCTCCTTCCAACACGTAACCGCCCCGGCGGATTAAATAACTGGTAACCTTGCGCAGTTCCTCAGGGCTGGCGCCGGGCAGGTCCCGCATGATTTTTTTAGACTCCTGGCGCAGCTTCTCTAGGTCCAGGCGCTTTTCGCCGTATTCGAATACTTCGCTGAATCCCGGCGCTACCAGGTGAAACGAGGGAAAGCCCAGGTATGACATGTCCCGCACCAGCAGGTCGTGCCCCTGGTTCAGAATAATCCGGGCCAGCCCACGCATCATCTCGCTGTTGGTCCGGCCTGCCGGCCGGGGAAATTCACAAAAATCCCGTGCGGAACCGGCAAAGAATTCCGCCGGGTAACTGCCGGCGCCTATCCGCAACACTGTGTTACGGTTTTCAGGCAGGTCTGCCCGACGGTCACAATAATCGAACTGGGTCATCATACCGTTCAAACCCAGGTGTAGATCCTTGCCCTGCAGCATTTCGGTCAGGCACCGCTCCAGGGCAATTTCAAAGGACGGATGGGCGCCGAATTTCACGAAATAACACTGGCTTTGGTTGTCAATCAGGGCAAGGGCCACCACTGGAAATACTCCTCCCAGGGAACAGTCCTTTACCACTGCCTTGTATCTTCCGCCCATGGTAATGGCCTTGAGAAGGCTGCAGAGGAACGGATATTCTTTCAGGTATTCTTCGGGCACCACCGGGGGAGCTATTTTTTCTTTCATTATTTTCAGATGCACGTGGCGCTCCATCAACTCCGACAGGCCATGTACCAGGGCCTCCTCCGGGGTGTTGCCGGCGCAGGTACCGTTGCTGCCGTAAACTATTTTCAGCATCTGCTGGGGTATGTAACACAGCCTGTCCTCCCTGACACTGTAGTAAGGCAGGGCTACAAAGTCGCCGGGACAACCTTCCGGGGTGGCCACGGTCCATTTCCGGGCCAGTTCTTCTCTTTTCCCTGGCGGGACGCCGTTGCCGAACCATTGCCCCAATTTGCCCGCCAGTCTCGCCAGACCCGCGCCATTTTGCTGTGGCGGGCTTTCCGCCAGTAACAGGTCGAACAACTGGTGACCGTCCGACAGTATATCTCCGATGCTTGAATACTTTTCATCCGGGGCGAAATAAAAACCGCCGGCTTTTAAAACCTCCGGGTCCAGGGCTGTTTCGTCGTACATATGCCGGCTCTGAAGTCTTTCCATAAACTCGCCGTAGGCGCTGGCCAGGGCGTATTCCGGGGTGACACCCTTACCGTTTTGTCCTACGCCGGTACCGGCAATATTCAGCCGCAGGGAGCAGATGCCCTCCAGGGAATTGTGCCATTGCTCCACAGTTAACAGACCCAGGTCGTGCAGTATGTTCCTTATTCTGGCAATGGAATAAATTGGTATTCCGTCCTTGAATTTATTCAAACCGGTTTGCAATATTCTACCTCCCTGAACCATAAGCTCATGTTCGTTCTGCAGCAGATCTTTTTACTTAATACGATTGGGAACTCATAGTATTTCATATATTTAAAAAGAAATTATCGGCCGGTATAATAAATATCAGAAAGCATATTTGTCTTTTCACCTGTTTCAACGCCCCTTCGTGGGCAGGGTAATAGTTATTGTGGATAAACCATGATTAAATGGGAAGAGGTCTCGCGACGTTATTCAGGTGTACCCTTAAATCAGGCTTTCTACCCTCCATTAGTAAATACGATTTACTATTTAGAGTATTACACAGTATTTTCGTTTTTTTTGTTAGATTCATTAAAAAAAAATCTATTAGTTCTATCAGCAATGAGAGTTTAGTAATAAAAGTTGTCAGTTGGTTTTTCCAGGTGATATTAGAGGTCAAAATTTTTTTTGGATGGTGTGTAATCTTTCATGACCAGGTTCATAACATAGACAAACATAAAGCTCTCTAAACCGTTGAATACCAACAGCTAGAGAGCTTTTTTCCGTTTCTCCGGGCATTAAACCCAGGAAAAACCGCGTCCTTCATTGACTTTCCACTTCTGTTAATCAGATCAGCCTATTTCAATTCCCGGTACTCCCCATTGACTATTTCCAGTACCACTGCATCCATTAATGGGTTGCCGTCTTCGTCAAAGGAAAACTTGCCGGTGACACCCTGGTAATCTTTAATGGCTGCCAGGGCATCCCTGAATTTGGCGCGGTCACCGGCAGCCCCTTCAGCCTTCAGGGCTTCGGCTATAATCCCCAGGGCATCGTAAGCCTGGGCGGCAAATTGGTTCGGGACGGCATTGTAACGCTTTTGATACTCGGCCACGAAAGCCTGCGTCGCGGGGTCTTCCCGGCCGGCAAACCACGGGCTGCCCACCAGCGCGCCTTCCGCCGCCTCGCCGGCAATCTTCATCAGCTCGGGGTCGTTAAACCCGTTGCCGCCCATCACCGGCAGGTTGAGTCCCTGTTGCCTGGCCTGAATTAAGAGCAGCGCGGACTCCTTGTAAAAGGCGGAAACAGCCAGGACCTCAGGCTTGGCCGCCGCCACCCTGGTGAGCTGCGCCTGGAAGTCGGTATCCCCGTCGGCAAAGGTCTGGGTTTCCACAATGGTCACTCCCTGTTCCTGCAGGGCTTTTTCAAAGCTTTTGGCGGAGCCGGTGGCCCAGTCGTTGTTACTGGAGTACAGCAGGGCCGCCCTGGTAAACCCGAACTTTTCTTTAGCCTTACGCACCGTGACGGGGATGACGTTATCCTCCGGCAGCGAATTTCTGAATACATAAGGGCCGATCTCACCAATACCTTGAACGGTGTTGGATGTGCCCATAATGACCACCCCGGCGTCGTTGGCAACCGGCCCGGCGGCAAACATCTCGCCGCTGTTGGTGGGACCGATAATGGCCAGCACCCGGTCCTCGTTGATCAGTTTTTGCACCGCTTTTACGGCCTGGTCTTTATCGCCGCGAGAATCTTCGATAATCAGGCTGATTTTTCTGCCGTTAATTCCCCCGGCACCGTTAATCCTGTCTCTGGCGGTTTCAAGTCCCTGCTTGATGGAGACACCGTAATCCGCTCCGTCACCACTAAGCATGGCCACGACACCAATCTTAATTTCTTCTACATCTTTTTGTTCGCCGCCTGGACCCGCTGAGGAGGAACAGCCGGATATCACAAGTAACATTGACAATAAACATAATAACATAATAACTAAGCCTCTTTTGTTGAGCCGCATACCCTTACCTCTCCTTCTTTCCATAGCTTCCTGCCTGTCATTTTTCTTTCCTCTGTTAGATAAGTTTTAGCAAAAAAAGTATTACATTAAGACGTAAAAAAAGAATAATAGAATAAAAAACTCAAACAAAACAACTCACCTGGATTCAAACTTTGAGAGTTCAATGGTACCTGAAAAGATACTATGAGTTTTTCACCTCCCTCAACTTCTTCTCCCGCCGGTACCGTGCCCGGACATAATGCTCCAGGCTGTACTTCCATTCCCGGCAGTCCGCCCTGTCTTTATTGACAAACATGGCCCGGTAGCTGCAGCCTCCCATACAGATGGGCAGCATCTTACAGGCCAGGCAGTCTTCATATTCAAAAGGTTCCCAGGTAAGCCAGCGGATTTCGCGCAACCGCTCACTTTTGCTGCGTTGGTTGAAAGCGGTGATATTACCAATGCGGGATAGCTTGTCGCCGATCTCCGACCAGCATTTGTACATATCCCCATCAGGGTCGATTACATAGGCATTGGTCCGGTTGGCCCCGCAGGCACGGGCAATCCGGGGGTAGTAGGGCACCTGACCGGCTCTAAAACCTCTCTGCCTCAATGCCTCGTGGAAAGTCTGGTTTAATACTGTAAATTCCTCTATGGTGGCACAGGAGTTTTCGATGGATTTACAGACTACCGTGTCGGCGGAAACACGGCCCAGGTGGATAGGTATGTCTTTTAAATTGTTGGCTTCAAGTATATCCAAAAGTTTTAAGGCGTCGTCCATGTTGGAACGGTCTACATTAATGCGCAGGCTTACTTTCATTTCACTGGCTGTCAGAAGCTTGAGCCCATCTAAAATACGGTCAAAAGTAGGACCGTTATTACCCCGCAGCATCCTGCGGCGGTTATGCACCTCTGGCGGTCCGTCGAGGGTGATCTGGAAGGATTTAACCCGGCTGTCTTGCAGCTTTTGCACCAGGCCCGGTTCTCCGCTGAGCAGGTAGCCGTTGGTAACCATGCCGGCGAAATAGCCCACTTTGTAATCTTCGGTTATAGCGATTATCTTCTTTGATAGTTCAAAAATAATATCCTTACCCAACAGCGGCTCCCCGCCGTACCAGGTGATATGTAAACCTCTTACCATTTTTGCGGCCCGTTCAATAAACTTAAGCAATTCGTGCTGTACATGCTCAGGCATGAAAGTATGCGGCCCTTCCCGTCTGGCCCGGGTTTCCCCTACCTGTTCATAGCAATAGGTGCAGAAAAAATTACAGTTCAGGGTGGGGGCAATGGTTAAACCCAGCCCCATACGGTCGTATTTAGCGCTATTGAAGGCATACTTCAGTATTTTCAGTTCATCGGCTCCGTCGTCCAGGACGAACCCTCCCTGCTTTAAACCGTCGGCAAACTGCTTTTGTCCCGGGGACAAATTTTCGTAGTCAAACCGGGATGCGTTCAATAAGTCTGCATATTTTTTCCCCACCTCAATCAGTGAAGTAGTCAGGCTGTTAAAGACCATTACCTTCTCCGGGTCGTCAGCGGCCCAGATAAAGTTGTAATTTGAGGGTTTCATCATTTTTGCTCCTCTTTTTACGCAGACCTTTGAGCCCCTTAAAACGTTGTTACCAGGGATAAGCAATTTAATTCAGCTGTTTAACCCCGGCCCACAGGTATGCTTTTACGGACAATGGTTTTTCCGGCTCAATAATAAACTTCAGGTGGTGCAAACCCCGGGTCATTACCAGAGGATGACGGGGAAGCCGGGTTGGACTGTTTGGGTCATCCTCAAAAACCGGGGTGGGAAAAAAATGTTTCCGGGCGGTAAAAGAAAGCAAACCCTCGCCTTTACCGGCCGCACAAATACCTTCTGCGATCAACTGTTCTACCAGCTTCTTCCAGCGTTTTTCTTGATTTGGTTGTTTCTTTTGGTGAAAGTAGCACTCTACCCCTACCTTGGGCAATATATCTGCCGCTACATCAATGTTCAGTATAAAATGATTAAATATATCGCCCCACACACCGGTTACATGCGCCAGAGTTTTGTAATCGCCTTTCCAACCGGTGGATTTTAAGAAAGAAATGATATCAGTCCCGTCTATATGTCTGGTACAGATTCTTACTGCTGTGGTATGCCGGGACAACATAGCCCCTGCATATAGGATGATGGCCGGTGGAGTCAGCTGACGATAAATTCTCCTGAATGTTTTCCTGGTTTCGCCCGGTAGCCTGTTTCCTCCAATAATCTCCAAGCCCCTGACCATGGCCCGGTAGGCGGCGCCGGGCGTGACCCTGGGGACGGGTCTCCTGGTCGCGTTATCCCCCAGCTGGTTTCCTGCCAATCTGGAATATGGCCTCAGCCCAAGGAAAACCCCCGGCACAGGATGATCATCACCGGCGGTTTCCCTGTCGAATTCCAGAATGATGTTTTCCAGACATTTACTCAACGCTGGATCATTCCCCAGATAGCCTTCAATCAGTGTTTTCAATTTTTCCCAGACGGAATTGACCCGGGCATGAACATTAAACAGATGATGCTCCAATATCCCTTTGATCAGGTCCCGGCACAGGTTGTATTGGGGCGTACCCATGGCAAGATCAACAGCAGGATCACCTTCACCAAGCCGGCACTCGAAGCCGAACAAAAAATCACCAAATCCCGGCGGCAGTTTTTTTCCCAGGGCGTTTAAGCGCGCCATCTCATCCGGGCTAAACAGATCCCGGGGCGCTCCGTCCAGGGCTAATGCCAGGTAATCGGCCATATTATCCATTATAACCAACGTCCTCTGCAGAACTATGAAAGCATTCAATAACACCTATAATCCAGGGTCATTGAAGTCGTCACAATGCCCATAACAGCCGCCCGCAGCGCTAACTTCATCCAACTGTTCATCAGTTAACTCATCAGGATTGTCCGGCAGGACCAGGTATAAAACCCTGGCCGACTCTTCAACAACCTTTATTTCGACTTCTTCAGGAACCTGAACTCCAAACCGGGCAATGGCTTCATGGGGTTTTCCCAGCAAGGCTTTCTTAAAATCTGCGTCTTCCCGCGCTTTCTCGACGATTACTTTTTCAAATTCCTCACGTGACATAAATTTAGGGGTTTCACTCATTTTTACTTACCTCCCTTAAATTTGGGGACATGCCCGGAAAGGCGCTTGTCATTCTACAATAATTTGACTCCTGTTGGTTTTCTTTTCATTCTTTAATACGTTTTAACAATAAAAGTATTACATTCCTTCATTAATTTTTCTGAAGCGTTTCCAATTTACACCTTATGAATAACTCAGATACACGGCGCCTAAGTTATTTAAGCAAAAGGCTGTGGAAATAGGAACTTTCCTTTCAAAATAAAGCGAAAAAGATAACTTCCCCCTGGATTCTCTTACTCTGGCAATTAACCAGGGGGAGTTTGTGGTTATTACGGGGCCCAGCGGGGCAGGAAAGTCAACGCCGGCCAACTGTTTAAACGGACTTATCACCAATTTTACCAGGGGTAAGTATAGCCGTAGCGTGAATGTACTGGGAAAGGACCCCGCCAAAGAAAAAGTTGGCGCCATGGCGAAAGATGTAGGTCCGGTATTCCAGGATTTGAAAGAGCTAGCCCGGACATCTGAGGGGAGATACACATGTCATGGGATAAACAATTTAATTCAGCGGTTTAACCCCGGCCCACAGGTATACTTTTTACGGACAATGGTTTTTCCGGCTCAATAATAAACTTCAGGTGGTGCAAACCCCGGGTCATTACCAGAGAATGACGGGGAAACCGGGTTGGACTGTTCGGGTCATCCTCAAAAACCTGGGTGGAAAAAACTGTTTCCTGGCGATAAAAGAAAGCAAACCCTCTATGATAGCTTGCACCTATTTTAGAAAGTCGGGACAAAATCCATCTATAAATTCATCTATTATCCTCTCCAAACAGAAGTGCGAGCCCGCAGCGCTAACCTCTTCCAACTGTTCATCAGTTAACTCGTCAGGATTGAGCGGCAGGACCAGGTATAAAACCCTGGCCGACTTTTCAACAACCTTTATTTCGATTTCTTCAGGAACCTGAACTCCAAACCGGGCAATGGCTTCATGGGGTTTTTCCAGCAAGGCTTTCTTAAAATCTGTGTCTTCCTGCGCTTTCTTGACGATTACTTTTTCAAATTCCTCACGTGACATAAATTTAGGGGTTTCACTCATTTTTACTTACCTCCCTTAAATTTGGGGACATGCCCGAAAAGGCGCTTGTCATTCTACTATAATTTGACTCCTGTTGGTTTTCCTTTCATTCTTTTCCTCACGGGTTAAAGATTTCTGGTTTTCATTCATACTTTTTGCCCCCTTTTGTTACCTTTGCCTTCACCCTGGCTATCCAACTGTTCGTCAGTTAACTCATCAGGATTCACAGGCATTGCTTATCAGTCAGGATCTTTCTAAGACGTTTCAGTGCCCGGAACAGAATAACCGCCACATTATTGTCAGCTAATCCCATCATCTGCGCAATCCGGCGGTTGGTCAGGTTCCACCAGAATTTTAAGGCAATTATGTTCTGTTCCTGGATGCTTAAACATTTTAGTGCATCAAGCAACTTCTCTTTGCTTTCATTCTGGAGCACTTTTTCTTCCAAATCCGGTTCATGCGCTTCCGTCATTTCTTCTATGGTTGCTCTAAACTCGAAAACACAACGTTTTTGAGCCCGCAGATGATCTCTTACCGTATTGACAGCAATAGTAAACAACCAGATGGAAAACTCTCCTTTTTGTGAGGAGTATATTTCCAGCTTTGAAAGTGCCTTTTCAAATACCTGGCTTACCAGGTCTTCCACAGAATTGGAATTTACGCGAAGGCGTATATAATTGTAAATCCTGGGGTAGTAGTGATCATAAATTGCCGCAAAATACTGTGTATCCGATAAAGCCTGCATAACCAGTTTTTGTTCATTCTCAAGCCTGCTTATGCTTTTTCTTTGCATTAGAATTTTCCTTTCATTCTTAATCATCTTTCGATCATCTTGATGCTCCCGTCTATGGTGATCTCGCACAAAATTTCCGGACGGGGTGCCATGGTAATTCTTCCCCGGCTTGTGCATTGAGGGTTTTAAGTCGCGATAAGTTTTCAAATATTTTTTCACGGAAGGAAGATAAGGGTAATTCCTTATACTTCAACTGAGAAACCAGGGGTTCCCCATTCAACCTGTGTTTTTTTCGAAAGTCTGATGGGTTGCAATTAAAATTGCGCTTAAAATGCTTGACTAGATATTTTACATCGGAAAAACCGCACTCGGCAGCAATTTTATTAACAAGTTTATCGGTGCCGAGAAGCAGCCTTGCCGCTTTCATACATTTACCGCAAAATAAAAGCTCCTGATAGGTAAGTCCGAATTTATCCTTGATGTCCTGAGATAAATGCCGCATAGAAATTCCCATTGTTTTTGCCAACTCTGTGAGGCTCTGGTTTTTCCACTGTGTATTCATGGTATACTCATAAATACGCTTGTATCTTTGCACCCGTTTTTCATTAAAAGCGTTAATACCTGGACCGTAACGCAGATAATCAAAGTTATCCGCCATCTCTACCAATGTTTCGTCAAGACAACCAATGATGTCGATCTTACGGAATTTTTCGATGATCCAGTATACCAGGCGAAAAACATCTTCTTTTAATATATTGTATTTTTCCGGCGCCTGATTTTCATGGTATGGCGAACAACAGTGGATGAAAGTATATTGAAGAGCAGGAATGGTGGCACAAAACTCCCCATCCACCTGAACCATCAGCAGCTTATTATCCCCGCTACTTTTTTGGATACGGTGGATTTCATTTATATTGACCACCGCAATATCATTCTCTTTCAGCAGGTGGCTTTCGCCGCCTATACCGATAATCGCCTGGCCCTCTAAGACCACAATGATTTCAAGCGCATCGTGCCAGTGGTAGGGGTAGCTCTCAACATCCCGAATATGCGCTTTTACCGGCAGATCAGCCGCAAATTC
This sequence comes from Bacillota bacterium, assembly GCA_029555205.1. GTDB lineage: Bacteria > Bacillota > Desulfotomaculia > Desulfotomaculales > Pelotomaculaceae > DTU098. The sequence continues at coordinate 30,807 of JAKPTB010000031.1, forward strand.
TATTATTTCCGGACGCATCGCATGTACCTCTTCCTCTTACTAGCGCTTATTTTATTTCATTTTAAAAAAACGCAACATGACGATTTCCTTGTTTTAGAAAAATTTTTATAAAAATTTTCAAAAAAGTTCTTAAACAATAGAAAAACCTGCAAAAAAGCAGGTTAAAAAGGAGGAAACCTATTTACTTAGATTACTTTTTTTGGTATTCAGGGAATATTTCTTTTTTCTTTCAAGATTTTATTTCTGAATTAATGCCCTGGAAAGTGGGCAATAACGGTATTCCACCTGGGCTGTAAGGGTTTGCGGATCTGCCTGATGTATTTTGCGAAATTCCGAAGGTATGCAGTGAAAAAAATGCCTGAAATATTTTACGAAATATTTTGCATCGGAAAATCCACACTCAAGGGAAATGTCAATAATCCGTTTGTTGGTGCTTAAGAGCAGCTTTGAGGCAGTTACACATTTACTGTAATATAATAATTCCTGGAATGTTAACCCAAATCTATCCTTGATATCTGAGCTTAAATGCTTCAAGCTGACACCGGCCTCAGCGGCTATTTCTTTCAGCCTCAACTGGACATCAAGCTCGCTGGTGGCATGTATAGCTATTTGCTTGAGCCTTTTTACGAGTTTTTCACTAAAGGGCTTGGTTCCATAACCCCAGCGCAGAAAATCAAAATTGTACGAGATATAGGAAAGCATGGCTGCCAACAGGTTCTCAATATTCTTTTTAAGCTCTCTTTCAGGTTTTTCAATTATTACCCGCAGCAACCGGGCAATGTATTCCTTTACTGATCTATACTTTTCCGGCGTCTGCTTTTCATGGTAAGGGGAGCAGCAGTAAAAGAACAGATAGTTACTATCAGGCAGAACGCTCCGGCAGAAGGACTCCTCAATCTGGATGAACAGGATCTCATTATCCTCCCGGGTTTTGGTAATACGGTGAGGCTCGTTTATGTTTATGATTGCAATATCATTTTCGCCCAGCAGAAGGTTTTCATCGCCAATACCGATATTCACTGAACCTTTTAATACCTGCAAGATTTCCAGGGTATTATGCCAGTGATAGGGATATTGACAGCCACCCCTGACATATGCCTTGACTGGTATTTCATTTGTAAAATCAATTATTTCGGGACGCATATCCAGCACCACAACCATAAGCATTTCAAACATTCACAATTTTAATTTTATCATCATAAAACCACCAAATAAAGACAATATTTCAACATAATGACCAACGATAAGTGCGGGATTTATAATGAAGAGCCACTTTAAGAAAGAAAAAAAATATCGTGTAGTCAAAACGTATCTATCAGTATATTTACATCTCAATGGAAAACGTAAAAAATTTAATCCTAAGCTAGATACAAAATAAGGGATTCTAAGCACCAATAGTTAGAATCCCTTGTTTTGTATCTGCATTAATATACATTGTATTAGTATTCCAATTTGAACATATTTTACCAGGCACAGTCTACTAAACCTTTCTTTCTAGTCACAATTTTTACTACATATTTTTACTACTACAGATAGCAAAATCACCACAAGGGTCACCGCCTCCAGCCACGGCATCCAATTGTTCATCTGTTAACTCGTCAGGATTGACCGGCAGTACCAGATATACAACCTTAGCTGACTCTTCGACAACTCTAACTTCGACTTCTCCGGGTACTTGAACGCCAAATTGAGCAATGGCTTCATGCGGCTTTTCCATCAGGGATTTCTTGAAGTTCTTGTCTGATTGCGCTTTTTTGATAATTTCCTTTTTTAGTTCCTCGCGGGTCAATGGTTTTTGGTTTTCACTCATCTTTGTTTTGCCCCCCTTTTTTATACTTGGTCCTCTGTTTTGTTAATACGTTTTTGTTAATACGTTGTGATTGAGTTTTCATTACGAGTTTTCCGTAATTTTTCGGATGAGCTTGCAGATCAACCGGGCACAAAGCCCATGCCAATAACTGTGACACAATGTTGAACTAAAACTGTTTTTTCGCCTGGTAAAACTCCACCAAAAGGATGGCATTGGGCTTTAATCGTTTCTCATAGAAGCGGCGTAAATTAGGATTTGAGCGGTCGGGATGATAATTTACCGAACAGCAGCCGTAAAGTATTCCCAACCCCAACTGGTTTCTAATAGCTTGAGCCAGTAGTGGTATGGCCCGCCCCGTCCTCTGCAGTTCCTCCCTGATATAAAATATTCCATAACACAGGGTATCTTCAGCCACCCGGGCGGTAATCAGCCAGCCCACTATCTCGCCATCACAACAGAACCAGAAGCTGGTGTAAGGGTAAGGCCGCCCACCCTGGAAAGGTGAAAATCTCCGGGGATACCATTTGTCCTCACCTATTTTGATTTCTTCTAAAATTTTAGGCTCCGGCCCATCCCAGGGGATGGCCCTGTCATTGCCACGGAAACCAACCCGGTTAACCCACAAAAATGATTCATTAAACTTAAATTTGCCTATTTCATGGGACTTAACCGGCTTATCCCAACCACATTTTTGCAAGATTCTGCACAGGGCTGAGTTTTCCCTCCGGCCAACGGGAAAGCTGATGGAAACCCTCCGGCATCCCTTTTCCCTAAGATGTTCCCCGGCAGCCAGGAGCAGTCCGCTCCCAAGTCCGTTGTTACGGAAGCCTTCTCCCACAAACAATGAATCGATGACACCTGTCTGTGTTTCTGGTTTAACACTGGCAATTACCAGGCCCGCCGGCTCCAACAGCCGTGAAGCAGCCAGCACCACTACCCGCTGATCCAGGCATTTTTCAGGCAAACTATCCCGCTGCCCGGGAAAGGCAAAACGTTCATACCATCCCGCCAACGAAGGATCCAGTGATTGGATGCTAAACATTGATTTGTCCCCTCTAACAAATATATATCTCTCATTGTTATCTGGTTTACATTGGGTAGTAATACGTTGTGGATCGGGTTTTTATTGCTTTGGCCTATTGCATGTTAATTACAATACAATAAATCCAAGCAGGGACAGCAAGAAAAAAATACCCGCTATGCTCATTGGCAAAAATTAAAATCTTCCATGTTTGCCTCAGTGCTTGTCATAGCTTTGCTCCCTCGTAGAATTCATAATTTACCCTTTGCTTTTCGATAAGTATGCAATCCTGGTTGAGTTCCTGCAACACCTCGTCCATGATCGCTTTTATTTGCTCTTCATTTGTGTCATAGAACTCAAAAATCAAACAGTTTTCATGGGTTATGATCCCCTTTTCATCCTTATAGGCACCCTTGCCGAAAAGCTGGGTAAAGCCGTCTGCATATTTCAAGGCAATATCAGCCACTTTGTTTGCCGCATCTTCGATGGATAGCTGTTGGGTATAGGTATTTTTGTCGTTTAGCCCGATATACAATATATATTTGACTCCCTCAACGGTCCGGGTCCCCGGCTGTGCGGCACAGCCGGCAACTGTAAAACATAATAATATAATTATAAAAATTAATGTAAACCGGTTTTTCATATCTCTTATAATCCTCCTTACCGGGGTCCCCCTCTTAATTCTGATATCCAATTAGTTAATACGAGCGAGCCACGTTTTCATTACACACTTTCGATAATTTTTAAATTAAAAATCTATGTAATACTTTATTAACTAATATGTAATACTTTTTTAACTAAATCGTATTACAAGTAGAATTGCTACCAGAATATAGTCATAAACTAACTGCCGGGTCAAAATTACCAACTGGGGAATATTTCAGTTGTTTTGCTGGTCTTTGGGGCTTTAATCATAGCCCACTCTCTGGAGGATCTGGTATGAATCAGCCGTCAGGCGGTGCTTCCAGTTGCAACAGGTAACACAAAATGGTAGGAAACTCAGGGGGGAAATAAAAATAGATGCAGGCAATTGGGAAAAACGTTAGAAGAATTGATGCTGTTGCCAAAGTACGCGGTCAGGCTAAATATGTGGATGATCTGACTACAAAAGATGTACTGGTGGCCAAAGTTTTCCGCAGTACTATTGCCAACGGTTGGGTGAAACGGATTGATACAAGCAAGGCTGCGGCTCTTCCGGGCGTGGAGGCGGTAGTTACATATGAAGATGTGCCCAAGCACACTTTTCCAACAGCTGGGCATCCGTACACCAAGGACCCGGAACACCAGGATGTGGCAGACCGCAACCTGCTGACCAGAAGAGTCCGTTTTTACGGCGATGAAATAGCTGCCGTGGTGGCAGTAGATGAATTTACAGCGGAGCAGGCACTGAAGCTAATAGAAGTGGAATATGAAGAGTATGAACCAATTTTGACCGCAGAGGATGCGCTAAAGGAAGGCGCTGTTGAAATACACCAGGGAACAAAGAATATTATTGATCATACAGGATATGAATTGGGTGACGTGGCAGCGGCTTTTGCCGGAGCAGATTATATCTTCGAAGACGAGTTTAAGACCAGCATTGTCCAGCACTGTCAACTGGAAAACCATATTTCCTACGCTTATGTGGAAAGTGACGGGCGCATAGTAATTATTACTTCTACCCAGATACCCCATATTGTGAGAAGAATTGCCGGGCAGGCACTGGGTGTCCCCTGGGGTAAAATCCGTGTGATTAAACCCTGTGTGGGAGGAGGTTTTGGCAGCAGACAGGATGTTGTGCAGGAACCTCTCAACGCATTTTTGTCTCTTACTGTTCATGGACGTCCTGTTAAGCTGGAGTATTCCCGGGAGGAATGCATAATTGCGAGCCGGGTCCGCCACGCTATAGATTTTAAGATTAAAACCGGTGTTAAAAAAGATGGCACCATCGTTGCCAGGGAGCTTCAGGCAATATCCCTGAACGGAGGTTACGCTTCCCACGGGCATGCGGTGGTGTCTAATGCCGGGGCAAAGTTTAGTCATCTTTACCCCTATAATGCAAGTAAATTTGACGCTACCACAGTTTATACCACTACACCTGTAGCAGGTGCCATGAGGGGTTACGGAATTCCCCAGGTTACATTTGCTGTTGAATCTCACCTGGACGACATCGCCAGGTCCCTTGGGCTGGACCCCATAGAATTCCGGCTCAAGAATCTGGTACAGCAAGGATACGTGGACCCTCTCAGCGGCATCCGGGTGGACAGCTGCGGCATCAGGGAGTGTATTGCCAGGGGCAAGGAACTTATTCGCTGGGACGAAAAGAAAGCACAGGGAAAAGGGAACACAGCACCAGCGGAAAGGGGACGCCCCCAATTGAAAAAAGAGCAAACAGGAACCGTACGACGGGGCCTGGGGATGGCTTGCTTCAGCTATACTTCCGGCACCCATCCCGTAGGGTTGGAAATTGCAGGCGCCCGGCTCGTGCTAAACCAGGACGGTTCTGTGCAACTGCAAATTGGCGCCGCAGAAATCGGGCAGGGCAGTGATACTGTTTTTGCCCAGATGACTGCTGAAACAATCGGCATCCCGGTAGAGATGGTCCACGTGCTTTCTACCCAGGATACTGATCTTACCCCCTTTGATACAGGCGCCTATGCTTCCCGCCAGACATATATTTCAGGCATGGCTGTAGTAAAGGCAGCCGAAGAAATTAAAGCCAGGGTACTGAATTATGCCTCGGGTATGACTGGTATTCCTGCCGGTTCAATGGATATTATCAATGCCAGGCTTGTGCATAAGCATAACGGTGAACAAATAATCTCCCTGGCGGATGTGGCCCTGGATAGTTACTATGACAGGGACTCAGCGTCGCCCATTACCGCCGACGTTTCGAATAATGCCAGGATTAATGCCCTTTCCTTTGGCTGTACCTTCGCAGAGGTTGAAGTAGATCTTGCCACGTGTAAAGTGGAAGTCCTGAAGATTTACAATGTGCATGATGCCGGGAGAATAATCAACCCACAACTGGCAGAGGCCCAGATCCACGGTGGGGTCAGCATGGGACTGGGCTATGCCCTGTCAGAACAACTACTTTTCGACCCCAAAACAGGAAAGCCTTTAAACAATAATCTTTTGGATTATAAACTGCCGATAGTCATGGATATTCCTGAGATCAGCACCAGCTTTGTGGAAACTTACGAACCAAGCGGTCCTTATGGATGTAAATCGCTGGGTGAAACCCCGGCCATTTCTCCGGCGCCGGCTATCAGGAATGCTATTCTCGATGCCACAGGCATCAAATTTAACGAATTACCCATCAACCCGCATTCCTTGTTTAAAAAATTTAAAGAGGCAGGACTGCTCTAAAAAGGACGGTGAACAATCATGTACAATATTACCAAATACTATGAAGCTCATTCTGTCAGGGAGGCTATTGAATTATTACAGGCAAATCCCAAAGCCCGTCTCATTGCCGGTGGCAGTGACCTGTTGATTAAGATGCACCAGGGGAAAATTGAGGCGGCTGAACTAATCAGCATTCACAATTTACCTGAAATCTCCGGTATTTCATTGGAGCCGGACGGTACCATTATTATCGGAGCAGGGACTACTTTCAGCCAAATTGCCAACCACCCAGTAATTAAAGAACATTTACCGGTTTTAGCCGAGGCTGTGGAGACCATAGGCGGCCCCCAGGTCCGCAATGTGGGTACTATCGGTGGTAATATATGTAACGGCTCAACCTCCTCTGACACTGCCCCCACCCTCTTTGCCTTAAACGCCGGTTTGCGAATTCAAGGGGCTTCAGGCACCCGGGTTATTGAGATTACGGATTTCTATCAAGGTCCTGGTAGAGTAGATTTACAACACGATGAAGTTTTAACGGCTGTGTTGCTCTCTACGGACAACTACAGGGGCTTTGCAGGCCACTACATAAAGTATTCCATGCGTAAGGCCATGGACATAGCTACCCTGGGCTGCGCGGTTGTTTGTAAAATAACTGTTCAAGCAGTGATTGAAGATTTCAGACTGGCCTTCGGGGTTGCAGCTCCCACACCTGTACGCTGCAGAAAAACTGAAACGATGGTAAAGGGGAGAACCTTCAGCGAGGAATTGCTGCTAGAAGTCGGCAAATCAGCTGTTGCAGAGGTGAACCCGAGAACATCCTGGCGCGCTTCCAGAGAATTTAGATTACACCTGGTTGAAGAACTGAGCAAACGGGCATTTAAACAAGCATTTATCAAAGCTGGGGGTAAGCTGCAATGATGACCAAAAAAATTACGATGCGGGTAAATGGCCGGGAAGTGGTTGTTGAGGTCGATATACGTGAATCCCTGTTAGAAGTGCTGCGCGGGCGGCTTAATCTAAAAGGTGTTAAAAAGGGCTGTTCCGTGGGCGAATGCGGCGCTTGTACTGTACTTATCAACGGTGAGCCAATTGATTCCTGTATTTACCTGGCTGTTTGGACCGACGGTAAAGAAATCAGGACAATTGAAGGGGAAGAAACAGGGGGTAAGCTGTCTAAACTGCAGCAGGCCTTTGTAGATGAAGGAGCTGTCCAGTGCGGTTTTTGTACCCCCGGCTTTATAATGTCGGCCAGAGCTCTTTTGGATAGCGGCAAAAAACTGACCAGACAGGACATAATAAAAGGGTTGTCCGGTAATATGTGTCGCTGTACAGGTTACCAGAACATTATTAAAGCCGTAGAAAAGGCTATAGAAGATAAAGCATAAATTGAAACTTAATTAGCCCTAGGCAAGCTGTCGCCTGGCTAACTCTGCAAAGACACCGTCCTGTTCCATCAATTCATTATAGGTACCGCTCTCCACAATCTTGCCCTTATCCATCACCAGTATTCTGTCACAGTTCATAACCGTACTGAGACGGTGGGCTATGATGATCCGGGTTGCCTTTAGCCGATCAAGACTTTCGCTGACAATGTCCTGGGTCCGGTTGTCCAGGGCGCTAGTGGCCTCATCAAAATAAATTATTCTGGGCCTGTTGACGATGGCCCTGGCGATCAAAAGCCTCTGTCTTTGCCCTCCGGACAGGGTGGTACCCCCTTCACTGACCACCGTATACATACCCATGGGCATATCCTGAATATCCTGGTCAATACCCGCCATCCCGGCGGCTTCCCAGGCATCATCCATGGTCAAATTGTAATTGGCGCCTACAATGTTGGTAAAGATATCTCCGGCCATCAACCGGCCGTTTTGCAGCACCACTCCCAACTGCCTGCGCACAGACCGAATGTCCAGCTTGGCCAAAGCCTGACCGTTGTAGAAAACCTGTCCCGCATAGGGTTTTTCAAAACCCAGCAGGATCCGCAGCAGCGTGGATTTGCCACTGCCCGAGGGACCCACGATACCAATGTATTCGCCTTCCCGAACCAGTATGGAAACGTCATCCAAAACTAGAGGGCCGTCCTCCTTGTAACGGAAGGACACGTGGCTGACTTCTATGGCTCCGGTCAATTCACCGGCATCGCTTTTGGCCTCGTCATATTCAGGCAGGGTCTCAAGAATTGGTTTGGCCTTCTCATAGAGGGGCACGATCGCATTAACCGAGAGCAAGGACTGGCAAAGCACCATCATGGAGTTCATAAAGCTGACCAGGGCCGAGTTGAAGGCCACAAATTTACCTGCACCTAAAACATTGCCGGTCAAAGCTACCGCCGCATAAAAAACCCCCATGGAAGTGAGCACCGGCAAAACAGCTTGGAAGGTGGCCAACTGGCTGGCCAGTATTTTACTTTTGTATTCAATCCTTCTCTGTTCGCTGAATTCTCTGGTTATTAAATAAAACGCCCTTTTTTCGGCCCCGGCCACCCTGAACTTGGTGATTCCGGCCAGCAGCTGCAGCATCAAGCCGGAAATCCGGTTGGCTATGTCAACCACCTGCCGCCTATAACTCAGCTGGCGGTAGCCCAGAAACGCCATGACGGCCGTGGCTACCACTATAATAACGGTTGACACAACGGCCAGTTTGACATCGTAATAAAACAACAGGCCAAAATTAAAGAGGGAGAAAAAACTGGATAGAATGTTATTTGCGACAACGCCTGACAGCATCCTGCGAATATGGCTTAAGCCCATGGCCCGCATGGCCAGTTCCCCCGCTGTATAGTCCTTAAAAAAGGGCACCGGCAGGCTCAATAACCTGTCCCAGACAGCCGCCAGGATAGCTCCCTCCATTCTCCCCTCCAACCGCAGCAGGGCCAGGGAGCGGGTCAGTTGAAACAATAGCCCGGCCAGGGCACTGGCTACCAGGAAAACGGCGATTTGCAAAAGCTGGACCTTTTCTCCCCCGGGAATAATAGTGTCAAATATAATGCCTGTGGCATAGGGAATAACCATACTCAACAGGCCGCCTGCCACCCCCATTAAAACAACCAGCCACAGATCCTGCCTCCAGCAGCTTTCGCTACCGAAAATTAGAATATCACGCAGCTTCAGCACTTTTTTGGGAAAGGGGCGATAGAAGGCTATGGCGAAAGGCTTGATCTTTCCGGCAAGCTGGTTATCCACCGTCACCCTGGTATTTTCAACCGGGTCGTGTAGTTGATAACTGGATGGGGACAGAGGCAGCAAAGCCACCGGCCGGTTCCCGTCCTCCAGGTAACCCAGCAGTGGACCGTTGTCCCGGCTGTACCATTCCCCTTTTAAGGACACTCGCCTGATCCGGATCTGGGAGGCCCTGGCAATATCGTTCAATGGGTCCCTGCTGGAAATACCCCCGGCAGACCGGGGCGGAGGGACAATTTCTATATTCATAGCACGGCCCACCAGGGTGCAGGCAGCCAGGAGCGGATCGTCCACAGTTACCTGGTGAACGTCCCCCGCCAGTTCTGGTTGGGCAACCGAGGCCATATCTTTGATGGCGTTCTCAAAAATCAACCGGTCATGCTTAGCCTTCTCCCGGAAACGGACCCTTTCGACCTCCTCCTGGTTCCTGCGGCGACCGATGGCCGCCTTTAAGGCTAATCCGTGAAAGTAGTCCAGGGTTACCGGAGGGTCAAGCTCCCCTGCATATTTCACCCGGATGGCTTCCCCGGTGTCAGGAAGCAGCTGGATATGCGGAGCCTCCGCCGCGGCGGCCCCTTCGGCCAGGGCTATTAGCCACTGTTCCAGCAGGGGTAAAAACGTATCCCCTTGTCCGGACTGTTTCAGCCAGGTCAGAAACAGGTCCCGTTTAATTTGCCAGAGCCGGGTACCCGGCAAGCCTGAGGCCAAAAGGCCATATTTTTCTTCAAGTCCCTCCAGTGCCTGTGGGGTAAGGCCGAACATTACACCCCCTGCTGCCACTTCAAATAAAAAATCCCTTGCTCCGGTAATTCCGCCACTTTTGATGGCAGCTAAAAAAACAGTCACTTTACCACTTTCCACCAGCCATAGGCTCTGGGGTTCGGTCAGCAGTAAAGGCTTGTTTCCCTCCACGATTACCGGGTTGCCCTCTTTTCGAAAAAAATCAATTACTTTCATCATACACACCGGACTTTTTTATTCCTGAAACAAAACAGTTGCAAGTAAAATTGTCACATTTTATCGAACCAGGCCGACAGCTGATAGCTTATTGCTGATTTAACCAGCCTGAATCAGTTTTACGTAATGACCGTTTAAATCTTTTAATTCCTCGTGGATTCCGCGCTCAACAATCTTACCCCGTTCCAGAACGATGATTTCATCGCAGTCCCGGATGGTGCTCAGGCGGTGGGCAACGATAATGCAGGTGCAGCCGCGCCGGCGAATGCGCTCATCAATTACCTTTTCCGTCAGGGGATCCAGGGCGCTGGTTGCCTCATCCAGGATCAGGATGGTAGGATTACCAGCCAGAGCCCTGGCAATCTCCAGTCTCTGCCTCTGCCCGCCGCTAAAGTTGCTCCCCCCTTCATCCAGCCTTTGATCATAGCCGCCGGGCCGGGAGGTAATATCATCATGGATGCAGGCATCCTTGGTCGCCCTGATCAGGTCGAATTCGGAAATGGTATGATCCCAGAGGGTGATGTTGTCCCGGATAGATCCCTGAAACAATGCATTATCCTGGTCCACCATGGCCAGAGAATGGCTTATGACGGCCCGGGAAATGCTTTCCCTGGGCTTCCCGTCATATAAGATTTCTCCGGACCAGGGTTTGTAAACACCAGCTATTAGTTTTGCCACCGTAGATTTACCGCTTCCCGATCCCCCCACCAGGGCCACCCGTGAGCCGGGCGTAAGTTTTAAGTCAAAATTCTCAATCAAAGGAGGCTCCAGGGGACTGTAGCCAAAGGTTATACCTTTCAGTTCCACAAATCCTTCCAGCTTTTTATAGATATTATCACTATCAGCGCCCTGGACATCCTCTTTGGTCTGCTCGTCCACGGGATACTTTAATACATCGTCGATGCGGTTCATATCACCTTCCATCTCCTGCAACTGGCTACCAAGGCTGACCAGACCGGTAACCGGTTGCAGAAAACTGGACATCAGGCTTTGAAAAGCCACCAGCATCCCGATAGTCATTTCACCCTTAAAGATTAGAACCCCCCCTAAAACCAAAACCACTGTATTGGTCAAGGTGGTCAGGAAAGAAGGGATGGCCGATAAGAACTGGGTGGAAACTCCTATCTCCTGCTCCGCATTCAATGCTTTGGCCTGGTATCCCGACCATTTGGCAAAAAAGTCGGATTCCGAGCCGTTTGCCTTGAGAGTTTCAATCAGCTGCAGACCCGACATAGCTACTCCGTCCAGTTTCCCTAAATCCTGTAGAAGCTTCCTGTTTTGGTCCACCCTTTTACGTGAAACATACCTCAAATATAAAATGTTTATCACAGCAATCAGTGCCCCCACCAGTGCCAGCCACAGGTTGTACCAGATCATCAGGATAAAATAGAAAACCACCATGACACAGTTCAGGGCGTTGGTGGCCAACTGTCCGGAAAGAAGCTGGGCCACTTTGTCGTTGCTCTGGACCCGGGAGCAAATATCACCGGCATACCGCTGGGTAAAGAACACCACCGGCAGTCGCAGCACATGCCAGTAAAACTGTGCTGTCGTTTGCAGGGCGATTTTAGTTTCCAGCCTGACCAGGTAGTACTGCTGGATCCAGGTCAATATTCCTCTAAAAAGCGCCGTGAATCCCATGCCCAGCAGCAGGGGAATGAGCCAGTTCTCCCTTCCCCCCAGCAAGATATCATCTACAAAAATTCTTGAAAATACCGGAATTACCAGGCCTGGAACGACCAGCAAAAGCCCCACCAGGATCACAAAGGTGAGGGCTGCGTGGGAACCCTCCAGCCGCTTTTTCAGTGCCGACAGCATACTGGGTTTAGTTCCGCTTTTTACGAAATCCGGACCCGGTTCAAAGGTCAGCACTATTCCCGTAAAGGATTGATCAAACTCTTCTTCCGTGATGATTCTGGGGCCGCTGCCGGGGTCATTAAGGTAAACCTTTCCCTTACCAAAGCCTTCCAGCACCAGAAAGTGATTAAAATTCCAGTGGATAATGGCGGGAAGCATCATCTCCTTTAAGTCAGCCGGTTCCTTCCGGTAACCCTTGGCGATCAGGCCGTAGCTTCTTGCCGCTTTTACAACATTGCTGGCCTTGCTGCCATCCCGGGAAACTCCGCAGGCGATGCGAAGCTCCTCCAGGGCCACATACCTGCCCCAGTAGGCTAAAATCATGGCCAGAGAGGCTGCCCCGCATTCCACCGCCTCCATCTGCAGCACAGTGGGAACCTTTACCCGCTCCACCAGCATTCACCCCCACCGAATCAAGTATGAGTATAATTAATCTACCGATAAAGCTTTTTTCAACGCGGGAATAACCAGACTGAGCGGTCTTTGTTCCCTGACTTTCACCGAACCGTAGCAAAGGGTACCACTGTTAATCTTCACCGGCGGGCCCTGGGGAGAAGACCATTTAAAACCGCTCTGGGTAGAATCGTCAACACTTAAATCGATAAGCAGTTCAATGGACGCCCCCTGAGCAGCAATTGCTTTTACCAGTTCTTCATTACCCAGGGTGTGCAGCATTCCCTGGGAGGTGGCAGGATATTCGGACACCGAAACCACCCTGCCCAATATATATCCGTATTCTTCCTTCTTTACAGTGCTGGGCGAAATCATTGCCTCCATGCCCGGTAAAATCTTTTTTCCTTCCTCTGCCCGCACGTACATGACTACTTCTGTTTTGATTGTCTTGCCCTGGCGCTCCAGACTGAAGAGAGGCATCCCCGGTTGAATGATTTCACCCTTGCCAACTTTCACCTCCAATACCCGGCCGTCCACCTGGGAGACCACTTCCGAGGCAAGGTTCAAATCATACTGCAACTCTTTTATTTTCCCTTCCGTATCTGAGATTAGGGCCGACTTTGTGGTGTTAAACTGCTCCTCCAACAATTGCAGTTGCAATTGAGCCTGCTGCAATCTTGCTTTATAGGTGATAATGGTTTCCTCCCAATCTCCCGCTGTCAATTTGGCCAGATTTTGCTCGGCCGCCTGGGTTTGCAATTGCAGCAACTCCAAATCCTTTTTAGCACTGGTATATTCATGTTCAGAAACAACACCGTTTTGGTAAAGATAGGTTAACCTGTCAACATAATCTTGCATATTGGCCTCGTTAACTCTGGCTTGCTCCAGGGCGATCTTCGCCACCTCTATTTCGTGTTCTTTGCCGGATATTGCATTTTTATAGTTGGCTTCCTCAAAGGGGAGGGCAGCCCTTGCTTCCCTGATTTTCCTGGTAAGCTCGTAAAGTTGGGATAACTCCATCCCTAACATTTTTTTATCACCCGGCTCAGTTTCGTTCATATCCAGGCTTTTTAAATGCTCCAATTGTGTTCTTAAACCGTTAATCTGATCCACAAGCTGGGACTGCTCAATCCTGGCAACCACATCTCCCTTTTTCACCTGGTCTCCCACCGACACCCTGATATCGGTAATTTGTCCGGAGCCCGGATGAATGATGTTATACACACCATAACTCTTGGTCACAATTCCCTGCCCGTATACCTTGGTGGGGATACTCCCGAAAATGCCCCACAAAATGGCCGTAACCAGAATACCGCCGATGGCGATAAGAGCAAACCACGCCCTGGGTGTGGTAAGTGTAATAAGCTGGTCCAGTTGTTCCGGTGAGGATAGTTTATCCAGTGCCACCTTGCGAAATAGATCTCGTCTCATATCCCTCGTTACCTTTAATCAATAAACTGAAATTGGCCATTACGAACAACTTTTTTTACCACCAGGTTTCCCACATCATCGCCGTTTTCCGTAAAGGTATGACTGCCAGCCACCCCTGGCTTCCCTTTAAAGGTCCGGAGTTTTGCCGCGATAGCCTTTGGGTCGGTGGAACCGGACTCTTCAATGGCCGCTGCCAGCAGCCGGACGGCATCATAACCCTGGGTCGCGTAGGAAGTGGGTGGGGTGTTGTATTTTTTTGAAAACTTTTCAATAAAATCTTTTGTCTCCGGCCGGGGATCCTCGGGATTAAAAATAGAGCCCACTACCGTGCCTTCCGCAGCTTTTCCGGCAACTTCCCAAAGCTGAGGCGTATCCATGGCATCACCGGCCAAAAAGGGCACTGAAATGCCGGCCTTGACCGCATCGGCTATGAATATAGCCCCGTCCGGCACGTCATGAGCTACAAAAATAGAGTCATAATCAAGTGCGCTCCATTTTTCAGCAATACGTTCCAAATCTTCCACTCCGGCATAATAGGAAATACGGTCAATTACTTTTATGCCTTCATTTTTGGCGTGGTCTTCAAAGGCATTGGCCAGGCCAAGCCCGTAAGAGTCTTCCGAATAACATATGACCATCCGCCGGTAGCCTTGCCTGGCTGCATATAAAACCAGTTGTCTGGCAATCTCAGCATCACTGGGAATATTGCGAAAAATAAACTGGTAGCCCTTTTGGGTAAGACCGGGAGACGTCGAAGACGGGGACAGCATGACAATCCCGGCTTCTTCGTAAATAGCCGAAGCCGCAATGGAAACATAAGAGGCACTGTGACCGATTACCGCCACGAGATCAGGAATTTTGATTAAAGACTGGGCCACAGTCACCCCGCCGGTAACAGTATCTTCATCGTCTTTCACTACTAAACGTATTTTCCTGCCGTTAATGCCGCCCTGGCCGTTAATCTCATCAACAGCCAGTTCGACCCCTTCTTTGAGCATGTGGTTTCTAGAGCCAACGGGCCAGGCCAGGCCGATTACAATATCCCCTTTATCGGCTTTCTTAAAATAACCTGACCACTGGGCCAGCAGAATTAAGAGTAGCGTTGCCGCCAGTAAGAATGCTATATTTTTCCAATTGAAACTTTTCAGCATGACGCACTTCCTCCCACACTGGGAAACTCTCCGGTCAAACTAATTTTCTCCCGTAAACCCGTCAGGCCTCAAAAGAATGATAAATGAGTAAATGCATAATTAACCGCTAAAATACCGGGTTAAGAAATATGCGCATTCACTGTTGCCCTTAAATTCCGGGCTCGTTGTCCTGGAAAGGATTCTCCTGGTCCCTGTTTAAGCCGCCAGCCACACAGTCCAATTCTTCCTCAGCCAACTCTTGATGGGATTGATTAGATTGCTCCTTACTTTTCTCAATGGTGCTTATAAGTTTTTTTTTCAGTACCTCTCTGGCTTTGCTCTCCCCGCTAAAATCAATTTTCGTTAGTTTTTTGGCCAGCTGTAAAATTTCCCTGTATTCATCATCCGATAACCGGGCAATCTTTTCCTCTTCAATCTCCTCCAAGACCTCCAGATCGCGGCTAAACCTTTTTATCAAAAACTCTTCATCTTTTTTCGTACTCATACATATACCTCCATATTCCAGTGGTACGTTTGAAAGCATTACTCCTACATGGATCCAATTTTGCATATTATTATCATGTTATAAATTTTTTAGCCAATCCGTATTTTTTTAACAGCTTTTCACCGGAACAGCTAACCGCCACAATATATTCACTAAATTCCAACATCCGATCTAGCGGATGCCGGAAATTTATAATAGTTGCTCATGTCTTTCCATAATTTCAAAGCAATTACATTCTGAACCCGATAATTAACACTTTGGCGCCTCCGGCAACTTCTCTTTTATTTCCTTTTGGATTAGTTTTTCTTCTATATCCTATAAGTTAAATACGTTTTAATCCTGGAAGTATTACAGCCCCATCTCATTATTTTTCAAAAACCCAGTGGCTTTCTTTCACCGCTTACCTTATCTCCAGGATTAACCCTTCCAGTGAGCCCATCATACTTAAGAGCCTTTTACCCGTCCCAAATAAAAACCCGGATACCTGCAAGTGGTCAGGCATTCATGCCGCTGACGCAGCACCAGCAGGAGGTTGAAAAATGTCTGTTTTATGGATAGCACGAAAAAAGCACCGCCTTCGCGATGCTCATTTATAAATTCAGGTTTATCCGTTAGTTTCCTTCTTCCTCAGTGACATCCCCCCAGCCCGATGTCCGCCTGTCCCTGCTGCATTATTGTTTCCTGGAGGCAGAATATATCAGCCTCCACAGACTTAAAGAATTGGGTAAATCCTTATTCACAAGTATCCTGTATTTTCCTGCCACCATTATATACGCGTTGCCCTTCAGGGTGTTTTTGCTCTAATGGTAAAATCATGACAATATTTTTTTAAAAGATCCTTAGAAACTCCTTTTGATGCCCATATTCAGTGAAGATAACCACTGTGATCGCCGCCGCAATCATCCATACCTTCGGGATTTTTAATCAGCTTCAACGCATATTGTTCCATTAGATCAAGTGCTTCTTTTACGCTATGACCGCGACCGTCATATCTTGTTACGCCGTCCCCGGCTATGATCTCAAAGGCCTGAGGCGTCAGCTTCCCGGTTATAACAGCTTCACAATTATACTCGGTTATTTTTCGTGCCAGGACTTCTCCAAGAGGGTCATCTTCATTTTTAACGGCTATATATTCCATTTTGTCCACGTCTACAATCAGTAAATACTTGCATAATATAAATTCTTCCGATACCAGGCTTTCCAAGGATTGATCATCGGCGGCAACTGCAATAAACATAAATAACCTCCAATTCTTTTATTTGGATAAAACAAACAATCATTATGAATACACATTTGATTGTTAACGAATTGGAAACACTCGTATATACTCCCCAGGGAATCACCATTTAATCCACAATTCTTTTTGACGGTGTCTATTTAGCCACAGAAGAAAATATTAAGTTCTATCCGGCGAGCGCTGCAGTCAAGTCCAGCGGATCCATAATCTTGCCGCCTTTATAGACTCGCATGTTACCCGATGAGATTTCGTCTATCAGCAATACATTGCCGTTGCTGTCGATACCGAATTCCAACTTGATATCGTAGAGCTCCAACCCTTTCCTCTTAAGCTCATCACTGATCAAAGCTGTAATTCTCTGAGTGCTTGTTTTGATTTCTGCAAATTGAGCTGCAGACATTATGCCCAGGGCCTCCAAACCTTCCAATGTAACTAAAGGATCCCCTCTTTGATCATCCTTTAAAGTAGCTTCTACGTAAGCGTCCAGCTTGTCCCCTTCCTGCACATAGGCTCCGTAACGGCGCAGGAAGCTTCCCACCGCTCTGTAGCGACAGATAATCTCCAGGCCTTTGCCGAAGACTTTTGCCGCTTTGACGTCCATGGTCCCGTTTTCTATATCGGCACTTATATAGTGGGTTTGGATGCCGGCCTTTTTCAGCATTTCAAAGAACATGACGGATACCCTGAGGTTTCCCTTTCCTATCCCTTCAATAGAAAGGCCCACTGTGTTGGCCCCGGGGTCAAAAACGCCATTTTCACCTGTCACATCATCCTTGAATACCAGGCGGTAGTTCCCGTTTTCCAAGGCAAATACATCTTTGGTTTTGCCCTCGTATACTTTTCTCATTGTAGTCTCCTTTCATTTTCATAGCCTCATTTTAAAGTAATATAATGGTTTAATTATCTATTTCATAGTATACAACAAATGCCATGAGATTTAACCGCAATCAGCATTTCCAGTCGATTCTTGCCTGGTTGGTTCGCTCTCCATGGTAATCTTCAATTACCTCAAAGCTAATCCAGTGCACTTAAAGCACACCATAGTGCCATCTGCGCACTGGATGACAATGAAGGATCATAAAACCAGTTTCTATTTTTCCGGCTTTCATTTAGAGAGTTAGAGGGAAATCTCCAGACCGATTGGGCAATGATCGCTACCCATAACATCCGAATAAATCAGCGAATCCTGGATCAGGCCTTTTATCCGTTCTGACACAAGAAAGTAATCAATACGCCAACCAATATTTTTGGAACGTGCATTAAACATATAGGACCACCAGGTATAGGCCCCCTCTTGATCCGGATTTAAATACCGGAATGTATCAATAAATCCCGCATTCAACAACTCTGTCATTTTTTCACGTTCCTGAGGAGTAAATCCCGCGTTACCCACGTTGGATTTGGGATTTTTCAAGTCAATCTCCCGGTGGGCCACATTTAAATCTCCACAGACTATTACCGGCTTTATTGCATCTAGACTTTTTAAATAACTGCAGAAATCATCCTGCCAAATCAAACGGTAATCAAGCCGGGTTAGACCCCTTTGTGCATTTGGAGCATATGCATTCACCAGATAGAAATCACGATATTCAAGGGTGATTACGCGTCCCTCCGAACCATGCTCTTCTTTGCCCAGATCAAATGATACAGAGTTTGCTTTGCTCCTGGAGAATATAGCTGTCCCTGAATAACCCTTTTTAACGGCGCTATTCCAGTATTCCTCGTAGCCTTCCAGCCCGATGTCCGCCTGTCCCTGCTGCATCTTTGTTTCCTGGATGCAGAATATATCAGCCTCCACAGAGTGAAAGAATTGGCTAAATCCCTTATTCATACATGCACGTAAACCGTTGACATTCCAAGAAACAAGTTTCATGAATTTCTCCTATACTTTATTGTCCGTACAATAATTTGTCCGGCAGATGCATATTAAATTTCGCTTCACAACCGGATTATCCTTCAATTTTTGTCTGATAACTTATTCATTCTCTAATAACCTGTGAGTCAGCCCACGACTTCATTTCTTCGTGTTCTGGATGCTTATCGCCCCGGTAAGCTTCTAAAAGATCATAAAACCTGGGATCCCGCCCATATCTTCCGGGGGAACTGTCTAAGCTTCATCAAGGAGTGTCGGGTAACCAAAGTAAATCAACCAGATTGGCCTGTCAAATATACTGCTACAAAAAACATAAAGCTCTCCAAACCGCTGAATTCAAATGGCTAGAAAGAGAGCTTTGTTCGTTTCTCTGAAACGTCCTGTAGATATAAAAGCTTACTATGTGTTTTTGCCCCTCCGAGTAGCGGCCCGATGATACTGGCAGCGGCTGTAGCAGAGGCCAGAATACCGAAGGCCCGCGCTTTCACCTCATTACTAAAGTCTCCGTTGGTGTCCTTCATGCCATTTCTCTAGTGTTTGTGGAAGCTATGGCTAATCCTGTATAGCCTTATATAATTAATCTGTGATAGTTATTTCGCAAACAGGAGGCTAAATATGGCTTCCTGTTTTTTTGCCGGCATTGGATCATATCAATGCGGGATCAACTCCACCGGGGTATAAAGGAAATTCAAATCGCCGTGCAAAATCGTGCACAGTTATGCACGTCAAAGTATCATTGTCACAACCGTTGACAGAGTCTAACTGCTCCGCCTAAAATAAAAAACAACCATACCAACTCTACTCTTTTGACAGACGGTTGAGAACCTGTCAAAGGTGATAATAATGCTAAAACAGAGGAAAAGACAGCCGGTACAAAACAATTTTAAATACTTCACATAACTTTGCAAATAACTATCTAGTTGATTTAGGAAAGGAGATTAATTGTTGAAAACATATAATGAGCTTAAAACCCGGATTAAGCAATATGCTCAGGATGCAGGTGCAGATATTATAGGCTTTGCTCCAGCCGAGCGATGGGATGAATATAACGAGGTTCCTCCTGACTTTAGGCCTCAGTCCTTATGGGAACCAGCCCGTTCCGTGATTGTAATAGGAGTTTCAATGCCTTTGCCCATTGTTGAAACAACTCCTTCATTCTTGCACAGGGAAACTTATGTTGCCGCGAACCGGACGCTGGATGACCTGGCCTTCAATCTGGTCCGTTTTCTGAACCGGCAAGGTCAAGCGGCTTACTTCTTTACGCGAGATGGATTTGCCGGCCTCCGTCTCTTGAAGGACAGACCCCAGGCGGCTTTTAGCCATGTTATGGCCGCAAAGTATGCGGGACTGGGAACAATTGGGCTTAATAATTGCCTCCTTACCCCTGAATTCGGACCCCGGGTGCGGTTCGTGTCTGTCTTTACTGCTGCCGTTTTAGAACCTGATCCAGTAATCGTAAAGGATTTATGTATTAAATGCGAGGCCTGTGTTAAATGTTGTCCGGTAAATGCCCTGACTTTACGTGAGGATCAAGTTAAGGGGGACTATGATGTAATGGCCTGCATAGACTGGCATATTGAACTAAACGCTGATAAGGTGGCTCCTTGCGGGATTTGCACAAAGGTTTGTCCCATCGGTAAAGATCGTAGCTTATACAAACAGCAGGGCATCATGAAAAAATACCTGCAAGAGAATGAAGCCCTGTCTATCAACCCTGATGATCCGGCATACAAATCATGGACACATATTCGCAAATACGGGAGTTGGAACAAGAACTTCCCGCGTAACAATAAACCACCAACAAACAATTAGTAAATATTGGGGGGAGGATTTGATTAACATGACCATTAATAATCTTGACCAGTTTTGTCAGCAATTTAAAGCATTGTTGGATCAAAAACCTGATTGGCCTGAACTCCTGGCAAAGGGCCGGGCAATGTTAAGTGAGTTGGTCATTAATCATGATTGGTTCAAGGACACCTTGTCTCGATTGGTATTGGATCAGGTCTTCTTAAAAAACCAATGGCAGTCTATTGATCCGAATGATATTCAACTTTATTATTGTCCTGACAAAGCTTTTTCAGTACGAGCTTATATCTGGGAGCCTGACATTTATTATCCCATTCATGACCATGGAGCCTGGGGAATAGTTGGAGCACTTATAAACCAGGTGCGGGAAAGAAAGTTTGCCAGGGTGGATGATATGTCAGATGTTAACCATGCTGTAGTTAAGCAGATTGCCGATGCTACCTTATCCCCCGGGGATACCACCTATGTCTTACCACTGCATGAAGGGATTCACCAGATGCAAGCACTAAATAACAAGGTGGCAGTAAGTATACATGTCTATGGAGCGCCAATACGCAAAGGCTTTATCCATTATTATGATCCTCATTTCAATACTGCAATACGAGTCTATCGACCAGCCATCAACAAAAAAATGCTGGCAATAAAAACTCTGGGATCGATTTCCGGGGATTGGGCTAAAGAAGTATTATTGACTGTCCTTAACTCAGCGGAACCGGACTATGTTCTGAATGAATGTCAGTATTCCCTGGATAAAATGGACAAAATGGGGGACAAATAACGTCGTTTTCATTCAGGCATACCCCCTGGAAATGAGAATGCTTTTATTTTTTCTGTGCAAAAAATATGCGAACCTCGTAGTCGCTTTTTATAATGGACCCAGGATTTAAGACAAAAAAGTGGAGGCGGGTATTCTTGCCCATTTTGAGCCACCAGTCCGGCCAAATTGAGCCACTTTTCCGTTTTTCGAATGAGCCACCATGCCTGATGAAGTTAGAGGCCGGAGAGTTTGGCCAGTTGGACTTTGGTGATGGCTTGCCGCTAGCCCCGGGGGATGAGGTTATGGATTAATTCTTCCCTGGTTGTTAACTGATTAGGCTTGAAAACCATGTGTTTCACCTTCTTTTAGGGTATTAGCCGGCAGTGACTAAAATTACAATAAATGGTAATATGGTATAAAGACCCCAGGGAGGTGTTACCATGAGCCGGTTGCCTGTATATATAGCTAATGCTTTAGGGGGTTTTTGCCGGGAACTGCGTGCAAAGATGCCGGAAAACATTGTGGAAATTCGTCTTTTTGGTTCCGCAGCCAAAGGTAACGCCGCCCCGGATTCGGATATTGATCTTCTAATTGTTTTGAAAAACAAAGATGAATTAGCTAAAAAATTGCATTAGATATACAGGTTGATATCAATTTAAAACATGATGTTTTCATTTCCGTCATTCTTAAAAGCCTCGGCGAATTTACCTGTCCCGTTTTCCGCCAAACCCTTTTCTACCGTAACCTGCAGGAAGAAGGAGTTACTCTATGACCAAGGATTTAGTGCTCTGGCGGATAGAAAAGGCTGAAAAACTTTTCAGGATGCGGAACTATTATTCGAAAAAGGCTCCCTGGCCAGTGCTATAAACCGCTATTATTATGCTGCCTTTTATGCCATCAGAGCTTTGGTGGCCACCTGAAGAATATTGCTATGGCCGGGATGACGCTTCATCACATAATGATCATGACCTTGGTTGCCGTCATTGCGGTATTAAACCTTACGGCTGGAACGGTCTCGCTGAGTTTGGCTACATGGGAAGAGATGGTTCTTTTTACGTCGACAAAGACAAGCTGGTGTTCTTTAAGTTCAAGCAGGAGGCTGCCTTATGGAAAACGATAAATTTCAAGAATTGATAATGCAGCAATTTAATAAGGTATTCGAAAAACTTGAATCACTTGAAAAGGGGCAAAGAAAAATTGAGTCCCGCATGGAAAACGAAGTCATTTACAAACTCGGTGCCCTCTTTGATGCCCGGGAGGTTCAAAACGACAGGCATAATCAGATACTCGAAATGCTCTCCGAAATGGACGATAAACTTGATTACGCCCTGCTAAAACTAACCCAGCATGAAATCAAATTGATGGCTAAGAAGAAATTGTCTCCCCGGTAGCTTCAGCGAGAAAGCGATATAATCGCTTACCTTCGGACACAAAGGGAATTATTACATTCTGATGAACCTGTTCAGATTAAGCAGATAATTGAGCGGTTCATCAAGAAAGTGGTCGTAAAGCCCGATATTATTGAAATCACCTTCAAGGTGACGGTGGATACAGATGGCTACCCTACTATAAAATGATACAAATGCACACCCCCGAGGCAATCTTTCAACGATTTCAATGTAGGGGTGTGCATTTTCGTCAGGGGGGTGCAATTGTACTAAAATACCAGATTTTTACTGCCTATAGGCACAAGAAGTAAACAGGATTATGTGCCATCATGATATGTTTCTATGAAATCCATTATCCTCTTTTGGATGAACGCCTGAAAGATCTGCTATTTGTTTAGTCGAGTAGGTCTTATCCAAGCAGGTCCCACCGCTTTCATAAATTCTAAGTTCATGATTACATGATCAGTTTTCGGGCAAAAGGTTCAGCCGGGAGACCAGGCGGTTCATTCTGGAACTATCGAGATCGTTCTTCATTTCTGTTTCTCCTCCAACTGTTTTACCCGCCAGAGTGTTGCGCCGATTAACTCATAGTCCATCGGCTTGTCGAGCGGTTGTTCGCACCTTTTCTCAGCCTGCTCAATAACGGGTTACGTTTCCTATCCGGGCATTATGTTAGTGCCATTAAGATTTACCTTTCTTACAGATTGCATCCCTCCAATTTAATTATAATATGCATGCCTGCGGGACGGGGCGTGGAAAACTCAGCGCAAGCGCTTTTCATTATTTTCCTGTCAGGGTCTGTGGTTCAGGCAGGAATACATCCTTTTAAACAGAATATAGCTTCATCAGTTTTCGGGGGATGTCAAGTTTTGGAAAATGCAAACAAACACATAAGTGAGGAGTGTCAAGCTTGCAGCAACGGGATATGTTGAACCCATTTCCAGAAGATACTCAACAATGTTGGCACAAAATATTTCCTATTCTTGGACACATAAAGAACTATTCGTCCCGGGACTTTTTTATGGATGCTATTGCTGGCATTATTATTGCTGTCGTACTGGTCCCGGAGAGTATTGCCTATGCCCGGCTGGCCGGTTTGCCTTCTGAAATAGGTATTTATGCAGCTGTGGTTGCTTACTTTGTGTACGCGCTATTCGGCCCTTCTCGCCAACTGGTAGTGGCACCCGTTTCCATTATGTCCTTAATGGTTGGTGCTTCCCTGGGACCACTCCACTATAATCCTCAGGAATACTTAGTTGCGGCTACGATTCTTGCCTTACTGGTAGGAGTGATCCTCCTTATCCTGGGCTTATTCAAAGGAGGTTACCTGGAAAATCTGCTGTCCAAACCAGTAGGCATCGGATTTATCACCGCCGGAGCTATCATTGTGGCAACTACCCAGCTTCCTCATTTATTAGGTATTGAAATCCATGCTGTTTCCGGTCCGCTCAAAACCCTTGATACTCTCTATCAATTAGCGTTACATATAACGGAACTGGATTGGCTGCCGATGTTGATTGGTGCAGTAGGGGTAGCTGCGATCCAAATTTCTAAAAAGATTAGTCCTTTTATCCCTGGAGCCCTGGTGAACATTTTATTAGGAGTTGCCATCATGTTCATTTTTAATGGTTTCCAGAGCGGTCGTGTCGAGGTGGTAGGAACCATCCCGGCACATTTACCGCATTTCGGTCTGCCCTGGCTTATCCCCGGAGAAAGTTGGCTTGAATCTATTAAGTCCGTTGATATTGGGAAGCTTTTAATGATTGCTCCCGGCATTGCTCTGGTTAATATAATTGAAAGCCTTTCTATCTCCCGCACTAACCCCCTAATTTTGTACGGTTAGCCTTAAATCCTCGCAAAAACATAGATTTCTGCCCCCGTTCATTGCTCCTGGCTTACCGGGCTCAACGATGGCCTATCACTTTCAAGCGGTTTTGGCCGCCCTTGACATGGA
>JAKPTB010000047.1 GCA_029555205.1 Bacillota bacterium
GTAGCCATCTTCGCTTTCTCAAACATTTCTTTCGGACAAAGTTCTGCTACCGCTAACGCTAACGCTGGTGCTAACATACTTAAGCCCATTGCCATCACTAAGACTCAAAACTTGGATTTCGGAGACATTATCTCTCAAACAGCTGAATTTACTGTTACTGTTACTACCGCCGGAGCAAGAAGTGCAAGCAATGCTACTGCAATTTTAACCGCAGTTGGTGAACAAGCCACATTCTCTGTTACAGGCCAGGAAAACCAAACATTTAAAGTTACCCTTCCCGCATCAGTTTCTATTACAGACGGAGGTGTAAATTCTATGAGCATAGCAGGTTTTAACCACGACCTTGGAGCAACTCCTGTACTTGATGGAACCGGAAATGCCACCCTGAACGTAGGAGCCGTTTTAACAGTCGGTGCCGCACAAGCAGCCGGAGCATATACCGGAACATTTGATGTAACCGTAGTTTACGAATAATAAAACGCTCCACAACACAAGACATATTTCCTCGGTCGCTCCTTCCGCATGGATGGAGCGTTCCGGGGAAAATTAAAAAAAAGAAAAATAAACAACCATGAAAAAGCTGATACTTCCCCTGATTTTTGCTCTGCTGTTCACCGGTTTCTCTGTAAACACCTTCGCAATTGATCCGGATCCCGTTGTCACTGCAACCGCTACCGCCGAACTGGTCGAGGCTCTTACTGCCTCTGAAGAAGCCCAGCTCAATTTTGGTCGTTTTACGGCCGGCACCAGTGGAGGGACCGTTGTTATTGCCAACACCGCTGCCGGAACCATGAATATTACCGGGACCGTATCCATTATAGGTGGCGGGAGCCCCAGTTCAGCAGCGTTTAACATTTCCGGACATGCCAACCAGGAAGTAACCATTACCCTGCCGGCCGACGGAGCTGTTAACCTTACCCATGCCACTACCACAGATGTAATGAACGTGGCCACATTTTCGGTTTCCGATGCAAGCCCCCTGCTGAATGCTTCAGGAGAAGCCACCGTATACGTGGGCGGGACACTCACTGTTCCCAACACCAGCATAGCCAGAGGCGTTTACACCGGAACCTATAACGTTACTTTCGCCTATCAGTAGGATCTGGTAAAGAGCCCAAAAAACACAACAAAACGCTTCTCCGTCTGAGAGAGGCGTTTTTTGATAAAAATTAACGTCTGGTAGCGACCTCTTTTTCAGTTGACCCGTTACATTTTAATTTTTTATTATATTTGTGGCTATTGTATACGAATAAATTAAGGGATCATGCATAAATCTGGAAAACTCGTTTTGTTGCTGGCATTATTCATTTTTACCGGCACCTTGATGCCCCGGGCCTTAGCCCAGGGGAATTTGCTGGTCACGCCGCGGCGTGTGGTGTTTGACGGATCCCGCAGGGTTATGGAATTGAATCTGGCCAACACAGGCCAGGACACAGCCCGTTATAATATTTCTTTCATTCAGTACAGAATGACCACAGAAGGGACTTTTGAAGAAATTACAGAACCCGATCCGGGTCAGTTTTTTGCCGATAAGCACCTTCGTTTTTTCCCGCGTTCAGTGACCCTGGCACCCAACGAAGCCCAGACGGTCCGCATGCAGGTGGTAGGAAGGGAAGGCATGGAACCGGGCGAATACCGTTCCCACGTTTATTTCAGGGCTGTTCCCAACGAAGTGGCCCTGGGTGAGGAAGATCCCAACAGGGATACCACCTCGGTAAGTGTCAGGCTGATACCCATTTTTGGGATTACCATCCCGGTGATCATCCGCGTGGGAGAATCGGCTACAGAGGTGTTCCTGTCTGACCTGGCCCTGGAAAAGGGAGAAAATGAAGCCCTGTTTCTGAAGATGACTTTCAACCGGTCAGGAAACATGTCTGTTTACGGGGACCTGAATGTAACCCACGTAGCGGCTAACGGTACGGAAACCCCGGTAGGCGTGGTCAACGGGATAGCCGTTTACACCCCAAATACCATCAGGAATTTCCGCATATTACTTGACAATCAGTCGGGGGTGGATTTTAAATCGGGCAAATTACTGATCACCTACACCGCCCAGTCAGACGTCAAGCCGGAAACATTCGCGACCGCACAACTGGAATTGCACTGAATCCCTTGTTAACCAGGTTTTATGAGATTTAAATACATATTGCCGGTTTTTCTGGCCCTGTTGGCAGCACAATCAGTCAAGGCACAATCTGAAATACAAGTAGACATCCTCAACAATTTCAACTTTGGCAAGGTGGCCATTACCGGCTGGTCGGGGTCTGTGTCTATAGAAGTGGCCAATGGGGTTTTTAACCGCGTGGCGACAGGATCTGTGGAGCTTAAAAACCTGGGCAATTATAGTCCTGCAACAATAAAATTTTCCTCTCCCAATAAAAATTACGATGTACTACAGCTCATACTTCCGGGACAGGTAACCCTTACCAGGCAAGGCGGCAGCCAGACCAGGACTATTTACAATATAACAGCCTGGCCTTCCCCCCCCTATTATCACATTAAAAAAGGCTTCACCGTTTACATGGGTGGAACCATACAGCTTGCAGATTACCTGGTCAATCCCGGCGGTATATATACCGGGACAATGAGCCTCACCGTTGTTTACGAATAACCGCACCTGCCGGAAATCTGTTCCTTTTCGCTCTCTTATAATAGCCAGAATGAAGAAAACGTGCTTGTTCCTCGTTTGTTCTCTTTGCATCCTGCAGGCAGCGGGACAGTTCCGCACGGCAACGGAACCGGAACCTGCGGGTGTTCGTGTTTTTACAACCGCCGATGAATC
>JAKPTB010000173.1 GCA_029555205.1 Bacillota bacterium
CCACTTCATAATCAATAGCCCGCTGCACCGCACGGAAGGAATTCATATTCTTTATTTCTGTTTTTGTGCCCAGGGCCGTAGTTCCAACAGGGCGAACCGAGACGTTGGCGTCACAGCGCAGAGAACCCTGCTCCATCTTGACGTCGGAAACCCCGGTATATTCCAGGATTGCCTTCAGCTTCTCCAGGTAGGCTTTGGCCTCTTCCCCCGAGTGTATTTCCGGTTCCGACACTATTTCAATGAGGGGGATCCCGGACCGGTTATAATCCACATATGAACAATGGGAAGTGGTGATAGATCCCCCGGCATGGGCCAGTTTCCCGGGATCCTCTTCAAGATGGGCCCTGGTAATGTTAACCCTTTTAATCCGGCCGTTCAGGTCCAGATCAAGATACCCCTTATAGGCGATAGGCCGGAAGACCTGAGAGATCTGAAATCCCTTGGGCAGGTCGGGATAATAATAGTTTTTCCGGTCAAACCAGGTATAGGTCCCTATTTTACAATTTAACGCCAGGCCGGCCTTAACAGCCAGCTCTACAGCTTTTTTATTCAAGACGCCCGTTGCGCCGGGAAGCCCCAGGCAGACAGGACAGACCTGGGTATTGGGCTCCTTGCCGAATTCCGTAGAACAGCCGCAAAACAGCTTCGTCTCCGTCTTCAACTCCACGTGGACCTCCAGGCCGATAACTGCTTCGTATTTACTCATCACGATCCCCCTATAATCTATGGTTAACGGATCAAGCCCGGTTTCGCTCCGGTTTGTTCCAAAATTTGCTCCAGAGCATAGCCTGCCCTGAGCAGGGTTCCCTCGTCAAAATGCCGGGCGATGAGCTGCAGCCCAACAGGCAGCCCCTCCACCAGGCCGATGGGCAGGGACATGGCAGGCAAGCCGGCCAGGTTGGCTGGAATAGTAAAGACATGGGACTGGTAACCAGCCAGGGGATCGTCCCTTAGCTCCCCTTTTTTAAAAGCAGTTGCAGGGCTGGCAGGAGTTAAAAGGCAATCGAACTTTTCGAAAGCCCGGGCAAAATCCTGTTTGATCAGAGTCCGGAACTTCAGGGCCTTGACGTAATAATCATTATAGTTACCGGTACTTAAGGCATAAGTGCCCAGCATAATTCGTTTTTTCACCTCAGCCCCGAAACCCCGGCCGCGGGTCCTCTTGAACATGCTCAAGACATCTTCAGCTTCCTCCCTTAAACCGTACCTGACTCCGTCGTAGCGGGCCAGGTTGGAGCTGGCTTCAGCAGAGGAAATGATGTAATGGGCCGGCAGGGCGTATTCTGTATGAGGCATGCTTACCTCTTCACAATGGGCGCCCATTTCCTCCAGTTTACCGGCCGCTTCCCGGAGCCTGGCAGCCACCCGGGGCTCCACGCCTGTCCCGAAATATTCCACGGGTAAGCCAATCTTTAAACCTTTAACATCATGTACCAGATACTTTTTAAAATCAGGCACATCCACCGGGGCAGATGTTGAATCCCTTTCATCGCGGCCGCAGATGATGTTTAAGACCAGGGCCAGATCCGTCACGTCCCGGGTAAGGGGCCCGATTTGATCCAGGGATGAAGCATAGGAAATCAGGCCAAAGCGGGAAACATAGCCATAGGTGGGTTTAAGTCCCACAACACCGCAAAAAGCCGCCGGCTGGCGAATCGAGCCGCCGGTATCTGAACCTAAACCAAAAGCTGCCTCCCCCGCAGCTACGGCAGCCGCTGCCCCGCCGTTGGAACCGCCTGGTACGGCCTCAGGGTCAAAGGGGTTACTGGTGCTGAAAAAACATGAATTTCCAGTTGTAGAGCCCATGGCAAACTCATCCAGATTGCACTTGCCCACAAGTACGGAGCCGGCTTTCTTTAATCTTTCCACAACAGCAGCATTATAGGGAGGAACGAAATTTTCGAGCATTTTGGAAGCACAGGTCGTCCTTACTCCCTCTGTACAAATATTGTCGGCAATAGCCACAGGAATTCCCGCCAGGGGAGAGAGTTCCTCCCCCCTCACCCGTTGTTCATCAACTGCCCGGGCCTGAGCTAAAGCTTCTTCCTTGATTATTGTGATAAAGGCTTTGATTTTATCTTCCACCTGACTGATGCGTTCCAGGCAGGCCCTGGTTACTTCTTCACTGCCGGCCTCTTTCCTTGCCAGGAGTTCCCCAAGCCGGCGTACTGATAATGTATGTAAATGCATCAAATACCTCCTGTTTAAACAATACGGGGCACGACAAAGGACCCCTCTTCTTCTTCCGGCGCATTGGCCAGGACCAGTTCTTTATCCAGACTCTGCTGCGGCCTGTCCTCCCTGAAGATGTTCTTGAGCGGGAGAACGTGGGCAGCGGGCTCTACGGCACTGATATCCAGGTTGTTCAACAGCTCCAGGTAGTCCAGGACGGCATTAAGGGATTTGGTCCAGTCTGCCAGCTCTTCCCCTTGCAAATCAAGCCGGCTTAAAAAGGCCAGTTGTTCGACTTCTTTCTCGCTGATTTTCATCATGACACATCCTTCTTTATCCCATTATCCATGCTTTTCAATAATTGTATAAACTTAATTATATTAGAAAACAGGCATTCTGACAATTATAGCTAAACTGCTTTGAAAACCCGGGAAAGACAGGGGGAGCAGAAAAGGGGACAGGTACCCTGTCCCCTCCCCTTTTTGCCGGTTTGTACAACACCGGCCCGGTTTTTTAGCTGTGGACGCCAGCCGGCCTGCAGGGAAAAAAGATAGATGGGGCTTCTTCAACCCTGCCAGCGGGCTTTTAAAATATTCATGAACGCCGGCAGAAACATGCCGGTCTTGCTCTTGTAATGCCTGTATTCATCGCCGAACTCCCGCTCCATGTACCCCTCTTCTTTTCTGGCCAGCCTGTAGTACAAAACCAAAAGGATTGGCCACATTATCAGAAGGGGAATTGTTGCCCACTCCAAAAGCATCCCGAAGGTGATCAAAAGGAATCCGGTGTACTGGGGGTGACGGATATAGGCATAAATTCCTCCGGTAACCAGCCTGCCCTTACCATCTTCCTCTCTCCAGTAATGCTTATGGATACTTTTCCAGCCCGAAATAATCAACAGGCCGCCGACCACATACAGTACCAGCCCGGCGTACATGCCCCAGAAGTCTATGTACTGCACCAGGGTATGACCCCAAAAAACTCCCTCGGGCAGAGTGTAACCGAAAATCCAGGTAATCACATACATGCTCAAAGGGATTCCGAACATTTCAAAGGCCAGGGCGACCACAAAAGCCATAAAAGCGCCGGAGGGCTTGATCTGGCTCTTTTTGTAAAACGGTATAAAACCCAGAAACAAACCAAATACAACTATCCAAGCGACAACCGCCCACCAGTTACCATAGTGGCTCCATACATCTTCCATAAATACTGCCTCCCAGGATTATGAACCGTAAACCCGTTACCCCACTCTTACAAAGCCGCTACGGCAATCCACCAGTGCATTGCCATAATTGCCTCATAAAAGCAGTTAAGGTAAAACTCATGGGATTTTACCGGCTCAATAATCTAATAATCAAATTTGAAAAGCGATTAGCCGGTGAGGCCATAAAGCAAAGTTTTCTCCTTCGCTATATTCTATTATACAGCAAGTTTTCAATGGGTTTTATTAAAAGGTTTTGGCAATTTCAACTGCTTCTTCCATTGCCTTGTTAACAATTTCAGCGGCATCCTTCCCAACCATGTCCAAGCCTTCGGCGCAAATGTTGATCACGTTTTTAATGCCATACAATGCACATATGGCTTTTATATAAGGTACTCCCATTTCAAACTCTTTCGCAAAACCATGGCTAAATTCCCCGCCACGGGTAGTTATATAAAGTAGTTTTTCTGCTTTGCACAATCCAACGGGTATGTCGTTTTCATAGCCAAAGGTTATCTCCGGTACCGAAATCTGTTCTATATAAACTTTTAATATAGCCGGGAAACTCAAATCCCAAAAGGGTGCCGCAATTATAATCTTATCTGCAGCTGCAATTTGTTTTGCAAGTTTAAAGAGTTCGTGATCTAAGTTGTTTTCCTGTAATAATTGCTCTCTCAGGGCTAAAAGTTCACTGGTCAGGCAACTCAACTCTAAATCACACAAATCCAACTGGATTATGGAGTCTTCAGGATTTAGTTTTTTATATTCTTCAAGAAATCTCCTTGCTATTTTCAAGGTTCGGGATTGCTCTCCCCGTACACATGCATTGACAAATAGAATCTCATTCATTTCCTCATCTCCTTTCCAATGGTGTTATAGTTATTAATGTTCTTTTTACTTGCAGGCCGGGACTTAAGTTGACAAGCAGCAACCCACCGATTCCAGCGATCTATGATATTAGCTTTTTGCAACAATTTTCCTTTATAAGCTGCAAAATTTTCGTCTGGTAGCGCTGGGGGAGTTGTTGACGCCGTTCTGGGCTGTTTTGCAAGTTTCTGACTTTAATGAGGACTGCCCGGAAATCTTGCCGGAGCAGTCCCTTATTGTTAGCGGGCTTCAATCGATCTCCCGGAGCATCCTCTCCATGGCGTTAATACGCTCCTTCATCTCAGCTAAAACATTGAGCATCTTCTGCTGGTCCTCAGCCATCTTCCGCTGCACCGAAACGGCTTCCTCGGCGAGCTTGCGATAGGCTTCGTCCCGGGCGATTTCAGCCATACTCACGGTCTTAACCCGTGCTGTCTTTAGAGCCTGGGAGATCACAACCACAGCTATTATGGTAATTAAAGTCAGAATAACGAGAACAAACCCCATTCCGCCAATGCCGAAAATAACCTCTTCATTCATCATTTATCCTCCTTTTCACCGGTGGTACCACCGGGTTTTTTTATAGTCAGCGTTTTTACCGCTTCTGCTATGCTCTCAGGATTCAAGTGAAGAGCAAAGGGCGTTAATTCGTAATAATTCATTGCTTTGCCGTCACCGGATAATTCCATTTTGCTGGATACAAGTTTGGCAGCCTCCAACCGTTTTAAATGCATATATAAAAGCGGCCGGCTGATTTTTGCTTCACGGGCCAGCTGACTTACGTGGATCCGCCTTCCCTTTAATAAAGCTATAATCTGTAACCGGTGAGGGTTTGCCAGTGCTTCCAGGATTTTAATCAACTCGTCTCCCGGAGGTGAAGCTGGCCTAGAAACTTTTTCGTCATTTATTTTTTATTCCTCCTTCCCCTGCCTCTACCCGACAACCTAGTACCATCCCCGGTCAGGCTTCATCGGAATAGAATAGTTCTTATAAGTATTTATAACACCTGTAAAAAATATATTACATATGTCATACAATGTCAAGACTGTTTTTTTGAATCCGAAAATTATAGGCCCCTTCGTAAAAGGCGCCTATCCGGTTCCTCAAAATTATTCAGCAGTACATACCAGGTTTAGATTTAATATACAACAAAGTACAGGGGACGTGGGCACGCATAGGGGTTTTGGCTTTAAAAAGGGCAACAAGAGAATCCCATGCTCCCCGTACGTCACCTGCCATACCCTAACAGCCCCATGACCAGCGCCACCATACCGGCAGCGATGAGGGGCCCCACGGGTACACCCCGGAAGAAGGCTACGCCCACAATAGTGCCCACCATGAGCCCCACCATAACCTGGGGCTGGGAGGTTAGGAAACCAACCCCCCGCCCCCCTAAATAAGCCACAAAAATACCCATGGCCAGGGCCACCAGCCCGGTGGGGCTGGCCATGGTTCTATATATTTCAGACCAGCCAATCCCCCCGCTGGCAAAGGGGATTAATATGGCCAGGGTGATAATGCCGATACCTACATTAAGGGCGTTTTTTTCCAACACGGGGAACAGTACTTCGCCGTGCAGCAGGCGCAGAACCAGCAGCACCCCCGCAGCGGCGGCTACAACGTAGTTATGTCCAACAAGCCCCAGTAAAATAATGACCAGAAGCAGAATACCTGCTTGTCCCAAGGATGCCAAAGGACCACCCCCTATCATTCGAAAGTATTTAATGTACGCCGGGAACAAAAAGCTCGATAATAAAAACCGTAAGACAGGCAAGCAACGAAACCTTAAACAGATTACCGCCCCGGTAGGCAAGGAGTACCGCTACGATGAAACCGGCCAATCCGGACCAGATGGTGGCAGTTGCACCCAATATTGCAGGGAAGGTCATAACCGCCAGGGTCACATAGGGCACATAGTAGAGAAATGATTTGATGTACACGTTATTGATTTCTTTGCGAATTAAGGTCAAAGGCATTAGCCTTATTAGATAAGTGACTCCGGCCATGACCAGAATATAGATATAGACGTTACCGCTCATTCGCAACCTCCTTGACCGGGAACAGGAATGCCGCAATGCCCGCAATCAATACCGTCAAAATTATGATTTTAAAACCCGGTGTGACCAGGCTCAGGATTGAAACCTGTGTAAATAACAAACTCGTAATCATAGACAATATGATTATTCCAGCCAACAGCTTGTTGACTTTTGCCGGAGGAATTATCACTGCTATAAACATAGCATAGAGGGCAATGCTCAAGGCGCTGATCATTCTTTCAGGCAAGAGACTCCCCGAAACAGTACCGCAGAGCGTACCAAGAGCCCAGCCCGGCATGGCAACAATGAATAACCCGTAGTTGTAAAACGGGTTTAGTTTACCCTCTTTACAAACTGACAGCCCGAATATCTCATCCGAGTTTCCAAAGGCAACCAGAAACCTGTGTGGAAAAGCTGCTCTTGGATCCAGCTTTTGCGACAGCGCACAGGACATCAGAAAATACCTCATGTTAATAACTAATTGCGTGATGGCCATTTCCATGTAAGTTGCAGAAGCCCCAATCAGTCCAAGGGCTGCAAATTGCCCGGCGGAGGTAAAGTTTGTCGCAGACATGAGAACTGCCTGAAATGGAGTAAGACCCGCGCCCTTCGCCAGAATCCCAAAGGTAAAGGAAACGGCAAAATAGCCCAGACATATTGGAATGCCGTCCTTAATACCGTTTTTCCAGTTTGTAATATTATTGTTCATTGCACTTACCTTCCCCGGTTATTCTACTTTTTCTATAAGACTACCATTCAGCTTGACATAAGTAAAACGAATTTCTATTATGGTTTTATTAAAAAACTGGAGGATTTTTGATGAAAATTCTAGGCATAGCCGGCAGCAAAAGAAAAAAAGGCAATACTTCCATCCTGCTACAGGAAGCACTTAAAGCTGCCCGAAAAGAAGGAGCAGAAACACATTTAATTTTTCTTGGTGATTATTCCATAAAGGACTGCCTGGGTTGCGAAGGGTGCAAAGAAACTTACAGGTGTGTTATAAATGATGATATGCAAAAAATATATCCCCTCCTTTTAGAGTCGGACGGCATCATCCTGGGTTCACCTACTTATTTTTACAATATATCCGCTGACATGAAAGCCTTCATCGACAGGTGTTATTGTTTTGAAGTATTTGCAGAAGACGACCGTTCCTGCTGGTTGAGTATCAATGAAGCCCTGGGGGGTAAGTATGCAGCTGTAATAGCAGTTTGCGAGCAGCAAGATGAAAAAGACATGGGGTTTACCCCTGAAGCAATGAGCCTGGCGCTGCAGGCCCTCGGCTACAGGGTAATCGATCAAGTTAAAGCGTTAAATCTTTTCAAAGCAGGTGAAGCTTTAAACGACAGCGATGCGCTGCAGCGTTCCCGGAGGGCCGGCGAGAAACTGGTAAAGACAATACGGCTGAGAAAAGATCTTGAGCTTAAAATTAAAGATAAGATTAAAAAAACCAGCGCTGAGAGTTAAGACCCAAAAAAACATCGTTCTCAAAGCCCTCATGATTAATTCCGCTTTAAATTGGCATCCTAAGGTCAGGAGGGGATTCTGTTGAACGGATCTAAGCCGCAAAAACCTCATATTCTCTTTCGAACACCAGAGCAAATGCAACGCTACCTGGAAGGGGCAGGCAGAGCTGAGTTACGCTTTCGCGCCTATCCCATTTCCGGACAACCGGAAACTTTTAATTATAGCAGCAGGGAGAAGACAGTTGCCAGGGAAACCGACGGCATGGCCTTTGACAGCCTGGATGATTTCACTTGCTACGCTTTTCAATGCGACTCCGAGGGTTACCCCAACACGGAACATGTTTATTTGGAAGTTTTAAATTAATCGCTTTTTAGGAGAAAGCCAATAATCATATCCCAGACGGCCGGGTCAAAATACCAATCGCCGTGGCCGGATTCCATCAGTTCATAGCGTGCACCCGGAATTTGGCCGGCCAACGCCCTGGTTATGTCCGGCGGGCAACTGCCGTCGTAGTGCCCGCCAAGCACGAGGGTGGGCGCCTTAAGCTGTGGCAGGCGGGCAAAGGTATCAGCATCACCGGTTCTTTGACAACTTGAACAAACCGGCAATCAAGCCAAAAACCACCCCGAAAAATACCCGCAATACGTAATCCATAAAGCCAGCACAATCTTGAAATTAAATCATTTTCTTGTTAATGTTATGTAGTTGCGGAATTAATATTATGTTGAAAACGGGGTTGTTTTTTTGGCCAGGAAAATTAGCCGCACGTGGGCGGATCTGAGCATGGTATTGGTTGCCTGTATCTGGGGTGTTACTTTTGTAGTGGTAAAGAATGCCCTGGCGGATATTGGCCCTTTTCTGTTTGTAGGACTCAGGTTTCTCCTGGCTTCTTTACTTTTAGCAGCCCTGTCCTATAAAGATATACTAAAAATCCGTTTCTCCACCCTGACCACCGGCTCACTGTTAGGACTATTTTTATGTATCGGTTACTCATTTCAAACCCTTGGCTTGAAATATACCTCCTCATCTAACGCCGGTTTTATAACCGGGGTATCGGTAGTTTTAGTGCCGGTAATCTACGCGCTGATAAATAAGAAAAAACCCGGCTTAATCACCAGCTTGACGGTAATAATGGCAGCTGTGGGCTTATTTTTTATTTCCTTTCCTTCCGGCTCCTTTAGCCTCAACTATGGAGACATGCTGGTTTTAATCTGTGCCTTCGGGTTTGCGATGCACATTATTACGGTTGATCTTTATTCTCATAAACATAACGCCGTAGCCATTACCACGGTGCAAATCCTTTTTGTGGGCCTAGTGTGCTCTATTATCGGCCTGATTGTAGAGCCTATCCCTCCCTTTCTTTCCAGCAATGCCCTGTCCGCCATTATTATTACCGCAGTCTTCGCTACAGCCCTGGCTTTCCTGGTGCAAAATTACATGCAAAGGTTCAGTACTCCCACCAGATTTGCGGTTGTTTTGACCACTGAACCAGTGTTTGCAGCACTGGCCGGTTACTGGTGGGCGGGAGAACATTTAGGCCCTCTGGGCTTAATTGGCGCAGGCCTGATTCTTGTGGCTATGCTTATTTCTACTGTATTTAACAGGTCCTGATTACTAATCTTTAGTCAGCCGGTTAATACCCTTTTTATAAAGGGAAGAGCAGGGCAAAAACTTATTTCCCTGTCCTGAAAATAGACTTTTTCAACCTCTGCTGGGGCCGCGTCAGTGGCATGGATATTTAATCATGAACGATATTATTGATTGTATTGCAGAAGGCTTAATCAGGCTTGAATAATATTATCACAGCACCAGCAGGTACCTGCGGGAACTGCAAAATGGCAGGGACAATGTCTCTGCCATCTTTTCAGCAAATAAGCCCGGTTTAGATGTGGTTCCTCCTGGTTCTCCTGCTAGGCCTGCTGAGCGGGCTGTTTCTTCTTTCCCGTCTTATATTCTCAGACGCGAACAAGGCCAGGTGGATCACTCTGTCTCCCAAAGTCAGGCATGATCCTGTTAAACCGTCACCGCTCAAGCGCAAATCTTCACCCAGGCCCACGGAGGGATAAACTGAAACTTTGGCCGTAGCCGCCCTGGTCAGCAGATCCTGCACATCCCGCTCATTAACTTCTTTTTGTTCCAGGCCG
This sequence comes from Bacillota bacterium, assembly GCA_029555205.1. Lineage (GTDB taxonomy): Bacteria > Bacillota > Desulfotomaculia > Desulfotomaculales > Pelotomaculaceae > DTU098. The sequence continues at coordinate 9,888 of JAKPTB010000173.1, forward strand.
GCTATTTCAATTGCGTCCAGAGCATAACTCTCCACCATCTTTTTATACATCTTTTGCAGAGTGGCCGGCGTATCAAAGGCATCAAGGCAGGTAAATCTCCCATTGATAAAAACTACGGCGCCCACCTGCCCTTCCAGGGCCTGAAAGGCATCACAGTATTTCCGGAGCTTCTCCTCGTGACTTTCGTAAACATCATTAACCGCCCGGGTTGGCGAATCCACCCGCATCTTCCTCTGCTTCCGCTCGACTTCATCCCAGATCAAATGCTGGTCCGCGGCAAATGCACCCATCGATTCAAGATAATGTGACACTTGTTCACTTTTTTGGGCCCGCATCCTGGCGTAGGAAAAACGACTGCTTTCCGTAAACCTTTCCGAGACATAGCGCCAGCGCTGCTGCTCGACACAGCTAACCGGCACCTTCAGCTCCACCTTCGGACCGACAAGAATGCTGGCATTCACCACCCGGTTCTGCTTTGCCCCCATCAGTATTTCTCCATCCAGGATCAGTACAGGCTGGCCGCTGCTGTTGCGCACAAGGATTTCATTAACCCTGCCCTCTGAACTGGCCTCCAGCACTTCCAGAACACCCTGCTCCAGGGCCTCATCGAGAAGAATATACCCGGGCTCCTCCCTTTCACCACTCAAGAGCGGAAATACTACCAGATTATCATTTTTTTGCGACTCCCCAACCTTCAGTTTTTTTAAGAATTCAGCCGGTAACGCCACACCCACCATCCCCTTCTTTGATTATATTTTCAGTATAAAGAGGGACAGTGACACAAGTCTTTCATATTGGGGAAATAAAATACTTTTTTTAAGTCAAACAGCCAATTAATTAATGAAGTCCACCAGTATTTTATCTTGCCACGTGCTCAAGGGGTCAACCTGTCCCTGGCCAAAGGACCTTTATTTATCCCACAACGCCACCTCATATCCCAGTTCATCTAACATTTTCATGTCCTGCTCAATGGAAATGCCTGCCGTTGTGAGCATGTCCCCGGAGATAGCGGCATTGGCGCCAGACAAAAAACACTGCCGCCCTTTATCAGAAAGAAGCCCCCTGCCGCCTGCAAGACGAATGGATGCATCGGGTATCAAGAAACGAAAGACCGCAACAATGCGGCACATTTCTTCGTTAGATAATATCTTGTTGTTTGCATAGGGCGTGCCCGGAATGGGGTTAAGCATGTTGACAGGAATAGAGCGGACAGCCATTTCGCGAAGATCCAGCACCATGTCGATTCTATCTTCCATAGTCTCACCGAGTCCCATGATTCCACCACTGCAAACACTCAGCCCCACCTGCCGTGCAGCACGAATTGCAGCAATTTTGTCTTCATAGGTATGGGTTGTGCAGACATTGGGGAAGTTTCTGCGTGAAGTTTCCAGGTTGTTGTGGATTCTTGCAACACCCGCTGTTTTTAACTTTGCAAACTGCGTTTTATCCAAAAGCCCGAAAGAGGCACAGAGGGCAATATTGGATACTTTGCGGATGGCGCGGATGCTGTCACACATCTGATCCACCTCAGCATCTGACAGTCTTTTGCCGGACGTCACCATAGTATACCGCAGAACACCATGCTCCTCGTTGTATTTTGCCTGTTCCACAATAGCATCCGTGCCGAGCAAAGTATACTCCTCAGCCGCAGTTTGGTAGAAAGAGGATTGTGCACAGTACTTGCAGTTTTCAGAACATTTTCCGCTCCTGGCGTTAATAATGGCGCAGAGATCAAAAACATTTCCGCAAAAAAACTCCCGGATTTCGTTTGCTGCCGCGCAAAGTTCCTGAAGTGGCGCTTCGCATATTTCCAAAGCCTCGCCCTTTGATATTAATTTACCGTCAAATATTTTATTCTTGATTTCTTTCAGCCTCGACATATTGTGGATCACTCTTCTTAATTTTTTTTAACCAGGAGTAAAGTTTTAGTTCAGGCCTGCACATTCATTTTGAGAGCCTTTCAGCAATATTAGAAGTAACATCTGAGATAACTTTCCGCTCGAATACAATTATTACACAAAAAAAGCCAATTGTAAACCAAACATCATACAAAAGGTTAACAATAGCTGCTGCCGGAATTTCAATACTGCCGAAATGTTCCTAAACAGCATCAAATAAAGGATCCCCGCAGGAGGCAAAATGTACCCTCAGGATCCGCAACAACCCGGGTTCTTTCTTCTACTTCTGCGTTTTTCTTTGCGCGCCTTTTCTTTTAATTGAACAATTTTATCTTCAAGTGCAGTCCGGTTAGTTAGGATATCCCCTAGTACAGTCATATGCTTTTTGACATTCCCGGGAATAGACACATTGGGTGTGCTGGAGAAAATGACGCAGAAATCACCATCAATTTCGTCCAGGTAACCTAATAATCCCTCTAGTTCTTCAGAGCCAATCTCTTCAGGATCAACTATGGCAACCAGCCAGGGAAGAGCAATCAGGTCCGTAACACAATCCGTATCATAAAATTTTAGCTTATGCTTTTCCACAATTTGTTTTACACATTCAATTTCTTCCTGCTCAAGTCCGCAACACATGACCGTGTCATATACCGTATAGATTCTCTCCCAGGGGATAACCTCACCCGTCATTGGATTAATGATTTTTCTCAAGGCAACCATCTCCTTTTTTCTTCAATAATATCAAATGCCAGCGACACCGTCCTTTCGTTCAGATTAAAGATAGTTGCCTTCAGCGTAACCACAGCATACCCGCCGGCTATGATTCATCTTCCGGTAATTCCTTTAGTGTAAAGTTAATTATCCGCTCACAGGCAGCAAACATATCTTGGCTACAACGTCTGTAAATGTCTGCCATTCTTCTTCTGGATCAACCCCAATAAATTGCTCAGATTTCTTAGCCTGTTCTGGTTTTTCGAACAAAAGGGGTTCATTATTGCAGCCCCGGTAAATAGGGCCATGGTTTTTTCAAATAAAAATGGCAACGATTATGACTATCCATACGTTGCCAGAGATGTTTTTTCGACATTAAGTCAGATATCCCTCTTTTTTCAAGATCCGCCCTAAGAGAAGTATTTTTTGGGCAGGAGAACGTGTTCGAGCAGCATACATAACAACATGCCAACAACAAAACCGTTACCCAGGATGTACTGGGCGAAAACGGGAATCCCCTCAAATGAGCCTACCGGCAGGTTCATCACGCCGGTGCCGAAGAGAACCGGCAGACCCACCACAAAATAATCCCTGGAGTTAAACTCCAGCCTGGCGTAGTCTTTCAGCCCGAAGCCCAGCATCTGGCAGAAGGAAGCCAGCAGCACCGAATAACCCACCGGTTCGGGAATTGACGCCAGGAAAGCGCCCACCTGCGGCAACAGGCCCAGTACCACCAGGGCTATGGCAAATATAACAAAGGGCAGCCTGGCGGCGACCCTGGTCAGAGCGACCATGCCGGCCCCTGCAGAATAAGGCACAAAGCCC
>JAKPTB010000060.1 GCA_029555205.1 Bacillota bacterium
TGATTTCAATACTAACATACCAGTGCAAGCCCGTTTTAAGGTAATATTTGGAAAATAGCTCCTCTTGTCTTTTGAAATCTCCTTATTCCTCTGTATTACTAATAATTAGATTCCAAGGAAAAATAATACCACCCTGAAAAAAACGGGTGGTTTCAAGACAAATACCATTCACAAAGTTTGGTGTTTAACTGCTCCATCGCGCAGAGTCGGAACAGGAATGGAGACGCTACTCTGTTTCATGTACATCCGACGACTGAATTTACACATCCAGGTTGCGAACGAGGTGGGCATTTTCCACTATAAAATCCCGGCGCGGCTCCACCTTGTCTCCCATCAGCATGGAAAAGACCGAGTCCGCTTCGATGGCGTCCTCCAGGGTAACCTGCAGCACGGTTCTGGTATCGGGATCCATGGTGGTCTCCCAGAGCTGGACCGCGTCCATTTCACCAAGGCCTTTATACCTCTGGATGCCTATGCCCTGCCTGCCGATCTTGTTTAACAATTTTTCAAGCTCAGCGTCGCTGTATACGTAGCTTTCGCTTCTCCCCTTCTTCACCCTGTATAAAGGCGGCTGCGCAATATAAACGTAGCCTGCTTCAACCAGAGGCTTCATATAGCGGTAAAAGAACGTCAGCAGGAGCGTCCTAATGTGGGCGCCGTCAATATCGGCGTCGGACATCAGGATAACCTTGTGGTACCTGGCCTTGCTAATGTCGAATTCTTCACTGATGCCTGTCCCCAGAGCTGTGATCATGGCCCGGATCTCTTCGTTGGCCAGGATTTTGTCCAGGCGGGATTTCTCAACATTTAGAATTTTCCCCCTCAAGGGCAGTATGGCCTGAAAGCGCCTGTCCCTTCCCTGCTTGGCCGAGCCACCGGCGGAGTCTCCTTCCACAAGGTACAACTCGCAAAGTGAGGGGTCGCGTTCAGAACAGTCCGCCAATTTGCCCGGCAGGGTCGAGCTTTCCAGGGCGCTCTTGCGCCTGGTCAGTTCTTTAGCCTTGCGGGCGGCTTCACGGGCTCTGGAAGAGGTGATTGCCTTTTCCAGGATGCGCTTGGCCACCGGCGGGTTTTCTTCGAGGAAGGTCCCCAGCCCTTCACCCATAACCGAATCGACTATGCTTCTTACCTCGCTGTTGCCCAGTTTGGTCTTGGTCTGGCCTTCAAACTGCGGCTCCGGCACTTTGACGCTGATAACAGCTGTTAGCCCTTCCCTGATATCCTCCCCGGTAAGGTTGCTTACACCGTTTTTCAAAATGTTGTATTTGCGCCCGTAGTCATTAATAACCCTGGTGAGGGCGGCTTTGAAACCCGCCTCGTGCGTCCCTCCATCAATGGTGTTGATGTTGTTGGCATAAGAAAATATATTATCTACGGCATAGGAATCTGTGTACTGCAGGGCTATTTCCACCAATACGTCTTCCCGCTGTTTTTGGAAATAGATAGGCTTGGCATGGAGAGTCGTCTTGCTCCTGTTCAGGTGCTTAACATAATCTTTAATGCCGCCCTCGTGCTCGTACTCTACCACCTGGCCTGAACGCTTGTCTCTAAGGATGATTTTTACCCCCGCGTTAAGAAAAGACAGCTCTCTTAAACGCTGGGTAAGCGTATCCTGGCTGAAAACAAGGTCTTCGAATATTTGGTAGTCAGGTTTAAAACTTATTTTTGTCCCGTTTGTTTTGCTCTTACCTATGATTTTTAACTCGGTAACTGGTATACCCCTGTTATATTTTTGATAATATACATTTCCGTTGCGCCTGACT
>JAKPTB010000074.1 GCA_029555205.1 Bacillota bacterium
AGCTGCAGCTGGCCCTGGCTGGCCCTATGAAACATGGAAACCAGGGGCCCCATGTCAAGGGCGGCTGCTCGAAAACAGAGTAGTTTTAAGTAAAGGAAATGTTTTAAGTGTATATTCTCCAATGACAGGGGGTCAAGCCGAGTTAGCGTGTTTGCCACACCGGCCCTTGTGGCTTTGATGGAGAAAGCCGCCCTGTCCTCGGTTGAACCGTGGCTGGAACAGGGAACCACGACCGTGGGGACCAGGGTGGACGTCAAACATCTGGCAGCAACCCCCGTGGGTATGACTGTGGTGGCTACGTCCCGCCTGGTGGAAGTTGACGGCAAGCGCCTTGTTTTTGAGGTGGAGGCGAGGGATAATGTGGACCTGGTAGGTACGGGCATCCACGAGCGCTTTATTGTTAAGGCGGAAAGTTTCATGCGCCGGGTCCAGGATAAATTGCCTAAAAATTGAGTCAAAGGAACCCTGATTCTGTTATAATTATAGATGAGGAGAGAACTTCAACCAAAATATAAGGAATTGTTTGCTGCCGCCGGGCTGGTTGACGAGAAGCGGATGGATACCGGTCGCCCATTAATTTATGTTGGTAAAATAGGCTGATGGAGGGATTATACTCTTGCGCCTGCTTTATTTTACGGATACGCATATTCGATCCGTTAAGCCGGATAACCGCAGGGATGATTTCCTGAAGGCCATTGCGGCAAAGCTTTCAGAAGTAATAAAATTATGCCGTTTACTGGGAATCGACTATGTTATTCACGGGGGGGATATTTTTGACCATCCCAACCCGGATCGGCGGTCCCTGGATTTACTACACTGGTTTTTGAAAAAACTTGCCCTGCCGGTTTACTGTGTTGCAGGCAATCATGACCTGATCGACCAGCGACTGGACAGCCTTGACGGTACCGCCCTGGGCTACCTGGCCCGTCAGGAGTGGCTGCGGCTCCTTCAACCGGGAGAAATGATCTATCTCTCCAACAACAATTGTGTTCTCCAGCTGAGCGGCCAGCATTATTACTGCGATATAGACCGGCAGGGCAACGGGGAGGTTTACATGGTCAGTAAAAAGAGCTGCGATCTGGCCGTCCATGTTGTTCACGGCATGCTCTTGCCCAGGGCTTTTTCCGAAAAAGTACCCTGCACACTGATTTCCAGCGTGACTGCCACCGAAGCTGATTTTACCCTCGGCGCCCACGCCCACCTGGGGTATCACGAGATTGAGGGCGGCAAGTATTTCCTCAATCCCGGGGCGCTGGCACGGGTGACAAACCTGGCCAGGGAACGGATCAGGACACCCCAGGTGCTTTATCTGGACTTCACTTCGGCAAATTATAGTTACAGGTTCATCCCTCTGGGGGCCGCACGTCCGGGGGACGAAGTCATGGCTGAAAGCACTGGAGCAAACGCGGGCTAAAGTACCGGAACAGTCGCGCCCAAATCTTTTCCCCTAATAATCTTAGAAGCTGCGGGAGCATCTCCCACGGCTTTATTCTGCCGTTCTTCTTCCACAGTTTCTCTTCTTTGGCCTTTCCGGTAATCACCACATATCCATCTGCGCTTCTGCCCTGAGCGGTTTCAATTAAAGGTTATTTAGGTTTCAATTATAAGCTTATTTATAAAAGTAAACTGGACCGGTTCTCCCTGTTGCCCGGTGAAAATTTTTATTGACATAAAGGATTTTCATAAATATAATCATACTAAACCAGTTGTAATTATACTAATATATTCTAGTGTATTATAACTTAGAATGACAGGATAGAATTAGGGGCATTAGTAGATCCGACATGGATTGTGCCCAATTATAACGGAACTTTGCGGGAGCATAGCTGAAGGATTTCTTGCCGGGGTTACTTATGCTGAGTATATGCTTTTAGCATTTGCTGTTCTTTTTTCCAAGACTGTTTTACGATTTTTTTTTGGTTAATTAACCCGGGAGAAAAGTGTTCTAGAAAAGGATTGTTAGATTTTATTAACCGGAGAATTCTGAAACTTATAGGAGGTGTTTTTCGTGGGGGAAAAACTATTCGAGATGGACGCTTATCCAGCGGAAAATGCGATCAAAGAACCTGTGTTCACTGATAATGCTCAACAATTCGAAAATGATTTGGAGCGCAATCAAGCAAGGATTAAGGATTGGGAGTACTGTTATTGTGCAAGCTGCAAAAAAATAAAATTCAGTAAAGACCTTAAGGCCACAGAAGAGGGAATTTACTGCACCGAATGCGGCAATTCTAAACTGGAACCCCCTGCCTGGGTTAATTGTCCTCACCATAAAGATTCAATAGTTAAATGTCCCCGGGGTGGCAAGGGAATTAGGAAAACCAAATATGAGTATGTCTGTCAGGACCATTGTTATTTTAGGGTATAAACAGGTTCAAATGAAATATTGCCCTGTTCAAATCAAGGTTAACGGGTGGCAACACTAAAACGTCAGGAAATAAGACAGCAAAGGGGAAAAGGCCCGCGCCATAAACACACAACCGGCGCAGGTCTTCTTTTTTTGGGCTAAGATTTACCCTCTTTTTATTTAAAAAACATATTAAACCCAAACACCAGTTTGTTTTTTTTTTAGCCTCTTCGTAAACGGTGAAAGGGTTTTCCCATTTTTAAGGGAATTTAGATCCTCTAAAGAGTTTTTTTCCCCAGGGCTACCGGTTAAAGAATAGATTGATTGAAGTGCAGGTGAAAGCCGTGACTATACGCTTTATTATCGGCAGGGCCGGCTCCGGAAAAACCCGCGCCTGCCTGGAGGAGGTGCGGGAAGAACTCCGGAAAAGCCCGGAAGGGCACCCGCTGATCCTGCTGGTGCCCGAGCAGGCCACCTTTCAGACAGAATACGAACTGGCCTCCACGCCCGGCCTGTCCGGTTTCATCCGGCTCCAGGTTATTAGCTTCAGGCGCCTGGCCTACCGGGTGCTGCAGGAGGTTGGGGGTGCAGCCCGGGCTCATATCGGCGAGCTGGGCAAGCGCATGATGCTGCGACGCCTGCTGGAGCGGCGCCGCAGTGAACTGAAAGTGTTCCGCCGCTCGGCCGGGCTGCCG
>JAKPTB010000117.1 GCA_029555205.1 Bacillota bacterium
TGGGTTACGGCGACAACAGCAAGGCGGCCCTGATGACCAGGGGGCTGGCAGAAATATCCCGCATGGGGATGGCCATGGGCGCCAACCCGCTGACATTCGCGGGCCTGGCCGGGGTAGGAGACCTGATTGTCACCTGCACCAGCATGCACAGCCGCAACCGCCGCGCCGGTATAGCAATAGGCAGCGGAAAATCTGTTGACGAAGCCCTGGCTGAAGTAAAAATGGTGGTTGAAGGTGTGCGCACAACACGGGCCGCCAGGCGCCTGGCACGGAGTTTAGAGGTGGAGATCCCCATCACCGAACAGATATACCAGGTGCTTTTTGAAGGGCTGTCTCCCGCGGTCGCGGTAAAAAGGCTCATGACCAGGGGCAAAACCCACGAAATGGAGGAAGTGGCCCTCGCCGCGGCGGCCGTGGGCAAAATAGAGCTGATAAACAATAAATAGACGGAGGGAAATAAATTGTCCGGCAATATTTTAATTTACGGCAAAGATGATTGTCCTTACACTGTCGAAGCAAAAAAAGAATTTGCCCGGCAAAAAATCCCCTATCATTATTACGACGTTAAAAAAAACAGGAACGCTTATGCTGTGATGCTTAAAATAACCGGCGGCGCCCAAAAGGTGCCGGTTATCGTGGACGGAGGGAACATAAGGATAGGTTTCGGCGGTACATGAGGGATCTAAAAAACCGGCCGGCGGCCGGATGTGAGAAGTGAATCGATAAAATGTAGGTGCGGCTTCAGCCGCACAATGGTCGGATGAACCCGACCTGAAAACGGTACGGTGACACACCTCTCTCATAGGTGTTTCTGCATGCTGAGGAGTGTCCCCGAATGGAGTGGCGGGTTAAAACCCGCCCTACAAGGCGAGGTATGACCCCGATAGGTATGCAAGAGGGACGTTTCTGTAGGCAAGCATTGCTGACATGAATCAGGTAGGTATACAAAATGATTTTTCCTATTGAAAAACTGATCAACGCCGCGACTGCGGCCAGGGAAAAAGCATACGCGCCCTACTCGAATTTCCGGGTCGGCGCTGCTATCCTGACTAAAGAAGCCCGTTACTATACCGGGTGCAATATTGAAAACGCTTCATACGGGCTCACCTGCTGCGCCGAAAGGGTCGCCCTCTTTAAGGCCGTGTCCAACAATGAACGGGCTTTTGAAGCTATCGCCATAACGGCCGGCACAAGCGAATACTGCCCGCCATGCGGCGCCTGCCGCCAGGTGCTGGCGGAGTTCGGGACAAATATTAAGGTTTATATGGCCAACAGCGCGGGACAATATGTCATGAAGACAGTGGCCGAGCTGTTGCCGGACTCATTTGGATTAAAGGAGCCAAAGCAAGCGGGAGACTGCCCGGAGGCCGAAAAAACAGTTACTAAACTAATCGAGCCGGTCAACCGCTGAACGGCAAAGGCTACAGCGTGTCAAGAGAACCGTCCCCTTGACACGCTTGTCACCTAATACTGAACGAAAAGGTGGTCTGGTTTGTCAAAAAAAGATGATTTTAAGTCCGGTTTCGTGACCCTGATCGGAAGGACGAATGTGGGTAAATCCAGCCTTTTAAATAAAATTGCCGGCAGGAAAGTGGCTATCATGTCAGATAAGCCGCAGACTACCAGGAATAAGATACTGTTCGTTTTTAACCGGGAGGGATCCCAGGTTATTTTTTTGGACACTCCCGGCGTCCACAAACCCAGGCACAGGCTCGGCGAACAGCTGGTGCAGGTGGCGCTGCAGACCCTGCGGGAGGTCGACGCGATCCTGTTTTTGGTAGAAGCTGACCAGCCCCCCGGCCCCGGTGACAATTTCATAATAAAAAAGTTCCAGGATATCAAGACCCCGGTTTTGCTGGTTATCAACAAGATCGACCTGGTCAGGCGGGAAGAACTGCTCCCCCTGATTCAACAATACAGCCAGCTTTACAATTTTTCAGAGATCGTGCCG
>JAKPTB010000118.1 GCA_029555205.1 Bacillota bacterium
AATGCGACCTCTGCGGCGGTGATCCCGCCTGTGTCAGGTACTGCCCCACAGGCGCCCTGGAGCTGGTTATACTGGGAGGGGACAAAGATGAATAATGGCTATTTCGATAAATTTTTAATGATCGATCTTTCCTCGGGAAACAGTTGGGAGGCGGCTGTGCCGGACTGGCTGAAGGCAAGCTTTGTGGGTGGTAAAGGCTACGGGCTGAGACTCCTTTACGACCTGGCGCCTCCTCAAGGCGACCCCCTGGCTGCAGATAATGTTTTAATGTTTATGACCGGCCCCCTTACCGGGACGCTGGCCCCGTCCATGCGTGCCTGTGTGGTAACAAAGTCACCGCTCACCGGCACCCTGCTGGATTCATACTTCGGCGGCTCCTTCGGGCCGGAAATAAAATACTGCGGCTACGACGGTATTATTATCACCGGCAGAGCCAGTGAACCGGTTTACCTGTGGATTGATGACGGACGCGTGGAAATCCGGCCGGCCCGCAAATTATGGGGAATAAGTACACTGGAAGTCAACAAGACTATTAAAGAAGAGCTCAAGGACGACAGTGTTAAAATAGCGTGTATCGGTCCCGCAGGTGAAAATATGGTCAGTTTTGCCCTCATCTCCTGCGAATATAACCGGCAGGCCGGCAGGGGCGGCGCCGGCGCTGTAATGGGCTCCAAGAACCTCAAGGCCGTTGCCTTGAGGGGTAGCAAACCGGTCAGGGTGTGGGATCAAGGAAAATTTCTGGAAGCTGTGGAACTGGCTTACCGCGAACTAAAAGACAATCCTGATATTAAGAGTCTGACGCTGACCGGAACCGCTTCTTCGGTACCCTTTGCCAATGAGGCCGGTGTACTGCCGAGACGCAACTATTATGACGGAGTCTTTGAAGGAGCCGATGAAATTAGTGATTTCGGTCAGAACAAACATTTGTGGCTGAGGAGCGATGCCTGTACAGGTTGCCCTATCCGCTGCAGCAAGATGGGGTATTTGCGCTCCGGGCGCTACCGGGGAACTGTTTCTGATATTGTCGAATACGAAACTGCCGCGATGCTGGGTTCCAATCTGGAAATAAGTGATGTGAAGGCGGTCACCCATCTGGCCCACCTCTGTGACACCCTCGGGCTGGACAGCATGTCGGCGGGCGGGGCAATTGGTTTCGCCATGGAGGCTGCTGAAAAAAACCTGCTGCCGCAGCAACGGGTTTGTGGACATGAGATCAAGTTCGGAAGTGTGGAAGCTGCGGAAGGCTTACTCCGGGCAATTGCCCTGCGGGAGGACGGGCCCGGCATCCTGCTGGCGGGCGGTGTGCGCCGGGCTGCAGAAAAACTGGGTGTGCAGGCAGAACAATTTGCCGTACACATCAAAGGCCTGGAAACCCCGGCCTGGGGACCCAGGGGGGCTACAGGCATAGCGCTGTCGCTAATGACTGCCGACCGTGGCGGGTGTCACCAGCGGGGCATGCCCCTCGGCGAGGACCTGGGAGGTGTTCCCTGGCAGGGCCGTCAGGTGGACAGGCTGGCCGTCACCGGCAAGGCGGAGATTGTTATCCATCATCAGAATTACCTTGCCGCGCTGGATACCTTTGTCAAGTGTGACTTCGGAACTTTTGGCCTCAGCCCCGCCACTTATTTAAAGCTTTACCACAGCTGCACAGGGCAGAGCCTGGAAGGTGAAGAGGGGCTGCAGGCACTGGGCGCCAGGATCTGGAACATGGGCCGCTTATATAACCTGCGCGAGGGGATTAATCCGGCTGAGGATACCCTCCCGCCGCGCTTCGGGGAACCGCTTCCCAGCGGCCCCTGCAAGGGGCACAGTTTTAGCCGGGATGATCTCAAAACTATGGTTGAGGAATACTACCAGTTGCGGGGCTGGACCGCTAAAGGAGTGCCGGGGGAAGAAACACTTAAAAAACTGCAGCTTACTGACACATTTTGTAGATTCTGACAGGTGTAGCTCTAATTTTTCTTCTAATCAACTTTCAATCTTTCCTGCTAGAATTAAGCAGAGGTGAGCATACTAATGGCAGAGCGAATTGTTGAGGCCTATACCGGGGAATACGCCGGGGGCAAGAGCGAAAACGCCCTGAACCGGGCCCTGGAACTGGCGCGCCGGGGCAGAAAGGTCACCCTGGTGGACCTTGATCTGGTTGAACCCTGTTATACCCTCCGGCCCATTCAACGGGAACTGACCGACCGCGGCGTTGATGTTATAGCCTGGGAGACCGGGCAGATGACAGGTCTGGGCGAGGCCGGCACTTCAATTAAGCCGGAAGCCAGGTGGGCGCTCCGCCGCGAGGGGGAGATCATCCTGGACATCGGCTACGGCGCTGAAGGGGCCAGGACGCTGAGACTGCTGGAAGGCGCCTCAAGCGACCCGGATTTGAAAGTTTATGCTGTCATTAACATATACCGCCCCATGACCTCCGGAGTCAAGGAAATTGTAGAGCATGTCCGGGGGTTGGGCCGGGTGGACGGCCTGATCAACAACAGCCACCTGGGGGATGAGACCACCGTGGAGGATGTGCAAAAGGGCGCCAGGGTTGTCAGCGAGGCGGCCGGGTTGCTTGGCCTGCCGGTAATCGCCACTTCCGCTGCCGCGCCGGTTGCTGAAAAAATTGGTTCCTTTGACTGTATGGGTAACCCCGTTCGCTCTCTGGAGCGGTTCATGCCCCGGGCCTTCTGGTAGGCAATGCTGATGAACTAAACATTAAATTAAGTGTGAATTAATTGTCGATAAATGTAGATTGTGGTAAGATAACAGGGTGAGTCCAGGCCACTACTATTTTAAAGGCATTCAGCCACAGGTTTTACCGCAGATTTGAGTATGGAACGGGCAGCCGGGGCAAGACAAGAACGGTTGCTCTTTGGGATAATGATCATTGAAGGCTAGCCTTGCGCGGACAAATTTTGTTTATTCCTTGATCCGGCAACTGTGGGTCTTTAGTTTAAATCTGTTTTCCATGGCGGGGCGAAGGATGGCCGGCACGGGCTGTCTTAAAGCCCCTTTGCAAGCTGACTCACGGCTGCGGGTTAAAGGCCTGCTCTGCTGCAACCGAGATTTAATCATGGGGGGTTTTGATTGTCGCAAAAGGTGATTTCCGCGGAAAAAAGAGCATTTATGACAGGCAATGAGGTTGTAGCCTGGGCTGCGCTGGCAGCCGGGGCTGAGATCATGTACGGCTATCCCATCACACCTCAGAACGAGATAATGCACTATTGGACCAGGTTGGCCCCCAAGTACGGGAGAAGTTTTCTGCAAACGGAAGACGAACTTTCAGCCGGTTTCACGACGGCCGGCGGGGTCATGGCCGGACGCAAGGCTTTTACAGCTACATCGGGGCCCGGCAATACCCTGATGCAGGAGCCGATGTCCATGGCTGAAATGATGCGCCTGCCCACTGTGGTGGTGGTGCAGCAGCGGGGCGGCCCGTCCACGGCA
>JAKPTB010000119.1 GCA_029555205.1 Bacillota bacterium
ATCGGGCCTTCAGCGGAATATCAAAGGCTCCTTTTTCAGGGACTCTACCTGGCTCCCCATACTGTGTCGGAAGCATTGAAGGGCGCTGTTTTTACGGCAAGGTTATTCGAAAAGCTGGGTTATGAAGTTTCACCGGCTTACAATAGTCAGCGGCATGATATTGTCCAGGCAATCCGTCTTGGCACTGCGGAAAAAATGCTTGCTTTTTGCAGGGGCCTGCAGTCTGCTTCCCCGGTTGATGCCCACGTGCGGCCGGAGGCAAGCAGCATGCCGGGTTATGATGACCCGGTGCTCATGGCTGCGGGAACATTCGTCCAGGGGGCATCCCTGGAGTTGAGCGCCGACGGCCCGCTCCGCCCGCCCTATGATATTTATTTTCAGGGAGGGCTTTCGAAGGAATATGTCCGTCTGGCAGTTCTCGCAGCGGCAAGGGAATTGATTAATTGTAACGATTAGAAAATAACGAAGCCTTGAAGGAGTCGAAATCAGGTAATCCAAACCAGACGGTAATATTTGGAAACTACTTTTTCGGCGGGAATTTAGAATTTTTAGAATTTTTTTAGTTTTTTCAAGAAGGGTTTATTATATTTTCGTCAAAAGCTTAAATTAAGTCCAAACATATTTAAGGCGTGGTGCTGTTATGAATTTTAAGCAGTTGGAGGCATTCTTATGGGTAGCCGAACTGCAGAGTTTTACTAAAGCAGCCCGTCAGCTGTATATAAGTCAACCGGCAATCAGCTTTCAAATTAAAGCGCTGGAAGAGGACCTCCAGGCGCCATTATTTCAACGTGGGGATAAAAAGGTCATGCTCACCGAAGCGGGGCGGATTCTGTACCCTGAAGCAAAAAAAATGCTGAGACACTATCAGAAGATCAAAGAAGGCCTGGAAGACTTGAAAGGTCTGAAAACAGGCCATCTAATGGTCGGCGCCAGCACCATCCCCGGTGAGTATATCCTTCCTCTGTTAGTTGGCGGGTTCAAGAAAAAATACCCCGGGATAGATATCACCTTAAAGGTTGCCGGAAGCAGTCAGGTAGCCAGGTGGGTCCGGCAGAGGGAGATTGACCTGGGTATTACCGGTGTGCCTGATAATAATGAGGGCATCGATTGTGTCCCCTGGTTGAAGGATCAGCTGGTGCTAATCGTGCCACCCTCTCACAAGTGGGCTAATCTGACTCATGGCCTTGATCTTGCTGAGTTAAAAAACGGGACCATGGTTCTGCGGGAACGGGGTTCAGGAACGCGCCGGTCATTAGAAAAAAAACTGGAGGAAAAAAATATAGAACTGGATAAAATTCCCTGCGTCATGGAATTGGGCAGCACCCGGGCAGTGATCACAGCGGTTGAAGCGGGATTGGGTGTGAGCATTGTTTCCAGATATGCCGTTCAGGAAGCCCTGGAACTGGGGAGAGTTGTTGAAGTTCCACTGGTTGGACTGGACATGGCCAGGTTCCTCTACCAGCTCCGGCACTCCCAGGGACCAGGAGGTTTCGCCGTTGAGGCTTTTGTAAAATTTATAAGTGACAGGGATATCTGTAAACGCTTCCTGCGGTAGTAGGGAGCGTTTGTAGTTATTATTAGTTTTATTTTGTTCTATTTTGCTTATATAGTTCTCAAATAGCAGGAAATTTCGGAGTTTTTGTCTAAATATACTCTACGGAGATTTTACAATGTTAAAAATAAAGCCAAAATTTTTCACCCTGCGCACAAAAATGGCCATACTTTCTTTCGGTTCAGTTTTTCTGGCGATTTTAATTGGAGGTATCATTGTAGTCGACAAGATATCTGCCACATTTGAAAAAGAAGCCGGGATGCGCGCCATGGCCATAGCCCGCACTCTGGCTCAATTTGAGGAAATCCAAAAAAACATCGGAGAGCCCGAAGGCGCAGCTGTCATCCAGCCCATTGCCGAGCGTACACGCCTGGCCACGGGTGTTGAATACATCGTTATTGTAGACATGGAAGGAATCCGGTATTCGCACCCGCTAGAAGAGCGAATCGGCAAAAAATTTACTGACGTTGATCTGGGTCCGGCGCTGGCAAACAATGAGTATATATCCAGCGCAGAAGGGGTGCTGGGGCCTTCCGTCCGGGCTTTTGTACCCGTCAAAATTGAAGAGGGAACCCGCCAGGTGGGTGTTGTTGTGGTAGGGATTTTAATTCCCACTATAGGATTCTTATTAAGGACCATCCAGACACAGCTTTATTACTCCCTGGGCACGGGTTTGATTGTCGGCCTGCTGGGTTCTCTTTATCTGGCCAGGAGAATAAAAAAAGCCATGTTTAGTCTGGAACCGGAGGAGATAGCAAGGCTCCTGGAAGAACGGGTGGCAATTTTTCAGGCCATGGGTGAGGGCATCATTGCAATTGATCGAGATAACCGCATAACCGTTGTTAATGAAGAGGCCCGGCGGATCCTGGGCAAAACAAGTGAAGAATTACTCGGAAAGACGATAACAAGCATTATACCATATTCCACACTGCCGGAAGTCCTTCAAACTGGGGAGGCCCAGATTAATCACCACATGTTTTTGAATGATACGATGGTCCTGGTTAACAAGGTGCCGGTACGGTTTAAAGGTGAAATTATCGGAGCGGTAGCCACATTTCAGGATAAAACCGAGATAAACAGACTGGCTGAGGAATTGACCGGGGTAAAAGCTTTTATTGAAGCCTTGAGGGTTCAGAATCATGAACATAAAAACAAGCTCCACACCATAGCCGGCCTGATCCAGTTGGAAAAGTACGAACACGCCCTCGATTATATCTTTGATCTTTCCGAGGAACAGCAAGAGATTACCGGGCTCTTAACAAAAAATATCAGTGACGACAGCATTGCCGGGTTGCTCCTGGGCAAGTATGAAAGGGCCAAAGAGCTCCGCATAAAATTAGATATTGACCGGAATACCTGTTTCAGGGAACTTCCATCCTGCCTGCAAACAGGAGAACTTGTAATAATCATTGGCAATCTGATTGAAAACGCCCTTGACGCTGTACGTATGGAAAAACCGGAACGGCGGAAGGTATTTTTTTCAATGCTGGACACCCCTGCAGGTCTGACCATTACTGTAAGGGACATGGGTCCGGGCATTCCGGCAGAAATGCGGGAAAGTATTTTTCAACGGGGTTTTTCAACAAAAGGTTCGGCCAACTGCGGCCTGGGTCTTTACCTGGTAAAACGTTATGTTGACATGGCTGGTGGGTCAATATCCATCCAGGACGCAGACGGTGGAGGTGTTGTATTTAATATAAATATCCCCAAAGAACAGGGTAGTCAAAATAAACCGAATTAAGAAGGTGATTTTAAATGTCCCAGATAGATGTTTTAATCATTGAGGATGACCCCATGGTGGTTGAAGTAAACCGGGGCTTTATTAATGCCGTGCCGGGTTTCAGGGTGGCGGGGGTGGCCCGTACCGGCCGGGAAGCCATCGAATTGGTGAAGGAATTGGTTCCGGACCTTGTTCTCCTTGATATCTATCTCCCTGATATCGACGGCGTAACTACACTTCAGGAGATCAGAAGGTTCGGTCTGCCCACGGATGTAATTATTATTACAGCAGCTCATAACGCCGAAACCATCCAAAGTGTTTTTCGCTATGGGGCTATAGACTACATTATAAAACCCTTTAAATTTACCCGCCTGAAAGCTGCCCTCAATTGTTACGCTACTTTGCACAACCGGTTTAAATGCCAGAGCCAGATGAACCAGAATGAAATTGACAGTTTAGCGCTAAGCCGCGGACAACAGTTGGATGAAGGCGTTCCCAAGGGCTTGAATGAAATTACGCTAAAACAGGTTTACCTGTTCTTACTGAAGGAAGGAACTGCCTTATCGGCTGAGGAAGTTGCCGAAGGTGTCGGGCTGGCCCGGGTTACAGCCAGGAGATACCTGGATTTTTTAGAGAAATCGGGCAGGGTAATCCTGGAACTGCAATACGGTTCCGTAGGACGTCCAGTAAACAGGTACAGAACCCTGGAATAAATTAAAATGAATTTAATAACCAATATTTATTTTATTAACTTTTCATTGAATTCTGGCAAATACTTAGATATATTTAAACCTGGCCCGTACTAAAAACAAAAGTTAACGGGGAGGTGAAGAGCGTATCAAAAAGAATAATCCGGGTTTGTTTGTTCCTGCATGTTATGATCATGCTCATTGTTCTTGCAGGATGCGGTAAGCGGGTAGAAGATTCGGAACAGGTTAGCCCGGAAGAAAAAATTGTAATCAAGTTTTCCCATGTAGTCGCTGAAAACACACCCAAGGGGCTTGCTGCCCAACGCTTTGCAGCCCTTGTAAAAGAGAGGACCAACGGGAGAGTTGAAGTACAGGTATTTCCAAACTCCACCCTGTACAAAGACGGTGAAGAGATCCAGGCTCTTCAATCAGGGACCGTGCAGATGATTGCGCCTACTACATCCAAGTTGTCGGGGTTGTTTCCGCAATGGCAGGTATTTGATCTGCCTTACGCTTTCCAGGATGAGGATACTGTCCACAGGGCCATGGACGGCTATATCGGAACCCAGTTATACCAGGGGTTGAGCCTGCACAAAATGAAGGCTCTGGCTTTCTGGGACAACGGCTTCAAACAAATGACCAACAGCCAAAGGCCTTTAATTCACCCGGTTGATTTTCAGGGATTAACATTCCGGGTTATGATTAATAGTAATGTCTTAAAAAGACAGTTTGAGAAACTCAACGCCCACCCTGTTGAAGTATCCTTTGACGACCTCTATCGTGCCCTGGAATGCCAGGAAGTCGATGGAGGAGAAAACACAATGTCCAATATCTGTTCTAAAAATCTTTATAAGGTACAACCCTACCTGACCATATCAAACCACGGTTACATGGGATACGTCGTTATAACCAATAGCGATTTCTGGTCAAGCCTTCCGGAAGATGTCCGCTCCCTCCTGGAGAAAACCTTACTCGAAGTGACTCACTGGGAACGTGAACAGGCCTCCATTATGAATCAAAAGGATCTGCAGCAGATTATTTCCTCCGGAAATGTCCAGGTACACTACCAGTCCGAAGCAGAAAAAAAAGAATGGGAAGAGATTCTTAAACCCATCTATGATGAATTCAGGAATGTAATTGGTGAAGCTTTATTGCGCAACGTTGAAGATTTGAAGACTGGCTAGGTTGCTTTTAGCTATGTTTTATTTTTTTTGCCTATCAAAAAAACACCTCTTTCCAGAAACGGTGTTTTTTTGTTCTTTTTCTAGTGGATTTTTCGGATCAGGCCGATTACTTTACCAAGAATTTGAAGTTCACTTACATAGATGGGTTCCAACAGGCGGTTTTCCGGCTGCAGGCGGACCCGGTCCTTTTCCCTGTAGAATCTTTTTACTGTAGCTTCTTCCTCAAGCAAAGCCACAACGATATCCCCGTTGTCGGCATCGTCCTGCCGCCGCACTACAACCAGGTCACCGTCCAGAATTCCGGCATCAATCATGCTGTCCCCACGCACCGCAAGCATAAAGAACTCTCCTGTACCGGTAAAATGAACCGGCAGGGAAAATGTCTCTTCCCTGTTTTCCACGGCTAAAAGAGGAACACCGGCTGCCACAAGGCCCAGCAGGGGAATATTGACGCATTCGATCCGGTCTTCCGAAAAACCCTCAAGGACTTCCATGGCTCTCGGCTTAGCAGCATCACGCCTCAAATATCCTTTGTCTTCTAACTTTTTAAGATATCCATGGACAGTAGAGCTGGAACTTAATCCTACTGCCTGACCGATTTCCCTGACCGAGGGGGGATAACCCTTATTACGGATGTTTTCCTTGATAAACTCTAGAATGGCTGCTTGCTTCGGTGTTAAATCACCGGCCATAATCTCACCAGCCTTATTATATGTATTTTTTTGCAGTAATTATAACACAATTTGGAGCCCAATGAAACGCTTGTTCGCAGCATGTATAAAATTTTTAATTAATATTTTTTTTAACTTTTAGAAGGATGCGCCCCTTCGTTGTAGAATGAATCAATAGGGATAGTTTACAAAGTCAGGAAGAGGGGCCGGGATGCAAAAGTATAAAGTAGCTATAGTTGGCGCAGGAAAAGGCGGTCATTCTATTTACAGGATGCTAAAAGCGATGGATGAAGTCGAGATAATCGGCGTAGCCGATATAAATCCTGCAGCACCTGGTATCGCGGCCGCACGTGCAGACGGTGTCTTTGTCACAACAAACTATAATGAGCTCACCATGCTTCCGGGTCTGGACATTATTATCGAAGTCACAGGAAACCCGGATGTAAAAGAGCATATCCTGCAGATTAAGCACGACTCTACGGCAATGATGGAGTCACAGGCCGCTAATCTAATGATGATCGTGCTCAAAGAAAAAGAAGAGATGGCGCAGCTCACAAAAATCCAGGGTGAACTATCAGCTATTTTAAACTCCATGCAAGAGGCTATTGAAGTAGCGGATATGAATGGAACCATTAAATATGTTAACCCTGCTTTTTCCCGCATCACAGGCATACCCGAAAAAGAAAGGATTGGCCAGAATATCTTTGAAAGCTCCCCGGACGGGGCTCTTGCCCATTTATTAAAAACGGGTAAGCTGGTTTTTGGCCAGAGAACAAGAGTAGGTGGAAGCAACGCTGAAGTTGTTGCCAACTCCGCTCCCATCATCGTGGACGGAAAGATGGAGGGCGGCGTTGTGGTTTTCCAGCACTTTACAGATATCATGAATATGATGGATGAATTGAAAAAGAGCACTACCATCATAGAAAATCTTACAGATAAACTGGGACAGGTAACCACAAGCAAGTATTCCTTTGAAAATATTATCGGAAACAGCGCAGAAATTAAAAAATGTATCAACCTTGCCGAAAAGTCTGCCCGCAGCAATTCAACGGTACTCCTTCTAGGTGAAAGCGGCACCGGGAAGGAATTGTTCGCGCATGCCATTCACGGCGCATCCATGCGGCGGGAAAATCCGTTTATTAAAGTTAATTGCGCAGCAATACCGGAAACACTTCTTGAAAGCGAATTCTTCGGTTATGCCAAGGGCGCTTTTACGGGTGCTGTGAAGTCCAAAATTGGAAAGTTTGAACTTGCCCATGGCGGAACGATTTTTTTGGACGAAATTGGGGATATGAACCTCCTGCTTCAGGGCAAGTTACTGCGCGTATTACAAGAAATGGAATTTGAGCGCGTTGGGGGCAATCAGACCATTAAGGTGGATGTCAGGGTAATTGCAGCCACTAACCGGAACCTGCGGGAGTTGATCCGCCGGGGCGAATTCCGGGAAGATTTGTATTACCGGTTGAATGTCGTTGAAATTACCATTCCTCCCCTGCGGTTGCATAAGGAAGATCTGCCGGCACTGGTTAACAACACGATCATCAAGCTCAATAGAAAATTAGGTAAAAAAGTAAAGGGCCTCTCCAAAGACGCTGAAGAAGTACTCTTTAGTTATGACTGGCCAGGTAATGTCCGTGAGCTTGAAAATGTTATTGAACGGGTGATGGTAACCGTTGACGAGGAAATCCTGGTGAAAAAGAACCTGATCCAGCACGTCAACCAGTTCCGGATTTTACCGGAGCGTGATGTTGATATAATGCCCATAGATCAGATGGAGGAAATGTTAATACGCAAGGCCATGGCCAAATACGGCAACACTGTAGAGGGCAAAAGGCGTGCTGCCCAGGCCCTGAATATTTCCCTGGCCACACTTTATAATAAATTGAAAAAAATAAAACCATCGAATATTAAAATTTAGAAACGATTACTAAGATTAAGAAAGGCCGCTTTTCTCAAGGGATAGGCCCTTCCTTATTCTACAAATTAGAATTTATTAATTAAATATTTATTTATTGTTCGCTCCGGCATACTAAATACAATTGTTGACAATATTCAAGGATTAAGCAATAAACATAAGGTTGCCGGGGTTACAGTACCTGTGGATTTGCGGTAATTAACAAGATCAGTATCATGGTACGGATCTTGCTTTTTATATTTTGGGGAATTGAGAGCAACATTACAGCAAAGGGGGGAACTACAATTAAAACCATTAACACCAGTGTGATTACGGAAGCCGTGAAGAAAATGTGTCAGGATGCAAACTTCAATCTGGGCAATGATGTGATGGAGGCTTTTAAAAAGTTTCATGAGTCTGAAACATCCCTCACTGGAAAGGAAATTCTGCAAATCCTTATCAAAAATGCTGAGATTGCCCGGGAAGAGCAGGCTCCAATGTGTCAGGACACAGGTTTTGCCGTTGTTTTTGTTGAGCTGGGTCAGGATGTAAGGATCGAAGGTGGAGATTTCGAAGAAGCCATCAATGAGGGCGTACGTCAGGGTTATACCGAAGGCTACCTGAGGAAATCCATCGTTGGCCATCCGCTGGAGCGCAAAAACACCGGAGATAATACACCAGCGGTAATTCACACTAAAATCGTGCCAGGGGAGAATCTACGTATTATCGTAGCACCCAAGGGTGGCGGCTCTGAGAACATGAGTGCAATCAAAATGCTCAAACCCGCAGATGGTGTTGAAGGCGTCAAGAAATTTGTCGTAGACACGGTTAAGACAGCAGGTCCCAACCCCTGCCCTCCAATTGTGGTGGGTGTGGGTATCGGCGGAACTTATGAAAAAGCTGCCCTGCTATCCAAAGAAGCCCTGTTAAGGGAACTTGGTGAAAAGAGCAAATATCCCGATATTGCAAAATTAGAAGAAGAGCTTTTAGAGGAGATTAACAAATCCGGGATCGGGCCCCAGGGTCTTGGGGGTAAAACCACGGCGCTTGCGGTGCATATTGAAATTTACGCCGCTCATATTGCCAGCCTTCCTGTAGCGGTTAACCTGAACTGCCACGCGGCCAGGCATAAAGAAGTAGTCTTATAAGGTACTAAATAACCCCGAAATACTGCTTTTAAAAAACAGGGGAGGTGAAATGATTGACCCAGATAAGGCTTACTACCCCACTAACCGATGAAATGGTCGAAAAGTTGAGGATAGGTCAACAAGTATTGCTGAACGGCACTCTTTATACAGGGCGCGACGCAGCTCATAAAAGGCTGGTAGAGCTGATTAAGCAGGGGAAAGAACTACCTTTTGACCCTAAGGGGCAGGTCATTTATTATGTTGGACCCACTCCGGCAAAACCGGGTAAAGTCATTGGTTCGTGCGGGCCAACAACCAGCTACAGGATGGATCCCTACGCTCCGGAACTATATGCGCTGGGACTAAAAGCTTCCATTGGTAAAGGGAAAAGGTCGCCGGAAGTAATCAAAGCATTAAAACAATACAAGGGTGTATATTTTGCAGCAATCGGCGGAGCTGCTGCTCTCATTGCCAAAAGCATTAAGTCGGCAAAGGTTATTGCTTATCCTGATTTGGGAGCGGAAGCCATCCACGAACTGGTTGTAGAAGATTTTCCAGTGGTGGTTGTGAATGATGTCCTTGGCGGCGACCTTTACGAAGAGGGAATTAAAATTTACGCGGCTAAATAAAAAATATTTTTTGAGGACATAACCTTGTTCAAGAATAAGCCGGCAGATATAAAATGCAAAATACAAGCCCGGATGGGTAATCGCCCGACCAGTAAGGATTAACAGGTTGGGCTAGGTTCTTTTGAGTAACTAACAGTTTTACACCAGCACATCTTTTTATTGAGAAGGTTGACTAAAATTCTTCTAAGCAATGGCCTTAAAGTTAAAGCAATCAGTTGGGAAGTGGAAGTCCAGTATTTTCCGTGCTTTGACTACAAACAGTACCGTTTAAAACTCATCTCCACTTAAGTCTATCAAGCCAGTTCCAAGGCGAATTTATTGTTTTTTAACTTAAAAATATATACGCCTGTAAGAACTGGCTTAACACTGTTGCTTAGAGTGGATGAACTGTGAGTAAAGCGGTTTAGGGCCACCTGGAACAAAGCCTTTTCAAACACTATAGCCAGCCGCCCCTTAAAAAAGTAAGTTCAACATCTAGGCCTTTAATATTAATACTGCCGGCAAATGCTTTGTACAGGGAGCGGCAGAAGGGAGGGAGCAGAAAAGGGTAAGGATTGAATTTGGAATTACTGGTTAGAGAATAAAAAAGCCAATCATGTTACTTAAATATTTTAGCCAAGGTGCTGTGTGGGTTGGTTTGGGCCCTTGAAAAGTAGGGAATAGGAGTTAATAAATTGGGTTTTTATTGCTAATTCAGATAAATAGACCGGCGTTTGTTTATATTAAAGTAAGCGTTAATTAGACCAGAGGGGAGAGATTTAGCCAGTGAAAATGTTCGAGTATATGGGGAAAGAGCTTTTCGCCAAGTACGGCTTACCGGTACCGAAAGGCAGAATGGCTGCCACCCCGGAAGAAGCTGCCAAGATTGCTGAGGAAATTGGTGGTCCATGTGTTGTAAAGTCTCAAGTCCTTTCAGGCAAGAGGGGTAAAGCCGGTGGAATCAAGTTTCCCAATACTCCTGAAGAAGCCAGGAAAGCTGCAGAAGAAGTCTTAAGCATGACCATTCAGGGGTTGCCCGTCCAGGCTGTTCTGGTCGAAGAAAAACTTAAAATCGATAAAGAGCTTTATATGTCCATCACAATTGACGGTTCAGCCAAACAAGCAGTGCTTATTGCATCCGCTTACGGCGGAATGGACATTGAAGAGCAGCCGGAGGAATACATTATCAAGAAGCACATTGACCCGGAACTCGGCATGATGCCATTCATGGCCCGCGATGTTGTCAGAAGAATGGGTATTCCTATCAGAAGCCCACATGGACAAGAAATTATAAAAATTATTCAGACCCTCTACAAGATCTGTCTGGAGAAAGACGCCGAACTGGTTGAAATTAACCCGCTGGTATTCAGCGACGACAAGGTGATTGCCGCCGACTCCAAAGTTACTATTGACGACGACGCCATGTTCCGCATGAAAGACCTGCCCATAGTTGATGACAGGTCACCTGCTGAAAGAGCTGCCAAGGAGCTCGGCCTATCCTTTGTGGAATTGGATGGGGACATCGCCGTGATGGCCAATGGTGCAGGTATTACAATGGGCACCCTCGATACCCTGCAGGCCTTCGGCGGCACCCCGAAAAACTTCCTGGACTGCGGCGGCGGCACCGGCAGGGAAGCCACAGCCAAGGCCCTTGAAATTCTTTTCAGTTTAAATCCCAAGGCTGTTTTCGTAAACATCTTCGGAGGAATTACCCGTTGTGATGATGTTGCCAACGCCGTCAAGGACGTTTATGAAGCAAAGGGCGGTTTTCCTGTACCCCTGGTTATCCGTCTGGTCGGCACGAACCAGGATCTCGGCCGGGAAATTCTGGGGTCAATAGGTGTCGAAGCGTTCGATTTCATGGAAGACGCTGCCAGGAGGGTTATTGAACTCGCCAAATAGATTTGATTTTCTGCGTTGAAGTCCTCAGAAGATCTTGATAAGGGAGGAGTAGTAAATTGGCTATTATTATTGATGAGAATACTAATGTATTAGTCATGGGAATAACAGGCAGGCAGGCCTCTTTCCATACCAAGCAAATGCTCGCCTACGGCACTAAAATAGTAGCGGGGGTCACTCCGGGAAAAGGCGGAGCTACTGTTGAAGGCGTACCCGTATATAATACCGTTCGCGAGGCCTGTGAAAATCACAGGATCGACGCCTCTGTAATCTTTGTTCCCGCTCCGGGAACCAAAGACGCCGCTTTAGAAAATATTGAGGCAGGTGTAGGCGTTGTAGTCATCGTCACTGAAGGCGTCCCGGTTTACGACGAGATTCAAATTGTGGCTTACGCTAAACGCAAAGGGGCCATCGTCCTGGGACCGAACACCTTCGGTATCGTATCCGGCGGCAAGTGCAAGATAGGAATTCCGCCCAACCAGTATTTTATAGAAGGCAACGTAGGCGTGGTTGCCCGCTCCGGCACCTTAACCTATGAAATTACCGGGAACCTGACAGCCAATGGTCTCGGCCAGTCCACTGTTGTGGGTATGGGCGGCGACAGGGCAGTGGGCCTCACCTTTATTGATGTTTTAAAGATGTTTGAAAAAGATGATCAAACCAAGGCCGTTGTTATGATTGGTGAAATTGGCGGTAACAACGAAGAAATTGCCGCTGAATACATTAAGGAAATGACCAAACCGGTAGTTGCCTTTATAGCCGGGAAGAGCGCGCCCCCAGGCAAGCGGATGGGACATGCCGGCGCGATTATTGAAAGAGGCAAGGGAACCTACCAGGGCAAGGTTGATGCATTGACTGCAGCCGGCGCCAAAGTTGCTCCGCTGCCGTATGATGTTCCCCGACTGGTCAAAGAGGCGCTTGGGATTAAGTAGATAAGTGGAAGGAGGAGGTATATTTGTTTAAAGAAGATCAACTGGAAAAAATCGCTGCCAAGAAAGAGAACTGGACAGCGAAACTGGAAGCAACCAAGAAAAAGCGTCCAGAAAGGCAAGCCCAATTCGCTACTGATTCCGGTGTAGAAATCAACACTGTTTACACTCCGCTTGATCTAAAAGATATGGATTACGAGCGTGACCTGGGATTGCCCGGAGAGTATCCCTTTACCCGTGGCGTACAACCCAACCTGTACCGCGGCCGTCTCTGGACCATGCGCCAGTACGCAGGTTTTGGTTCTGCCGAAGAAACAAACCAGCGCTTCCGCTATTTACTGGAACAGGGTCAGACAGGCCTGAGCTGCGCCTTCGACCTGCCAACCCAGATTGGCTATGACTCGGACCATCCCCTGGCACAAGGCGAAATTGGTAAAGTTGGTGTGGCCATCGACTCCCTGGCGGATATGGAGACCCTTTTTGACCAGATCCCCCTGGGCAAGGTCAGCACATCAATGACCATCAACGCTCCTGCAGGCGTGTTACTGGCAATGTATATCGCCTGTGCGGAAAAACAGGGATTTGACAAATCTCAAATCAACGGTACCATTCAAAACGACGTTATCAAGGAATACATCTGCCGCGGTACTTATATCCTTCCTCCGGAGCCCTCAATGCGGTTAATCTCCAACATCTTTGAGTATTGCTCCAAGGAAATTCCCCAGTGGAACACCATCAGCATCAGCGGTTACCATATCCGTGAAGCCGGCGCCACAGCAGCCCAGGAAATTGCCTTCACCCTGGCCAACGGTATCGCCTATGTCGATGCTGCCATTAAAGCCGGCCTGGACGTAGATACTTTCGGACCTCGCCTTTCGTTCTTCTTCAACGCTCACTTGAACTTCTTTGAAGAAATTGCGAAGTTCAGAGCAGCCCGCCGCATCTGGGCAAAAGTTATGAAAGAGCGTTTTGGAGCCAAGAATTCACGTTCCTGGACTCTCCGCTTCCATACCCAAACTGCCGGCGTCAGCCTTACAGCACAGCAGCCCATGGTGAACATTATCCGGACTGCCTTTGAAGCTCTCTCCGCTGTACTGGGCGGCACCCAGTCCTTGCACACCAACTCCTACGATGAAGCTCTGGCGCTCCCCTGCGACGAGTCAGTCATGATCGCACTGCGCACCCAGCAGGTTATCGGGTACGAAATCGGTGTCTGTGACCTAGTTGACCCGCTTGGCGGCTCGTACTACATCGAATCCCTGACCAACGCCCTTGAGGAAAAGGCGTGGGATTATATCAGCAAGATCGACGCTCTAGGCGGCGCAGATAAGGCTATTGAGTATATGCAGAAAGAAATCCACAATTCTGCTTACCAGTACCAGCTGGCCATTGACAATAAGAAGAAAACTGTTATCGGCGTGAACAGCTTCATCATTAAAGATGAAGAAAAACCCAAAGGCCTCCTGAAAGTTGACCTTTCGGTTGGGGAACGCCAGGTGGCTAAACTTGCCAAGGTCAAAGCTGGAAGAGACAACGCAAAGGTCGAATCCCTGCTGAAAGATATTAGGGAAGCAGCGCAGAGCAACGCCAACCTGATCCCGGTCTTTATTGATGCGGTCAAGGAATACGTCACTCTCGGCGAGATTTGCGGCGTCCTGAGAGACGTTTTTGGCGAATACAAGCAGCAAATCGTATTCTAGGAGAGGAGGAAAGTTGATGAGCGAGAAACGTATCCGCGTTCTGGTCGCAAAACCGGGTCTTGACGGTCACGATCGGGGCGCCAAGGTGATTGCCCAGGCTTTAAGGGACGCCGGTATGGAAGTTGTATACACAGGGTTGCGGCAAACCCCGGAACAAATCGTATCGGCAGCGGTACAGGAAGATGTTGATGTGGTCGGCATGAGTATTCTTTCAGGTGCCCATGGAACCCTGTTCCCCGAAGTGATTAGACTTCTTAGAGAAAAGGGCGCCGGCGACATCCTTGTAGTGGGAGGCGGGATTATCCCTGAAGAAGATATTCCGGCATTAAAAGAGGCCGGTATCGCCGAAGTCTTCGGACCCGGAACCCCTCTGGAAGAGGTTGTAAAATACATTCAGGAAAATGTGAAAAACTAACACATTGATGATTTGAAAAGCATATGCGGGCGGGCCGGTAAACCGCCGGTTCCCGTCCCGCTCCGATTGGAAGTGATATGTGGCTGCTAATTTAATAATTAATATGGAGGGATACCTCATGATTAAAAAGATTGACCATATCGGCATAGCTGTGAAGGACCTTGAAACAGCTTTGAAGCTGTACGAAGAGGTGCTGGGGCTGAAGTCTGCCGGCACAGAGGTTGTGGAAGAGCAAAAGGTTAAGGTAGCCTTTTTACCCACAGGCGATAGTGAAGTTGAGCTGCTGGAGTCAACATCGCCGGACGGCCCCATCGCTAAATACATTGCCAAGAACGGCGAGGGAATCCAGCACCTGGCTTTCAGGGTCGACAACCTGGAGCAGAGGCTGGCGGAACTTAAGGAAAAAGGCATCCGTTTGATTGATGAGAAGCCGCGGTACGGAGCCGGTGGGGCAAAAATAGCTTTTTTACACCCGAAATCCACCTTTGGCGTACTCATCGAACTGTGTGAGCGCGACTAGATTGGAGGTAATAGTATGCAGGAGAAGCTGGACCTACTCACTAAGTTAAGGCAGCAGGTCGAAGCTGGCGGCGGCCAGAAAAGAATAGACAAACAACATGCAAGCGGGAAAAAGACGAGCAGGGAACGGATTAACGAGCTTTATGATCCGGGCACCTTCAGGGAAATTGACGTCTTTGCTTCAACAACAGATGACTACAATAAGGTCAACGGCGAGGGTGTGACGTGTGGCTACGGCACCATCGCAGGGCGCAGGGTTTATATCTTTTCCCAGGACTTTACCGTTATCGGCGGCTCCCTGGGACGGGTTCATGCCGCAAAAATCTGTAAAGTTCTCGATATGGCCATGAAGGTGGGAGCCCCGGTAATCGGCATTTGCGACTCAGGCGGAGCCCGCATTCAGGAAGGCGTGGACGCCCTTGACGGATACGGCCAGATCTTTTTCCGGAATACCATTGCTTCCGGAGTGATCCCGCAGATTTCCGTGATCATGGGTCCCTGCGCCGGCGGCGCGGTTTATTCCCCGGCCCTGACCGACTTCATCCTGATGGTGGCTAATACCAGCCAGATGTTCATTACCGGACCGCTGGTAATTAAGGCAACCACCGGTGAAGATGTCAGTATGGAGGCCCTTGGCGGAGCAGCAACGCATAACCAGGTCAGCGGCGTTGCCCATTTCCTCGCCAACAACGAGGATGAGTGTATTACCCAGATTAAAACGCTGCTCAGCTACCTGCCCTCAAACAACCTTGACGAACCGCCCACCTATGCCCCCGTCGAGCCCTCGCTTGACAAGGAGACTCTGTTATCGGTGGTACCCACCGATCCCAACAAAGGTTACGATGTCCGTAACGTCATAAACGCCATTGTCGACGGTGGATCCTTCTTTGAAGTACACCAGTATTACGCCACAAACGGCGTTGTCGGCTTTGCCCGGATTAACGGCCAGGTAATCGGAATCATTGCCAACCAGCCCAGGATCCTGGCAGGTTGTCTGGATATTAACGTTTCTGACAAGATTGCCCGCCACATCCGTTTCTGCGATTGCTTCAACATTCCCATCCTGACCTTTATGGATGTACCCGGATTCCTTCCCGGAGTGCAGCAGGAGTATGGTGGTATTATCCGCCATGGCGCCAAAATGCTCTATGCTTATTCCGAGGCCACAACGCCCAAAATCACCATCATTACCCGCAAGGCTTACGGCGGAGCATACCTGGCCATGTGCGGCAGCGCCTTGAGAGCTGATGAAGTTTATGCCTGGCCCACCGCTGAAATTGCCGTTATGGGACCGGAAGGCGCCGTTAACGTGATTAACCGCAAGGAAATTGCAGAAGCGGCCAACCCCGTTGAAGAACGCAAGAGACTGGTACAACAATACCGTGATCGCTTTGCCAACCCCTATATTGCCAGCGCCAGGGGATTTATCCAGGATGTAATTGATCCGCGGGAGACCCGTGATAGGGTCATCAACGCTCTTCAGAATTTAGCTAATAAACGCGAGAGCAGGCCCAGGAAGAAACACGGTAATATCCCCTGCTAGTGCAAGTACGGGCACGGAGGAGGAAAGTAGATGTCGGAAACAAGTTCAAAAATTAAACCGGAAGTGGTTGCTGCTATCTCAGTTGCCCTGGCCCTATACGGTTATTCAAGCGATAAGGGCTACCAGGCCACCAAGATCAGTAAAGGCCAAAACCTTTGGAAAAAGGCCGGCATTATCGAAATTATGCTTGGCCGTGAAATAAATAGGGACTTTATATAAACTCAACGCAACAAGTACAGGCCTACCATTAGGAGGGAAACTGCATGCAAAAGTTTAAAATTAAGGTTAACGGCGAAGTATACGAAGTAGAAGTTGAGCAAATTGGTGGAGCTCCGGCGGCAGCTCCGCCGGCAGCTCCGGTAGCACCGGTGGCTCCGCCCCCGGCGCCGGTTGCAGCTCCTGCCCCTGCGGCAGCACCCGCAGCCGCTCCGAAACCGGCCGCGCCGCCAACTCCAAAACCAGCTGGCGGCGGTGGCGGCGGTGGAGCATTATGTGCTCCGATGCCTGGTACAGTACTGGATATCAAGGTAAACGTGGGCGATGCTGTAAAAATAGGTCAGGTCCTTCTGATCCTTGAAGCCATGAAGATGGAAAACGAGCTGGCTGCAGATAAAGCCGGCACTGTCAAGGAAATTAAAGTAACCAAGGGCCAGGCCGTCAATGGTGGAGATCCGCTCATCATTATCGGCTAGAACAATAATCAAGGGTGGAGGCGGAGTTTAAAGCGTCTCCACCTCCAGAAATTGTTTAACCAACTAGTTGGGAGGGGATAGAAGTTATGATTAAAAGAAAAAAAATTACTGTTGTCGGTGCTGGTAACGTTGGAGCAACAGCTGCACACTGGGCAGCATCAAGGGAACTGGGCGATGTTGTTCTGGTTGACGTTATTGAAGGGGTTCCTCAGGGTAAAGCTCTCGACTTGATGCAAGCGGCTCCTGTAATGAAATATGACAGCAATATAATTGGAACTAATAACTACGAAGATACCGCTGATTCGGACGTTGCCATTATTACCGCCGGTGTTGCCCGTAAACCTGGAATGAGCCGGGATGACCTCCTGAATATCAACTACAAAATCGTAGGTTCAGTGGCAGAAAACATTGCCCGGTATTCGCCAAACTGCACAATCATCGTCGTATCCAACCCGCTTGACGTCATGACCTATACCGCCTATAAAGCCAGCGGTTTCCCGGCCAACCGCGTCTTCGGTCAGGCCGGTGTGCTTGACTCCGCCCGTTTCCGGACCTTTGTTGCCATGGAACTGGGTGTATCATTTGAGGATGTCAATGCTTTAGTCCTTGGCGGCCATGGTGATACGATGGTGTCGGTACTCAGCCATGCCAATGTCGGATGTATACCTGTAACCAAGTTAATACCTCCCGAGCGCCTGGCTGAAATCGTTAAGAGAACCGCCAACGGTGGAGCTGAAATCGTAAACTTCCTGAAGACCGGCAGCGCTTTCTACGCCCCTTCAGCCTCCGCAGTAACCATGGCTGAAGCAGTACTGAAAGACAAGAAGCGGATCCTGCCCGTGGCGGCATATCTGAACGGCGAATACGGCGCCAAGGACATTTACACCGGTGTACCTTGTATTATTGGTGGCAACGGGGTAGAAAAGATTATTGAAATAGATCTGACACCGGATGAAAAAGCCGCTCTGGATAAATCCATCCAGGCCGTTCGTAACCTTATGAAGGTAGTCGGACTGGGTTCTTAAACGAGTCCGGTTAGCGAGAAAAGGGGAGGATTATAAGATGGCAAAAGGACCAAAAGCTGTATTGATAACCGACACTACTTTCCGGGATGCACACCAGTCCCTTTTGGCAACCCGGATGAAAACCGAGCACATGATCCCGATTGCAGAGAAACACGATGAAATCGGGTTCCATTCAATGGAAATGTGGGGCGGTGCAACTTTTGACACCTGCATGCGTTTCTGCGGTGACGACCCCTGGGAGCGCCTGAGGGTGATCAGGCGTCACCTTAAAAAAACCAAGACCCAGATGCTGCTGAGAGGGCAGAACATTGTGGGTTACAGGAATTACGCCGATGATGTGCTGATTGAGTTCATTAAAAAAGCTGTTTATAACGGCATGGATATTTTCCGCTGCTTTGACGCTCTAAACGATTACCGCAACCTGGAAGTAGCAATCAGGACTGTCATCGACGAAGGAGCCCACGCCCAGGGTACAATCTGCTACGCCATCAGCCCCGTCCACACGGTTGAACACTACGTCGAAAAGGCAAAAGAGCTGGCAGGTATGGGCGTCCACAGCATTTGCATCAAGGATATGGCGGGTATCATCGCTCCCTACATCACCTATGATATTGTCAAAGGCATGAGGGACGCCGGGATCACGCTTCCAATTCAGCTCCACTGCCACTATACCAGCGGTATGGGCGCTATGGCTTATGTGAAGGGGATTGAAGCGGGAGCCAATATCATTGACTGCGCCATATCTCCAATGTCCGTACAGACTTCACAGCCTTCCATCGAAGTTATGTGCTCCACATTCGCGGGAACAGAATATGATACAGGTCTAGACCTTAAAAAGATGGTTGAAATTGCCGATTACTGGAAGAACATTCGCCCGCTTTACGCAGACTTCGACCTGGCCCAGAAATACCCGGATGCCGGTATCCTGGTTTCCCAGGTTCCCGGCGGTATGATGTCCAACTTCCTCTCGCAGTTGCAGCAGGCCAACGCTCTGCACCGCCTGCCCGAGGTGCTTGAAGAAATGCCGAGAGTGCAGGAAGATTTCGGCTGGCCCCCGCTGGTTACACCATCCAGCCAGATCGTTGGTTCCCAGGCTGTTTTAAACGTCCTGATGGGCCGCTATAAAATGTGCACCAACGAAGTAAAGCAGTATATGCGCGGTTATTACGGCCGGCCTCCTGCTCCCATCAATGAAGAGGCCCGCAAGATGATTATCGGCGACGAACAGCCTATTACCTGCCGTCCGGCTGACAAGCTGGAACCGGAACTGCCAAAGGCCAAGGAACTGATTGCCCATGTTATGGAAAAGGAAGAAGACATTATATCCGCCGCAATTTATCCGCAGGTAGCGCCCAAGTTCCTTGAAGAGAGAATGGCCAAAAAGCTCAAAGTGGATATTGAGCTTGCCAAACAGAGCTGTCAATTTTATCCTGTCTAGGATGAATATTTACACTTCCCCGGGACGTACGCCAAGTCCGGCCCGGGGACTTAAAACCTTTAGTCATCCTCCAAAAAATAAAAACCTGCTTATAGGAAGTACTAACTTTAAAAAGGAGGCTTGTTAATTTAATGTCCAAAGAAATGAAAACCATGGACGGTACTAAAGCAGCAGCTTATACGTCCTATGCCTTTACGGACTGCGCCTGTATATTCCCCATTACTCCGTCCTCCCCCATGGCTGAATATGTAGATGAATGGGCTGCCCAGGGTAAAAAGAATATTTTCGGCCAACCAGTAAAAGTTGTGGAAATGCAATCTGAAGCAGGCGCTGCAGCCGCCCTGCACGGGTCCCTTGCAGCAGGTGCACTGAGCACCACATACACGGCATCTCAAGGCCTAATGCTGATGATTCCGAACATGTATAAAATCGCCGGAGAGCTGATGCCTGGCGTTATCCATGTAACTGCCCGGGCCCTTTCCACACACGCCTTAAGTATTTTCGGAGACCACTCCGACGTAATGACCTGCCGGATGACCGGCTTCGCCATGCTGGCTTCCAGCAGTGTCCAGGAAGTTATGGATCTCGGCGGTTTGGCCCACCTGGCGGCCATTAAGTCCAGGGTTCCCTTCCTGCATTTTTATGACGGGTTCAGGACCTCTCACGAACAACAAAAAATTGAAGTCATCGATTATGAAGACTTTGCCCGGCTGGTAGACTGGGATGCAGTAAAAGCATTCAGGCAGAGGGGTTTGAACCCGGAACACCCGGTGGTCAGGGGAACAGCCCAGAACCCGGACATTTACTTCCAGGCCAGAGAAGCCTGCAACCCCTTCTATGATGCAGTTCCTGATATCGTAAATGATTACATGAAGGAAATCAGCAATTTAACCGGCAGGACGTATAAGCCCTTCGTTTATTATGGCGCGGAAGATGCAGAGGATATCATCATAACCATGGGCTCTTCCTGTGATACGGTCGAAGCGACAGTGGATTACCTGATGGCTAAGGGAGAAAAAGTCGGCCTGATCAAAGTGCATCTTTACAGGCCTTTCTCCAGCAAGTACTTCTTTGATGTTTTCCCCAACAGCGTAAAGAGGATTGCCGTACTCGACCGGACCAAAGAACCGGGCGCTCTCGGTGAACCCTTGCTGGAAGACGTTAAATCAATGTTCTATGATTACGAAACCAAACCATTAATCATCGGTGGACGTTACGGACTTGGCTCCAAGGAACTTGTACCCGCCGACATCATAGCTGTCTTCAAAAATCTGAAGGCTGACCAACCTAAAGAACGCTTTGTTCTTGGAATTGTTGACGATGTCACAAATCTTTCCCTCCCGCAGGAAGAAACAATCGACGCCACGCCGGAAGGGACTATTCAGTGCAAGTTTTACGGCCTCGGTTCCGACGGTACAGTGGGCGCCAACAAGCAGGCAGTGGAAATTATCGGTGACACCCCTGGTATGTATGCCCAGGCTTACTTCTCCTATGACTCCAAAAAGTCCGGAGGCTTTACCGTTTCTCACCTGCGCTTTGGTAAAAAGCCCATTAAATCGCCTTACTTGATTACCTCCGCAGATTTTGTTTCTTGCAGCAACCAGTCTTATGTCTATACACTGGACATGTTGTCGGGACTGAAAGTAGGCGGCACCTTCCTTTTGAACTGTGTTTGGAAACCTGAAGAACTGGAAGAGAAACTCCCGGCCTCCATGAAGAGATGCATTGCCAGGAAGAAGATCAATTTCTATACCATCAATGCTGTAGATATAGCCAGAGAATTAGGCCTTGGCAACCGCTACAACATGATCATGCAGTCGGCCTTCTTCAAACTGGCCAACGTAATTCCCCTGGAAGATGCTGTTGATGAACTGAAACGTACCATTAAGAAAACCTACGGCAGAAAAGGCGATGCCATTGTCAACATGAACTATGCTTCAGTTGATAAAGGAATAGAAGCCGTTGTGAAGATTGATGTGCCGGCTGCCTGGGCTGATGCAGTAGATGAAGCGGAAGCGCCTAAAGACGTACCGGAATTTATTGCAAATGTTCTTCAACCCATGAACAGGCTGGAAGGCGACAAACTGCCCGTAAGCACCTTTACGGGTGTGGAAGATGGTACCTTCCCCGTCGGTACTTCCAGGTATGAAAAGCGCGGTGTAGCCGACTTTGTACCGGAATGGATTAAGGAAAACTGCATCCAGTGCAACCAGTGCTCATACGTTTGTTCCCACGCTGCCATACGTCCGGTTCTGTTAAATGAAGAGGAACAGAAAAACGCCCCGGCTACCTTTGAAACCATAAAGGCTGTGGGCAAACAGCTGGCAGGTTTGACCTACCGCATGCAGGTGAGCGTATTGGACTGCATGGGCTGCGGCGTTTGCGCCAATGTCTGCCCAGCCAAGGAAAAAGCCCTTGTCATGAAGCCATTCGGCACACAATTAGCTGAAGCGGAGAACTGGGATTATGCTATGAGTGTAAGCATCAAGGATAATCTCTGGAACAAGTTCACTGTTAAAGGCAGCCAGTTTGCCCAGCCGATGCTGGAGTTCTCCGGCGCGTGCGGCGGATGTGTCGAAACCACCTACGCCAAGCTGGTTACCCAGTTATTTGGTGACAGAATGATTATAACCAACGCCACCGGTTGCTCCTCAATCTGGGGCGGCAGCGCACCTTCAATGCCGTACTGCACCAACGCGGAAGGAAAAGGTCCGGCCTGGTCCAGTGGATTATTCGAGGATAATGCTGAATACGGCTTTGGTGTGTTCGTAGGCATCAAACAAATGCGGGATAAATTAGCCGACCTGATGAAGGAAGCCATGGCCCTCGATATCGCCCCGGCTTTGAAAGAAGCCTTCCAGGAATGGCTGGACGGCAAAGACGATGCTGAAGCCTCCAAAGCAGCTGCTGATAAAATCATACCTTTGATTGAAGGTTCAGATAATCCAATCTTGAAAGAAATCTATGAGAAGAGGGACCAGTTGGTTAAGAAATCCATCTGGATCCTGGGTGGAGACGGCTGGGCTTACGACATTGGTTACGGTGGTCTGGACCACGTACTTGCTCAAAATGAAGATGTAAACGTACTGGTATTTGATACCGAGGTATACTCCAACACCGGCGGCCAGGCTTCCAAGTCCACGCCAACAGCGTCCATCGCCAAGTTTGCCGCAGCCGGTAAGCGGACCAAAAAGAAAGACCTCGGCGCTATGGCTATGACCTATGGCTATGTTTATGTAGCCCAAGTCGGGATGGGCGCAGACATGGCTCAAACCCTCAAAGCCATTGCCGAAGCTGAGGCATATAAAGGGCCTTCCCTGATTATTGCCTACTCCCCCTGCATTAACCACGGCTTGAAAGGCGGTATGCAAAACAGCCAGGCTGAGATTAAGAAGGCAGTTCAAGCCGGATACTGGCATCTGTACAGGTATAACCCGGATCTCAAGAAAGAAGGCAAGAATCCATTTATCCTCGATTCTAAAGAGCCTGATTTCGGTTCCTTTAAAGACTATCTGATGGGTGAAGTTCGTTACGCTTCACTATCACAACTGTTCCCGGCCGAAGCAAACGACTTGTTTGCCAAGACCGAACAAGACGCCAGGGATAGATATGAATTCTACAAGAACCTGGCAAAGGTCTAAAGAAAGGTCAAAGGATCAGCAAACTTGCTTTAAAACGAACAGGAACCGGTGGACGAAAGTCCAGCGGTTCCTTTCAATTTTTTTATTTTTTGTTTACCTGCCTAAAACTGCACAGCAGACTGGCAATCCTGTTTAATTTTTTCCCATTGAGAAATACTAGATAAACGTAATTATATTACCAGTATCAGTATTAGTCAGGAACAAGCTGCCCAGGCAATAGGGAGGGAATACTCTTAAAATGGGTCTCACATCATGGAACGCGCTAAAGATTATTCTCGCCGCAGGGACACCAATTCAGAGTATAATTTCAGGTAGTGGAGATACCCATGTTTTTTGCAATCAACAGGCCTTGAAAATATTAAGAAATGACGGCAATACAACCAATCTAAAATATCTAAATAGTTATCTGGAAGTTATAAATAGGGGAGTCCTTTGGGCTGATCGTGGCTGGAAATACCTGTCACATTATTACAATCCCGTAACTGATTCCGGTTTAGGACCTTTGCCCGACGCAAGAATAGAGTTCAATTATTACTTTGATAAATCTTTGTCCCTATGGCATAGAGGTGATAAAAAGAAAGCCTTGTTTTTCCTTGGAGCTTCAGTTCACCTGGTTCAAGATTTATGTGTACCTCATCACTCCAATGGTATAGCTTTCTGTGGACATCAAGAGTATGAGAAATGGGTTAATAATAATTATAAGCTTTTTTCTGTATATTCAAATGGAATTTACAACAGCTTTACATCCCCGGCTGAGTGGCTGACGTTCAATGCCAGAATATCCAGAAAATACTTGCCATACGTATTATCAACCGGTTCAGACACTTCCTACAAAATGGCCACAGGAGCTTTACTGCCGCTGGCTCAGCGTTCTACAGCAGGTTTTTTCAAGTTTTATTTTAATTATATTAATAATAACTAAGGTTCTTATTGGAAACTATTAAACCTTGAACCTTTAAAACCTTCATTTTTCCTTTCACTATGGAATAAAAACCTTTTAAGGTTAAAATGATGATCTTTTATACTTTATCAGGTTAAAATGTAATAAGTACTACCTGGACGTAGAATAGGAATGATAAAAATGAACAAAAAAAAACAATTACATTCAAGCAAAGATCCCATAATATGTATCCTCGAAGAAAACAAAATCTGTGACAACTGTTGCGACTGTTTTGTCTGCGATCTTGACCCCAACAAAACTTGTGATAACTGTGCCAAGTGCCTGGATACGCCTGATTATAAGGCAATAATCATTGATGATATCCTAACCCTTGAAGAATCCATAGATAAAAGAAATAAAAAAAATAGCGACAGGAAAAACTATGGCAAAAACAATAATGGCAAAAACAATAATGATTAGAACTAATCACAAAATCATCGTCAAACCTTTGCTGATTAGACATCCATATAAAAACTATCTTCCTAAGCCTCGCAAGAACATCGTTTACAAGCCTCCTCACCACGCCCTATTTATGTTCCGATAATAGATATTATGTAAACTAGCCCCTTGATTAGTCTTGCGATTACTGCTTCCGCGCCAATCCGCACCAAAATGAAAATGACGCCTTTGTTTGCCGGCCGGTTTATAAGCATTTTTCCCTTGTAAGCTGCAGGACCATCAACTGGCTTTTTGCCAGTTTTGGGCGTTGCGTGTCATTTGGAGTACTGCTTCACCAGGTTGGTTCGCTGAGAGTTTCATTGTATAATCCATGTACCATGATTTGTTAGTGTGGATATGTTTATTTCCGGGCATTCTACCAATAAGCAATCTTTTATATAACGGGGGTTTGTTCTATGGGTTTCGTAGATTTGCTTAAAAATCAGGACAAGAGAAAAACCGGCCTTCATGTGGGAGAAGCATACATTTTATGGACACAACTGGTAGCACGATATGATATATTAGAGCTAACCCAGTTTATACTGGGTCATGCCAATGATACAGATTTAAAGGTCCTTGTGCAAAGAGGTTTAAACAATATAATCATGTCCCAAATTAAGAAGCTGGAAGAAACCATGGAACATTACCAGATTCCTCTACCTACACGCCCTCCCAAGAGCTATCCCACTCCAAACAATATGGAGAACGCCAGGGACGAAGGATTATTCCGCAATTATTTTTTCTGGCAGCCAGACCGCACTATTGGTACACGTAAAAGCTATTAACGTAAGTATAAATGATTCACTGAGAGCGATGTTTATCAACTTCCTCAACCAGGAACTTCACATGTATGATGATTTAGTGAAGTATGGCAAGATAAAGGGTTGGATACGTTCCGGACCTCAATATAAACATTAAAGATAAACATTAAAGGTAACTGCTTATCCCAATATCTTCACACCTTAAATCCCAAGCCCCTTGTAACAACCATAACAGACTTCCGGAACAGACATCCGCCAGCGGGTATTGACTCAAAGCGTCGAACATATCCTCGATCTTCCCGGATCTTCTCAAAACCGCCGTCGCCGGTAAAGCCGGACCGCTTGTTTCGGAGTCATGTTTACTTCTTCTTTCCTTCGTTTTCCTTCGTCAGGGCCGCCTTTAACAAATCCCCCAAATTTTGACCTATAGCGCCCTTGTCGCTGTATTCTGAGATTAACCTCTGATTGATCCTGCTGGCTTTCTTTGAACTTTTAAAGCCAAAGTCATCTTGTTTTTCCGGCTGTCGATGACCACAGACACGATCCTGGCAAATTAGCATTCTACCCCTTTTACCCTTGACTTGAAGCATGTATTTGCCACACAGGGGGCATTTGATTTTAGAAACATTATCCGCCTTATAGACAGCCGTATCCGCTATGACGCTTTTCACCAGTTCAGCGGCATTTTGACGTATGTCATTCATAAATTCCGCTTTGCTTCCCTTACCCCTGGCGATATCGGTCAGCCTTTGCTCCCATTTGGCAGTTAATTCAGGGGTTTTTAGAGCAGGAGCAACCAGCTTGATTAATTGCGTCCCCTTGGAAGTAGGCACCAGCTCTTTTCCCTGACGTTCGATATAATTGTTATAGAGCAGCTTTTCAATTATTTCCGCCCGTGTAGCCGGTGTCCCCAATCCGCTGCCTTTCATAG
Organism: Bacillota bacterium; assembly: GCA_029555205.1. Taxonomy (GTDB): domain Bacteria; phylum Bacillota; class Desulfotomaculia; order Desulfotomaculales; family Pelotomaculaceae; genus DTU098. Next base: position 26,317 of record JAKPTB010000119.1, read on the forward strand.
ATTCGCGTAATTCCTCATCCTCAATAAACTTGCCGGGACTCTCCATGGCCGTCAGCAGGGTTGCTTCCGTGTAACGGGCCGGCGGTTTGGTTTTTGATTTATTGATTTTCAAATTCTTAACCTGTTTACTATCTCCTTTTTTGGGCAGGGTCAACGTCTGCTCCGGCAGGCTGTCTTCCTTCGCCTCTTCCTTTTCTTCCAGCCTGGCTGTCACCGCACGCCAGCTCTTGTCTCTGATAACTTTGCCTCTGGAATAAAAACTCTCTCCATTAATAACAGTAACAATAGTCGTCTGATCATAGCGGCAAGGCGGATACAAAACAGCAATAAACCGCCTCACAATTAAGTCGTACAGATTCTTTTCGTCTGCTTTCATGTGTGCTAATTGTACATGCTGTTCAGTCGGGATAATAGCGTGATGGTCTGATACCTTACTGTTATCCACGAAACGTCTTGTGGGTTTCAAGGTGCCCTGCAACAGGGGCTTGACCATTGCAGCATAGGGTCCCACGGAAATACTTTTTAACCTGGCCGGCAACGTGGGTACAATGTCCGTGGTAATATACCGGGAATCAGTGCGCGGGTAAGTAATCAGCTTATGCTGTTCATATAAGTCCTGTAAAACTGACAGTGTTTTTTGTGCTGAAAATCCGTAGCGCTTATTGGCGTCCCTTTGTAATTCCGTCAAATCATAGGCAAGGGGTGGTTGTTCGCTCTTCGCCTCCGTGCGGACGTCCTTGACCAGACCCGGATGTCCCTTTAGTTTAGCAATCAGTTCTTCCGCCTGAGCATATTCGAAGATCCGGCTGTTTCCATGGCTGTTCCGCCAATCGCCGAAATAATCACCGAAATCTGCCCGGATGGTCCAATAATCAACAGGAACAAATTGTTTTATTTCAGCCTCCCGGTTCACAATCATGGCCAGGGTGGGTGTCTGGACCCTGCCAGCCGTCAACTGGGCATTGAACTTACAAGTCAGGGCACGGGTCACATTGAGCCCAATCAGCCAATCCGCCTCTGCCCGGCATACTGCTGCATGATAAAGGTTATCGTATAACTGCCCGGCTCTTAAATTGGCAAATCCTTCCTTGATGGCATCGTCTGTCTGGGATGAAATCCACAGGCGTTTGAATGGTTTTTTCCAATTTGCCATCTCCATTATCCAGCGGGCAACCAGTTCCCCTTCCCTGCCGGCATCAGTAGCTATAACCAACTCCTTTAAATCTTGCCGCTTCATCAAATTTCTGACAATCTGGAACTGGTGAACTGTTTGTCTGATTACCTTCAGTTTCATTCTCGCCGGCAGCATGGGCAAGTCTTCCAGGCGCCATTCCCTGTATTTTTGATCATAATCATCCGGTTCAGCAAGAGTAACCAAATGCCCCAGGGCCCAGGTTACTACATATTGCTGTCCTTCCATATAACCCTTGTTTTTTATGTTACATTTTAAGACCCTGGCAATTTCCCGGGCTACACTGGGCTTTTCCGCCAGTACAAGAGCTTTCATCCAATCCCTCAATTCTTATTTTATCCCAGTTTTTAGTTTGCTGTTACCGTTTATTGTTCTTGAGTTAGAATCATAAATATGCCTATTATAACATGTGAAAGTCTTTCCCGTATTTTCCAGGGGTTTAAATCCTGTGATGCTTTAAAAATAATCTTGCCTTTAATAGTCCTGAACCTGCACTTAATTCCGGACTTCACATACTGTCTAAACATTAAACCACGGCGCTGCATTAGATAAAATGAAAAACCCCACAGGGGGTCAGTCATGCTCTTGAAATTAGCACAGGACATTTTGCCCGCTGAACCACATAGTTGGAAACACTCCCCAAACCCAGGAGAAATCTCTCAAAGGAACCCCTGTTGTTTGAACCCAGAGTAATAAGGTCGATGTTTTCCTGTTCTGCAAAGCGGACAATAGCTTCTCCGGGACTATCATTCCGAATGACAACGTGTGCGGTTACTCCTTCTTTTCGAACGCTTTCTGCTGCCTCTTCGAGGATTTTTTCGAAGTAACTGTAACTTTGATTCTCCAGTTCTCTGAGCATATCCCGGGCAGCATAGGTGTCTACTATTCCAGGCATTTTTACAGAAGTAAAAATATACATCTCGGCGTTGCGGGCTTTAGCAATCTCAGTAGCAATTTCCAGGGCTTTTTGAGCCTTCAAACCATGATCGTAAGCAACAAGTATTTTTTTAATCATCCACTTCTCCCCCATGATTTATCCTGTTAGTGGCAGCACGATACAAGATTAAACGTTTTTATTGAGCACTTTTATTCTTATACATCCTTTGATCGGCAATACCAATAATTTCCCTGGCAGTTTTACCGTCATCAGGGAATACGGCTATCCCGCCGCTTAATCCAATTTTTTGACAGCCTTCTACGGTTAATTCAGACAGCGCCCTTTGCAACCGTTTTAAGAGAATATTTGCTCCTTCATAGCCGGTGTCAGGCAAGATTAAAACAAACTCATCCCCGCCGTACCTGACCGGAATATCTATCTTGCGAATATTAACCTGGATAGTTTCTGAAACGATCCGCAACACACTATCGCCGGTGGCATGTCCCATATTGTCGTTAATATTCTTAAAATTGTCCAAATCAATAAAAATAACAGCCAGCGGGAGTTTCGAACGTATAGATCGTTCAATCTCCAGAGGTAATATTTTATCCAGATATCTCTTATTATAAAAGTCTGTCAAGGGGTCTGTGTTCGTCAAGCCTATTAGTTGATGAACCATCCTGTAGACACCATAAGAAAAAAATAAGATCCCCCCTGACAAAAAACCCTTTTTAACAATGCCCAAAACAATTACAGGTAACGGGAGAATTTCACCAAGCAGGTTTACTGCCGAACCAATGGCAAAAATACCCATACCCAACAGGGTAACTATTAGCAGATTGTCCATATTGTAGGAGCAATTCAATTTCCGGATGGAGAAAAACAAAATTAGTGATGAAAGTAAAAATACCAGGTACAAAAAAACTTCATCAAGGTTGTCCAGGTGTGATAGTGCAATCAACATCACAACCCCCATCCGGGCAATAAAAAAGCGGTTACTCGCTATCTAATAATCAACACGGGACATGGGGCGTGCATGGTTACTGCATTGCTGACGCTCCCGAGCAGGTATCCTTTTACCTCACTGAGTCCCCTGCTTCCTATAACAATCAAATCATATTTGTGTTTCCGGGCTATTCTACATATAGATTCCGCTGTTTTACCGGTGTTTACCTTTATATCAATTGAAACATTAAACCTGTCTAAATCCCCGGCAACTTTTTTTAGCAACTCTTTGGCCTCGGAGCGAAACCTATTAATTACCATACCACGGACATCCAGCGGCAACACCGGTATTATATGAACGAGCGTCACCGAAGAGCCAAATCTTGAGGCCAGTTCTGCGCCATGACAGGCAGCAAGTAAAGACTTGCTGGAACCGTCTATTGGTATGAGTATTTTTTTATACATCAGGCAACTCCCCTTACAAGACGGATCCTATCCTACACACCAAAATGTTGGAAGAGGATTTGAAAATAAGTAGAAAATTAAAGTGAGTTAATCTAATTATCCGCTCAGTCCTGATTCATCCCCATTTTGGCCTGACAATTAGACATTCATTCCGCTGACGCGACACCAGCAGGAGGATGTAAAATGTTTATTTTCAGGATAATCTAGTCGATTAACCCTTCCCTTCTTTTCCTTTCTTCTATTTCCACTGCAAAAGTTTCCAGAATATCATCCCAATATATGCCGGTTTTGGGGAGGCGGTGTAATTTATCAGTAGCCTGGTTTTTCTTATAGATCATTCTTTCTATTTCTGTTAGCTCCTCATCTTTAAAAGAGGCACCAGCATCAAGAACAGTTTCATCATCACCCTTAATCTTATCGCGGGGAATACGGTAATAGAAGCTTTCACCGGTTTCTTCAATCAGCATATTATGGACAATTCTGCTGATATCGTATTTTTTGAAATTATCCGGCAGGTTATCCGGCTCCGGCTTGAGATAGTAATAAGCTTTCTTAACCGGATCCTGCTCAAGCTTAAAGGAAATCCTGTGATCGTAGATTGCCTCTCTAATTTCATATTCCATAGTTTAGCCTCCGTAATGTTTATTTCACAAGTAGATCATATCTATCGTTTTAAAAAATTCACTGTTTCTATTATTATATTTATTATCCTACCGGAGCCGGAAGTTTAACGGCATTCCAGAAATATTTTTTGCCGCCGGCTTTTAGGAAATATAGATTATTTTCCAGGCTTTTTAAAATCAAGAAGCTTTCCCATCTTGGGTGCAGTTTCAAAACTCTCCGGGGAAATATGTTCAATTTCAGGAAAATATCCCTTTATTTGTTCCATTACGTATCTTATAACCGAATGAGTATCCTTGTCCCCATTTTCCCTGGCAAGATTCAAGGCAAGTCCGAAAAGAAGCATCTCATCATGAGAGAGATTCAATTCATAATTATTTACGGGCAAATCGTTGATTTTAGCCAGGGCCATCAGACAAACACCTGAAATCATTGAAAAAGCCTCATAATTAAATTGTTCTTTCTGTGTCCCTTCATGATTGTTCTTAAGAACGTCGATTACCGCATTAAATAAAGTTTGTGTTTTCTCAGGTGGGATTGTTAATTTGAAAAGAGGCGAAAATACGTAACTCTCATAACCAGTCCTGAGGATCAACTCACCCCTGCTGCCAAGAAGGCAGATTATGCGTCCGTCCTGAATCTCAATCTCTACCATTGAACCGTTAATCATGAGTCCTGAGGCAAAATTATTCTTTAACAGGTTTGAAAAATCCTGGTCTTCGCTTTCTTCTTTTAAATATTTCTGTTTAAAATAGCGGCTATACTCACCAGGGTCGTATTCTATCTCAATATCTTCTAAAAAGATTATACTTGATTCCAGCAGTTGGTCCTCGTAGTAGTGTTCTAATAAAACGAACTCATCAAGATATTCTTCCAGAAGCTCAACAATCCCATCAATGTCAAAAACTATTTGGTTGGTTACCAGTGAATAATCCAATTTATGCCCCTTTCTGTAACTTACTTACCGGTTTTTAATGAAGCAAATACCATGTTCGAGTACTTACGTTAACTTTAACATAGCACCTCCTCCAATAAATTAACATATTCAGGAGTAAAGGGCAACTTTGTTTTACAAATCTTCTATTGAGGCCTGGTTTGCTCAATTTATTCAACTTCCCAATAATTACAGAAAAGCAGCAGAAACATCGTCCTGCTGCTCCCCTTCTCCATTTTTGCTAGGAACGGGGTAATATTGAAGGATCCAGTTTCTTGGACAGGATGTGGATTGCCCTGATAAAACGAACTGTTCCTGTTTTTGCCCGCATTACGACAGAATGGGTTTCAGCTCTTTCCCCGCCATATAAGCGCACACCTCGTAAGAGTTCCCCGTCCGTTACGCCAGTGGCGGCAAAAATCGCATCATCACCCTTAACCAGATCATCCATGGTTAAGATTCTGCGGGGGTCGGTAATACCCATGCTCAAGCAGCGATTGTACTCTTCCTCATCTTCCGGGTAAAGGCGGGCTTGCATTTCACCCCCAAGACATTTAAGCGCCGCAGCTGCAATGACACCCTCGGGAGCGCCTCCAATCCCGGCGCAGATGTCAATGCCCGTGTCATCAAAGGCCGTAGATATAGCTGAACCAACGTCCCCGTCGCCAATCAATCTGACCCTGGCCCCTGCCTTGCGCACGTTTTCAATTAACTCCAGGTGCCGGTCACGCTCCAGGATGATCACGACACAGTCCTGTACCCGCTTGTTATTGGCTTCGGCAACTATCTTCAAAGTTTCTTCAATAGGGGCGTCCAGATGGACCTTGCCTGCCGCCCGGGGCCCAACAGCGAGTTTTTCCATATACATATCCGGCGCATGAAGGAGGTTGCCTTTATCGGCGATGGCGACTACAGCCATTGCGTTTGGAAGACCTTTTGCGAGAATATTTGTTCCCTCCAGGGGATCTACTGCCACGTCCACCTCGGGGAAGGAGGCGTTCCCCACCTTTTCCCCGATATAAAGCATCGGAGCCTCGTCCATCTCACCTTCCCCGATAACAACGGTACCGTTAATGGACACAGTATCAAACATCTTGCGCATGGCGTTCGTAGCAGCTTCATCGGCCTCATTTTTCCGGCCCCTGCCCATCCAGTAGGCTGACGCCAGAGCCGCCACTTCAGTAACTCTGACCACTTCCATTGCCAGTTCCCTGTCCACTGTATCACTCTCCCAGATAAAAATTCATAGGAGCGCCTTAATAAGAGGGCAACTCTTATTTCTTTATTTAATCATATACCTATATTCACCAGTTGAACAGGTTTAAAAAAGGAAAATAAATGCCGTTATTGTAATACATTTTATTTCATTACAGGAATAAAAATACATTTTTATACAGGGCAGGACATCTAACAGCCGGGGAGGACTCCAGTTAAATTTTAATATCTTTTCCGGTATGTAGTTCAGTATTCCTCTGCAGGAATATTTCCCGGGTAGAATGTTTTATCATTTATTCTAGTTTATTTTATTATAACACCGGGTAGTTTAAGTAAAGCCAGTGAAAAAAAGTGCAGGAGAGATAGAACTGCCCCGCCATCGGTTCTACCGTGATTGTCCCAAGGGACACCCAAAACGTCAATTACCATATTAAAAAAATAAATATGACCAACTGGAAATTATACCACTGGTCATATCATACAAGGAGGGATCAGATTGGCTGAAAAAACGGCTGCCCAAAAACCTGAAAATAATTTTTGGCTTGCCGTATCAGCTTTGGCCGGTGTTCCGTTTCTTATGGTTCTGGGTAATTCCATGTTAATACCTGTACTGCCTGATATTCGCAATGCACTTAATCTAACCTCCGTACAGGTAAGCTTATTAATAACCCTGTTTTCAGTACCGGCCGGGCTTATTATCCCGTTGGCCGGCCTTATATCCGACCGCTACGGCAGAAAGATTGTAATTATATCCGGCCTGGTCCTCTACGGACTGGGGGGGGTAATGGCCGCCGCGGCCTCTGTCCTGATGGGTCATCTGGCCTTCTCCGGCATCCTTGCCGGTAGAATCCTCCAGGGTCTGGGGGCAGCTGGTACTGCACCCATCGCGATGGCTCTGTGCGGGGACATCTTTCAAGGAAAGGAGCGCAGCCGCTCCCTTGGGACAATTGAATCATCCAACGGTCTGGGTAAGGTGATCAGCCCTGTCCTTGGAGCTGCCATCGGTCTGATCACCTGGTATGCCGCTTTCATCTTTTTTCCGGTTATTGTAATACCAATAATCGTTGCCGTCTGGCTGCTGGTCAAAGAGCCCGGGACAAACCGGTCCAAACAAAATGTGGCCAGCTATCTTAAATCATTCAGCAGGGTTTTTCAAGAAAAAAAAGGCTTGCTGTTGTCAGCCTACCTTGCCGGAGCAATCTCTTTAATGGTTCTCTTTGGTATTCTATTTTACCTCTCGGAATACCTGGAGCAGCAATACGGCCTGGGCGGTGTACAAAAAGGACTGGTCCTGGCCATCCCGGTCTTTTTTATGAGCGCAACCTCCTTTGCCACCGGCTTTATTATTAAAAAGAAAAAGTCCCTGATGCGGCTGCTGGTCATAACCGGCCTGGGCATTATAACCGCCTCACTCATTTTCCTGCCTCTGGCCGCCGGTATAATCCTCTATTTTGTGGCCATCTCCATTGTGGGAGCCGGCACAGGCATGGTTCTCCCCTGCCTGAATACCCTTGTGACCAGCTCAGCTTCGATCAAAGAACGCGGGCTGATTACGTCATTTTACGGAAGCGTAAGGTTTTTCGGCGTTGCCCTGGGCCCCCCCCTTTACGGTTTCTTAATGGCCAGGGGCACCGGATTGATGTTTTGGAGTTCCGCCGGGCTTTCCTTGTTGGGCGCCGTTCTTGCTTTATTTTTTTTAAAAGCCGGGAAATCAGAGCAACAGGGCGCTATGTTTATTTTTGTCCCTCATCCGGCCAGGAAACCCCATAAGTAGGAGGAGCTAAAAAAACTGGAATAAAGAAGCTAAAAGTGATGTAATGCCCCGGGTAAACCAATAAGGCCGGTTTGATTACCACCGGCCCTTTGATCATAATGGCCCCGTCTATCCCGGCACATTGCCGCTGACAGAACTAAATAATAATGTACGCAAGCTGTTTTCTTGTTGGGAAAGAGCTAAACATTAGCATTATGGTATTTGGAGAAGCTTCTCTTTCTGTTCCTTCAAAACCTTTTCATAATGCTGATTAAGCTGGCCGCGGATTTTCATCCACTCCTCCTGAAATCCCGGCTGGATCTCCGGATTAACCTTTAACTTTGTGCCGGACCTTTTTTCCATTAGCTTTACTTGAGCGTTGATCCTTTCTGTAAAGTGTTCTTTAAACTGGCTGTACGTCTGTGCTAAAGCCTTTTCGTAATAATTGAAAAGATGTTCCAGCTGGCTGAATAAATCCTTAACAGCTCGCTTGTTCTTTTTAACAGCTAAGATCCCCTCCATGGCTCTTCTGTTTGTTTCCTTAAAGGTACGGTCAGATGGAAGCATGATATTATACAGCAGGGTTTTTTGAATACCATCGGCTACATAGCCTCTGTAGGGTTCAGGGTGCCTGTCAATTTCAGCCTTAAGATCGTAATCCCGTTCCTTTAAAAAAGCAGCTGCAGCGCGGCTGCCCGCGGACTCATACTCCATTCTGTCAATCTCCGACCGGGGCACTTCCTTTCTCTTGCTGAAGCGTTCCAAAGCCATCTCGTAGGCGGATTTTATTCTATCCATACTCAGTCTCCTCTCATGTTTATTACTTTATAACCAGCCGGCGCACCAGAAAAACAGGGGCAGGCAAAAGCACTATTGTGGCCACCAGGAGCCACACAAGATCTCCTATCAAATGAACCCCCGCCCTACCCATAACGAGGTCCCGGGTAAGGTTTACCACGTGATAGAGGGGGCTAATCCAGGCGGCTTGTTGCACAAAAGCGGGCATCCCTTTAAGAGGGAAAAAAACCCCGGAAAAAAGGAATAGCGGTGTAATGATCAGGGAAAAAAAGTAATTAAAGCTGTCTATATTGGGAACCAGACCTGTCCAGATCATGGACAGAGCTCCAAAAAGCAGGCCTGACACTGCCAGCACAGGGGGCACCAGCAAAGCCCAAGGGGAAGCAACCAGGCCCAGGGCGGCCACTACCAGGAGAATTACCGTGCCGTATAAAACGGACTTAAAAGCCCCGTAAATCAGGTCACCCATAACCACATCCTCGATGCTTGCCGGCGTAGCCAGAATAGCATGATAAGTCTTTTGGTAGGCCATCCGGACAAAGGACCCGTAAGTGCATTCATATGCAGTGGCAAACATGGCCGAAGAGGCGATCAGACCGGGAGCAAGATAGTTCAAGTAGGGTAAACCTTCCATCTGTTGAACGTAAGCTCCCAGTCCAAAGCCGAGGGCACCGAGGTAGAACAGCGGCTCAAAAAAGTTAAAACTTAAACTAACCTTCCAGGTTTTGCGGTAAACTTGAAAATTCCTTTGGAAAACTCGCCATACCAGCCACGAAAGGTCAGGCTTCCGAAAATTCATCCACAAGCCCCCTTCCGGTTAATTTAAGAAATACATCTTCCAGAGTCGCGGGGCGCAGCGTCTGGTGGAAAAAACGGTCTGACACCGGCCTTAAAGCCTGAATCAGGGCCTGTCCATCTGTGGGATAAAGCAGGATTGTGTCCCCGACAATCATATGTTCCTTAATATAGGCACGCCCGTTCTCTAAAATACTGTCCCAAATACCGGGATCCCCTCTGATTTCCAGCAGGGTTTCACCCACGTGCCTGCCGATCAGGTCCCGGGGTCGCCCGCTTTCCAGGATCCGGCCCATATCTATGATAATGAGGCGATCGCATAACTGGACAGCCTCATCCATGTAATGGGTGGTAAACAGGAGAGTAACCCCGCGTTCTTTGAGACTTCTCAGGCGCTGCCAGACAAGATGCCTTGCCTGGGGATCCAATCCGGTGGTGGGTTCGTCCAAAATGAGGATTTCGGGAGAGTGGATCAGAGCCCTGGCGATGGTCAGCCTGCGCTTCATACCCCCTGAAAGGGTCTCAACCTTTTTATGCTGGTATTCCTCAAGGCCAAAAAAAGCTAATAATTCTTCTGCTTTTAAACGCGCTTCTCTTTTGGGAAGGTTAAAAAAACTAGCATAGACCAGCAGATTGCCCAGCACTGTCAGTTCGTTGTCCAGGTTGTTTTCCTGGGCCACCACACCAATCTTTTTTTTGATTTCCCTGGCCTTTTCTTGCACGTCCATACCCAGGACTTTCAGGATCCCGGACGTTACCGGTAAAAAACAATAGATCATTTTTACGGTGGAAGATTTACCGGCGCCGTTCGGGCCCAGCAAACCGAAGCATTCCCCCTGTCGTACAGAAAAGCTGATGCCTTTAACGACCTCTTTCCCGTTAAAGGCTTTTACTAGATCCCGGGCATAAATCACATCTTCCAATGTGATACCTCCCATACAGGGGTATGGTCACATACACATAATATAAATGTGAGCTTATATGCCCACCTTTGACCTTTTTTTCCTTTTATATTATATCTTTCGCCTCTTTTGAGGTCAAATAACAATATTTCGCCGGCTTATTCCGTACTTTCAGCAGATTTGCACACTTTCCGAAAGGTTTTCAACGCCCTCAAAAGGATTAAATAATCCTTTTGTAGAAAAATTAAGCAGTGCTTTAAAGGGGGAGAATTAACATTGAAAATTTTTGAATTACATTTAAAACATGTGGCAGAACCGGAGTATACAGCGTTGAAGTATAATCAGCTAAAAGTATCATATACCGAGCTGGAAAACCAGGTGGAGCACTATGCCAGGTATCTGGTGCATCTTGGCTTAAAACCAGGGGACAGGGCTGCCATAGCTCTCCCCAACTGTCCTGAATTTATTTACAGCT
>JAKPTB010000136.1 GCA_029555205.1 Bacillota bacterium
CAGGTTTTGGAAAGCTTTGATGAGGATAAAATTCCCCACTATCGGTTTGAGCCGGTTATTGTTGGTATTGATCCTAATCGGGAATTCCAGAAGGCTCGTGATGAGGCCGAAGGAAACGAAGCCATACAACGTGGGGCCTGGGAATCCCTGCTGGCATTGGAGGAATGGCCGGTTAAAACTAATCAGGCAACCATGGATTTGACCTTTGGGCAAAAATCCTTGTTTGGGGATATAGCCCCTTATGCCGGACCGGGTGGAGGTTCTACTGTACCTTTGCGCAGCAAAGCATTAGAAATTAACTGGCAGGGAAGACAAATTACCGGACTTATTGCTATGCGCGATTTTGTTTCCATGCCGGTTAACGGCCAGAACTTTCCCGCTATACAAAGCGATGAAGACGAACATGACTTTGCCGTCTATGTAGCCAGTCGACCGATACCTTTCACTATCCTGGCAGAACTGCTGGAGAAAATACCGGACGGGCGCATTCTTCTTTGGACTCCGGATGAGTTAAACCACGAGGAAAAAAACTACTTGCTGGATTTCGCCGCTTACTTGAAGCTTATTCAAGATAATAGCGGCAATGAGAGCGAAGATGCCCGGGCCATAATAAATTGGGTTGCTGACCACCTGAAGGCGGATATGGGTAAAATAGTGCGTATTATCCGTTCCGGCTATGGCCGCGGACGTTTTGATGCCCAGGACAATAGCCAGATGAACTTTAATCCCGGTGGTGAATTGACTGCCATTGTTACACCGCTGATTGACCGGGTGCTGTCTGGTATTTATGAATCCCGGGATATTAAATTTGACGGACCATCTTCTTTTAAAAAAGAGGACGGGGTAAAGATAATTAACGGCATTATCAAAACGGGCAGTATTCCCCGTATGGCAAAACCTAACCAGAACATCAGCGCCGTTCAGAACTTCGGTATGGGGTTAAAAATTATCAAAAAAAGCGCCGAGCGGGAACTGGATGTATCTGAAAACCAGTATGTTCAAGATATTTGGGACTTTATCGATAGTCATCTAGGTGATAGCGATAGTATGAACCTGAATTCCATTTATAAAAATTTTATGGGAGTCGGCGGCCCCAAAGATTATGGCCTGACCCGGCGTATAGTACAGATTTACCTGCTTTGTTTGGTGCGTTCAGGCAAAATACAAGTTCAGATGGGAACCAGGTCGGGACTTTCCTTTGCGGTTCTGGATTATTCAAATCTGGAAACGGTGGACTTTTCCGCCCGGGTCCTGGACGCCATGGAAAAAGTGCAAAAAGTGGCTAAACCGGAAAACTGGGATATATTGCGCCCCTATGCCGAGCGCTTGCTCGATGTTACCCTGGAAGAGACCCCTGATGACGCCTTAATCTCCCAATACCGCCAACAACTGCGCCAGCATTTTGCTGAGGAAAAGGAGGAGGCCACTCGGGTTAACCGTGTGGCTCAGGACTTGTTCGCCACGGTAGAGTTATCCAATCCCTACCAGGAGGAACTGGTACAGGCAGAGGCTCTGTACCAGACTGAGATTGAGAGCGTCAATGATATTAACCTGATTCTCTATGCCTTGAAGGAAGTCTTTGCTTATAGAGCTTTTGACGAGGGTCGGGTATTTGAAGAAGAAGTAGCCGACCTGGCCTTGCGCATGAATCGATATCGGCAGGTTAAAACCTTCCTGAATTATGAAAAGGAAATTCAAACTGGTTATGCTTATTGTAAGCAGGAAATTCCTGACCTGCCCCAATTAAAGGAAATAGATAAGATACAAAAAGGGCTTGCCACCCGTTTTAAAGACCTTAAACCCTATATTGATTCGGAAGTAAAACTCAAAACCGAGCTAATCGGCTCAGGTAGTGGGGCGGGAGCTACGCCTAACTCTATTACTGCGCTCATTACGGCTTACTCAACTGCTTACATAGCCCTGCACGATGCCGTAACCGAGTTCTGTGATAATTCCCGCGCCGGCATTAATGCACTATTAAAGGGGCGGGAATATACCAGCATACCCATTTTGCAACAAATCAGCGCATTGCAACCGGTTTTTCTGGACGAGTTAGTTTCCAGCTTAAAGGAAATGGAAGCCAAAATATTTACCTGCCCCGCTTCTTCCAAAAAATCAGTCCAGGACGAATTGCGTCTGCATCCGGTTCACCAATGCGGTCTCAGTTTTAATAATGCTGATAATTACCTGCAAGCAGCGGAACAGCTTGAAAACGAAGCACGGCTTCACTATGAGACTACTATTAATCAGAAGCTACAGATTCTTTTAAACCCGGCTATTCGCCAACGACTGGAACAGGGAAAAAAGGAAAAAGTAATTGCTGGAATCCTGGCTTGCAGTAATATTACCGAACTGCGCCGGTTTCTGGTGGACACTGTGCTGGAGGATGAGGACGCTGTAGATATTATTAATCGCTACTTGAAGAAGCTGGTAGTTATAATGGTTGATCTAAATGATTTCCAACCCACCAGTAAAACGGTGGAAAAGGAACAGGTTCCTACTCTGGTTGAGGAATTCAATAATTTCCTTAACCAGAAGTTAGAAGAAGTAAAGGGGGAAGAAGATACTCTCCCTATACTGTTATTAGAGTAGGTGAGAAAATTGACGCTGCAAGAATGGATTGTAAACCAGCTGGAAAGCTGCCTTGATTATGACCGGGTTTTAATTCAGGATCCCCTGCGACTGACCAGTGCTGCTGAAGCTCGAGTTGATCATCTGGCTGCTCAGGCTGGTTTTACCGTTATCCGGGCTTCTACTAACCTCGCTTTCCGTTTCATTTTTGAAAATGTACGGCAGGATGCGGAGGTTAAGAGAATCATGGTCATTGACCAAACCCCGGTGGAACGGTTACGAAATCGGAGCGTAAGTACAGCTCCTCCCCTTTTTTATCCCGATTTTTTAGCAGTGGTACCCCCATCAGCTCGGATTAAACTGGATCTCTACCAGTACCTGCGTGATGTTACCGGTGATGCTGGTTGGCCTCCGGCCTGTAATGATTACCGCCACGCCCGGTTGATTATTCCCAATGTTGAAGGTGTCCTGACCGCTTACCGTAACCTGCGTCTGATTGATTCTACGCGCTTCAGGGACTCGGACTTTGAAACTATAGTAGCTTTCGCTGCCCTGGGGATGCCGGAGGCTGCCTTTAAGAAATTGGGGGCTGAAGAATACTGGCGCATTGGTCTCATGGGTCACCACCTCATCGATGAATTGCAGCGTCTGGCGCCTAACATAGTGGGGCC
>JAKPTB010000148.1 GCA_029555205.1 Bacillota bacterium
CCTGCTTGTCCATAACAATTGCGCAAACCGGGCAGGCTTCGGCACACAAACCGCAGCCGGTGCATTTCGCCCGGTCAATAAGTACGGCGCCGCTATCCTCCTGGCGGTAAACGGCCTCCACAGGGCAGACCTTGAGGCAAAAAGCATTCCGGCACTGGGCGCAAACAACGGGCCGGTAAACAAGCCCGTGTTTTTCCAGGTTTAATAGCGCCAGGCGCGGGTTTGTCCCGCCGGTCTTTTTTTCAGAACAAATCATCCGGCAAATATTACAGCCGCTGCACAGGTCAAAATTGCTGTAGATCACAGCGCGCACGCAACAACCCCCCATCTGTTTAAACCTGATTTTAGTCCATGTCGAAGCAGCGCAGGTAGATTTGCTGATAGCCTTTTACGTCGATATCCCGGGGATTGCCGGTAGTTTGCGGGTCCTTGTACGCTTCTTCGGCCAGCCTGGGAATCAAGTCGGGGGAAACACCCTGTTCTTCCAGGGAAGGTATTTCCAGTTCCTCCACCAGTTCGTAGATGTATTCCACAGCAGCCAGGGAAGCCCGCTCCAGTGACATCCCGTGGGTGTTAATTCCCAGGGCCTGGGCAATCCGGGCATATTTTTCAGGTTCACCCATCCAGTTATATTCCATCACCGGGGCCAGGGTTGCCGCTACGGCCGGTCCGTGGGCCACCGGAACAATGCCGCCCAGGGTTTGGGTCATGGCATGTACGGCCCCGGCGCTTTCACTGCCGTAGGACAGGCCGGCCATCAGGGCGGCCATGGCCATACCGTAGCGTGCCTCAATGTCGCTGCCGTTGGCAAAGGCGCGGCGCAGGTATTTGGCGCAGTATTCTATAGCCAGCAGTGCCACGGCGTCGGTAACAGGCTGCGCGTAATGACAGGTGTAGCACTCGATGGCATGGCAGAGAGCGTCCATACCGGTCCCCGCAGTTACCAAAGGGGGCATGGAGACATGTAATTCCGGGTCCACAACAGCCAAATGAGCTGCAATCAAGGGGCCGCCCACATTAAACTTGTACTCCCTGGCAGGGTCGGTGATAACCGCCCACTGGGTTACTTCGCTGCCGGTCCCGGCCGTGGTGGGTATGGTAGTCAATTTTGGAATACGTTTGGTGAGTTCCTTTTTCCCCTCTGCGCACTCGTAATTAAGAACCGGCTCGCCGTGGGCAATTTCCACGCCGGCTGCCTTGGCAGTATCCATGGAACTGCCGCCTCCCACAGCAATTAAACCGTCACAATTTTCTTTCAGGTACATCTCAGTGGCGCCGGCCACGCAGTCAAGGGGAGGGTTGGCCACAACACAGTCGTAAACAGCACAGGTAAGTCCCGCTTCTTTCAAACTTGCTGTTACCGGCTCAAGCAAGCCCGCCTTTACTACCCCCGTGTCGGTCACGATAAGCGGTTTTGAGACCCCGAGTTTTTTTTGCTCTTCCCCCAGAAGCCTGATAATTCCAATACCATTTTTCATTACTGTGGGAACCTCAAAACTTTTGGACCTGTGCATTCTTTCAAAACGCATAAACATCTGTCATCCTCCTCTACTTGATAAATTAATATAAAAGACAAAATGTTTGATGAGCAAACCATTTGTCCAAGTTTAATCTGTTATGGTTTGTCATTCTCCGTTTTTATCCCGCCTGTCAATCATAAACTGCATTTTCCGGAATTGTCCAATTACGTTTGATTAGGATAAAAATCTTTATTATTTGTTATTATACACCATACAACTTTATATTGTTAAATAAGTTGCTAGCAACTTATTTAACAATATAAAGTTGACAGTAGATAAAAGACGGTATAAAATTTTTAATAAACAGTAAATTCTGCTTAATTTTTCTACCGGATATGTTGAGCTGTCAATTCTATACAGCTCTGACTATTCACCCTGCTAATGTTTTGAGCTACGGAGACATTAAGGCAAGTTGACGCTGGATCGGTGAGCCGGATGAATACGTCGGCAGCAGATCTTCCCTGGAGAACAGCAGTTTTTTTAAAGCATCTTCTCTTGGAGTCCAAATCATCACGACTATACTTTTTTACAGTTCATAGTTCATAACTGTCTAACTAATCTAATGAAAAACCATTAAGAAAGTAAGGTGTAAAACATGGGTTCCAGAATTATTAGCGAACCGGTTGAAGAAGCGTTACGTTTGATTGAAGAAGCGGAAAGGCAGAACATTATCCTGCGCGCACTGGGTGGTGTAGCAGTTAAGCTGCACACAGAAAGGGAGCCGGAAATATTTAAAAGAGATTACTCCGACATTGATTTGGTGGTGGATAAAGACAGCGGGCCTAAAGTTGCAAATTTCCTTAAACAGATGGGGTACGAGCCCAATGTCTCTTTTAATACATACAACGGTCATGAAAGACAGTTGTACTACGACCTTGAGAATCAGCGGCAGTTGGATATCTTTGTTGGAGATTTCCGAATGTGCCACTACATCCCTCTTAATAACCGCCTGCTGGTAGAGCCCTACACCATCCCCAGGGCTGAACTCCTCTTAACGAAAATCCAGATTGTACAAATGAATCACAAGGATATCATTGACCTCAGCACCTTAATGCTTAATAACGAGATAACTGAAGATGACAGTGCTATCAACTATTTGCAGATAGCCGGTCT
Source organism: Bacillota bacterium (assembly GCA_029555205.1). Classification (GTDB taxonomy): domain Bacteria; phylum Bacillota; class Desulfotomaculia; order Desulfotomaculales; family Pelotomaculaceae; genus DTU098. The sequence continues at coordinate 2,634 of JAKPTB010000148.1, forward strand.
CTGCAGCAATGACTGGGGACTTTATAAAACTTTTTCTCTTAACGTCGAAAGACTGGTTAAGATACTGCCGGAATTTAAACTGGAAGGAGAAGATACGGATAGTGTGGTCGGCAGGTTTCTCCACCTAGTCAACAAAGTAGAAAAAGCCCCGAAAAAGTTAAAGTGGAAGATGAGGTCAATGGTAGGCGAAAAGGTACCCTGGTATGAACTGCCGGAGGAGGTGCATAGGTAGGGCAGTGACATAATTCTCTTGGAGGTGTGATAAAAATTTGAGGAACGACAACCTGTTTGTTAGAAATGCCACCGGCCTGGTCAGGTCGTGGTCAGTATTTGATGCGTTTATTTACGCTTTTTTTTCCATTAACCTGGTAACACTCGGCTTTTATATTTTTAGCTTTTCGGTGTGGCTGCCGGATGCGCACATGATTCCGGCAATGATTATCGCTGCTATCTTTCTAATTTTTATGATCGTTGTCTACGCTTCGATGATTTCTATAATACCCCGTTCCGGAGGGGATTATATCTGGCAAAGCAGGATCCTGGGCAGCGGGATCGGTTTTGTTGTTGCCTTTACCGGCTGGGTGGTGATCCTCTGGCACTGGGTGCCCCTGTACGGCACCATGCTTTGCTGGAATGTTTACCAGCCGTTCCTGGCCATACTCAGTGAAATATCCGGCAGCGAAAGTTTTGTCAACGCCGCCCTGTGGCTTAATACCCAGGCCGGGGTTCTATTCTGCTGCGTTTCCGTTATTGTACTGGCCTCTATTATTATCAGCTTCGGTATGAGATGGTACGCCCGCTTCCAAAAATTTTGTTTTTTTGTTGCAATTGGGGGCTTTATCTTAATGCTGGCGTTGCTGCTGTTAAAAACCAACGCCCAGTTTATAGCCGGCTTCAACCACTATGTGTCCAGCATTTTTGGCGGTGACAGCGTCAATGCCTACCAGCAGATCCTGACCCAGACCGCTGCGGACGGATATACGCCGGTGGCCTGGTCGAATATGGCCATTATCCCCAGCCTGGCTCTGATCCCCATGCTGCTGTTCTGGAACATGTGGGCCAACTGGGGAGCAACCCTCTACGGCGAAATCAGGGGGGCCGGCGAATTTCGCCGCAACCTTACAGGTATGGTTTCCGCCCTGATTGGTGTTACCGTTCTGGCCATAATTTTCTTCGCCATCCTGAACAAGAGTGTCGGATGGGAATGGTTCCACGCCGCCAACTACGCTTTTTATATGGGCGACTCGCCGCTGCCGATATTCCCGTATCCCGCCTTGCTGGCCAGCTTCCTTACCGACAGCGCGCTGCTGCAGCTCATTCTGATTGTGGCCATGAGCGCCTGGTTTTTCGGTTGGTGCGGTACGGTTTTCCTCTCCTCCACCCGGGTCATTTTCGCCGCAGCCTTCGACCGGCTGCTGCCCGAATGGATCTCCAGGGTTTCACCCAAAACCAGGAGCCCCATCAACGCCCTGATGGTGATGGCGGTGCCGTCTTTAATCGTCAGTACGATTTACGCCTATTCTGAATCGTTTGTGGAATGGACCCTGGCCACCACCCTGGTTATTTCCGTGACCTATGTTTTCACGGCTATTGCCGCCGTCATCCTGCCGTATAAGCACAAGGAAATGTATGAATCGTCTCCCGTGGCCAAATACAAGGTACTGGGAATACCTCTGATCACAATTTGCGGGGTTGTCTTCCTGGCCTTTATGGCTTGGGTGTTTAAAGCCTGGCTGATTGAGGATGTATACGGGCTGGCCAACGTCAAGTCGTATATGTACATGGGTGTCTTATATCTTATCTCGCTGATAGTCTATATTTCGGCCAAGGGGCTGCGCAAAAAGCAGGGTATCGACCTTGAAAAGATCTACGGGGAAATTCCTGTGGAATAGCTAGTTTACTAAAAAGAGAGTTGGTTGTATAGTGATTGTATTTTTTGCCACCGATGTTCATGGGTCCGATGTTTGCTGGAAAAAGTTTATTAACGCCGGGAAGTATTACCGGTCCGAAGTCCTGATCCTGGGCGGGGACATGACGGGGAAAGCCATTATCCCGTTTATCAAACTAAAGGACGGCTTTCACTTTGATTTTATGGAAAATAAACAGATTTTACAATCAGAAGAAGAAGTGAGCCAGGCTGAAAAAATGATTGCGGATAAAGGGTATTATCCGGTGCGCTTTACACCGGAAGAGATTGACTATTACAGGGAACACCCCGAAGAGCGCGAGGCGCTCTTTACCCAAAAAGCCCTGAAGCGCCTCGAGGACTGGCTCGCTTTCGCCGAGAGCAAGCTGAAGGATACCGGGATCAAGGTATTCGTATGCCCGGGAAATGACGACATGTTTGAAATCGACGGTTTATTGAACCAGTCACCGTACATAATCTCTGCGGAGGGACAGGCCTTTGACCTGGACGAAAACTGTCAGTTGATCAGTACCGGCTGGTGCAATCCCACGCCCTGGAATACCTTCAGGGAAGAGTCAGACAGTAAGCTGCTGGAGCGTTTAGAAAAAATGCTGCCCCTGGTCAGGGATTTCAGGCGTTTAATCTGCAACTTTCACGGCCCTCCTTACAAATCCGGTTTGGATGACGCACCCGAACTGGACGAAAACCTGCGTCCCAAGTTTGCAGGTCAATCGCTGGTGCCCGTGGGCAGTAAAGCTGTACGCGACTTTATTTACCGCCATCAACCCATGCTGGGACTTTTCGGGCATATTCACGAAGCCAGGGGGACACAGCGCCTAAAGAAAACCATCGGCATAAACCCGGGCAGCTCTTACGAGCAGGGTTTGCTCCAGGGGGCCTTGATTGAGATTAATAAAAAAGGCGTGAGGAACTATTTGTTGACTTCCGGTTAATGAATTGCTTGATACCTCTACCGGTCTCAAACCTTTAACAGTTTTAACTGCAATGCAGGCCGGCCGGACAGTCAGATCATAATACCAGTGAGGAAGATTATTTTAATAAATAACTGAAGACAAAAGACCTCTCTCAAGAGGTCTTTTACCTTACGTTTCATATGCTCAAGGAGATAATTCCGTTTTTACCCATATATGTTTTATGAATTATTGCCCAAAAATATTCAGCAAAGCAAAAAATAGTTCAATAGGACAAGCAGGACTACCCCCGGGAGCTGAAGGAGCCCGGCGGTGAGAATCGTCCACGGATTAACGGCAATGTGGAAGCCGAAGTAGCCGAACAGGGTGTTCAGGGCCACCAGCAGAAAGGCCCCCAGCATGGACCAGGCAGCCAGGCGAATTAGAAATCTCAAGGGGCGGAATAATACCGTTCCCATGAGGTAGAGTCCCAACAGTCCGGCCATTCCGATCAAGAACATCTTCCATTCCAAGGCGGAGCACCTCCCTTTGCTCCATTATATGAGCCCGGCTGGAAAATATTCCTATTTAATCTCCTGCCTGCCCTCCATTGCTTTGCTCAAGGTGACCTCGTCCGCATATTCCAAATCGGCGCCCACAGGCAGGCCGTGGGCAAGCCTGGTCAGGCGAAGGTCAAGGTTCCGGAGCAGGCCGGCCAGGTAGAGGGCGGTGGCATCCCCCTCCACATTGGGATTCATGGCCAGGATGACTTCTTTGATAGTTCCCCCTTCCAGGCGCTGCAAGAGTTTCCGGATGTTCAACTGCTCCGGGCCGATCCCTTCCATGGGCGAGATAGCCCCCTGGAGGACATGGTAAAGCCCCCGGAAACTCCTGGCTTTTTCCATGGCCACCACGTCCCTGGGGCGTTCCACCACGCAAAGAAGATCCTGCCTGCGCCGGTCGTCCCGGCAAATAAAACAGGGATCCTGGTCGGTCAGGTAGCCGCAGATCGAACAGGTGCGGACGGTGTTTCTGGCTTCCTCCACAGCCCTGGCCAGGCCCAAGGCCACCTCCGCCGGGGCGTTCAAAATGTGGAAGGCAAGGCGCTGGGCTGTTTTCGGCCCAATCCCCGGGAGCCTGGCCAGATGGTCGATCAGGCGGGCAACAGGCTTGGCGTAAACATTCATTACTAAAACATCCCGGGAATCTTTAAGCCGCCCGTCAGCCTGGCCATCTCTGTATTAATCATTTCCTGGGCTTTCCTCAGGGCTTCGTTAACCGCAGTCAGAACGAGGTCCTGGAGCATTTCCACATCTTCCGGATCCACCGCTTCGGGCTTGATTTCAATGGAAACGATCTCATTTTTACCACTTGCCACTACTTTTACCACACCTCCGCCGGCGGTGCTCTCCACCGTCCGGTTGGCCAATTCCTCCTGCATCTTGAGCATTTCCTGTTGCATTTTTTGAACTTGCTTCATCATTTTGTTCATATTGCCGCCCATCATGCCAAAAACCTCCTTAGTTTAAATCCCTTTTAAAAGTTTAAGTATAAAACCGTTAAAGTATGCCCTTAGATCTATCTGTTTAACCCCTTCGGGCAAAACCGGACTAGAAGAGTTTATCCACGGGCTCGTCCTCCAGGACAACTTCCTTGCCCCCGAAACGCTTTGCCACATCCGCCACCGGTTCCCTGAGATTTTGCTTCGGTTCCGGAAAACTGGGTTTGCCCTTATAGAATTTAAAGACTGCCTGCCATCTTCCTCCGAAGGACTTGCCCAGGAGTGCCTCCAGGTACATTTTATTTTCCGGTTGCTCTGCAATTTCCCTGGCCAGCTCATTTTCCCCGGGAAACCCCAGAACCAGGCTCCGGCCCTTAACGGCCAGGGGAACAACCCCGGCATAATTGTGATAGAGGGGAAGCCGTTCCCTCTTCAAGGCTTCCAGCAAGGCGCTCCAGGCTTCCCGCACCTGCTTCAAGGTCACGCCGGAGGTTCCTTCCCCCGGCACGGCGCTTTCCTGGTCAGGCTCCCCGGGGCGGGGCTTCCGGCCCGCCAGGCCCGTCCCGTCCCCGGGCGGCACCTGCATCTGTCCCCCGGTCGCTTTCTTTTTCAGCCGGGCCTCAGGATTCTCTTCCCCTTGCGGCCTTCTGCCCCGCACTTCCACTTCTGCACCAGCTGCCGGCAGGGAACCGCCGGCAGGGCGGGTTTCCGGCAGGGCCGGGGCCCCGGGGCGCAGGGCGCCGCCGGCTAAGGCCGCATTCACCTTATCCTCCAGGGCGCTGAGCCTGGCCTCAAGCGCCGGGATGCCGCCCGCACCAAGGTTCCGGCAGGCTTTTACCAGGGCCAGCTCAAGGACAATAGCCGGAAGCGTGCTCATCTTCATTTCCTGTTCTGCGGCAGTAATAACCTGCACTGCATATAAGAGCCTCTCCTCTGTAAAATCCGCCGCCCGGGCCGACATCCCGGCGCTATCCTCCCAGGCCTCCTCAGCCGCAGCGCCCGGCGATATTTTGTCCAGAAGGAGCGCCCGCAGGTAAGAGGCCATTTCCCTGGCAAAGAGGCGCAAATCCTTGCCCTCTCCGGCCAGTTCGTTGAGCAGCCGCAGGGCTGCGCCCGCATCCCCTGCGGCCAGACAGCCGGCCATTTTGGCCAGGGCTTCCGTGCGCACCGTGCCCAGGAGTTTATGCACGTCCCCGGCCGTTATTTTCATCCCCCCGAAAGCCGCTCCCTGGTCGAGAATGCTCAAGGCGTCCCGCAGGCCGCCCTCGGCTGCCCGGGCAATGAGCCGCAGGGCCTCTTCCTCCACTTCCAGATGCGCCCCGGCGGCCACCTCTTTTAGCCGGCGAATTATGTCGGCAGGAACAATGCGTTTAAAATCAAAGCGCTGGCAGCGGGACAGGATGGTCAGGGGCACCTTGTGCGGCTCGGTGGTGGCCAGGATGAACACAACATGGCGAGGGGGTTCCTCCAGCGTCTTTAAAAGTGCGTTGAAGGCCTCGTTGGTGAGCATGTGGACTTCGTCGATGATATAGACCCGGAAACGCCCTCCACTTGGTGCAAATTTGACTTTTTCCCTCAAGTCTCTGATTTCGTCGATGCCCCGGTTGGAGGCGGCATCAATTTCAATAACGTCTACGGACAACCCTTCATTAATTGCCACACAGCTATCGCAGCAGTTGCAGGGCTCCGCTTCCTCCTCCCGGGAGCAATTCAGGGCTTTGGCCAGCACCTTGGCCGTGGTTGTCTTGCCGGTTCCCCGGGTGCCGCAGAAAAGATAGGCATGGCCCACACGCCCCGCCTTTACTGCGTTTTTCAAGGTCCGGGTAATGTGTTCCTGCCCGATGATTTCTCCGAATGTCCGGGGCCGCCATTCCCTGTACAGTGCCAGATACGCCATGGGAAATTCCTTTCTGTAATTTGCTTTTTCTTTCCCTATATTTTGCCTATATAATTCTGCACTCAAACGGTAATTCCTGTTCAGCTGCTACCGGAACCGCACCTGTTCAAAAGGGAATAAGATTTTACAGGTAAGGTCAAGCTAAGCTCTGGAGGTGTTCAAATTGCCGGACCAGGCTCCAAAACCGAAAAAAGCCAGTAAGATTCACGAGCCGCTCAGTTCCTTCTACCCGCCCCCCTTTAAAGTAAGGGAACCGGTTCTCCAAAATTATGCCCCGGATTATTACGGGCATGGGGCTGTTTATGTAGAAAATGAAGACAAAGGCCCGCCGGAAAAACCTCATTCTTAAGAACCCTGCTGACACAGTCGTTCATTTTCCGGGAACCCAAAAAACCGCCTTCCCCATTGCCGGGAGGCGGTTTAAATTTAGAGGCCGTGCACCTGCCTTCGAATATGAACTTCCGGGCGGTATACCTGCAGGTAGCTCAGACCAGGCACCCTCGCGGCACCCGGGGTTTTTCCCTTAGTGCTGCTTCCGTCAGGACCTGACACGGTTCAAGAAGCCCCGTCGCACGAGACCCGATCCTCAACGCCCCTTACAGGCTCCGGACCCCACAAGCTAAACCCTGGGGCAGGAATTCAACCCCGCTACAGCGGTTTGCGGGTACAGGGCACCGCTACCTCCCCGTCTAGCACGGCCAAAGTATTTCTCCAAAAGCAATTAAATTTTCCTTAAAAAAACAATTCCCGATAATAAAATGGCGGAGAGAGTGAGATTCGAACTCACGAGACGGTTACCCGTCCACACGCTCTCCAGGCGTGCGCCTTCATCCACTCGGCCATCTCTCCGTGCACTACTTAGCTTGCAGGCACAACACAGGACATTGCTCCCTGTTCATGCGCCCGTCCAGTTTTCTTAATGATTGTATAAACAAGCTTAAAAACTGTGCGTAGATTATTATACATGGTCTTAGGGTGAAATGCAAGCACTTTACCCCGGGTAAACCACCCGGCAGGCACACCTGCAACGGAGAACAGCGTTTCACTATGCCCGGGGCCTGCTTATACTGCCTGCCTTACCGTTAGCGGGCACGGCGGCTAGAACCCAAAAGTTAAACCAGACTAAAGACGGATCTGTCCCCCAAGGGCCTTTTCCTGCCGTCCGGACAAAACCTGAGAGCTTACACGGGGAAATGTACTGGGGGAGTCCTGCTCCTACCGGCAGGCTTGAGCGCCGGCCTGCAGGATCTGCTCAATACGGCTCACCGCAGGCGGGTGACTGTAGCTGAACCAGCGGATAAAGGGGGCAGGCGCGACATCGGACAGGTTTTTGGCAGCCAGATCCTGCTGCAGGCGGACAGCGCCCTCCACATCCCCGGTGAGCATTACCGCAACCCGGTCGGCCTCCCGTTCCATTCCCCGGGAAAAATAATTCTGCAGCGGTGTTCCGGCAAAGGAAACCAGGAGGAAAAACAACAGGATCACCGCCCAGGCGCCGGGTGGATAACGGCCTAATACCAGCGGGACGGTAGAACGCAGGGTTAAAAACAGAAGGCCCCAGAGAGCGAAGCTGCCCAGAGCGCCCAGAGCCAGTCCCCGCACAATGTGTCCCTGACTCCAGTGGGCCATTTCGTGGGCCACCACCGCCCGCACCTGGTCCGGGGGATAGTCCCGCAGCAGCGTATCATACAGCACAATTCGCCGGGTCCCTCCCAGGCCGGCAAAGTAGGCGTTGGCCCGGTTGGTGCGGCGGCTGGCATCCATGACCAGCACCTGGTCCACCGGTAACCCGGCTTTTTGGGAAAGCTCCTGGACCATCGAGACCACTGCGGGATCCGCAGCCGGCTCAAAACGGTTAAAAAGGGGAGCAACCAGAACCGGCCAGAGGTAGCTTTCAATGACCAGCCAGGCCGAAAAAAGCACTGCCCCGGCCAGCCACCAGGTGCCGGGCCAGCGGCCCATAACCTGGAAAAGAATGACCACCCCTGCAGCGCCAAGGACCAGCCGGAGCCCGGCGCTTCTGACATAATCGGAGCACCAGGAGGCAAGACTCTGGGTTGAGAACCCCCACTGGTGCTGCCAGACATAGCTGCTGAAAAAGTTGAAGGGAAGTTCCAGCACAAGCAGCGCCAGCCAGAGGGCCAGAAAAAACAGCAGCAGGCTTGCTGTATAGTTGCCTCCCGCAGCCTGTTCCGACCAGCGGGACAGTGCCGCCGCCCGGCCGGTGAATACCAGCCACAGCAAAAAGACCGCCTGGCTAAAAAAGCCGCCGATAAACACCAGCCGCAGCATCTTATTATATTGCCGTCCCAGCTCTACCTGGCCGGCACTGAAATACTGCCAGGTTTCCGGAGCCACCCGCCCCGGAAACAGGGTAAACCACAAATAAAGCAGGCTGAAGGCGCCGGCAAGCAGAATCAGGACCGGCCAGATAACATTTAGACGCAACAGCTTGACCCCTCCGTTTTTCCAAGGCTCCAGGCCTGTCTCCAATCTAAACTATTCTATCCGGGAATAAAATATACAGCTGTTTTTTTAACCGGTCCGCCCATGGGCAGCTCCATGCAAAGGGAGAAGGCCCTTTAGCCTTCTCCCTGAATAAAGCAACCATCCCTACAGTTTAGCTGTTCCCCAATGAGTGATCTGTTCATAACTCTTGCTGATGAACCTGTTCAAAACCAGCTTCCAGCTGGAACCACTGTAAAAGGCTACTTCTAATCCTCCTCGATCCGAATCGGAAACCCTTTTTGGTTGCTTCAAACCACAATGCTAAAACATAACTTGAATTGAACCGGAGACTAAAAAACACTACCCTGAAGACTTGTTACTGCTTGCATCAAAACCGAAATACACGTTCGACGGCCCTGCAATACATAAACCCAAGTCACTGTAAGGATGGTGCTTAGTTATAGTTTAGCACTGTTTAATCTCATTTACAAGACCCTTCAAAAAATAAGTACTAACCAAATCTTACCTTTCGGCCGCCTTATTTCAGGCATCTTCCAGGAGCAGCTGAATCCTGTCGAGCCTATCCCTGGCCCTAACCCCCCTCTCTAACAAAAAATGACAATTTTCAGGGGGTAGGGCGTAGTATACTAAATTATAGTGAAGTTGTCCAATACATAGTTTCATTAACTCAAGCACAATAGACCAGCTAAAAACACAATAAAGGAGGCACTCCAATGGCACGTGTTTTGGTTATAGTAGACGAACCAAATATTTCCCTGGTTTTGAAGATTGCCATCAGCGAAGAGGGGCATGAGGTCCTCACGGCGTCAAACGGCCGGGCCGGACTGGAACTGCTGGATCAGACGCCCGCGCCTGATATTGTTTTTGTGGATCTTTGCCTGCCCGGTTTAAGCGGTAGCGTTGTGGCCGAAACAATACATGCCGACAAAAGGCTGCGGGACATTCCTGTTGTGATTATTACGGGCTCCATACCAAATTCCGATAATTTTCCCCCGCCGGAGTGCTACCGGGCTCTAATCAGCAAACCCTTTGATTTAATGCTCGTTCTTGATCTAATCGAAAAATTAACGGTCCCTGCAAAAGAAAACCCGGCTGCTCTTTGCCCGCCGGTCTATCTTGCAGGTACTTTAACTTGTCTGATTTGAACAAATGTTCCATAACAGAACGAGATCAGCCATCTTACCCTGTCACGGGCAAAACACTTTTCTTAATATGGAGTGGCTTTCACTCCACTGGCAGGTGATACGTATCCCTGTTTCTTTCCAACAGCAACCCTTTTATTTTAATAGCAGGTTATTTTAAAGCCCCTGCTCTTCATGGCGGCCAGCAGCGGGGAGGCATCGGATGTTTCTATGCGCAGCTTGATCCGGGCCTCTTCATTGTCCTTGACAAAATAAATAACACCTTTAACCGGAGCGTTGAAATCATTCAGCAACTGGGTAATTTCAGCAAACAGTCCGGACCGGTCCCTTGATTCAATGACCAGCCTGAGTCCGGACTTGCCGTAGCCGAAATATTTGATCAGGGCGTCAAAGATGTCGGTAACAGTGATAATCCCTACCAGTTTTTCCCCCACTACAACCGGGGCGCTGCCGATCTTGTGTTCCCTCATATACAGGGCAGCCTCTTCAATAGTCGTATCCGGTGTAACCGTAAGCGGAAACTTGACCATAACTTCAGAAACTTTCATATTGGCCAGAAAGTATTGCCTTTCAAAAGCGCCCAGGGATGTCGCGGGGGATGGAGATACTTTAAGCAGTTGCTTTTCTGTAACCAGACCTGCCAGCTTTTCACCCTCTACCACCGGCAGTTGGCGGATTTGATTTTTCTGGAGGATCTCCAAAGCTGTGGCTATGGGCGTATCCTTGTTAACTGTCAGAAGCGATTTTTTCATGTAATCGCATACAAACAAGGTCGTACCCTCCCTTTTCTTAATTCAAGAAACAGACAGGCTGTTTCCGGCACGCGGTAACAAGACCTAAATTTAAGCAACGTATGTTTTGCAACAATATTACTGCTCCTCACCCCGGCAACGCCGTCCCGGGGTTTGAATGTAAAATACTTTCCACCCTGTTTCTGGTTCCATATGCTAAATAACGCCTGTTGCTTTAGAGATACTCAATGGTAACCCTTTTGCCCATGCCCATCAGCGTTTCGGCAATATCCCGGACCGTTTGGTTCTTCAGGACACAGGAAACCGGAAACCCCGGGTAATTAAAAGTTTGGTTTATGGCCAGGCCAACGATGAAATGGATTTCGTCCGCCTTGAGCAGTTCAGCGGTGAGCTGGCCCGCGCCATCCCGGATCCCCTCAAGATGCCTTAGTTTGACACCCTTTTTAAGATATTGCAGGGTATAGTAAATGGTTATGGCGCCCTCGGTCACAAGATCTATCCCCTCAATCTGCCCGGTGGGCGGAATTGTTTCGGACTCGCTGCCGAGGTTGACGGACACCTCCCTGTTGAGCACCCGGCTCACAAGATTGCTGGTGGTGCCCCCGCAGACCACTTTCAGACCCCCGGGGGTCATAAGTTTTTCCACAGCCAGGTGGTCGTTGGCGGGGTCGCGGGGGGGCCCGATCAGGGCGGTGAGCTTCCGTTCCTGCCGGATTTTCACCACAACAACGCTGACATCATCCCCGGGCTGGTGGTAGTATAGCTGCCTGCACTTCTGGGTGATTTCCTCCGCCCAGTCGGTGGCATCGAGGACCGGCCCCCGCGCTGCCAGCCTTTTGATGTATTTGCCGACCTCTTCCTTTCCCCAGCCGAGGTTCCAGGCACCTCCGATGCCGGCATGCAGAACACCGTCCGTAACAAGAACAAGCCAGTTGCCGTCCTGGAGACTTAAATGGGCTTCCCGGATTTTTTTATCTCCTGCGCTGCGCTCCGTCCTTTTTATAAACAACAAAGATTCTTTATAACCAAGGTAGGACGGGGGATTGTCAAATTCAGCCAGGTAGGCCTGTCCGTCATTAAACACCTGCAGGATTGAAAAGGTGCTGTAAGCCAGGTTCCTCACCTTGTCAACCGGCAGGGTTTCAGCCATGGTCTCGATCACCTCATCGATATGACAGCCCATCTTGAGCATTGTGGCGGCGGTTTTGGCAGTAATCCTGGAAAGGATATTCGCTTTGACCCCGCTGGCCAGGCCATCCGCCAGGACAACGATGGAAGAATCGTCGCTTTCCAGGACTTCAATAGAATCGCCGCAAAGCTCTTCCCCCTTTTTATTCAGCTGTGAGTAGCCAATATCCAGATGCAAGGACATGCTCCCCGCCCCTTCGTTATTCCTGCTTAAAACTTTAATCAGTCAGTTATTCCTGCATTACTTTAATCAGCTTGCTTAAAAGAGCCTTGGTTTCCGCGGTGGTTTCCCCCAGAAGGCCGGCAATTACCTGGGCCACCGTCATTTGCTTCTTAATTACTTCCCTGGCCCGGTTAATGGTCTGGGTTTTGACCAGCTCCAGTTCTTCCCGCTGCTTGAGCTCGTTGGTGATATCGATAAAGATACCTACAACCCGGTTGTCCAGGGGGAAAATCAAATGTCGTGTAATAAGAGGGTTTTTCAAATAACAGGCCTCTGTTTTAACCATTCTTTTCTCCCGGATTACCCGCTGAAATTCAGCCGGATCCATTAAACTGTCCAGATTTTCGCCGGTAACTTTCCCCTTGCAGGCAAACATCTTCCGGGCTGCAGGGTTAATCTCAATTATATTTAAATCTTCGTCCGTGATGATCACACCGTCCGGCATTGCCCGTAAAACCATGTTCGAGATGGATTCCGCGCGCTTTCGCATATAAGGTATGCACATTTGAGGCTCGGCGTTGCCCTGGAAAACAGCCACCGCCTTTTCCTGACAGGAGCCGAAACCGCAGGCCCCGCAGTTCAGTTCATCCTCCGGTAAAAACTTATCGGTGAGAGCCAGGATCTTCTTGATTTGTTCCGGGGTAGGCACCGGCAGGTCCTGTTTGCGGTTTATAAAGGTGCGGTACAGTTCAGCCGCAGGTAGCGAGGGCCGCCGGGAAGGCTGGTCAGCGGGCCCGGAACTGGTGTAAAAATCCAGGAGCCTCTGTTTCTTGAAATAAACATCCTCTTCCGTAACCCGGTAAGGTCCGCCCAGGCAACCGCCGTCGCAGGCCAGTAATTCCATAAATCTCGGCCTTTTGTGAGCAGAACCGCCGGATAAGTTTTTCAGCAGTTCAATGCAGTTTTCCAGACCCGTGATGGTCATAACGCTTTCATCCATAATGTCCGTGCTGAGGGAGGAAGCCAGCAACTGCCCCCCTTCTGCTGGAAAGAGGCGGGCCGGCCCCGGGTTATAACCGTCAAATCCCGTATCGGGTATTTGTTCGAAATCAATTCCGGCCTGGACGGCCCAGTCCCAGAGTTCCTTAAAGCCCAGTACATAATCCACCACACCCTGGACCGCGTCGGACTGCGCCTCTCCTTTTTTCCCGATGCAGGGTCCGATGAAGACCACAACACTTTCAGGAAACTGTTTTTTCAGGAGCCGGCCGTGGGCGATCATGGGTGACACAAGCCTGGACAGATAAGGAATTAAGTGCGGGTAGTGGCGCTCCACCAGGTTTACAACCACCGGACAGGCGCTGGAGATAGTTGGACCGGCTGGATTTTCCCGGAGGTATTCCAGACAAATCAACTCCGCCCCTACAGCCGTTTGGCCTACATAGGAAAAGCCCAGCTGCCTGAGCAGTCCCGGAATCTTTCCGGTTAAGTCCTGTGGAATGTGCGCCGCGAAAGAAGGCGCGATACTGGCAGCTACAAAAATGGTCGGGTCGGCTATAATTCTTTTCACGTCCTCCAGACAACTCTTGACAACCTTTGCCTTTTGCGGACAAATCACCGTGCACATCCCGTCCTGGATGCAGCTTTCCTCAATCACCCGGGCGTGCATCTGGTTCTGGTGCCCGGATTGAATAGAGATGGCCTTGACCTGGCACGTCCGGACACACTTATAGCAGTCACGGCACTTTGCTTCGTTCGTGGTAATTAAATTCATCCTACTCCACCCCGTATACTGCCGGAATTACTTCCTTATCAAAAAGGTCACTGACGTCTTCGCAACGGATTCCCGTAAAGATCTTGTCGCCAATTTTGACAGTGGCACCTTCATTACAGCGTTCCAGGCAGAAATTACCTTTAAGGACCACCAGATCATCCATTTTATAATGAGCAATAAGGTTTTCAAATTCTGTTATGACGTTCATGGCCCCGCGCAAAAAACAGGAACTCCCGACGCAAACCTGGATGGTTAGCATAAAAATCCCTCCAGAAAATAGCCCTGTCTGATGTATTTACTTACAGCTGATAATTTTACTTGCAATGGTAGATTTAAGGCCTTTGGATTTAGATTTATAACATCATTTAACATCTTTTAGTTACTTTTATTAAAAATGCAAACCATTTATACTCCGGCAATGAGCTTGTGAAAAAAAGCATAAATAAAAACCTTAACCTCTTTATTCTACAATTGTTTCGTCATAAAATAAAGAATCCCTTTTATCGAACTCAAAAGGCAATTTTGGATTAAATGCTGTTTTAGATGACTAATCTGCACATATGATGAATGGGAATTAGATGTTATTTAATGTTCAAGCCTATGGTAAAAAATGCACATAATCAAAGGACACCGCGAAAAACGGCGCCCTTATTCAGGCAGCAAAACCTTTGGGGGAGGCGGCTGTTCTTGCAACAGTTTTTATACAGCGCATTGACAGGAAAACAATCTCAAATATTAGGCCGTTTATAACCCCTTCTCCTTCCGGGAGGACCTATTTTTCCTCCCTGAACTCCTCTAGCTTCTGCCTGGCAGGTTTTTTAAGGCTGCTGAAGCTTTTATAAAAAAACCAGATGATGCCCATGAGCAGCGCAAAAACTATGACGTAGCTAACGGGACGGAAATATGGTTCAATCAAACGCCAGTTTTCACCAAGCTTGTAGCCCAAAAAGGTCAGTGCCAGATTCCAGGGGATACAGCCTATAAAAGTATAAATAAAAAACTTTGCAAAATTCATCCTGGCCAGTCCGGCAGGCAGTGATATAAAAGTCCGGATCACCGGCAGGTTGCGGGCAAAGAAAACTGTCCAGTCCCCGTAGCGGGAAAACCAGCGATCAGCTTTATCCATGTGCCCGGGGTTAATTAAAAGGTACTTGCCGTACTTCTGCAAAAGGGAACGCCCGCCGTTGGCCCCAATCCAGTAGGTAAGCACGGAACCGGCAACGTTTCCCAGCACGCCCGCGGCAGCAACGAACCAGAAATTAAAAGTGCCCACTGCCGCCAGAAAGCCGCCAAAAAGCATGATCACCTCGCTGGGCAAGGGGATACAGGCGCTTTCGATTGTCATTCCGATCAGTATGCCCCAATAACCAAGGGTTTCGATCAAGCTGACGGCTACCCGGGCAAGCTCTTCAACCAGAGTATGTAACATCCGCAACCCTCTCTTTTACCGTTATCTATATTATCTATCATTATCATTATCTATCATTATCGTTCGGCAGGCCCGGTTGCCGGCGGCAATCCTCCCCCCCCGGCCCCGCTTGTTTTCTGATTTAGAAATCTGGAAAGAGGAGCCAGACTTGCCGCAATTCCAGCTCCTGGCGGGAGGGCTTCCAGGGCCACATGCTCCCAGGGCATCCCCCGCAGCGGCTCCAGGATGGCTATGACGCCCCGGTCATCCCTCTTCCGGATCAACCTGCCGCAGCCCTGTTTCAACCTCAAGGCCATTTCCGGATAGTCCACCGCAGTCACCGGGTCAAGCCCCTGTTCCTCCGCCTCACGGCGCCGCGCTTCAATTAACGGATCCGGGGGCGGAAAGGGCAGGCGCCAGATGACAAGGAGGGACAGGGCTTCTCCAGGCACGTCAATGCCCTCCCAGAAACCTGCGCCGACCAGTACCGACGAGACCTCCTTCCGGAATCTTTCCACCAGGTAGCCCCGCTCAGCCCTGTCTTCCCAGAGCAGCTCAAAGGGGAAGCGGTAGTTTTTTAAACCCGTGCGAATTTTCCGGACATCGGAAGGATAGTTTGTGAGCACCAGCGCCCGTCCCCGGGAAAGACGCAACAATGAAACTAACCGCTTCAGGGCCCTGGAAAACCAGTCCTCCCGGTCGCCGGCCGGAACAAGCCGGGGGAGATAAACCAGAACTTGCTTCTCAAATTCAAAGGAACTGGTCACGGATGAGCTGGACACCTCCTGCAAGCCCAGGGTGCGCGCAAAATAACCGAAGTCTCCTCCAGCGCTCAAGGTAGCGGAGGAAAAAACCACGGGAATCTTCCTGTTAAAGAGATGCTTCTTCAGCAGGCCGCCCAGGTCCCGGGGCACCACCCAAAAACTCTCGTCCCTTCGGCTGACCCAGACGATTGTATCTGTGGCCCTGTTCCGGCAAAAACGGCCCAGGGCGGCTGCCGCCCGCTCGATCCGGGCTTCAAAGGCCTGTATTTGAGTTGTGGTCAGGGACTCGATGTGCAACTCCTGTTCATACTGCAGCTCGCGGAGCAGGGCCTCCAGGGCGCGACGCAAGGTTTCCGCCGCCTGGAGCAGGACATCGCTGAGCCGGACGGCGAGCCTGTCTGTCCGCTCATCCCGGCATACCGAATTGTAGAGGAGTCTGAAAAACCTGGCCACAGCCGCTCTCATGGCAAAGGTAACGGATACAAGGGACATGCGGGCCCCCTGGAGTTGCTCGAGCAGGGAGAGCATGCTCTCCATGTCCTCCTTGAGGATCTGCCGGCCTGCCCTCATGGCTGCAGGAAGCATCACCTTATGCCCTTCGTCCAGGATAACCGCCGAGTAAGGGGGCAGGAGGGGCAGTTTACCATCGGCAATCCGGTCGTCCCGGGTCCATAAATCGTCAAAAAAGATCCCGTGGTCGCCGACGATCAGATCTCCGGCCCGCCGGTAATACTCCCTAGCCCTGACCAACTTGCAAAACCCCCGGGAGGAGCAGGTTTCACAAGACATGGATTCATCCCAGGCCAGCATCTTCCAGATGCGGTCGGGTACATCCGGCATCTCGGAGCGTTCACCCCGCTCAGATGCCTCAGACCGGCGCAAAGCATCCTGAAGCGCCTGATCCGTCCCTTCTGATAAAGGGCCTGCAAACCGTTCAACCCTCCTCTCGCAGATATACTGGCGCGGGTCCTTGGCCAGGCGGACGTCAAGGTCCAGGCCGAGGAGACGCGACAACGTGCGGGCATCCCCCCTGGGTCCGGCAAGCTGTTCCTGGAGCGCTGTTGAAGCACAGGCAATCACCACAGGCTTTCCAGTCAACCGGGCGTAAGGGATGGCCGTCAGCAAATAGGCGAAGGTCTTTCCGGTACCCAGTCCCGCCTCCGCAAAGTGCACCTTCCCTTTACACACGGCATCAGCAAGCCGAAAAGCTGTGAAGATTTGTTCTTCGCGAATTTCATAACCGTGCCCGGGCAGGAGATCATAGAACACATGCCCAATCCAGCCGGCAAGCTTTGCCGGAAAATCGTCCTTGTTATGAAATTCAAAGGGTACCCTGGGCCTGGCCGGAACGTGCACACTGATCCCCCCTTGACAGCCCGGGGTACACCCCCTGCTGCAAGTGATGCTTTGCCTTTAAAATTCTTCAACAAAAAAATTCTGCCCTTAAATAATGCTGTTAAATTTTTCAGTCCTTTTCGTTGGCGCTGCTTTTATGGTACGGTAGTCTAACAAGATTATACCTATCTGTAAAACTACCTGATTCTTTCTTTTGGACCTGCTAAACCCCGGGCAAATCCCTCAGATCCCTCTGTCTAAAACTTCTTCAGCACTATTTCCGGCAAAAGGCCCCTACCCTAGAGGTTTTTTTCTTCCGGCGCCGAACTAAGCCGGCATGGCAGATTCCACAGGTCTTTAAAGAAAGGGTCCAGCAAATTATTATTTCCAAAGGAGCACGGAAAAGATGAAAAAGTTTCAGATGCTTACTTCTATTATTTTTCTGCTGACTTTATCATTAACTGCAGCAGCCTGTTCCAGTCCAGCTTCAAAGACAGTGTTTTTTTCAGAACAGGCGCCTGAAGCCATTGGACCTTACTCCCAGGGGGTCAGGACAGGAAACCTGATCTTTACCTCAGGTCAAATCCCCTTAAACCCTGCTACCGGGGAAATAGTATCTCCGGACATAAGGGTTCAAACAAAGCAGGCTTTGGAGAATCTTAAAAATGTATTGCAGGCCGGCGGCAGCGACCTGGACCATGTTTTAAAGACTACCCTTTATATTAAAGACATGGATGATTTTAACGCCATCAACGATGTTTACAGCAGCTACTTTAAAGAAGACTGCCCTGCCAGGTCCTGTGTGGAAGTCTCGACCCTGCCCAAAGGCGCCCTGATTGAAATTGAGGCCGTAGCACTGGCTATAAGGTGAATTTGTTTTTGAGCATCAACGCCCAAGAACCGCCGGTTCTGCAAAACCGGCGGTTCTTGCTGAAAACCCGGCATTATTTGTTTGCCTTCTGAATTTTAGCCCAGGTGTCCTTCAAGGGAACTATCCGGTTGAAAACAAGCCTGGATTTGGTTGAATCAACGGTATCTACACAGAAATAACCGTTCCGCAAGAACTGAAAACGGCTGCCGGGCTCTGCTCCGGCGAGGCTCCGCTCAAGGAGGCAGGAAGTGAGCCTTGTTAACGAGTCCGGGTTGAGGCAGGACTTGAAGTCCTTTTCTTCATCCGGGTTTTCTTTCAAAAAGAGGTGTTCGTATAAACGCACTTCCGCCGGGACAGCGTGACTTGCCGAAACCCAGTGCAGGGTTCCCTTGACCTTGCGGGAACTGGCCGCGCTACCGCTGCGGGTTTCCGGATCGTAGGAGCAGTGCACCTCAAGCACCTCGCCTGTTTTTTCGTCCTTGACCAGCCCCTGGCAGCGGATAATGTAGGCGTTCTTTAAGCGGACCTCCTGCCCGGGTGAGAGCCGGAAATATTTTTTGGGCGGATTTTCGCAGAAATCCTCCTGCTCAATATAGAGCTCCCTGGTAAAAGGCAGCTTGCGGGAACCCAGAGCCGGGTTCTCCGGGTTATATTCCGCCTCCAGTTCCTCCACCTGTCCTTCCGGGTAATTGTCGATAATCAGCTTGAGGGGCCTCAAAACAGCCATCACCCGGGGCACACGCAGGTTCAGATCGTCCCGGATACAGTGCTCCAGCATGGCGATATCAACAATGCTGTTGCTTTTGGCCACCCCGATCCGCTCGCAGAAATCCCGGATGGCTTCCGGGGTGTAGCCCCTCCTGCGCAGGCCCGAGATGGTGGGCATACGCGGGTCGTCCCAGCCGCTGACGATACCCTCTTCCACCAGCATCCGCAGCTTGCGTTTGCTCATCACCGTGTATGTAAGGTTTAAGCGGGCAAATTCAATTTGCTGGGAGCGGTAAATACCCAGAGTATCAAGGAACCAGTCATAGAGGGGGCGGTGATCTTCAAATTCCAGGGTGCAAATGGAGTGAGTTATCCCCTCCAGTGAATCAGAAACGGGGTGGGCGTAATCGTACATTGGATAGATGAGCCACTTGTCACCCGTCCGGTGGTGGGTTGCCCGAAGAATCCGGTAGATCACCGGGTCCCGCATATTCAGGTTGGGGGAGGACATATCTATTTTAGCCCGGAGGACGCGTTTGCCATCAGGGAACTCCCCGTTCTTCATCCGCTCAAAGAGGTCCAGGTTCTCCTCCACGGACCGGTTGCGGTAGGGGCTTTCCTTACCGGGTTCGGTCAGGGTACCCCGGTATTCCTTGATTTCCTCCGCGCTCAAGTCGCAAACATAGGCTTTGCCTTTCTTAATCAGCTCGACGGCGAAATCGTAGAGCCGGTCGAAGTAGTCGGAGGCGTAAAACATCCGGTCACCCCAGTCAAAGCCCAGCCAGCGGACATCTTCCTTGATGGAATCGACGTATTCAACCTCTTCCCTGGCGGGGTTGGTATCATCAAAGCGCAGATTGCAGAGGCCTCCGTTTCTGGCGGCAAGGCCGAAGTTCAAGCAAATGGATTTGGCGTGGCCAATATGAAGATAGCCGTTGGGCTCAGGAGGAAAACGGGTGTGGACCCGCCCGTTATATTTATTGGTTTTGAAATCTTCGTTAATAATGTTCTGGATAAAGTTCGCCTCCAGCGCGGAAGGTTCCGCTGCTGTTTCCCTGGCCTGTCCGGCGTCTTTTTGCTTCGCTTTGCCTGTCTCTCTTTTTGGCGTTCCCATATAATTACCTACCCTTTCCCTGTGGATTAACCCATTACCCCTTTTGGTTCATATTTTTCCCTGAATAAGCAAAAATCCTCTTCATTATGTCTTATAGCATATTTTTACCAGTTTTTAGATTGTAAAACCCCTGCCAGTGTATATTATTATAACACCAGTTAAAATCAAACTCTATCACCTGTGGAAAGCTGCTTTAAATCCGTTCCGCCCCAGACCCGTGAAAACTTCCCTGCCTGCCCGGCAGATCCCCCGGGAAAACCGGACTTGCAATTGCAATTGACTTGATTGACAGCATTGCCGGCAGGCAAGAGATGTGCGGCAATGAATAAAATGAATAATGAGTAATGAATAATTTTAAGGAGTTATCGTCACTCATTTCGACAACTCCTTGATTTCGCAAGACAGGTTTCGTAAAGGGAATTATTTCAGCATGATCCAAGAGCCCGGCTGTTTACCCGGGCGGGTTTAATTATGGCAAATTAAATTTTGACCCCCGTTTGAGCTGCAACCAAACTTTTCGCGCCGTATTTTTCCCTTAAACGCGGTTTTTCAATCTTACCGGTTGGATTACGGGGAACTTGATCAAAAATAATCTTTCGCGGGCGCTTGTAACGGGGCAGGGGAATGCAGAATTCCTTTATTTCCTCTTCCGTGCACTGGCAGCCGGGTTTTAGTTCGATAATGGCAGCCGCAATTTCACCCAGCCGGCTATCGGGCAGCCCAATGACAGCAACGTCTTTTATGGCCTCATGGGCGCGCAGGAAGTCTTCAATTTGGACCGGATAGATATTCTCCCCGCCGCTGATGATCACGTCTTTTTTCCGGTCCACCAGGTAGATAAACCCGTCCTCATCCATCCTGGCCATATCTCCGGTCAGTAACCACCCGTCCTTGAGTACTGCCGCGGTAGCTTCCGGGTCTTTGTAGTAGCATTTCATCACACCCGGCCCCCTGACGGCCAATTCCCCAACCTGCCCCTGGGGTACGGGGTTCCCGTTCTCGTCCACAATCTTGGTTTCCCAATTGTGACCCGGTATTCCGATGGCGCCCACTTTATGAATATTCTCGATGCCCAGGTGCACACAGCCGGGACCGATGGATTCGCTCAGACCGTAGTTGGTATCATAGAGATGGTTGGGGAAATATTTTTTCCAGCGATGAATCAAGCTGGGCGGGACCGGCTGGGCGCCGATGTGCATGAGCCTCCACTGGGAAAGCTCATAATCCTCCAGCTTTACATCACCCCTTTCAATGGCATCCAGAATGTCCTGGGCCCAGGGAACCAGGAGCCAGACGATGGTGATTTTTTCTTCGGATACTGTTCTTAAAATCCATTCCGGTTTAACCCCGCGCAGCAGAACGGCTTTGCTCCCCGTCAGCAGGCTGCCGAACCAGTGCATCTTGGCACCGGTATGATAAAGGGGTGGAATGCACAAAAAATTGTCTTCATACCTCTGGCCGTGGTGTTTGTATTCCGTATAACAGGCCGACACCAGGCTTCTGTGCGTGTGCAGAATCGCTTTGGGAAAACCTGTGGTACCTGAAGAAAAATATATGGCCGCATCATCTTCATCGTCAATTCTGATCTGAGGGTCCGTGGAGGAACAATTGGCAGTAAGGCGGTCATAGCTTTCTGCAAAGGAAGGACGGTTTTCCCCAGCGTAGAAAATAGTCTTAACTTTAGGTATGATCTGATCGTAAATTGTTTCCAACCGGCCGATAAATTCAGGGCCGAAAATCAAGGCAATGGTATCGGACAACTCCAAACAGTATTTTATTTCTTCGGCCGAGTAGCGGAAGTTTAACGGTACCGCCACAGCGCCGGTTTTTAATATACCAAAATAAATAGGCAGCCACTCCAGGCAATTCATTAAGAGAATGGCCACCTTATCCCCTTTTTTAATCCCTCTCTTCAGCAGCAGGTTGGCCAGGCGGTTTGCTTTTTCGTTAAAAACATGCCAGGTCATATCTCGCCGGTATTCACCTGCCGGATTGTTTTCAATGAGTTCGTAGTCCCGCCAGGTGATATTATGCCTCTCCTGGAGATCCATGTTAATTTCAGTCAGGCAGATCTCCTCGCCATAAAGCCTGGCATTGCGCACTAGAATTTCCGTGATGGGCATTTTTTCTTTCCTCCTGTTCTACCACACAACAAAAAATATTGTGTACTTAAAAAATAAAAAAGGCCGTACTTCGGTAAAACCTCAATATACTACTCTAAATTATAAAACTATACAAGCAGTTAAGCAACATCTTCCTGATGCCCTTGTTTTCAATCCGGGCTGATGTCACCCCGGAATAATTTTCAATATCTACTGATCTTCCTGAAGCTCTTTACTCCTAAAGCCTGACCAGCATAATGAGTCTGCTAATAGCCGGTATGAAACCCTGTTCTTCTTATCAATTATGACGGGGTTCCCCAAATATCAATTGGATTTTTTCCTAGTCTGCCTGGCAAAGCCGTCCCTTAAGGTCTGGTTTTTCCCTTATTAAAAAAGGATTATACGACATTATACCTAATAGTAAATTATGGTCACGGTTTTTTGAAGGGCGAAGGCAGTGTCTAAAGACCCTCTGACAGTGGGCAGGGCAACGGCGCCGACGGCGCTGCTGCTCTTATTTCAAATTCCATTAAAAATCACCAACAAACCAGGCGCATCCATTGGTAGCCGTGGTCTATGGTGGAAAATAGACAGGGGGTATAATTGATGAAGAAGGTTGCTGTCCTGGTTTTTATCTGTTTAATGATAGCTGTTATTCCGGCAGGATGTGGCAAATCAGAGAAAATAATCACGCAACTGGATGACGTCAATGAGGCAAGAATAGGCGTCATGACCGGCTCAACCGGAGAGCAAATGGCCAGGGCCAGGTTCCCCGGCGCGGACATTAAAAGTTTTGATGATATCATGGACGGCGTAGCTGCTTTGAAAGCAGGACAGCTTGAAGGTGTGATTCTGGACAATATTGAAGCATTGAATGTGACGAAGTATAATCCGGACATGTGGTTTCTGCCTGAACCGGTGTTAAAAGAGGACATAGCCATCGGGGTAAGGAAAGGCAATGATGAACTGCTTGCAGCTGTAGACAGGATTATTGCCGGGCTAATCAGCGACGGGACACTGGAAGATATGTGGAAACGCTGGTTTAAGCAGGACTTATCCCCTTATGAACAAGTTGATCTTAGCCTACCTGCAGATGGAACAACCCTAAAAATTGGCGTGAACGCTACCCGGGAACCCACTTGTTTTATTGATGAAAACATGAGCATCACAGGCTTTGAAGGCGAACTCGCCCGCAGGATTGCCATCGGGCTGGGCCGGCCGGTGGAATTCTCCGACATGAAGTTTTCCGCATTGATCCCCGCCCTGCAATCAGGCAAAATTGATTTGGCCTTCACATTGACCATTACCGAAGAACGCAAAGAATCAATCTATTTTAGTCAGCCTGTTTATACCAGCGCCCAGGTGATGCTGGTCAAAAAAGCCCCGGGTGCAGGCGGCACAGAGAAAAATGTTTCCTTTCTAGCAAAGGCCGGCGATAGTTTCTATAACAACATAATCCTGGAAAACCGCTATTTGCTGATTGTGGACGGACTGAAAGTAACGGTAATCATCTCGCTCCTGGCAACCATATTCGGCACACTGCTGGGCATTCTGATCTGCTTTATGCGCATGTCTCAAAACAAGGTGCTCCAACAGCCGGCCAGAGTCTATATCTCCATTCTGCGCGGCACACCCGTGCTTGTCCTTTTGATGATCATATTCTATGTCGTTTTTGCTTCCGTAAATATTAACCCCATCCTCGTTGCAGTGGTTGCCTTCGGCATGAATTTTGCGGCCTATGTCTCCGAGATGTATCGAACCGGGATCGAAAGTGTCGACAAAGGCCAGATCGAAGCCGGCATTGCCACGGGCTTTACCAAAGCAAAAACTTTCCTCTACATCGTCCTGCCCCAGGCAGTAAGACATATTTTACCCGTCTATAAAGGGGAATTCATATCCCTGGTGAAAATGACTTCCGTGGTTGGATACATCGCCGTGCAGGATTTGACTAAAGCCAGCGATATTATCCGCAGCCGCACCTTTGATGCCTTCTTCCCCCTGATTATGGTAGCGGTGCTTTACTTTCTCATATCGTGGCTGCTTTCCCTTTCCCTGGGGTATGTGGAATGGATTACCGACCCGAAAGCAAAAAGAAAGCAGGCATAGCGGGCGGAAGCTTATTAATTATGGTTTTTCAGGCGTTGCGGAGATTATATTTATAAATCTTCTAAGTAATAAAGGTACTGCCCCAGTGAGTTTATCTCTAGTTCTCCCGGAGATAGTCATAATAAGAAGAAAGCTGGGAATAACATCCCCAGCTATCTCCGGCAGAACCCTTGTTTTTTAATTTTTTTTATTTTATTAACATAGATATATAGCCACCCAAACGATTTTAATATTTATTTCTTACAGTCGCAGCTAATATTTCCAGCTACTATCTCTTGCCAATCACCGAGAACATCGTGTGTCCAGCAGTCATCCGCGCCTGCCGCTTCACGCATGGTCAAGGCAAAGATATAAGCTAATTCCTTAACAGTAGCGCCGGCTTCTAAGGCGCCTTTGAAATGCTTGAGTACACAGGGCTTGGAACGGGCTTTAATGGATAGAGCAAAGCAGATAAATTGATATGTTTTTTCGTCAATCATTCTTTTTTCTTGATAAAGTTGATCGATCTCATCCAGCTTTTGGGTGAATTCCGGGAAAAATTCTGCTAACATTCTCATAAGACAACCTCCTTTAATACTCCTAATATTTACTTTGTCTGCTCAAGTTCAAAAGAGCCTATTTTAATAATGCTTTAATTTCATCAACCTTTAAAACCTTTCCCACAACTTTTACTTCCTCATCAATTACTAAAGCCGGAACCCTCATCACACCATACCTGGCAATGGCTTTCATATCCTGCACTTTCTCAACAGTCGCGGCAAGCCCCAGTTCTTCCACAGCCTTTCGGGTATTCTGTTCTAACTTGTTGCAGTTTGCGCAGCCTGTTCCTAAAATTTTAATATTCATTGAGCCCTTACCTCCTTTACAATATTTCATATCCTGTACATATTAAATTACATCAGTAAATAACCAAAGGCATTAAAGGTATAGCCGAGGATAATGATGCCTGTAGTGACAACCGCAAAAAAGATGGCCAGAAGTCTAATCTTTACTGCCGTTTTGAGCATGATCAAAGAAGGAAGGGAAAGTGCGGTCACCGCCATCATGAAGGAAAGCGCTGTTCCAATACCCACCCCCTTATAGACCAATGCTTCAGCTACGGGCAAAGTGCCAAAGATATCCGCATACATTGGAACTCCTACTATCGTTGCAACAAGTACGGAATACCACTTATCCTGCCCAAGCACTATAGATATGACATTTTCCGGTATCCAGTTATGAATAACAGCGCCAATGCCGACACCAATCAAAATATAGAGCCATACTCTTTTGACAATATTCAGCACCTGTTCTTTGGCATAATCAAGTCGATCCCGCACGGTCAACTCATTTTGCTCCATACCAACCATGGCATTGCTGTAAACAAATGACTCCACATACTTTTCCAGTTTAGCTTTGCCGATGAAGGTTCCGCCAATCACGGCAAGAATTAGCCCGGCAACAACATAGGCGAAGGCTATCTTCCAGTTAAATATGCTGGCGAGAAGAAGGATAGAGGCCAGGTCAACCAGCGGAGATGAAATTAGAAAGGAAAAGGTAATCCCCAGGGGCAGGCCGGCGCTGGTAAAACCAATAAACAACGGTATCGACGAGCAGGCGCAGAAGGGCGTTACGGTGCCCAGCAAAGCGCCTAAAATATTCCCTGTTATCCCCTTGTAGCCGCCTAATATTTTCTTCGTTCGCTCAGGGGGAAAGAAGCTTTGGACGTAGGATATGGTAAAAATAAGCACAGACAGTAAAATAAATATTTTTATAACATCGTACAGGAAAAAATGAATACTGCCGCCAAGTCTATCCTGGACACTAAGCCCCAGAACCTGCTCTACAAACCTTTGGGCCAGATCGGACAGCCATTGCATCTTGAGCAATTGATTGTTAAGCCATTGAAATATAAACATGATGCAGCCACCTTTAATTCTGTTTCATTTAACCACTTACATTAACAGCACCGGCCCGGCTTCACTTCTTTACAAATACAATTTTCCTTGTCGGAAGTGATATAATTAAGGAATTTTTTTATTTTGGCAATGCCATCGGCACTGAGAGAATAATATGTCCATTTCCCCTCGTTTCGTCCCACAACTAAACCACACTCGCACAATATTTTCATATGATGTGAGAGGGTGGACTGGGACATTTCAAATTTCTCCAAGATCCTACATGCGCACAATTCTCCGCAAGAGAGCATATCAACAATCATCGCCCTTTTGGGATCCCCCAACGCTTTAAATATCCTGGAGCCTTCTAGATAAAACTCATCCATAAGCGCACCTCACATTCAACTTCTTCGATGTATTAATAATATGTGTCAGTTCGATAAATGTCAATATATCTTAATTCAATTTGAAACTTATTTTATGTGTGGACCCCAAAGACAGGGGCTTTTAGCCGGACAATCCCCTGCTAACGGAACAATCTTGTAAATCCTGGCATATTCTAAAAAATAATGATGTTTTTTGAGGGGTGATGAATTCTGTATTATAATCAGAACTTCTGGCAAACGCCCATCGTGTTTACTAAAAGACAGGTGGATTTAAGAAATCATCTTCGTCTGCTCTGGGAACAGCATGCCGTCTGGACATGGTCAACTATAATAAGCCTGGTATTTGGCTTGCCGATAACAGACTCCGTTGTTGCCAGGTTACTTCGCAATCCAGTAGATTTTGAGCGTGCGCTGCAGCCTTTCTACGGAGATAGAATTGCCGCTGCATTTCGGGATTTGTTACGAAAGCATCTGGTTCTAGCCGCAGATCTTGTCAAAGCGGCAAAAGCCGGAAATAATGAGGCAGCAGCAGAAGCAGAAAGAAAATGGTATGCCAATGCTGATGCAATCGCCGTTTTCCTGGGAAAGATCAATCCTTTTTGGTCGCAGGAGCAATGGAGAATAATGATGCGCCACCACCTGGATTTAGTAAAAGCACAGGCAGTTAACATGCTAACGGGACAGTATGAAACAAGCATCGCAGCCTATGATGAAAATGAAATCCACGTTTTAGGAATGGCTGACGTAATGGCTGAGGGCATTATTAAACAGTTTCATATATATTAACGGTTAATATACATTAACGGATAACGGATAATATATACTAACGGATAATAGAGGCTTACAGGAACACCTGTAGGCCTATTTCTTCTATTTCTTAATTATATTTTACAAATGTAAGGGAAGGATATAAACAACTAAATATGGGGTGGAATTAGCGCCAGATCAAGGTTGACTATTAAAAAATTAAAAGATAATATATCATTAGTGTCCACGTTGGGATTAATTACATATTCAGAGTTCGCCGGCACAGTGACTGTGCGATTGTAAATCCACGCTTTATCGACCACATTACCCTTTCTGTGGTTCGTTGTTTGCCATATGGAGAACCAGCAACTTAAGAATATATCAAAGGAGGATGATCAGTAATGGCTGCAAAGGATTTATTAGAAAAGGGCGCAGTGCTGCAGCGCGACAAGGAAACATATGCCGTGGTTCCTCATATGCCCGGCGGGCTGGTAACTCCGGCTGTGTTAAGAAAAATAGCAGATGTTGCAGAAAAATATAAGGCCCAGGCACTGAAGATTACCTCCGCTCAACGTTTGGCGATTGTGGGTTTAAAGGAAGAAGATTTGGATAATGTCTGGCAGGATCTGGGCATGAAGCCCAGCGCTGCCATCGGGCTATGTGTACGCAGCATCAAGTTCTGCCCGGGAACTACTTTTTGCAAACGGGGACAACAGGACTCCGTGAGCCTGGGATTGAAACTGAATGAACGTTACCACGGCCTTGAGTTGCCCAGTAAATTCAAGATGGGTGTAAGCGGCTGTGCCAATTCCTGCGGGGAAAACCATTTCCGTGATGTGGGTGTAATGGGTATGCCGAAAGGCTTTAGATTGATGGCAGGCGGAAACGGCGGTGTTACACCACGCATTGCCAAGACTCTTTACGATGGACTGGATGAAGAACAAGTCATGGAAAAAATCGATAAGATTATTAAGGTCTATGCCGAAGGCGCCAAAAAGCATGAGCGGCTGGGCAAGTTTATCGAGCGGATTGGTTTAGAAGAGTTTAAAGCCAAGCTTGAGGAATAACCTTTTCTTCTTTTGTGCATAAAAATATAACGGATCCCCGGTGTTGCGCATAATGCCGGGGATCCGTTATATTGGGAGGATCCCGGCTTCCGGGTAAATATCAATTATGACCATACTAAAGCTTTATTAGAATAAATACTGGTTACCTATAATTACCTGTATAAAAATCCCGGTTGTTGTCTCTCCCCCGGTGTATCTCCGGGAAATATATCCTCGCCCACCTCCTGACCGGTAAAAATATAAGCAAATTTTTCTGAAAATATGTAATAATAGAAATAGTCTTTTTTCGCATATAATGATCGTTAGGTATATTTGGATGAGGGTAATTTTAAAATGGATTTCAATAACTATTCGTATGTGATAGCCTATGTAAACCAGTTCGGCGCCTTTGCTCCGCTGGTATTCTTTTTACTATTTGTAGCCCAGGCAATGCTGCCGGTATTTCCTTATGTGATCCTGGCTGCTGCGGGAGGTTTTTTGTTCGGTTTTCAGCAGGGGGTTCTATTATCCTGGTCCGGTGCCCTTACCGGAGCTTCTTTGGCTTACTGGTTATGCCGGTGGTTTGGTATCGGCAATTTCCTGAACAAGTACTATCTGCGTTCCGGCTATGACCCACGTAAACTTAGTCCCGGGGCAGCTTTCTGGACCATTACCATTTTCCGCATTATTCCCGTTGTGCCTACGCCGTTGATCAATATGGGCGCGGCCCTGGGCAGGGTCTCTTTTCCAACCTTTTTGCTGGCATCAGCTCTAGGCAAGATACCAACCGCGGTTTTATACACCGGTTTGGGCCTGGCTTTATTTCAAGCCCGGGATGTCAAAACCATTCTTTTTATTATCGCTGCAGGCCTATCCGTCATGATCCTGGCCAGGTTTGCCGCGAACCAGTGGCTTCGGCAGAAATTGGATTAATGCCGTCAAGCAGCCACAGAAATTGAAACAAAATGTGTCCGGATGAAGAACAGTTTTTTCAGCAAAGAAACCAGGCTGCCTTTTGCGCGGCTTCAGGGCTGTAATATCCCTTCCTTTAAGCCTAACCGGCGCCTGGTTTGGACAGGCATTTTTCTTTTAGGGGACAGTCCCGGCAAGTAAGGGTGCCCTGGCAGGGTTTTTCCTGGGGCTGCTCATAGCTCCGCTCCAGCGGTACCCTGCTCCAGCCTATAACCGCCGTTACTGATTTAACCGGCTGAAGTAGGTGATGAGAGGTCACGGCCAGGCCGATCTTCTCTCCACTTATGCTTTCTATAAATTGCTGCTGGCTCTCCAGGGGCCAGCCCCCGTAACCCGGGCTGAAACGCGCCGTCGGGAAATAAGAGCTGCGCCTGATCTCCCGGACCGCTAGCTCGTCCAGGATTTCCGTAGTATGTTCGGCTGCTGCCGAGGCAATACCATTGAAGATAAAGGCATCAGCAGCACCGGAGGTTTGTTGCAGCCCGGCCAGGAACCGGTCTATGCCGGGTCCCAGCGTGGCCGCCAGCAGGGTTACCTTCTCACAGGCAGTAAAATAAGCAACCACGCGGCTTCCGGCGATGACCAGGTTGGCGTCAGCCAGCTCAACCCGATCCGGGGTTAGGGAGCGGATAGAGCAGACCCGGATCAGGCCCTGGGGCTTGGCCAGCCGGGTGACGTGCCGCAGGTAAGTGTCCACTAATTTATCTAGATTGGCGGGGAGGGGACCGGGCGCCAGGCCGAGATTGAGAAAGGGATATATTTCTTCCCTGGTCAGCAGGAGGGGCAGGTTAAGAATTTGTACTTTCATGATTTAGGCGCCGGGGAAAATCCCCGCACCACCTGCACCGCTTCCACCGCGTCGGCACCGTAACCGTCCGCTCCGATTTCCCGGGCATATTCAGCTGTGACCACCGCCCCGCCGACAATCACCTTGACACCGGGCAACTCCTGCCTGAGCAGTTCAATCACCCGGGGCATTTCCACCATAGTTGTAGTCATTAATGCGCTCAAAGCCACCACATCCGCCTTTTCCCGCCGGGCTGCCTCCAGAAAAGCCCGGGCCGGCACGCTTTTACCCAGATCCAGCACGCGAAAGCCGTGATTTTCCAGCAGGGCTGAAACGATATTCTTGCCGATGTCGTGGATATCGCCCTCTACTGTGCCGATAACGACGGTCCCCCCCTGGGCCGTCCTCTGCCCGGGGAAATTATCCTTTAGATAATCAAAAGCCTTTTTCGCCGCGTCACCGGCCAGGATCAACTGGGGCAGGTAGGCTTCGCCCCGGGCAAAATGCTGTCCTATTGTTTCCAGGGCGGGGATTATCCCCTCGTTTATAACGGACAGGACATCCTCCTTCTCTTCCAGCAGTTTCTGGACCAGCGGGACGACGGCTTCCTGCCGTCCGTTATAGATAGCCCTTTGCAGGGCCCGGGCGGGATCATCCCGGTCAACCTTATTATTTGCCGGGGGACCGGGCGGAGAAACCTGCCTGCCGGCCTGCGCCAGGTAGTTGCGCGCGCCGCTGTCACGACCCGTCAGGAGGGCGCCGGCAATCATTGTTTCCCTAATCCTGTGGTCAAGGGGGTTGGCGATGGCGGCATCAAGGCCTGCGCCCAGGGCTAGGGACAGGAAAGCCGCATTGAGCCAGGAACGCTGGGGCAGGCCGTGGGAGACATTGCTCAGCCCCAGGACTGTGTTTACCCCCAAATGCTCTTTGACCAGCTTGATTGCCTGCACAGTTTCCAGGGCCAGCTCAGGGGAAGTTGCCGCAGTAAGGACCAGACAGTCAATGATTATGTCTTCCCTCGGCAAACCATAGTATTCCGCGGCTTCCACTATCTCTTTAGCGATCTGGAGCCTCTCCGTCGCCCTGGCCGGGATACCGCTTTCGTTCAGGGTTAAACCCAGTACCGCCGCGCCATATTTTTTAGCCAGGGGCAGGATGGAATGAAGGCTTTTCTGATCGCCGTTGACAGAATTAATCAAAGCCTTGCCCTGGAATTCCTGCAGCCCTTTTTCCAGGGCAGCCGGGTTAGTGCAGTCCAGCACCAGCGGGCAGTCCAGGCTCATCTGCAACTGCCGCACCCCCTCCGGCAACAGCCTGGTTTCATCTCCGCCGGCCAAACCGGTGTTGAGGTCGAGGAGAGAGGCCCCTGCATCCAGCTGGAGTTCCCCTTCCCGGACAATAAAATCCCAGTTTTGCTGCCGCAGGGCTTCCGCCACAGCTTTGCGGGCGGAGGGGTTAATTCTCTCGCCGATTATAACCGGCAACTCTTTAGCCCCTATGGTTACAGCCCGGCTGCGGCTGGCCAGACGTGTAGCCGGCGGCCCGGCCTGCTCCGGCAGGGGCGCGGGCTGCCGGGAGGCTAAAGCTTCTCCCATAGCCTTGATATGGGCGGGGGTGCTGCCGCAGCAAGCGCCAATCAGATTAACGCCCAGAGCCCGGAAAGGCTCGACGAAACGGGCCATATCCCCGGGAGTATCTTTAAATACTGTTTTCCCGTTAACGAGGACGGGCTTACCGGCGTTGGGTTCCACCAGAAGGGGCAGCCGCGTGGACCGCCTGTATTCTTTCATAACTTCCAGAAGTTCCTCGGCGCCGGTGGAGCAGTTGGCGCCGATACAGGCAGCGCCCATCGCTTCCAGCACAATGGCGGCGGTTTGCGGGCTGGTACCGGTGAGGGTCCTCCCACTGGTGTAGGTGAGGGAACATGCTACCGGCAGCCTGGTATATTCCCTGGCTGCAAAGAGAGCAGCACGTATCTCGCCTAAATCAGAGAAGGTTTCTAAAAAGATAAAATCCACTCCGCCAGCCTCTAGGGCCCGGGCCTGTTCGCCAAAAACCTCAACCAGCTCCGTCCAGGGCAGTGTGCCCAGAGGGGCCGGAAATTGTCCGGTAGGTCCGATAACACCGGCTACAAAGGCCTGGTTTCCCACAACCTCACGCACCAGCTGGGCCGCCCTTTTGTTCACTTCCTCCACGAGGTGGGCCGCGCCGTATTCCTTCAGTTTCAACGCTGAGGCACCCAGGGTGTTAGTCAGGATCACCTGGGAACCTGCCTCGAAATAAGCCCGGTGCACCTCTCGCACTGCCCGGGGATGGGAGAGCATCCAGAGCTCCGGATTTTCTCCCGGTGGCAGCCCCTGCGCTGCAAGCATGGTACCCATGGCACCGTCCCCCAGCAGGACTTGTTTTCGCAAGGTTGTAATAAAGTCAGCCATCCAAAGACCCCCTGTTTGACCCTTTATATCCTGAAAAAAGCCAGTTTTCCGCTGCAGGGCGGAATTCATCCCGCCAGAGAAAACCGCATCTTGACGGATAAATCCGATCCTATAAGGAGTGGTATTAAAGGGTGTAGTAGTACAATATTATCTGACGAAAACCGGTAAGTATATTAAACATGATTATATTTGAGATGGATAAAAATTTCTATAGTAGATGTGCTGAAATATTTAAAAATATTAACCCGTCCCCCTGGTATGAATAAAACATTATATCCCAGGGACGGGAAGTGGACGATCTTATGACCCATGGCGCGGCGGTGGTACTGGAATAAGGCATCCCCGCAGTGGTAGGGCTGGATGACGCCACCAGTAAAATTCGGGACGGACAGAAAATACGAGTGGACGGTACCCGGGGTTTTGTGGAGGTTCTTGACTAAAACATACGGAAATGCACCATAAGGCAGCGGCTATTCAAGAATCACCAAGATCACTTAAGGGCATAATCAACCGCCCCTCTCGCATGGAGCACCGTGGTATCAAAAAGCGGAACAGCTGAATCCTCCTGCCGTACCAGCAAACCGATTTCGGTACAAGCCAGGATAATTCCTTCCGCCCCGGCGTTTGTTAAACTTTGAATTACTTTTTTATATTGGTCCCTGGAATCCTGCTCGATGCGCCCAAGGCACAACTCCTGGTAAATCACCCTGTTGACAAACTCCCTGTCTTCACTGCCGGGAACCAGGACCCTGATCCCTCTTCTCTCCAGGCGGGATTTATAAAAGTCCTGCTCCATCGTGTACCTAGTCCCCAGGAGCCCCGCAGTTTTTATCCCCTTTGCCAGCATCTCAGTCGCAGTAATATCCGCAATATGCAGTAACGGGATGCCAATATTAGCCTCGATCTGATCGGCTATTTTATGCATTGTGTTGGTGCAGAGCAGGATAAAATCTGCTCCGGCCGCTTCGAGACTGCGGGCTGCTTGAACCAGAACGTTTCCCGCTTTTTCCCACTCACCTTTTCTTTGAAAAATCTCAATTTCCTCAAAATCTACACTGTAAAGAATGCATTTTGCAGAATGCAGTCCGCCCAGCCTGGCTTTAACTTCTTCATTGATAATCCGGTAATATAAGGCTGACGACTCCCAGCTCATCCCGCCTATCAACCCGATTGTCTTCATGGTTTCAACCTCCAATCTGACCGTTCGGCCTATGTATCCGGTTATGGATTAAACGCCCATTATTTATTAATTTAACATTCTATAGTTAACTACTCAACTGACGTCATCAAGCCAGACACCAGAAGAATATGGGGATGACTCTCACCACTATTTTGCCCTCCTTTTCCCTCCCACGTCAGTAAGGCTCCCTTGTCCATTTGTACCTTAAGCCTTTATACCTTTTATGCCTTTATGTGGCTGCCGAGACCCATTCCTCCTAGCGTATTTACGGGCTGATGCAAAAAAGGGGGATACAAAAAGGACGTACCCTTATTCCCTCAAATAAGGGGGAAATATAAGGGACGTCCCCATCTTTACCCTGTTTACTTTAGCTTCTTATTCCTTTACCTGATTCTATTTGCTTTTTAAAACCTTTTCTAAGGATTTTCCCCCCACACCAACATTGTCTAATGGGTTTTCTTTTAGTAAGACAACGAAGGCATCCGGCGAGATTTTTAAAATATCGCTAGCGACCCTGGTTAACTCCGCAATCAGGCTTTCCTTCTGATTCTTATCCATCTGGCCTGCTTCCAAAGTAATTACCGGCATGTTCAGCACCTCCTTTGATTTATTTCAATAACCCGGGTTTCACTGGTTTTATTCAATGGGATTCAATGTTTTGCTTGAGTTTCCCCCATTCCGACTTAAATAATTCCTGGGGCATTGTCTTAATTTGGGAACAAGCATGGGTTTGAATTCCATAGCCGCCAGGACGTCTATTACAAGTCGAAGTTCGGCACGATTTCGTCCAGGGTTAATTCCCCGTTTTCCAAGGTGAAAACGGCGCGTACAGTGACATAGATAATTTTTTTGTCCTATTAAGAATTCCTGCCGCTGAAGATAACATGGGTAACTTTTCGCACAAATTCTTTTATATCCCCCCTCCTTGATAATGGGGATTCAGTCGTTTTTTGCCTCATATTCCGGGGATCTGTCGTAGTAAAGAAGTTAACATCAATTGGTAGCGTAGCTTTTTAAGCCAGCAGAACAAAAAGAAAAAGTCCGCCCTTTACCACCAGAAATCAACACCCTTGTTGACAGCATTGCTTTAAACCAAAATGCTCTATTCTGAGGCTACAGTTAACATATTCGCCGAAAATCCAAATATGGCTGAATCCACCCTGAAACAATGCGGCATATGGCATTGATATGCTGGTAGAGTTTGGTGTAATGTTACCATATAACTTTATTATCAAGCACCTTTATCGTGATAATATTTGCGTAAAGTGATTACATTATTGATTTCGTCATCAATTTAGCATCAGAAACGATGCAAAATTTTGAAACTGGTAACAAAAAATTGGCCTAGAAAGCTTTTTATAACATGATTTGGGTTGGTGGAGGGTGCTGCCCATGTCTGCAGTTCGTGAGCTTAATATAAAACCGTCCTGCACGAGAGAGCTTTTCGGGTTCCCTTCCAAGTTAATGCAGCAATTATGGGAAAAGGTGAACATGCTTTTGCAAAACCCGCTCCCCGACGGCAAGTTAAAGAAAAAGATTAAATCCAGGAAAAACCTATACAGGCTTAGAATTGGTGACTATAGAGTTTTCTATACTTTTGGAGACCGTTGGGTATGCTTGCTGGGAATAAGACCACGAAAAGAGGAATATAAAAACATCCCCTCATATAAAAAGCCGTTTGAAATTCCAGCCGAAATGGAATTTGACGATGAGGATTTCAGTGAAGAACCGGTCTGCAACCCGGATTTTAACCATTGGCATATGAAAAGTACCAACAAGGCCGGAACACCTTTGCCTTACAGAATTACAAGAGAGTGGCTTGAGGAATTAAAAGTTCCCCCCGGTTATCATGAGGTATTGATCAACTGCAAAACCGAGGAAGAACTCCTTGACCTCACCATACCTGAAGATATCATCTTAAGGGTTCTGGAAAACCAGCTGCATCCAAACCTTGATGAAGTTATCCAACAACCTGATCTGGCTGTTCTGGACACCAGGGACCTAATTAAGTACAAGGAAGGCGACTTGATTGGTTTTCTCCTGCGGCTGGACACCGAACAAGAGAAGCTTACGGACTGGGCTTTGAAGGGACCCACATTGATTAAAGGCGGCCCGGGTACGGGTAAAAGCACCATTGCCCTGTACCGGATCCGATCCATATTGGGAACCGAAGTTCGCAGCGGCGAAAATTGCCCAAAAATTTTGTTCACCACTTATACCAACGCTTTAATCAAATTCAGTGTACAACTGCTTGAACAGCTGGTTGGGGATAAAGCTAAGCATGTCACTGTGGCAACTGCGGACAAGGTAGCGAGAGATATCGTTTTAAAGAGGTTGAAGGATGTAAAAATAGCAGATTATAGAAAGCAAAAAGAAGTTCTCGAGCAGCTCAGGGAATCTCTCTTTAAAGATTCTTTAAACTTGCGTTCCGATTTTTTATTAGAAGAATTTAACTGGGTCATAGAAGGACAGAACATAAAAACTCTGGAGCAATACCTGAAATCCAACAGGGCAGGGCGGGGTCTGGCCCTGCGTGCTTCTGTTAGAAAAACTATCTGGGATCTGTATAATGCCCTAATTACTAAACTTAACGAAGAGGAACTTTACACATTTGGTCAAATTCGAATAATGGCCCTTGAAATGGTACGCGAGGGAACTTATGGGGAAAAATTTGATTATGTATTAATTGACGAGGCCCAGGATTTAAGCCCGGTATCATTATCTTTACTTGTGGAAATCTGCAAATCAAAGGAGGGGATCTTCCTGGCCGCGGACGCCGGCCAATCGATTTATTCCCGTGGCTTTTCCTGGTCGGATGTAAATGAAAAACTATGTTTTAAAGGACGAGTCCGCAGGCTAAAAAGAAATTATCGCAGCACAAGGGAAATCTCAAGGGCAGCTACTGCTTTTTTACAAGGCAATAAAACCGGCAATGAAAAAGTTAACGCTGACATATGCGTTCACTCCGGTCCCAAACCAGTGCTGAGAGGTTATAAAAGTAAAGAAGAACAATGGCAGATAGCAACATTTTTTATAAGAGAGATGTCAAAATTTTTAAGGCTTAAAACATGTTCAGCCGCCGTCTTAACACCCAGAAATGACCTGGGGTATGAGGCAGCTGAGGCTATGACAAAACTGGGATTACCTTCTGCTTTGATGAAAGGCCACGAATTGAGACTTGACTCGACTGAAGTTAAAGTACTGACGATGCATTCCGCCAAGGGGCTGGAGTTTCCCATCGTGGTTATCATTGGCCTGCATGATGGTATTATCCCCAGGCTGCCGGACGATCTGCAAGAAGAAGAAAGGGACGAAGAAATCTCGTCATTCAGGAGACTGTTATATGTCAGCATGACCAGGGCTATGCGGGGCCTCCTGGTTCTATATCCGGAGGATGCTCCTTCGATCTTCGTTAATGATTTAACCAGCGATTATTGGAATACATAATAAGCGGGAGCATTTAATTGAATCAACTTAGGAATGTTAGCCAATTTGTCTTAAAATATTTGATTAACCTTCTCTCTGCACACCTTCCCCTGTGGTTACATATTGTTCAATTATACTGAGCATATTCTTAATATGCTCCAAGTCACCATCCCTGCCAGTGAAATCCCTACAATTACTGTCATTCGGGCGGTGATTTAAAATCCAACTCCACTTCTCTCTCTCACTCTTTGATAATCTTCGCTGACCAACAGCTTTACCTGCCCCTTTGCCTACATATCCCGCATTTAAAACAAGTTTTTCTGCAATTTCGAGACCGATTCTGTTAAATTCTTTATGTCGTTTAAATTCACTTAGATCAATATCACACTTGAAACCAGCCTGCCCTGGAAGCTTGGTCATCATAGAATGACTTTTTGCGTCATAATCAACAAGTCCAATTTGAATTCCAATACACGGTCCATATATTGTAGGAAGCAGAATAACATAACTTTTACTGTTATATCTATAGGTTCCATCCCAGCCTAAATTTTTAATACATTCCAATAAATAGTCATAAAGTTCCACAGCATCGTTAGATAGCACATTTCTTACATTAACGGGAGTAGGCAATTCAGATTTTTTATCTTTCATCAGCTCAGCCCAGGTTTTAGGGATAATGTTTTCACTTAACTCCCCTTTTGTTTTATTGTTCGAATCAAGGAGTACCCGAATTTTTACGTTATCTCCTCTACCGGAAGAAATAAAATATGCATAATCCTTTCCGTCAGCCGGTCTTTCTTTCCATACCTCATCTTTGTATACATCTGATAAAACTGCAGACACGACATCTTCATTTTTTAGATCATTCAGGCTTTTGTTATAAAGCCGGTATGCTTCTTCCTTAAAATTTTCCCTGCCAAGGTATTTAAGCCACTCTTCAAATGCTTTTAATAAGCTGTCGCAACTCTGGCTGATAATTTTTGGCCGTTTTGAACCAAAACATTTTCCCGTTAAATATCTGCAGGACCATAATACAATTTGATTAGACTTAAGCTGGGAAAGAGTTTTACGGTAGTTCAGGATCTGACTATTCCAAACAGCTGCCCCTAATTCCGGGTTCAAACTGTGTTTAGCTTCAATTAACCAGACCCTCCCATTATCATCAGTTGCAAGAAGATCCAATCGTCCAGGTCCACTATAACGCCCACCTTCGGGCAGCCATATCTCATACCCCCAGATGAAAAAATTAACAGGCCTATTACAAATTTCTATAGGTTTTTTGAGAGTATATTCAATGAACTCCTGTACTAAGTGTTTTTCACCGGCATAATCATCAAGAACTATCAAAGCTCTTCATCCTTTCAAATTATCAAAAATATTTTAGTGCATTTATTATGTGAACCGATTAAGTAACAAAACAAACAATATATAATCTTTGAGTTAAAAAGGGAAGAGTTAATGGCTCTTCGCTAAATCGTGTAGGTAAAGAAGCAAGAAACTACACCATTACACTATCCTGAACCCCGCCACGCTCCCCCGTTCGGTGGGGCGGATCTCCAGCCTGGCGTCGATGCGTTCTTTCAATTCCGGCACGTGGGAGATAATTCCCACCAGACGACCGCCTTTTTGCAAGTCGATCAGGGCCCGCATGGCAAAGTCCAGCGATTCGGGGTCCAGGGTGCCGAAGCCCTCGTCTACAAAAATGGTATCCAGGTGGATGCCGCCGGAGTAGGACTGGACCACATCGGCCAGGCCAAGGGCCAGCGACAGGGAGGCCAGGAAGGTTTCACCGCCGGATAATGTGGCCACGTTCCTGGCAGCGCCGGTATAGGTGTCGAAGACCTCCAGGTCCAGGCCGCCGGCGGCATTTCGCCGGGCCAGTTCCATGGTGCGCTGGAGGTGGTAACGGCCGCGGCTCATTAATTTAAGGCGCTGGGTGGCGGCTACGGTAACATCGTCCAGGAGCGCCCCCAGCACAAAGCGCTGAAAGGTCAGTCCGTATTTGTTCTTGCCGTTGGCCACCTCGGAAAGGCGCCCGATTACCATGTAGCGGTCTTCCAATGACTTCAATTTGCCTTCGAGTTCAGCGAGCTTTTCCAGGCTTCTTAATCCTTCCTCAACCTGGGACTGCAGCAACCCTTCCTTTTTCAGCAACTGCTCGTATGCTGTTTTTACTGTAGCTTCTTCCCGGACCAGCTTTTCCATATCCGGTTCTTTTAAACCTTCCGCCGCTCTGGCAGCGCGTGCCTGGCGGTCCCTGGCGGCATGGAGGGCCTCGTCAAAATCCTTGATCTCTTTCTCCATTTTTTTAATTTCTTCCGGCGTTCTCCTGGCATCCTCATAGTCCTTCAGGCTGTCGAAACCCGCCGATTTGAGGCGCTTTTGGAATGAAAGCTCTTCCTCTTCCCTCAGGTCCACCGCTGAGCGCCAGCCGGCCAAAGCCTCTTTTTCAGCTGCTTCAGCCCCGGCCAGGGCTTGCTTTGCTTCTTCTGCTGTTTTCTTAGCCTGCTCAAATCTTGCTGTGAGTATGTCCTTCCTTTGCCTGGCTTCCTGCCGGGCTTTATCTAAAGCTGCCGGGTCGTGCAGGTTTTCTGGAACTGATGACTCGCGCTCGTGCAAAACAGCCCGGGCAGCCTCCAGCTCAGTATTGGCTTTTTGATATTTATCTTTATATTCTTCCCATAGCCGGTCGGCCTGTTTTTCCTGCTCCTTGAGCCTTTCCAGCTCGGCCTCAAGGCCGGAAGCCGTTTTCTGCGCCCGGCAGGCCTGGGACCATACTTCTTTGGCTTTGCTTACTGTGGCCAGAAGGGCAGCCAGATCAATGTGAGCCTTTTCTCCCAGTTCCTTTTCCAGGTCCTCAACCCGGCTTTGGGCTGTTGATTTTATAGTCTTCAGCTTCCCGCATTCATTCCTTGCCCGGTTAAGGGCTTCCTCTAGCTCTGACACGGCCTGCCGGCATGATTTCAGATCAGCCTCTGACGGCAGGACCCCTCCGGCTACGGCAGGGTTTGGGTGGTCCAGTGAACCGCATACCGGACAGGGCTCGCCCCTGGTTAAACCGCCGGCCAGGATGGCAGCCTGCCCCTTGTCCCACTGTTCCTGCAGGTCGGCAAGTTTTTCTCTGGCTGCAGCATAGCGGGTTTCGGCCTGCCGGTGTTTTTTTTCGGCCTGGTTGTAAAAATTTAGAGCCTTGGCCAGTTCCCGGCGGTAATTTTCCAGGGTCTGCCTTTTGCGGCAGGTTTCTTCAGCTAGCAGGTAAGCAGCCTCCAGGGCTGTGGCCTGATCTGCTATGGTTTTGGCTGCGGAACATGCTGCTGTTTTCTCTTCAATGGCTTTGCGGATGCCCGCAAGGTAATCCTCTGCTTTGGCTTGAGCAGTTTTTGCAGCTTTAACGAGCTCCCCGGCCTTGCCAACCGCCTGGAGCGCTTCAGCAAGGGCGGCAACCTTTGCAACGAGTTCTTCCAGCCGGGCCACTTCACGCCCGGCAGCCTCCCGCTCCGGCTCTTTTTCTATCTCTGTTGCCAGCGCTTTTGCCGCTTTTTCATAGGCTTCCTTCGCTTTATTTTTTACAACCCTTTTGTTTTCCAAATTAGTGGCTGCTGCTTCAGCCTCCCGCACCCTGGTATGCAGCAAATTAGCCGCGTCCCAAAGGCCGGCGGCCAGTTTAGCCCGGGTTAATTCAGCCCGCTTTACCTCTATCACCGGAGCTTTTTGCGCCAGCTCTTTGACGGCTTTTTCCGCGTCCTCTTTTTCCTTCAATTTTTCCTGGACCCGCTTGCCGGCCTCTAGGTGGTCCTGCGCCGTTTTCAAGGCCGCACCACATTTCTTAATGTTTTCTTTAACCTCTCTCTGCTGCTCCAGGTTTGCTTTATATTTCTGTTCCAGTTCGTCCCAGCTCCCGGCTCCGGCGTTTTGCAGCACCCAGTTTCTTTGATCCGCCAGTTGCTTAATTTCAGCCTGGAGATTCTTGGCCGACTCTTTCAGGAATTCTTCGAGGCGGCGGTAAAATTCCGTCCGGAAAAGGATCTCCATAATCGCCTGGCGCTCCCGGGTTTCAGCCATAAGCAGCCTGCGGAACTCGCCCTGGGGAAGCATCACCACCTGCCGGAACTGGCTGCTCTTAAAGCCGAGTAATTTTTCCACTTCCTCGGTGACCTTCTCCCAGCCTGCGGCCAGGACAACACCTTCTGCAGCGTCGTCGTTGAGGCCGGTCCGCCGCCACAGGGTGGCGTTCTTGGCCATTTTAGTGACGCCCTCGCCCCGCTTCTTGGGCCGTTCCTGCTCGGGATAGCGCAGGATACGATAGGAATCAGCCCCCAGGACAAAATCGAAGGTGATCTCCGTGGGTACGGTTACGTCCGCATGGTCGCTGCGCATCTGCTCGCCCTTGCGCTCCGCGCCGCTGGTATCCCCGTAAAGGGCGAAGCAGATGGCGTCGAGAATGGTGGTTTTGCCTGAGCCGGTGGGGCCGTGGATCAGGAAAAAAGACCTGTCCCCCAGCACTCTAAAATCTATTACCTGCGTCCCGGCATAGGGGCCAAAGGCGCTGATGGTGAGTTTAACCGGCTTCATGCCCATCCCCCCTTTCCTTCCGGAAAAATTTTTCCAGTGTTTCCACAAGAGCCTTACTTTCTTCCCCGGATAGCGGTGTGCCGGTAACCTGTTCAAAAAAGGAGGAGAAAAGCGCTGCTTCGTTCAGCCGGCGGTGGTCGCCGCCGGGTCCGCGCAACTGGCCGCCCGCGTCTAAACAGGGGCGTTCCAGGTGGAGCACGTTGGGGTACACCTCCCGCAGCCTGCCGATGGCGTCCATGATCGGACCGCTATCCAGCAGGGTGACCATGATGTAGTCGTCTCTGCTTCCTCCCTTTGTGGCATTGCTCAGAATGTCTGCAAAATACCCCTCCAGGCGGCGCACATCCCGGCGGGGTGTCAGGAAAATGGTTTCAATGGCTGTCTTACCGTCGCCGTTCATTTCCACCAGGGTCACTGATTTCCGGTGTGATGCCTCGGAAAACGAGTATTTGAGCAAAGAGCCGGCATAGCGGACATGTTCCCAGCCCACCTTTTGCGGCTGGTGCAGGTGCCCCAGGGCTGCGTAATGGAAGGGCTGAAACAGGGAAGCACTGACCGACCCGCTGCCACCCACGCTCAGAGGCCGCTCCGATTCACTTTCCTCGCCGCCGGCCGCATAGGCGTGGGCCAGGAGCACCCGGCGGGCACCAGCGGGGATGGAAGCGTTTAAATGCTGGATTAAAGACAGCATAGCCTGCTCGTGGTTAACAGCATCCGGCGCACAGAGCCGCTCTCTGACCAACGGGGGTTCCGCGTAGGGCGCCGGGCAAAAATAGACCGGTCCGAAGGTGTCAGGAATAACCACCGGCCCCAGCCTGTCAGTTAACTGACCAATCAGATGCAGGCCCTGCCTGGCCAGCAAACCGGCACCGAAGCCAAGCCTGTCCGGGCTGTCATGGTTGCCGGCAATTAATATTACGGGTACTTTGTAATCCAGAAGGATGCGGGTAAGCACCTCGTCCAGAAGTTTAATGGCTTCCGTGGGCGGGACGGACCGGTCATAAATATCCCCAGTAACTAAAATCACATCTGGCCTGCTGTCAGCTACCAACTGGATAAATTGCTCAAGGACGTAGGCCTGGTCGTTGGTGAGGTAGACGCCGTGGAAAATCCGCCCCAGGTGCCAGTCCGAGGTATGCAGGATGCGCATGTTCTTGCCTCCCTGAAAATCATCCGTCGTGCTTCTACTTCTATAGGAAATATATCATCAAGGCACGATAAGGACTTGTCAGCAGGTTAATTTTTTTAGATAAATTTTCTGCTGACTCCATATTTCGCTTGATTTCCCGGGCAATCCTGCCTTGCTCCCCGGCAGGAGCGGCTTCGGCCGCACAAAATTGTCCGGCTGAATCCGGACCTGCAGTGCCGTTTCCCGGCCCTTTAAGTGAACATGGTAGTAAAGTGCAGAGACAGTAGCTGGGGCTGAGCTTTTAGGGGGCTCTTAAGCCCTTTTGTGGAATTTCTGTGGAATTATTGGAAAATTACCGTAAAATTATAATAAGAAACCGCTTCACTTTTATGTGAAACGGCTTCAAAATGGCGGAGAGAGTGGGATTCGAACCCACGAGACCGCTCATCACGGCCTACTCGATTTCGAGTCGAGCGCCTTCGACCAGCTCGGCCATCTCTCCATTTGCTTTTTTCCCTCTTAAGGCCCGAAAGAAGCGCTGGATAATCTGCCGGCACTCCTCTTCCAGTACCCCGGCCACCACTTCCACCTGGTGGTTGAAGCGCGGCTGCCTGACTACGTCTATGACTGAATCCACAGCGCCCGCCTTCGGGTCGGCTGCTCCGTAAACCAGCGTCTTCACCCTGAACTGCACCAGCGCCCCGGCACACATGGGACAGGGCTCGATGGTAGAATACAGTGTTGCTCCATTTAACCGCCAATCGCCGATTTTTCCGGCAGCCTCCCTGAGGGCCAGGATTTCAGCATGGGCGGTGCTGTCCTTCAGGACTTCGCGCAGGTTGTGTCCCCTCCCGATAATTTCACCGTCAAGCACCACAACGGCGCCGATGGGAACCTCGCCCAGGGCATAGGCTTTTTCAGCTTCCGCCAAGGCCTGGCGCATATATCCGGCGTGGTCCACGTACCGCTCCTTTAAATCTAATTTTTGTTTTTCTTAAAAGGCTTAAAAGGTTTGGAAAAGACCGGGCCGGGGCTTTACAGCCCCTTTAATAAACGGCGCCCCAAAACTTTCATTTAGCATTATACGCGACAACCCCACAAGTGTCAAGCACGGCCCGGGCGCCGCCGGAGAGTCTGCCACTTCTCCGGAGTAAGAGCCGGATAGCACATTTCACCCCCCCTTTCCACTCCTTTAATTGCCGGAGGGCCCCGTTGCCTGCTTTGCGCCATCCCGGGGCCGCAACGAACAACAGTATAATTGGATCAGGGTTGGCATCCATCCTGGATAAATTATCTTTTCAGGATGTTTAAATAGGTTACCGTCTGCAGATACTATTAGCGAGGTGAGGAGTCTGTGGACGAACCGACACTGTTTGAGCCATTCGAGTCATTTGAGTCTTCCCCCGTTGAGTACACAATTCTTCCAGGGTTTGAAGTCCCCTATTACCCTCCGGAATGGATCTTTCCCAGGTACACCGGAGGGGCTGTCCGCAACCCGGGAGACACTTGAGAACTACCCGGGACCGGTCAGGCTACGGGTCACTTCCGGCTTGCTTCGGTAACTTAAAGAAGGCATCCGCAGTCATAGCAGCCTGTTCTAATGCAGCACACAATACTACTTCCGGTCACTGAAAGAAGGCATCCGCAGGGCAGCTTACCCGCCGGATGCCTTCTTTCCTTCTCTGAAATAGGACGAAAAACTAATTGTCACAAAAAATTCTAACCGCATTAAGCGAACCTGCCGTGCCATTAACCGCATATCCCCCGGTTGTTCAGGAAAAAATAGCTTTATAAACCCAGAGACGGGAGGAATCAACCATGAACTGGTGGTCCAGCAGCTCGTTTTTTGATCAAATCATGGGACTGGTGGCTATAACCCTGTTTTTATTAAGCGCAGCCGTGTTTTCCATAATGTATTTTTGTTTCAGGGACAAGCCGGTCCGGTACAAATAAAGGCGGGTTTAAAGACCTGCCTTTATCATTTCCGTAGCCCATTATTCCCTCTTACCGGACGTGGTGCAGATGGAGTAACCTCTAACCAGGGTGATTTCCGTGGCCCCGTTATTCCTATATCCTGAAAATAGACTTTTTCAACCTCTGCAGGTGCCGCGTCAGCGGCATGGATGTCTAACCCGCAAGTTTATTCCTTGCCGGGCAACAGATCCCGTAGTTCCATGGGCAGCGGGAAAAGCACGGTTGTGTTGGGTGAGTTTGAGACTTCCGACAGGGAGCGGAGCATCCTCAAGGTCAGCCCGCCCTTTGTTCCGGTGAGGATTTCGGAGG
Source organism: Bacillota bacterium (assembly GCA_029555205.1). Classification (GTDB taxonomy): domain Bacteria; phylum Bacillota; class Desulfotomaculia; order Desulfotomaculales; family Pelotomaculaceae; genus DTU098. The sequence continues at coordinate 47,585 of JAKPTB010000148.1, forward strand.
CCTGGGCCAGCTGTTCGGCAGCCTGCCGTTCTCCCTCGGCCTGGATGATGGCCGCCCGTCTGTTCCTTTCCGCTTCCGCCTGCCGGGCAATGGCCCGGGTCATTTCCGAAGGCAGTACCACATCTTTGATCTCCACGGCAACAATCTTGATTCCCCAGGGGTCGGTGGCTTCATCAACGATTCTTTGAATCTTAACATTCAGCTTTTCCCGCTGGGAAAGGATTTCGTCCAACTCGGCCATCCCTGCGACGCTGCGGAGCGTGGTCTGAGCCAGTTGGTTGGTCGCCTCGTGGAAGTTCTCGACATTAACAACGGCTTTCTCCGCTTCGACCACCCTGTAGAAGAGAACCGCATTAATCTTACAGGTAACGTTATCCCTGGTGATAACTTCCTGGGGAGGTATGTCAAAGACGATAACCCGCAGGGATATGCGGATAATCCGGTCGATCACCGGGATAATGAAGATCAGGCCGGGTCCCCTGGCATTCACAAGCCTGCCCAGCCTGAAGAGCACCGCCCTCTCGTACTCCGGTATGATTTTGATTGCTGAAGTAAGAATTATCAGCAGTAGAATGGCTACAACAACCGTTGAAAAGAGGTTGTAAAGCTGCATTTTTAACCCTCCTCACTGTTTTGTTTTCTCCCGTTCGTTCTTTTCCGGGCATCCCACAAGAAGGGTTATCCCCTGCCGTTCATATACCCGGACCTTTTCCCCCTCCTCAATAGTATGTCCATCCTTGGACACGGCCTGCCAGATTTCTCCTTTTAATTTTACCAGTCCCTCGGGATCCAGCTTCTGCATGACCACAGCCATGGTCCCGGAAAACTCGGCCTTCCCGTGGACGGGCTTATACCTGCGGAGCCTGGCCAGGCCCACAACCACCACGGCTACGAAGAGGGAGCCGGCAATCCCCACTCCGATAGCCACGGCCTTGAAGGCATAAAACCAGGCCGGCGGCATCAGCGGCTCCGTTGGGAAGAAGAGGATTCCCAAAATAACGCTGGTGAGCCCGCCCACCCCCAGGATGCCGTAAGCCGGGGCAAATAATTCAGCAACCAAAAGCCCCACCCCCAGCAGGATTAATAAGCCCGCCACCAGGTTGCCCTGAAACAGACCCAGTCCATAAAGCCCTAAAATCAGCCCGATGGAACCCAGCACCTCGGGCAGGTAGAAGCCAGGAGAGTAAAGCGCGATGATTAACCCGTAAATGCCAATCATAAGCAGGATCAAAGCCAGGGTGGGATTGCCTACCAGGTGAATGAGCCGCTCATTGACATTGAGGGGCAGGGCTATTACCCTGGCGTCCAACGTGTTCAGTTCCCTGTCGCCGGCGCCTGTTTGTACGGTTTTACCGTGCACTTCCCGCAATAGCTCAGTTAAGTCCGCAGCGTTTAAATCCACCACCTTTTTTTCCAGTGACTCGTTGTTGTTTAAAACCAGGTTCTCGGTGACAAACCTTTCCGCCAGATCACCGGGCCGCCCCCGCTCTGTGGCGATGCTTTTCATGTGGCCGGCCAGAAAATTGATGGTTTTCTGGTCGGCTGCCGCGGGCTCAGCCCCGGGCACCGACACTGTCACCGGCATAGCCGCCCCGCAGGTGGTTCCGGGGGACATGGCCGCAATGTGTCCGCTCAGCAAAATAAACGTGCCGGCTGAAGCGGCAATAGCACCCTGGGGGTTGACATAGGTGATCACAGGCAGGTTAGAGGCGGACATATCCTGGATAATCTCAAGGGTTGCCGAGACCAATCCCCCCGGTGTATTCAGCAGGATTACCACCGCATCCGCCTGCTCCTTTTCCGCCACCTTAAGCCCCCTCTGGATGTTCCGGGCTGTACCGGAGGTTACCACATCGTCCACCTGGATGGTGTAGACAAGGGGTTGCTTGTCCTCACAAAAGGAAGGGGTTAAAAAGAACAGCGCCAGGCACTGCAAAAAAACCAGCAAAAACAAAAACCTTACTGAGCAAAATTTCATCCAAGGTCCACTCCCGGACTCAATAAATTTCCAGGCAATCCCTTGCCAAACGCGCTAAATTAAATGGTGCGGGTATCTTAATAAAAACCAGGCAAATTATTACTGCATTCCCAGAAGATTTACCTACATTATAAACCATTTCCGCGGGAATATTCACGCAAATCAAGAAGGAAAGAACCGAAAAATTTTTCTGCGATGTGGCGAAGACCACCCGCAGGAACAAGCAAAGAAATAAAAAAAGCCCCGCAATTGCCTGCAAGGCCAAAAGATGAAGCCGGAAGGGACAAGAGCCCTGAGCCCCCGCCCGGGAGCTTGATCTTGCCTGTTTATTTATTGAACTCGCCTGTTTAGTTATATTTCCCGGTAGAACCTTTGTAAGACACCCTTTTAAGAAGCATATTTTCCATCTGGATAAATAATCTGGTTCTGGCCAGGGAAAAAATCGTCAGAGCCACCCAGATAAGAATAAAGGACACCAGATGAACTCTGTTAAAGGGCTCATGGAAGAGAAAAATCCCTAAAATCAGCGCAATGGTGGGGGAAGCATACTGCAGGAACCCTATAATTGACAGCGGAAGGCGTTTGGTGCCGCCGGCAAATAAGATTAGCGGTATTGCCGTCACAACACCCGCCCCGGCTAAAACCAGGGAAACGCCCGGATTATTCAAGGCGAAGGCGCCAACTCCGCTACTGTGCGCATAATAGAGATAGAGCAGGGCAAAGGGAGAAATAAACAGTGTTTCCACGGCAATTCCCGTGACGGCGCCGAGGTGAATGATTTTTTTACATAAACCATAAAAGCCAAAGCTCATGGCCAAGACCAAAGCAATCCAGGGAACGCTCCCAAAGTGCAAGGTCATATTCAACACGCCAATAACGGCCAGGATAAAGGAAACCGTTTGCCAAAGCGACAGCTTTTCCTTTAATACAATCACTCCCAGCAAAACGCTGACCAGGGGATTTATATAGTATCCCAGGCTTGTTTCAATAATATGGTCATTGTTTACAGCCCAGATATAGGTCAACCAATTCACGCTGATTAATACAGAAGCAAGAAAAATGCTGGTAAATTTTTTTATACTGGAAAATATTTCGCGTAGCTCATTTATGAAAACCCCAAGTTTTTTAGTAACGAGTAAAACCAGGGCCATAAATACAAAACACCAGGCGACCCGGTGAGAGATGATCTGCAGGGCTGGTACCTGGACAACCAGTTTCCAGTAAATTGGGAAAACACCCCATAGAATAAAGGCGCCGGCACCGGATAAAATTCCAAATAATTGTTCGCCTGGTTCAAACTTCACGCCCAACATCCTCTTTCATCGTATACCCTCGGTTGAATTTTTTTCCAAGAGACACTTAATAATTATCGGCACTGGCACACGCCTCTCTTCATTCGACATCAGCGGGAAATGTCCTGCTGCCATCTTTGGAAGAGGGCATCCAGGCGAACAGTATCTCGCCTTCTTCCTGAACCAGAATGTATACGTTGACGTTGACAAAAAAGCTTCCGGCAAAAAAACCGGAAGCCTTAGTTTATCTGGCGCGCCCGGAGAGACTCGAACTCCCGACACGCGGTTTAGGAAACCGCTGCTCTATCCGCCTGAGCTACGGGCGCACAATAAGCAATAAACATATTACATTTTTCAAGGCAATTTGTCAAGGTACAGAAACTGGAACTCCACGTTTTTTAATTTCGCCTTGATTCGAGGTGATTTTATTAATTTTGTCATTAATCGTAATTAACCCCCTGTTTAAAGGTCCTTCAGAATAAAAACCTGTCGGAAAATAGTTGAAAATTTTTACATATTATTACTCGAATTTAACAGGGTTCACTCAATTACATGTTGAATAAATTTTTCGCACACAAACATCTGGGAGTGACCCAATTGGTTCTTGAGAATAAAATAGCCGAAAGGCAAAAAGAACTATTCGAGCATATGACAATTACACATTTTCTTTGTTTTCTTGTTCTCTTCAGTTCTCTCGTTTTAGGCAACAAGCTCTTTTTCAATGTTATTACATATCCCCCGGTAAATCTTCATTTTTTTGCTTTACTGACTCTAATTGGCTTGTGCCTGGTATTTTTACATAAAATAACGGAATATTCCTATTCAACAGTATCGAAAATATCTACTAACCAAATTGGTTTTGCCTACATTGTCCTCCCGCTTATCATTACCGGATTAACAGTTATTGTTACTGGAAACAGTCTAAACTCCGTTGAATTTTTGCTTTTGCTGCCTATTTTAATTGCCGCCTCCATGCTGGGAAAAAAAACTGGTATCTTAATCTCCTGTTTCTGCGTAATCCTGGTATTATGTTTTAAGCACATAACCACGGACGGCCTGTCCCTGATTCAGTTATTTGAATCGAACCTGATTCTGATCAGTATGATGTTCATCATGGGCTGGTTTGTAGGTGGACTGACCAACTTGGAGAACCGTCACCGGGAACAACTAAGAGCAAGCATTTCATCCTTTCATGCGGAAATCATGCAGCGCAAAGCAGTTGAAGAACAGCTCAGCATGCTGTCCCAGGCGGTTGAACAAAGCCCTATTTTGATCATGATTACGGATACCAACGGGCATATTAACTACATCAACCAAAAATATACCAGCATAACAGAATACCTGCCGGAAGAGGTATATGGCAAAAACATTTGGGCAAGACGCCACCAAAGCGAAGAATGCACCGCTATATACAACACTGTTAATAGCGGTAAAGCCTGGCACGGCGAGATTAGAAACAAAAAAAAGAACGGGGAGTATTACTGGGAGCGGGTTACAATTGCTCCATTCAGCAATAAAAAAGGTGAAATCACCCATATCCTCAGGGTATCAGAAGACATAACGGAGCGCAAGAGAATTGAAAGAGAAATGGCTCGTCTGGATCAACTGAACCTTGTGGGTGAAATGGCGGCGGGAATTGCCCACGAAATTAGAAATCCGATGACATCAGTGCGCGGTTTTCTTCAATTGTTGGGAGATAAGGAAAAGTGCTCCCAGTACAAAAATTATTTCGACATGATGATATCTGAGCTGGACAGAGCCAATTCAATTATTACAGAATTTCTGGCCCTGGCCAGGAACAAAGCAATGCATTTGAAAAAGCAAAACCTTGTTACTATTATCCGAACTTTACTCCCCTTGCTGCAAGCAGAAGGAATTAAAACCGACAAATACATTCAAGCCGACCTGGAGGAAGTTCCGGATTTGCTCCTGGATGAGAATGAAATCCACCAGATCATCCTTAACCTTGTTCATAACGGGCTGGAAGCGATGCCACCCGGTGGCAACTTAATCATTAGGACATACACTGAAGGTAATGAGGTTGTCTTTTCGGTGCAGGACGAAGGCAAGGGAATCAGTGCCGAAGTCCTTGAAAAAATTGGAACACCTTTCTTTACAACCAAAGATAACGGCACAGGTCTTGGTCTGGCGGTTTGCTACAGCATTGCAAGCCGTCATAAAGCTAAAATCTCAGTGGATACCGGCCCGGGGGGCAGCATCTTTTTTGTACGGTTTAAAATAGATAGTAACTCTGATAACAACGAACTTAATAACATCCCCGAACCGGACTCTTTAATCCTTCAAAACGGTTCCGGTTTAATAATCAACCGGGGATAAATTACCAAGTACCACCCTAAAAAGAATTTTCATCCTTCGGCCGGCCGCTTCAGCAGCATGGTATTCTATCCTGAAAAATTCTAATAATTTTTCAGCCCTTTACGTTAGTACCCGTCAGCGGCATGGTAGTCTAATTGTTTTAAGATGACCCTGAATAAAACCGCATACACCTCAGGCATATCTTATTAATTCAGCTAATACCTCAGAAAACCAGGATCCAAACCCAGAAAATAATTGAAATTAATACTGGATTATTAGCCTACCATCTAAACACCCTGCTCCACCAGGATTTACGGTTGGACCTTCGCTGTTCCGGATCATCCTGAACAGTTGTACCGGACAGTTGCCTTTTCCGCCCGGCATCCCAGGTCTCCATCTCTCCCAGTTGCTGCTGAAAAGCTTCCCGGATGTGCTGTACGGGATCCTCCTGCATTGCCTCGTTCAGAGCATCCCTGAACAGCTTGGCCAAAGCTTTTGTATTCTGTCCTGCTTGATCCTTATTAGTCACGCTAACCCCCCCTATTAAATTGATCACCTTTTTAAGTCTAATAAAGTCTCAACATCACCAACTCTATAAAATATTCTTACCGCTAACAACTCTTTTCAAGCAATAATACCGCAATTGCTAATTTATAACAACTACATATTCCGCTTTAAGGTAATTAATTTTAGCATTAATCCCGCTATTAAACAGTATAAATTATTTTCTTTAAAAGTAATGGCTGAAAAATCGCAGTTAACAGTTAACACCATGCGACTCATTATTTCTCATAACAATTTTCCTGCCCCTTCGGCACATATGCAATCCCCCTCCCCGGGATCTAGTGCTTTGACGCCGGGCACACCGGGAAATAGGCAACGGGCACCAAATAGGCACTAAAATGCCCTCCGGACACTTGACGTGGTTCCCGGAGGGCTTGTTTTACTGGCGCGCCCGGAGGAATTCGAATCCCCGACCTTCTGATCCGTAGTCAGACGCTCTATCCAGCTGAGCTACAGGCGCATATATGATGCCTTTTATGTGGCAGATTATATTGTATCAAATTCACGATTGCCCGTCAAGGCGTTATTATCTGCCCTTTGTGTAAAGATGCGGCAGGTTTGAC
>JAKPTB010000021.1 GCA_029555205.1 Bacillota bacterium
CGAGCACGGGATCGGGATGGCCAAGGCGCGCTACCTGCCCTGGGAATTAGGCAGCCAGGGCGTTCAGGTCCTGCAAAAAATCAAAGAGGCCCTGGACCCCGAAGGCCTCCTGAACCCCGGTAAAATGGTCGCCTTCTGTCCCAACACCGGGTCAGGCGATACTGGCTCCCGTGGGGAGGGCCGGCAGTGAGCTATTATGATCTTTCCACCCTGGCGGAGGAAATAGCAAGCTGCATGCGCTGCGGCAACTGCCAGGCAACCTGCCCCTATTACCAGGAAACAGGCTCCGAGTCATCCGTAGCCAGGGGCCGGATTGCCCTGGCCAAATACGTCCTGCAGGGGACGATTAAATACACCCCTGTCCTGGCCGAGCGGTTTGAATGTTTGACCTGCTATGCCTGCAACGCCGCCTGTCCCTGCGGCGTTCCAATCGACAGGATTTTTCTGGCCGCCCGGGCCGCTATGGTCAGGGAGGGCGGCGCCCCCGCCTTAAAAAAGCTTATGGCAGCAGCATTAAAAAACCAGAACCTGCTGGACCTGGGCTTTAAAACCGCCGCCCGGACAAAGGGCCTGTTTTTTAAGCCCCACGCCTCCGGGGGCCTAACACCCCGCTTTCCCCTGGGCCTGGACCTGAGGCGGGTGATCCCGCCCCTGTCCCCCCAGACCTTCCGGGACGGAATGAAAGAAGCAGTGACTGTGCCCGGCGCCAAAGGCAAAGTAGCCTTCTTCACCGGGTGCCTGGCTAACTATGTCTACCCCTCCACCGGCCGGGCCGTTGTGGAGGTCCTGAACAAAAGCGGTGTCTCGGTATTAATCCCCGGGGAACAGCACTGCTGCGGCGCGCCGCTGGCCATAAACGGCATCATGGACACGGCGGAGCAGATGGCCCGCTCCCACGTCGACCTGTTTTCCGGACTGAAGGTGGACGCCGTGGTGGTTGCCTGCGGTACCTGTGGTGAGTCCTTCAAGAAAAAGTACGTCAATCTCCTGAACGGAACGCCGGGTTACGCTAAAAAGGCCCGGGAACTGGCGGCAAAAACATACGACATCGCCGAGTTTGTCCGGAACGTCGCCCCCTATGACCGGCAGCTGCTTAAGGAAGTGAACATGAAAGTGACCTACCACGAGCCCTGCCACCTGGGGCGCGGCCTGGGTGTGACCAGAGAACCGCTGGAAATCATCGGCGCCGTCCCCGGCCTGGATTTCGTCCCGCTCCAGGAGTCGGACCGGTGCTGCGGCAACGCCGGTACCTTTAACTTTACCCATTATGACGTCTCCTATAATATTTTAAAACACAAGCTGGCGGACATCGCAGGGACCGGGGCGGAGGCTGTGGTTACAGGCTGCAGCGCCTGCCGGATGCAGCTGGAAGAGGGGATCGCCCGGGAAGGTCTGGGGAAAAAAGTGTTGCACACCGCGGAACTCCTGGCCATGAGTTTAAAGTAGAGTCATAAAAACCTCCGAAAAGAACATTGGAAAAATAATTCGAATCCGGCGGCTGCTGTACATGCTTAACAATACGAGATGCCGCGCAGGCTGAGCTATGTACTGTTCAGCTGTGGGATTGATTTACCTGGTAACCCTGAGCTGCGGGAGATAGCAGCGGAAATACCTGTGTTTTAGACAGCCCGCAAATACGCCGGCCTGGTAGAAGCCGTGCTCCAAAAGGTAATAAAACAAAAATACAGGAAAAGGAAGCAGGGGTTTTTTAATTCTGTAGTCCACGAGGGAAACCAGAGCCAGCATGATCAGCAACAGCAGCCCCAGGGGCGGCTGGAGAAATCCCGGGATAATCAGCGCTACCAGGTAATAGCGGATTAAATGAAAGCCGGCGTAGTAATAGAAAGAGAATGTGCTTCTGACTGCGGAGAGAAAAAGGGACTTACGGGAAATAACCACCTGGATATTTTTCAGAAAGACTGCCTTACGAGTATACCCGGCAGCAAAAAAAACCGGAACCAGCAGCAGCAGGGCGGGCGTACCGGACAACACCGCGCAGGAAAGAGCTAAAAACGAAAGCCCGTCGAAAAGGGGAACGGAAAGCTGTTTCTTTTTTTCCGGGTGCTTGAGGTATAAGGCTGCTTCGGAAGTCCCGTAGGCAAACCGCCTTCTGAGCATCTGGGACAGTTTGTTCCGGTGCCTGTGGGCGACACTGCCGGCGGGCACGTAGAGGAGGGAGTAGCCCAGGTCCCGCAGCCGCCAGCAAAAATCAACATCTTCCCCCACATGCATCCCTTCTGTAAAACCACCGGCCAGGTTGAAAACGTCCTCGCGAACCAGCAAATTACAGGTGGGAACGTAAAACCCGGAGCCGGAACGCCTTCCAAGTAAAATGCGCCGGCCCATGTTCAGCGAAGAAAAGACCTCTTCGTAGCGGTCCAGGTGGGATGTTTTAAAATAGCCTTCCACAAAACCGCCCACCGCTCCCACTTCCCCGAAGGCAAAAAAGGGTACCAGTTCCTTCAACCAGCCCCGGCCGGCCCGGCAATCGCTGTCCAGGAAAGCGAGTATGTCGCCTTTTGCTTCCCCTGCTCCGGCATTCCGGCAGGCCGACGGCCCCCTTGAGGCCGGTAACCTGATTAAGTTCACGTCAAAGGCGGCGGCTGCCTCGCCCGTATTGTCCGTGGAGCCGTCGTCAACAACAATAATCTCCAGCTTCTCCCCGGGATAATCCAGGGCAGCCAGAGAACTCAGGCAGTCCCGGATTTCTTCCGGCCTGTTTTTTACGGGAATGATTACTGATACAAAGGGGTAATTTTTTTCATCCGGCGTAAAGCCGGCACTGTGCAGGTCGAGGAAACCGCCGGCCGCAAGGGAGAGGATCAGGCCCTCAGTTTTTTTCCGCCCGGAGGGCGGCAGGCCGGCCGTCAGCCCGCACAGGCTTTCCCCTGCCGTCAGTCTCTGCAAAAGCTCAAAAAGAGGCCGGTTGATCTGCAGGAACCGGATAGGATGATCGCAGACCAGGAGATATTCTGCGCCTTTTTTTACCAGACGAACACCTTTCGGGAAACGAAAACCAAGTGTACTAAAAAATGAGCGCACCCTTGCCCATACTCCCCTTTAACACCTTTTCCGGATCAAAAAATCGTGTCCCAATTGCTCTTCCTGGGCCTTGTTAGCCTCGATAAATTACTTAAAACATTATTCCTGCTCACTGATTTGCCGGATGCACTCGGGGTCCGGGCAGTTTAATTCCTGCTTCAGGAAAAAGGCCACAGCCGGGCAGCCCCCGTGGCAAAGATCAAAGCGCGGGCATGCCGTACAGGCTTCCTTCTTTAAACTTCTTAAAAGGTTAAAGCTGCCGGCCCGCCGCCAGATTTCTTCCAGCGGCTGCTCCAGGACGTTCCCCGCGTAGAAATAGCTCTCCTGAAGAAAGGCGCAGGGGTAAACACTGCCGTCCGGCGCAACGCAGCAGGTCATTTTGGCAGCACCGCACATATTTAAGCCCAAATTCTTGCGGTCCTCCGCGGTGATGGAAAAGAAAGAGTCCCCCGTGAGCACATCCTTGTATTCGCTGAGGTACGCAGACAGTTCCAGAATTTGCTGTTTCGTCAGGTGGTATTCCTGCCAGGCTTCCCTGGCCCTTCCTGCGGGCCGGAAGCGGGAAAGCCTTGTTTTAGCGCCATAGAACCTGGCCAGTCTGTACAGCTCATGGATTTCCCTAAAATTAACCCGGACCACCACGGTATTAATGCTCAGGTTCCTTAAGCCCTGCCTGGTCAGGCATTCCACTCCTTGAAGGGCCCGGGCATAGCTTCCCTCACCCCGGATCCGGTCGTTGGTCTCCGGCGTCGCGCCGTCAATGCTGATTTGAACATAGGTCAGGGGCATCCGGGCCAGTTTTTTGGCCAGTTCATTGTCGAGCATAACGCCGTTAGTGCTGATGCAGGTGACTATTCCCTTCAAGTGGCAGTAATCCAGGATCTCCAGGAGATCCTCCCGCAACAGGGGCTCGCCGCCGCCGATGTTGACCTGAAAAACCCTGATCCGGTTTAGGTGATCGATAAAACGGCGGCACTGCTCCAAACTCAGATCCCCTGCGTGGGCCTGCGCCGTGCCTGCTGAAAGGCAGTGGCGGCAGTTTAAATTGCACCGGCCGGTGATTTCCCAGGTCACGTTGACCGGAGCCGATAGGGTCTTACTGCTCAGAAATTCTTGTTTCAACCAGAAGCCCCC
>JAKPTB010000052.1 GCA_029555205.1 Bacillota bacterium
TGGCAAAAGCCCGGTCAAGCTTACCGGGCCGGTATTTCTCCATAATCCTGTTTAAGGCCAGGCTGGCGTACGCGCCTTCACCCTCCACCGCCTTTAAAACTTCCAGGGCTATTTCCCTTGCCGATATTTTTGCCACAAACCCACCCTTTCCCGCTTGTTTTACAAGTAAACACTAATGGCTGCAGGCTAATGTTTCATATTCTTCTTCTTTGATAAAGAAACGGACTGCCTCTTCCACATCCGCTATTTTGATGCTGGTATTGAAGCAAGGCCCAAAAGGACGTTCATTTGTGACCCCGAGCACAGGGATCGGGTTTGTATCCTGGATGCCGCTGGTAAGGTCTCGCTCACAGGCTATGGCCACTATCGCGCGGGGCTTGTATTCCTGGACGTATTTTCGGGCCAGGGTGCCCCCTGTGGCCATGCCGACCTTGATCCCGCAGGAATCCCTTAATTCCAGCAGGTCGTTGACCGGACACTTTCCGCAGCGGTGGCAGTTATCGATGTTTACCGTGATTTTATGGGGGCAGTCGCTGTTCTGCAAGCAGTGCGGCACAAGCAACAGTATTTGAGCCGGCTTCAGCTTGAGGGCCCTCGACCTGACAAGGTCGTTGTTTACCTCGACAAACGAACTCTTGATTTTCTCGCTGTCTATGTGAAAAATTTTGCCTATAACCAGGACGATGGGGAAAAACAGGTTCACCGCTATACGCATCGGCCCGTGAAACGCCGTAATATCCTTCGAATACAGAATGGTCAGCACTATGCCGCCTATACCGAAAGCGGCTATGACCGTGCCGCCAACCAGCAGGCCGGCCAGGCTTATAAGCAGTATCTGGTCAAATAATGTCCTTGAAGGGTTGACCGCTAAAAACCAAATTCCCGCAAGCAGAGCTCCCGCCCCAAGCACGCTTAAGCCTAAAAGCCCTACAAACAGCCTCTTGCGTACAGGAATAAAATTTTTAACGCTCACCGGGATCTCCTCCAAAAAACGTCATGTATATTATTCACTAAAATATCAGTCCATTATTCCCTGGTTAAACAACCTGCCGCCGCAGTATTATAACAGTTACCGGAGTCCACCCAGGGCAGTGCCGGCGGGTACCGGGGTCCCCCTTAAAAAGTCAGCCGCGCCCAGGCGCTTCGCCCCCTGCAGCTGGAGTTCCGCGATCTTAAGCCTGCCTGTCCCGGCCCTGACTAAAATCCCGTCAGCGCCGGTTGATATAACCTGGCCGGGCAATAAGTCACTCCCGTCTTCCTCCAGGGCGGCGGCGCGCCAGATCTTGAGCACCTTGCCGTGCATCGTCGTGCGCGCTCCAGGCCACGGGTTCATTCCCCTGACCTGGTTGTAAATATCACGTGCCGGCCTGTCCCACAATATCCGCTCGTCTTCCGCTGTCAACATGGGAGCGTAGGAAGACTCGCCGGCCTGGGGCGTCCTGGGGGCCTGGCCGCTTTTGATCAGGCTTAAAGTTTTAATCAGCAGGCTTGCTCCCAGAGAGGACATCCGGTCATGGAGATCTCCCACGTTATCTTCCTCATGAATCGGGACTGCCTCGCGCAGGATCATATCTCCGGTATCAAGCCCCTCGTCCATATACATGGTGGTAATCCCGGTAACCTTTTCCCCGTTGATAACCGCCCAGTGGATGGGAGCGGCGCCGCGGTATTTCGGCAGCAGCGACGCGTGGACGTTGATACAGCCGTATTGCGGCAGCAC
>JAKPTB010000064.1 GCA_029555205.1 Bacillota bacterium
CTGGCGCTTTTGAAGGTGGATGCGGACACACCCAACTATTTGTGCTTGCCAAGCAGGGATGATGCCATCTACAGCGGAAAGCATATCGCTGTTGTAGGCAGCCCGAAGGGTTATCTGGACAGCGTTACGCAGGGGGTTATCAGTTACCCGAAGCGGCCAGCGATCCCCGGCAGTGAGGATCTGGCGGTGTTCCAAACCGATGCGGCCATTAACCCGGGGAACAGCGGTGGCCCGGCAATTGACGGCAACGGCGAGGTTGTCGGGGTTGCCGTTTGGAAACATGCAGACGTGGTTATTGATAACATGGCATTTTGCGTCCGCTATGACGTCCTGCGGCAATTCTGTCTGTCGAATGGGGTGCCTGTATGATAATTGTTTTAGACGCTGGGCACGGGGGTAATGACCCCGGGGCCGTTGGCAATGGCATGAAAGAGGCTGACTTGACTTTAGACATCTGTAAGCGCATACAGGAAAAACTGATCCGCAAATACCTGACTGATGTCCGACTTGCCCCGCGCGGGGAGTTGCAGGAACGTGCCCAATTCGCAAATGACTGCAATGCAGACCTGTTCCTAAGTATCCACGTTAACGCGGGCGGCGGGGCGGGCTTTGAAAGCTATATTTACCCTGGAGCAAAAGAGCGAACCCGGAAACTGCGGGACATAATTCATAATGCAATAATAGCTTTGCCGATTAGGGACCGAGGAAAAAAGGAAAAAAACCTCTGTGTTTTACGGGAAACCTCAATGTCTGCGGTTCTCCTGGAGTGCTTATTTATTGATAATGAAAAAGACGCGGCATTGCTGATAGATGAAGTTTTTCGCGACAAATTAGCCAACGAGATCACCTGGGGAGTGGCGCTGGGCCTTGGACTAAAGAACCCCTGTGCAAATTGTCAGCAGGTGAATGAACTGATGATGGAAGTTGACAGACTGCGTTCCGAGAATGCGAAATATCGTCAAGCAATATCCGCTATACGAAACTTTATGGCAGACTTGAACTATTAAACGAAAGGGGTTTTGGTTAATGGCTGAGTATGCTTTGCAGGTCCTAAACGAGCTGATACCGACACTGCTTTACCTACTGGCCTTGGTGGCTATTTTTTATGTGAAGAAATTGCTGGATTACTGGCTACCGGTATTCAATGCCTGGATTGATGCCCATGTGAGTGAAAAAACGCAGAGGATTATCAAGGAATTGGGCTATGAAGCCTTTGCCCATGCGGAAACGGTGTTCAGGGAGACGAATGGCGCCGATAAGTTGCAGGAAGCGATAAAGTATTTTAATGCCCATATGTCGCGGTATGGATTAAGTAATTTAACTGCCGAGGCGATCCGCGCCGCTATCGAAAAAGCCTGGCTGGAGAATAAACAATATGAACAACCGGTGGAATATAAAATATTCCGCGAGACAAATTAATTATACACAGGCTCAAGGTAGTGCCCGGGGGAAACCCCGGGCTTTTTTGTTTTATAGGTTGAATATGTTAAAATATAATGATATAGTATGATATATAATGACATGGAAGGATGAAAAGGGCATGGACGAAAAAATCAAGGACGCCGAAATACAAATAAAGATAAACCGGGAAGTAAAGGCCGCCTTTTACCGCAAGTGCAAGGGGTTGGCCATTAACCCTTCAGCCTGGCTTAGAAAGAAGATTTATGAATTTCTAAACCACAAAACGGAGATGTGGATTCGTGAGTAGTATTACCAAAGCCACACGTTTTCAGATTGTCAAACCGCTGGATACATCCTGGAATGAGTTCGGGCAGGTCCTACGGGATCTGTCTTACCACACCACCAGGATGTGCAATGCGGCAATCCAGCTGTACTGGGAATATCACAACTACAGGTTGATGCATAAAGAGTCCACCGGGAAGTATCCCACCGCTGCCATGGACAAGGAGAAATACGGCTGCAGCTTCCGGAACTATGTTTACCGGCACCTCCGGGAACTGTACCCGGACATGGCGTCATCCAACACGTCACAGACCAACCAGTTCGCTTTGAACCGGTGGAAGAATGACGTGAAAGAAATCATGCGGCTGCAGAAGTCCATCCCGTCTTTCCGCCTGGGAGCGCCTATCCAGGTTGCCAACCAGAACTACTCCCTGGCAGTGGAAGAACAAGAAGGCGGCGGCGCTGAATATCTAGCCGGTATCACCCTGCTA
>JAKPTB010000033.1 GCA_029555205.1 Bacillota bacterium
GGATTTCGGCTATGGTGTGAACGATCTTCATAATAAACCCCCTGTAAATGTCAAGGATAGATTTTCAATCACTGTACCCCGGTCTTAATCATTTCCGGTTTCAGATTCTGGTCACAGGCCTGGTTTATGGCCCGGGTTCTATTTCAGATCATGTTCAGATTATGGTTTTCCATACCCCGGTCTCTCCACTTCAGCCCTGTTCTCCAGGCGGAAGCCGGGCCGGAGTTGAACTTAACCAGAAAATTCTACGCTTCTAATACAGTTTCTTCAGAACCTCTTCCGACATTGTAAAACTATGCTCGGGTCCGGGGAAGGAGCGCTCCCTGACTTCGTCGATATATTGTTTTAAGGCCCCATTAACCTGTTCGTGCAGGTTGGCGTATTTTTTGACGAACCTTGGGGTATGACCCGGGTAAAGGCCCAGGAGGTCGTTTACCACCAGCACCTGGCCGTCGCAGTGGGGGCCGGCGCCGATGCCGATGGTGGCAACCCGAAGCTTTTCAGTTATCAGCCTGCCCAGGGGCGACGGTACGCATTCCAGGACAAGGGCGAAGACACCTGCCTCCTCCAGGGCAAGGGCGTCGTCGATCATTTTTTCAGCTGCTGCCGTATCCTTGCCCTGCACCCTGTAGCCACCCAGCTGGTGAACGTACTGCGGGGTGAGCCCCAGGTGGCCCACCACGGGAATTCCTGCGTTTACAATAGCCCGGACCGCTCCGGCAAATTCCCGGCCGCCCTCCAGCTTGACCGCGTGGGCGCCCGTCTCCTTCATTAAGCGGCCGGCATTGCGCACGGCCTCCTCCAGGGAAACCTGGTAGGACATAAAGGGCATATCCGCAACGACCATGGCCCGGCTGACGCCGCGGCAGACGGCCCTGACGTGGTGGACCATGTCGTCCACGGTCACGGGCAGGGTGGAGTCATAGCCGAGAACGACGTTGCCCAGGGAATCCCCCACCAGGATCATGTCTATACCCGCATCGTCAACGATTTTCGCCATGGAGTAGTCATAGGCGGTAAGCATGGTGATAGGCGTTCCCTCCGCCTTCATCTTCCGGATGGTTGCGGTGGTTACTTTTTCGCTCATAATCAATCTGCCTCCCTAGCTTTTCATATTCCTCAAGTTCAGTTCAGATACTTTACAGAGCAGAAACACACCGGGCCGGAACTTTTAACAAGAACCACTTGTTGCCGGGAGAAGCCTAAGGACACGTTACCCTGAGAAGCGCAACTCCCCCTCTTTAACCCGGGCCTGCCCCGGGCGGGCCATTTAAGCAACCCGCTCCGGAAATTGAAAGATGCGGGCCAGGGCCAAATCAGGCCGGATTTGATAATTCGCTCCGGACCATAGCGCAGCCGGTCTCAAACTCCTCATAGGGTTTGAACAGGGATTCCAGCTCCAGGGCCTGGGCAGGGTTGATGCTGCCCTTTTCCAGCGCCACCCGGACGGTGTAGAGGCAGAGGGTACGGTAAAGATCCAGCTCCAGGGGATCCCCCTCTTTCAAAACTTCCAGGTGTCCTGCCAGGGTAGGGCTGTCCCCCCTTGAGACGGGGCCGGTAAGAGCCGGGGCAGGACCCACCTGGCTGATATTCCGGATGGTTCCCCGGATCAGGGGGTAGAGGGCCTCAAAGGCCTCCCTTCTGGACAGGCCGAAACGGCCGTACAGCCCGGTGGCTAAATGGATCAGGGAAACCAGGCAGTTGGAGGCGATGCAGGCGGCGGCGTGATAGAGCACCTTGTCCCTTGCGTCAATGGAAAAACTCTTTCCATCGAGGTCCCTGACAATTTGCTCCGCCAGGGGCAGGGCCCCGGCGTCGCCCTCCAGGGCAAAATAAGAGCCGGGAAGGTTTTCCATGGCCATGTCCACGTCGGCAAAGGACTGCAGGGGGTGCAGGGACGCGGCCAGGGCGCCACAGGAGCGGGCCGCCCCGACCTCGTCCGCGGAGTGCGCCCCGCTGGTGTGAAACACCACCTGTCCCGGCAAAAACCCCCCTTTTTCGGCAATCCGGCAGGCAACCCCGGAAATCACCCGGTCCGGGGTGGTAATAAAAACAACACCGGCCTCCCGGGTTACCTCCTCAGGCCGGACGGTGGCCGGTACACCCAGCTTGTCCGCCACGCGCCTGGCTGAAGAAAGGCTCCTGCTGGCAATCCCGGCTACGGGATAACCCTGGCGGTTTAAAAGGAGCGCCAGGGCCGAACCTACCTTCCCAGCGCCAACTACGGCTATTCTGGGTTTGCCCATGAAAAATCCCTCCCTGATTCTAAAAGTTATTGCCGGGCATCACCATAAACTAATGTGGTTTAATTTAAGATGTTTTAAGACGCTTTCCGCTACAAAAACAAAAGCCTTCCGGCAAACCCGAAAGGCATCTTAACCCAACCTCCCGTCTCGGTCCAACCCGGCTCCAAGCGGTACATTAATAAGTATTAAGTTTTAAGGATTCTGCTACAGGTGTGGTTCTTGCGATACCACCCTGCTCTCATTATTTTAGCACAGCCCCGGGGGGTGGAGCAATCCATCCAGCCAGAATATATATATATTTTATTTTACAGAAGGTATCACTTTGGCTAAATAATAAACTACCAGGATAATATCATCTACCCTGAAAATAGACGCTTACTACCTGCTGGTGCATCATCAGCAGTATGGATATTTAACAGGTTTTTTAGACCAGATATTCTATGTGCGCCCCCGGAAGATAGGCCGCAGCCAGGGAGTTGAAATGCTCTTTTATTTCCCCCAGCAACTCTTTGGTATAAACGTATTTACCGTAACCGAACTGGCCGAATTTAAAAGTCCTGGCCCCTTCGTCCAGGTCCAGGCGCGTATTCGGGAAGACCTCCAGGATGGCGCTTTTGGCCCTCTTCGTAAAGCGGTGGGTGATCAACTCCAGGGTAAGGTCCGGGGCGGCGCCGGACAGCTCCGCCGCAGCTGCCTGAAAGAGTTCCCGGTAGCTCTCCCGCCACCCTTCCCCGGCGATAATGGGAGCAACCAGAAAACCCAGGGGGTAGCCCGCCGCCGCCACTTTTCCGGCCGCAGCCAGCCTTTCCGCCAGGGAAGGGGTGGCGTGCTCGTACCGCCTGATCACTTCCGGGGTATTGATACTGAAGCGAATCCGGGTATGCCCGTGGTGAGGAACGTCCAGCAGGGTGTCCACATCGGTAAACTTGGTAACAAACCGGAACCGCCCGTATTCCTGTCCCGCAAAGAACCGGACGGCGCTTTCCAGAATTCCGGTGTAGGGTTCTGTGGGGACGGGATCCGAAGTGGCGGCCCCTTCAAAAACGGTTATTTCGGGCTTTCTCTTTTCGATGTAGCCGGCGGCGGCTTCCAGTATTTCTCCGGTGTTGACGTAAATGCGGACATAGGGCTTGCGTCCCATGTTGGTGAGGAGGTAGCAGTACTCGCACTTGCCGGGGCAGGAGGTAGCCAGGGGCAGCTGGAAATGGGCTGAGGGCCTGCATGTTTCAAATTTTTTGGTGCGTCTCACCCCCACCACGAGGGTCCTTTTGGCTTCGGCGTAACCTTCCGGGCGGGTCTTGCCGGGAATGGAAGTAACCCTGTTGTGGGAGGCCGTCCGGCTGATTTCCACGCCCCGCTCCCTGAAATAGCGCTGCAGCTTTTCCCCCAGGGGGTACTTCAGTGCGTCCGGCTCAAAAATAACCCTCTTGGGCTCAAATACCATTTTTTAAATTCCCCCTGTTTTTTTATATATTATTTTCCGGGGGAGCAATAAAAAAACACCGGCTGTTCCCGGGCCAGCTCCGTAGCCAGGGTCGCTGCCGGGCCGTGACCGGGGATAACCAGATCCGGCGCCAGTTCCGCCAGGGGCACCAGGACAAAGGCGCGCCCGGCCAGGCGGGGATGGGGAACAGTTAAACGGGCTGACTGAATCTCTTCTTCGCCGAACAAAAGCAGGTCCAGGTCCAGGGTCCGCGGCCCCCAGCGCACGGTGCGGACCCGGCCAAGCTTCCCTTCAATGTCCAGCAGGAGTTCCAGCAAATCATCGGGGCTCAGGTCCGTTTCAATTTCGGCCACCGTATTTAAAAACCAGTCCTGTCCGGTGACCCCCAGGGGCCCGGTCCGGTAAAAGGAGGCGACTTTTTTAACCCGGACACCCGGAGCCGCATCCAGCAGTTCCAGGGCCTTTTTCAGGTAACCTGCTTTGTCGCCCAGGTTGCTGCCCAGCCCGATATAGGCGGTGGTGGTCAACTCAATCCCCCCTCTGTAAATCAGCGGGTTCTCTTTATTTCCACGGCCATCCAGGTGAAGTGGCCGGGAACGGGGGCCCGGGGCTTTTTGACCCTGACCCGTACCCCTGCCACCTCCGGAAAGGTTTCCAGGACAGCGGCGGCAACAGCCTCCGCTACGGACTCAATCAGGCGCAAGGGACGGCCCTGTACAATGGAACGGGTCAGCTCGAAGACACGGGCGTAGTCAACGGTGCGCCCGGGGTCGTCCGTTTCCCCGGCCGGGCGCAGGTCAAGCTCAAGTTCCACGTCCACGATGAAAGGCTGTCCCAGGGCCTGCTCTTCGGGCCGGACGCCGTGGCAGCCGTAAAACTCCATCCCTTCCAGGATGATCTTATCCATGGCCGAACCTCTCCCTATTCAATAAATAAAGTATACTGAAATAAAGTATACTGGTATACTCAGGCCTGCGCCCCTGCTTTCCGGCAACCGGTCCGGCCTGCCCGGCTATTTCCCCTTAGCGGATCAGTCCGGCGCCAGGATCCTCCCAGGCTTTAAGGTCCCCATTTTTCACTTCTCATAATGGCGTCCGTCATCCTGGCAACCCGGACCATTTCCCTGACGTCGTGCACCCGCACGATTGCCGCGCCGTTGACAATGGCGACGGCAACGGTGGCCGCGGTTCCCTCCAGGCGCTGGTCCACGGGCAGATCCAGAACTTTGCCGATGGTAGACTTGCGGGAGGAACCGATTAAAACCGGCAGGCCCAGGCAGCGCAGGTCCTTCAGCCGCCGCAGCAGTTCAAGGTTTTGCTGCGGTGTCTTGCCGAAGCCGAAGCCGGGATCGATGATGAGTTTTTCCCGGACCACTCCGGCCTGCTCTGCAAGGCGGATGCTTTCCCGGAAATACTCCACGATGTCCCCGATCAATTCCCGGTAAGATGTGCCCTTCTGGTTGTGCATCAAGACCAGGGGGGCGCCGTATTCCGCAGCCACCCCGGCCATAGCGGGGTCGCCTTGCAGCCCCCGCTGGTCATTGATGATGTGGGCGCCTGCTTCCAGCGCCTCCCTGGCCACCCGGGCCTTGGTCGTATCAATGGAAACAGGGACCTGGATCTCGTTGACCAGCCGCTTCAGGACCGGCATAACCCGGGCCAGTTCCTCCGCTTCATTCACCGGGGTGTAACCAGGCCGGGTGGACTCCCCGCCCAGATCGATGATGTCGGCGCCGCCGGCTACCATCAGGTGGGCCTTTTCCACCGCCAGGCCGGGGTCACAGCAACTGCCCCCGTCCGAAAAGGAGTCAGGAGTTACGTTGAGGATGCCCATGACATGGGTCCTCTCCCCCAGGGCAAGGGTTTTCCCCCGGCAATCCAGGCTGTAGGGAATGTAGCCTTCCTGGCAGGCCAGGGCCTCCCTGATTTTTTCAGCCAAAGCCGGCAGACCGAAGGGCTGGGCCTCCAACTTGTCCAGAAAGGCCTCGTACTGCCTCAGGGTACCCATCAGCAGTACCCTTGACTCCGGTACGGAACAATTCACCACCCCCCTGGAAACGGCGGCTTCCCCGCCCTTGCCGAGCATTTCCTGTTTAATTATGTTGGCCTGCCTGGGCTGGACCCCTTCCAGCATAATCAGCCGGTGAACCGCTTTGGAGGCCATGTAGCGGCAGCCGGGCCGGTCCGCACCCACAAAGGCGATGGCCCGCATGGCCTCCTCCCTGTTTTCTACCGAAACGCTGTAAACCCTGATTGTCAATGGATATCCTCTCCGTAAACATTTTAGCTTCCATTAATATACGCTCTTTATATATTTCTGCTATTATGCGTTCATTATATTTTCCGGCCATATGCTTATCTATGGTGCTTTATCAATATCTCTATCATCAGGCGCCCCAATATTTTTATGGGTAGTTTTTTAAACAAACAAGGGCAGCCCTAAGGCAGCGCCCTTATTGTTGAAAGGAAGTGATTAGCGGGTCTGATATAAACTGCTTTAACCTTAGCACAGGTTCCTTTTAGAAAAGGCCGGTGACTTTACCAGTGTCCGGGTCAACGTCAATCCTCCGGTAAGCCGGATCGGACCCTGTGCCGGGCATCAGGCTGATG
>JAKPTB010000069.1 GCA_029555205.1 Bacillota bacterium
AGTATGATGAAACGTTTATCATGATGAATAAGAACTATGAAGTCGTTTCAATAATTATACATTAATCACTATAAAATATTATTACCGGAGGATAAATACTTGAAGTTGCTTATAACCGGAGGCGCGGGATTCATCGGCTCCAATTTCACGGAATACATACTGAAGAACAGGCCCGCGTACAAAGTCACGGTGCTGGACGCCATGACATACGCCTCAAACCCGGAAACCATAAAAAAATTCCGGTTAAGCAGGAATTTCAGGTTCATAAAGGCGGATATAAGGGATTTCGGCAGGGTAAAAAAGGCGGTCAATGGCGCTGATCTAGTCGTGAATTTCGCCGCTGAGTCCCATGTGGACAGGTCCATAACCGGGCCTTCGGCGTTTGTGGAGACAAATGTCTTAGGCTGCCAGAACATGCTTGAGGCGGCGAGGCTTTCGGGCGTAAAAAAGTTCGTTCAAATATCAACGGACGAGGTATACGGCAGCGTGGAAAAAGGCAGGTCAAGGGAAGGCGACATGCTGGACCCTACCAGCCCTTATTCCTCCTCAAAGGCAGCGGCTGACCTTGTGGCTGTTTCGTATTTTAAGACATACGGTTTCCCGGTAATAATAACCAGGAGCTCGAACAATTACGGGCCTTACCAGCATCCTGAAAAATTCATACCCCTTTTTATAACAAATTCAATACAGGGCGAGCCTCTGCCGCTTTACGGGGACGGCAGGAACGTCAGGAATTGGATATATGTGGAGGACAACTGCTCGGGGATAGATACTGCGCTGCACAAGGGCGTTCCCGGCAATATATACAACATAGGCGGGGACACCGAAGAATCAAACATAAAGCTCGCCCGGATTATTGTAAGGGAAACAGGCAGTAACGAGGGTCTCATACGGTTTGTCAAGGACAGGCCCGCTCATGACAGGCGCTACGCGCTTGACTCCTCAAAACTGAAGAAACTCGGCTGGAAGCCGAAGTTTAACTTTGAGGACGGGCTTGAGCTTACCATTGACTGGTACAGGCAGAATCAGGCGTGGTGGAAGAGGCTCAAAGGCAGGGGTTTTAAGGCTTATTACTCAAGGCATTATAAAAAGCAGGGCAGGCTGTGAGCGGCACTGCCATGGCGGAGGCAAAATGAAAGTATTGATAATAGGCGGGACAGGGCTTCTTGGCACGGATATAAACGCCGTCATGCAGGGAGATTTTGAGGTACAGCCCCTGGGCAGCGCGAATGTGGACATTACGAAGCTTGAGTCCGTGTACCACTCAGTAAAGACGCACAAGCCCGACGTCGTAATAAACAGCGCGGCCATGGCTGACGTTGACAAGTGCGAGCAGGAACCCGAACTTGCTTACAGGATAAACGCCATAGGACCGAAAAACGTGGCCATAGCGTGCAGGGATTACAGGATAAAAATGGTGCACATAAGCACCGATTATGTTTTTGACGGCGCAAAAAAGGAGCCCTATACGGAATTTGACGCGACCAATCCCTTGAGCGTATACGGAAAGAGCAAGCTCGCGGGAGAGGAACTGATCAAAACCGTGTGCGATAACCACCTTATTATAAGGACTGCCTGGCTTTTCGGCGAGAGGCGCAACCATTTTGTCGATTATGTCGTAAACGCGATAAACAACGGCAACGAGATAATAGCGGTTAAGGACATGGTATCGTCTCCGACGTACTCAAGGGATACGGCTGAGACGATAAAAAAACTGATATCGCTGAACCAGTCAGGTGTCTTTCATTCGTGCAACAAGGGTTACTGTTCAAGGGTGGAGCTTGTGGAAGAAATAATGAAGATAATGAAGAAAAGCGCGAACCTGACCGTGGTGAACCAGAGCCAGTGGAAAAAACCGGCGAAGCGGCCTGTATTCTCCGCGCTGCGCAACTACCACCTTTCCCTGATTGACGAGGACGACATGGCTGGATGGCGCGACGCTTTAAAGAGATA
>JAKPTB010000133.1 GCA_029555205.1 Bacillota bacterium
CCCCTTTTAAGCTTTATACGCTTATAATTACCGGAAGCGGTGCATATATTCATTTAGTTCTTTGATAGCTCAGCTATTTCTTTCTGGCAATAAGTACTTGTTTTACACCGGCTGAATCAAGGCGCAAACCACAGAACCCGGTATCGTTGAGCCAGTCGGAATACTGATCAAAAGTCCAGGTGCCGCCGTTCGTTGTATTAACAAGCATATTGACTCCAAAAACAGCCGCCGTAGCGTTTGTTCCCCTGATAAAATCCACAATCGCTATTATCCCGCCGGGCTGTAGGGAACGGGCCGCTTTTTTAAACAGCTCCCTGTTTTCATGTTCTCCGTAAATATGGCATATATTACCTAAAAATATATGAGAAAAAGGCCCCGGCGGCAGCCAGTCGTTAAAATCACCCGCGACCATTTCGATTTTTTCCGCACCGGTAAGAAAGGCAGACATATACTCGACAACTTCAGGAAGGTCGAACACTGTCACCCTGGCGCCCAGAGAAGCAAATGCTCTAGCGTAAGTGAGCGGCCCCCCGCCGACATCCAGCACCTTTGCGCCCTGGCCTTTTCCCGCCAGGCACAGTTCAGCAATCTCTCGTGAATGCTGCTTTGCGCTGAGGCCCATCGCGCACATTAAATATTGGGTCCTTTCTCGTTTCTTATCTTTGGGGCGGGGCTTACCTGTAAAAATGACTTCCGGCAGGGTCATCCACGTCCTGATAACATTGTAGCGGTGCATAAACGAAAATCCGGTATAAGCCTCAGATTCAGTGTTATAAAACATGTCACGGGCTTCCCCGCTCAACATGAGCTTATCTTTTTCTTTGGCCAGGTAACCCAGCGACTCCAGTGCTTCCGTAACCACCCAAACCGCCCGGGCATCCGCGCCCATTAGTCCGGCCAGTTCAACCGCAGACATCGGCTTATTGTTGAGGTTTTCAATGATACCTGTTTCTACTGCGGCTGCCAGAATTAATAATTCCTGTGGCACCGTGGCAAGCACTGATCTATCCGGCATTCCCATCTCTCCTTCGATATCTATTCCGGTCCTTGAGCGGCCAGGGCCATCGCAGGCCTGGCGTCCGCTAGGTAGCGGGCTATGCCGGCGTATATGGACCAGGAGATTTTGTTCTGGTAAACGGGATCAAGCATTAGCTTTTCCTCGCCCGGGTTGCTGATAAAACCTATTTCAACAATAACACTGGGCATTTTAGTCATCCTGTTAGCGAAGTAATCAACCTGTTTGGCCTGGCGTCCCGGGTTATCCAAAAAATTGTTTAATTCTTTCTGGATAGCCACAGCCAGTTTTTTGCTTTCTTCCGCCCCTGGCTGCGAAAATGTCTGCGCGCCGCGCTCCCGTTTGTCCGGGAAACTGTTAACATGTACGCTCAGAAAAATGTCCGCGTTATTCTGATTGGCCAGTTCCACCCGCCTGGTCAAATCCTGCACCTTTATTTTATAAAGATTTTGCAGTCCTGGATCGCTCAGGTCCCGGTCGCTCTCCCTGGTCAGCAATACTTGCGCTCCCGACTGGCGAAGAATATCGGCCAGTTT
>JAKPTB010000015.1 GCA_029555205.1 Bacillota bacterium
GGTATATGCCGGACCCGGCTTCCTGCATAAATTCCAGAGAGATTTTTGTAACAGCGCAGGCCTTCTTTAAATCAACCAAAATATCCCGCCCCTGCTGGCGATAAAAGCCCGTCCATGTTTCTTCCCGGGAAGTGAGGCCTCCTTCCGGGCCGGGGTAACCCTTTTCTTCAGTCTGCTGGAAGCCCTGGTCGGGCGAATGCGCTTCCACCAGGTAGGTTGCCCCTTTGGTCAGGTCTTCTTCGGGCAAACTAACAGGAGCAACAGGATTTGTTTTTCCTGACCTGCCGGCGGAAGTAACACTGGTATGGACCAGGTAAGAGTTGTATCCCGCGTTAACCGTGATGGCGGCTTTGCCGGGTTCCTGACCGGCCAAAAAAGCGCCGCTCGGGGAGATGGAGCCGGCAGTCGGGTCGTCAAGTCCGTACACTGTTGTGAAGGGCAGTGGATTTTGGGTCCGGTCCGGTTCAATGATCCCGGTTTCTCCCGTTTTTATCTGCATCTGCCGGGAGGATACAACCGGTAAAGCGGTCAGGGCTTGTCCTCTCCTGATCTTCAATAAACGGCCGGCGATCACGGCTGCTTCAGCCCTGGTCAATTCCTCCTGCGGGCGAAAAAGGTTGTCGCTGCCGTTCATCAGGTACTTCAGGGTTACATAAGCCACGCTTTTTACTGCATATGGGGAAATTTGGCTTTTATCAAGGTACCTGCCGCCTGGCAAAGGCGTCTCAATATTCTCCCCCGGCAGCACGCGGGCCAGCAAAACAGCGGCATCCTGCCGTGTGATCGGATCATCCGCCCCCATGGTATTATTGCCGGTACCCGCCACCAGGCCGAATTTAACCATGGCTTCCACATATCCGGATTCCGGTGCGGAAAGGGGCAGGTCTGAAAAGGCGGGCGCGGCGGGATAATAAGGCTGTACTCCCAGCACTTTAGCCAAAAGAACAACAAAATGGCCGCGGCTGATGTTCTGCGCGGGGCCATATTCACCGGGTCCGAGCCCGCTAACGATGCCCAGCCCAGTCAGTTCAAGAATTTCGTCCCTGGCAAAAGAGCCTTCGAGGTCCTGAAAGCCGGGCGGTTCCGGTGCGGCCTGGGCGGTCGCGGTTAAAACTAAGAGTATACTAAGAACTAAAACCAAATATTTAACTTTCATTTTTTTCCTCAATCTTTTTAATTTTGACATTCTAAGCAAATTATAGATTTAATGGCATAGAAATAAATACAGAAATATTTGGCAAATAAGTAAATGCGACAGTGAGAACCGTCCCCACTGTCGCACTGTCGCACATATTACAATAGTTTTACATTTCGGGAGCGGTGATTGTAACCGGCTTGCCGACGTTGAAATAATCAATATCACCGTTGGCTTTAACCTTGAATTCCGCTTTCAGGTCCGGGATAGTCCCGCTCATCTCTGCCTGGCCCTGTTGTTTGACTATTTGGTCCTGGGCGTCGATGTAAACTATTACCAGGTTGTCCGTGGTTGAGACGGTTGGTTTTTGGGCCATAGTGCTGAATTGGCTGCTCGTGGAAAATAGTTGGTTAATAACCGAGGTCAGCAGATCGTCGTCTGATTTTATGGTGTACTTGGTGGTTGCCTTTCCGTTTATCATAACATTGTCTTCCTGCTTAACGGAACTTTCCTTGAGGATTTCCGTAAGCATGGCCTCGGAAACCGTTTCATAGTCCAGTATGTCCTGAGGTATACCTGTGTTTACAACAGTCCAGGGCGTATCACCTAATTTTATATAGAACTTCCAGTCTTTTATGACCAGTTCCATCGGCATGGCGCTGTCCAATTCCGGTATGGAAATATTAAATTTGATACTCGCGTCGTTGTTATTTACTGCTCCACTGCCGGTAACTGTGGCGTCTACGGTCTGGCCCATCAGGGATATATTTTCTTTTATCGAGAATTTTAACTCGGCCTGCCGGGAACTCATAAACGCATTATAGAATTTTTCATAGTCTATTGATTTTGCGCCTGGGTCCTGGATGAGCACGGTGGAGCTGCTGCTTTCCCAATCAACCGTGGCTCCCAGGCTTTCCGAAATGAACCTTACCGGCACCAGGGTACTGCCGTCCACGATTTTGGCGGGGACATCCAGTGGTATCACCTGGCCATTGACGTAAGCGTTGGCATTGCCAATCTGCAGCTCTACCCGGGTGTCGCCCCTGGTGGCCAGGACTGTGCTTGTTTGCGCAATCCACTGCACGTCTGCGCCCAGGTTTTCAAAGATACCGCGCACCGGAACCAGGGTCCTGCCGTTGTCGATGATGGGGTTGACATCGAAGAAAAGGACCTGATCATTGATTTTTACCTTAATATTGCTTTGTTCTGCCGCAAAAGCGCCGAGCGGGAGAACCAGGAGCGCCAGGATAACGGCCAGGGGTACCAGAAATTTTCTCATGGGACTGAATCACCTCGTTTAAAAATTTACCCTATAGACGCAAACCAAGATGCCCATAAACAAGAAGTGTCTGGTTTATCCTCCTTCCTATTTTTAATTAGTTAACAGATAACAAAAACCAGTAATTAAAGTATTTGCCAGCCATATCCTAAACCCTTCCTGTTTCGATATTTTTTAAGAAAATCGCCGCTTAAATACTATGGCGCCGTACCCGGTCCTTTATTTTTTTTACCAGAGGCAATTGTAATTTGTTGAGTTTAGTTATATAATACCTGCTAAATTTAACAATGCAGATGCTTTTATGGACAAGAGGGGGGTTTGCGTTATGGCGAGAGTAAACGAAAATTACCTTAAACTGCCCGGGAGTTACCTCTTTTCTGAGATAGCCCGCAGAGTCAACCAATTCAAAAAGGATAATCCTGGCGCGGATATTATCAGGCTGGGCATCGGTGACGTTACCCAGCCCCTGCCGCCTGCCGTGATAGAGGCCATGAAAAAGGCTGTGGAGGAAATGGGCAGGCAGGAGACCTTCAGGGGCTACGGCCCGGAGCAGGGGTATGAGTTCCTTAGTGAAAAAATAATAGAAAACGACTTCAGGCCGAGGGGAGTAGAGCTGGCGGTTGACGAGGTGTTTATAAGCGACGGCGCCAAAAGCGACACGGCCAACTTCCAGGAGATTTTCGGCATCGATAACGTACTGGCGGTAAGCGACCCGGTCTATCCCGTTTATGTCGACAGCAATGTCATGGCCGGGCGGACCGGCACGGTAAACGACAAGGGACAGTTTGAGAAAATAGTATACCTGCCCTGTACCGAGGAAAACGGCATGAAGCCGCC
>JAKPTB010000155.1 GCA_029555205.1 Bacillota bacterium
CCCCGTAAGATGCGTCTTGTCGCTGACCTGGTCCGGGGAGTGGAAGTAAACCGTGCTTTGGATATTTTGAAATATACAAAAAACGAACCCTCGATCCATCTTGGGAAACTCCTCAAATCGGCAATTGCCAACTGGGAAGTGAAGAACGAAGGAGAAAGGAAAGAGCTTGAAAGCGGTAACGTAATTGTAAAGAGCATCACCGTTGACGGTGGACGGATCCTGAAAAGGATACGGACAGCTCCGCAGGGACGTGCCGCCAGGATACGCAAGCGCTCAAACCACGTGACTATAGTATTGGATAAAAAACAACAAACAGTAAAAGAAGCATAATATGGGACAAAAAACTAATCCTATCAGTAACCGTGTAGGTATAATCCGTGGCTGGGATTCAAGCTGGTGTGGCAATTATGCAGAAAGGCTGGCAGAAGATTCCAGAATAAGGGAATACCTGACCGCACGTCTGGCAAAAGCCAGTCTGTCCCGCATAGTGATTGAACGGACCCTTAAGCTTATTACTGTTACCATTCACACTGCCCGCCCCGGTATTATCATTGGCAAAGGCGGTCAGGAAGTTGACAAGCTGAAAGAGGAACTGAAGAAAATTTCCAGTAAAGAAGTCCAGATCAACATTTTTGAAGTCAAACGCCCGGAGCTGGATGCCACCATTGTTGCCAACAACATTGCCAGGCAGATAGAAGGCCGCGTGTCTTACCGCCGTGCCATTAAAATGGCCATGGCTTCTACCATCCGCATGGGAGCAGAAGGAATCAAGGTGTTGATAGGTGGACGTTTGGGTGGTGCCGAAATGGCCCGCCGGGAGATGTTCAAGGAAGGCCGTACGCCCTTACATACATTTCGCGCCGATATAGATTACTCATTGGCCGAGGCCCATACCAAGGTAGGCGTTCTTGGCATCAAGGTGTGGATTTGCAACGGTGAAGTCTATGGCAAACGTGATCTTTCCCCCAACGTGGGAACGGCAGCAACAGCCGCCGGAGCCGCCAAAATGCCCGGCGAAAGCCGCGGCGGAAGGGGTGTAAGAGACCGCCGGGGAGGTGACCGGCGCGATGGAAGAGGCGGGGACCGCAGGGACGGTGATCGCCGTGACGGAGGCAGGAGAGATCGTGCACCACGTCGCTGAACAATGGAATTGAACCAGAATCAGCCCTTCGGCAACGGAGGGCTTTTTTTGTGTTTATAATCCAAATTTGCTAATTTTGCGATGTATGAAAATCGCTTATTTATCTGTCTTTTATCCTTACCGGGGCGGGATAGCGCAATTCAACGCCAACCTGTTCAGAGAACTGGATAAAAACCACAGTGTGAAAGCATATAATTTTACCAGGCAATACCCATCCCTGCTCTTCCCCGGGAAATCCCAGTATGTGCCTGCAGAAGACCAGGCGGCGGTGGTGCCGGCACAAGCCCTGCTGGATTCGGTAAATCCTTTTTCCTACCAAAAGACGGCCGGCATCATTGCCATGGATAAACCCGACCTGCTGCTGATGAGGTACTGGATGCCTTTTTTTGCCCCTTCCCTGGGATGGGTAGCCCGACAAATGAAAAAAAAGGGAAGCACGGTTATTTCTGTGATAGACAATCTGATCCCTCATGAGAGAATGATTTTGGACAAGCCTCTGTCCCGCTGGTTCCTTGCACAGAACCATGGCTGTGTAGCCATGAGCAGCGCCGTAAGGAATGATATACTGTCGCTGTGTCCGGGAATGCCCTGTATTCTAAAGAGCCACCCGTTGTATGACCATTTCGGGCAAACGGAAGATAGAGCCGGTGCTAAAGCCAGGCTAGGCCTTGACCCCAACCGTAAAACACTGTTGTTTTTTGGTTTTATCAGGGATTATAAAGGGCTGGACCTGTTGCTCGATGCTTTCAGGGACCTGGGCGACACCTACC
>JAKPTB010000158.1 GCA_029555205.1 Bacillota bacterium
CCAGGGCGAGGGCGGCTTCATTGTCCCGCCGCCGGAGTTCCTGCCAGGATTAAAACAGATCTGAAAAACATGGGATCCTGTTCATTGCGGATGAAATCCAGACTGGTTTCGGCCGCACCGGGAAGTTGTTCGCTTCAGAGCATTTCGGCCTGGAGCCGGACCTGATGGCTATCGCCAAATCGCTGGCCGCGGGGTTCCCGCTGAGCGCGGTAACCGGCCGGGCGGAAGTTATGGACGCTCCGGCGCCCGGCGAAATAGGCGGCACTTACGGCGGTAACCCGGTGGCCTGCGCGGCGGCGCTGCAGGTTATCGATATCATGAAGGAAGAGGCGCTGCCTGAAAGGGCCAACTGGATCGGCTCGGTACTGACGGGCCGGTTAAAAGAAATGCAGGAGAAATACCCAGTGATCGGTGATGTACGCGGCCTTGGCGCTATGATCGCCATCGAGCTGGTCAACGACCGTAAGACCAAGGAGCCGGCCAAGGAAATCACCTCCCGGCTGACAGCCGAGTGCTACAAGCGGGGTCTGATTTTCCTGAGCGCGGGGATATACAGCAACGTCCTGCGGTTCCTGATGCCGCTGGTGATAACCGAGTCTGAGCTGAACCAGGCCGCCGATATCCTGGAAACTTCTCTGCAGGAAGTCTGCGGCAGCTGATACTGATATAAAAGCGTGTCAAGGGGACGGTTTTCTTGACACGCTTTTTTTATTTTGAGTCAGGGGTATTTTGCTGCAGGGCGGGATTTATCCCGCTAAAGATGTGCGGCTGAAGCCGCACCTGCAATTCTCACGTCCCAATTTCTCATGTCTCAATTGGTTGGAACAGATCCCCTGTCCCAGAATATTTAAATCAATTTCTTCAACGTGAATATCTCATCATCATACCTCAGCATTACCAGGCCGTCTTCCCAGCCGTCGAGAGCTATTTCGCTCAGGCGGCCAAGGTACATCTCAATTATCCAGCGGGGAAAATCGGCCCCGGCCTTAATAGAAAGCGGGATCCCTCCTCCAAACCTCGGGTTAATCTCAATAAACTTAATCTCCCCTTCCGGAGTCAAAAAACACTGGACAGTAATGCAGCCCACCGCTCCAGGGAGCGCCTCGACTACTTTTTTCCCGGCGTTAATAATTTCAGTGTTTTTTACTGTCATTCCCTTGCTGACCTCTCCGGACCTGGTCTCAATCCGCAACCTTGGGACAACACACCTTACTCTGCCGTTCAGGTCGGCCAGTATATCCAGTGTATACTCTTCCCCGGTTACCAGCTCCTGTACAATAGCGTCGGGCACATAACTGATAAAAAACTCCAGTTCCTTTGCGCTCCGGATTTTTGTCACACCGATGCTTGAATTGCCGTTAAATGGCTTTAAGAGGTATGGAAACTTTGCGGCAGTACCGTTTATTATTGCTTTCGGATCCAGGATCTCGGGCGTCTGGACCCCTGCCTTTTTAAAAAATTCGCTGGTTTTCCTCTTGTCAAAACAAATTTCGTTAACCTCCGGTGACGATACCGCGATACTGATCCCGGTATTTTCGAATTCTTTCCTGTTGTGGGCCAGGATAGACAACTCGGTATCTATCAATGGCACCACCAGCTTAATCCGCCTTTTGCGGCAAATAGCCTTGAGGGCCTCGATATAACCCGGGGCCACAACGGGAGGCACCAACTCCCTGATGTCTGCAACAAACGATGCAGGAGCGCTCTTGCTTATGTCCGCGGTGACAATGTTTCCCCTTAAGCCAAGGGCTTCAAGGCTTCGCCTGAATGACCTGAGCAGGGACACCCGCCTGCCCGCGCTGGTAAAAAGAATGTTGAAACTTCCCATACCCTTTCTCTACCCCCAGGTTAAATACATAGTGGAAATATGCAGAAACTTTGACAATCAATGATATACAATATTGTAATTATTGGCAAAATGTTCCTTTTTATTTTGCTGTTTAATAAGTAAAGGGCATACCCGCTTGCCGCATATTTCCCCTGGTCTTAATGAATAATAAAGAAAAAGCATGAATTGGAGGTATGCCCCATGCATGAAAATATTACAGTCTACACAACCCCTACC
>JAKPTB010000005.1 GCA_029555205.1 Bacillota bacterium
TGTAGCGATTGGCCAGCAAGTCCCTGACCTGGTAGCCGGTAAGGCCCAGACCGCGTACAGAAATAACCAGTTTGGTAGGATCCAGGCTGTAGTTGCCCTGCGGCAGGTCCTCCGGACCCAGCAGCCGCAGGCCCCGGATCCCTGCCAGGCGCTTCCTCAGCCTCCCTGCCAGTTCCAGCGCCCGCTCCAGCAGGTCACGCCCCTTAAGGGCTAACTGCCGCCGGGCCAGGTCCAGGGAGGCCAGCAAGATGTAGGAAGGGCTGGTGGTTTCCAGCAGGCGCAGAGCGGCGGCAACCCCCCCGGCGTCCACAAGCCCGCCTTTCAAGTGCAGCAGCGAAGTCTGGGTCAGAGACCCCCCCAGTTTGTGAGTGCTCTGGACACAGGCAGCAGCGCCTTCGGACATCGCGTCACCGGGCAGGTCCGGATGAAAACGCAGGTGGGCCCCGTGAGCCTCGTCAACCAGCAGGGGCTTGTCCGCCCTGCGGACAGCCCGGACCTGACCGGCCAGATCACCCGCGACTCCGTAATAATTCGGGTGCAGGGCGAATACGGCCGCCGCCCCGGGGTGCTTTACCAGCGCCTGCTCGATGGCCGCCGGTGGTACCCCGCAGTCCAGGCCGAAGCCGGGTATGGTTTCCGGGTAGACAAAAACCGGGTCGGCGCCGGACAGAACCAGGCCTCCCAGAAAGGAGCCGTGGGCGTTTCTAGGTAGGATAACCTCACCCTGGCCTACTGCCGCCAACAACAACGCCCCGATCCCCACTGTGGTGCCGTTGACCAGGAAGAAGCTCCGGTCCGCCCCGTAAAGGGTGGCTGCCAGTTCCTGGGCCCGGGCCAGGGGACCCACGGGATTATGGAGGTCGTCCAGACCCGGCAGCTCGGTCAAGTCCAGAGAAAAAAGCATTCCATTGTCCAGGCGCCGGAAACTCTCCGGCAGGCCTCGGCCCTGCCTGTGCCCCGGTATGTGCAGTTGAGCGGGATTCCCGGCGATATGCCTTAAGAGCGCCTCAAAAAGAGGCGCTCTGTCCTGACTTGACAAAAAAATACCCCTATTCAAAAAATTTTAGCTCTGCTCAAACAAAAAAGTAAAACATTCAAGTTTTACTAATCGTTAATTTTATCATAACTCTTGTTTCATTACCATTGTAATCCTGAGATTTTGCCATTAGTTTAACCTTATAGATAGCAAATTCCCGCACACACTATTAAAGCAGCCGTTAAATTATTTTTATAATTATAATTATTTTTCAATTATATTTTGTAAAGGAGCTGATACCGGATGTCCGGAAGGTTACCCTGGAAGTTGGACGAGAAAACCCTGTCCAAGAAATATCGAACGGATGTCAACAGGCTGATCAGAGCCTGGAAAAAAGGCCTTTCTGACCAGGAAATATCTTTTCGTACCGGTGTCAAGCCTTCTATCCTGCAACTGATCAAGCAGGATATCGAATTGGATCACAGGCGCCACCGCCTGGCTGAAAAAAAACAGGCACTGGCTCAGGCTCAAGCACCCGGGCAGTACCAGATCTTTTTTAATCCCCACCTGTAATAATCGTAGTCGGGATCCTCCCTGGAAAGGACAATGATCCGGGCCTCACATTCCGGGCAGATATAGTTGCCCTTGACCAGGAGGCCCTGGTTGTTTTTTTGCCGGAGACGCCGGCAAAGGATACATTCCGCAGATTCTATAACCACTGCTTTCACCACCATAAAACCGGTTCACTAAAAACCTCCGGTATTTTAATATTAATATGACCGGGGCGTCCCTTTGGTGAGAAAACACCCAGATTTATGATCCAGGTAATATTTTTCAGTCTTATTTCTCTTGTTTCATTCTTTCCACGTGGATGGCGCAGTCCGGACATACTTCCTGACAAATGCCGCAGGCGGTGCACTCGTCGTTGGCTTTTACGGTAGGAGTACCATAGACTCCCAGAGTATCGGACCAGGAGAGACTTTTTTTGGGACACTTTTCGATGCACAGCCCGCAACCCTTGCAAAGTCCCGGGAAAAGGGTAAAAAGCACCCTTTTGAATTCCTGTGTATTAGATTTGAATTCCAAGCTCATTTCCTCTCCTCCTGTTTACCCATGAGTTGAACCCTTGTCTTTAAGGCGGTTATCCGGCGCGCCTTACGGCCATTCCGGCGCCCCGTTCCAGGGCGCGGAAATTTAAATCCCGCAGTTCCGGCTGTTTTGTAAATTTGTAACCCAACCTCTTCTCGACAGCTGCCTTGGCCTGCTCCAGGGTAATAACACCTGAAGCGCCCACCACTGCACCCAGGATAATGATGTTGAAAACCCGCGGGTGAAACTCTTTTTTTGCCACTTCAACAGCCGGGATCGGCAGCACTTCGCCCGCGTTTTCGGGCAACTCGCCTGCCAGTCCCTGAATTGTGCTGTCGTAGACGAAAGTTGTTTGAGGTCCCACATATTTTTGGGTGCGGTGGACGGCCCTGTCGCTTAAGGCTATGACGATATCCCCGGTTTGAAACTTGGGGGCGCCGATTTGCCTGTCACTGATTTGAACATAAGCCACCGATACTCCCCCTCTTTGTTCCACCCCGAAATTGGGGATGTAAAGAGCCTGCTTGCCTTCCTCATTGGCGGCTTCCGCCAGGATTTCCGCCACGGTTTGGACCCCCTGGCCCCCTTCCCCGGCCAGTACGATCCGTGTAAGTTCAGCCATTGGCAACCTCCTCCCGCCCGGCGCCCGGGACTTTGATCTCCCCGGTCTTAAAATATTTGGGCATTTCTTTTTCAATGAAACTCCAGGTTTCCACCGCATTTGTCCGCCAGTTTGTGGGACAGGCGGAGAGGGCTTCCACAAATGAAAAGCCGCGGCCTTCAATCTGGTTTTCCAGAGCCTTTTTCAAGAAACGCCTTAATTGCCGGAGGTTGCCGACACTGCCCCTGGCCGAGTAGACCCCCTCCCGGCCGATGGCCCCGACCATTTCCGGCCCTTGCAGGGGAAATCCCGTCAATTCCGGGTCCCGGCCGTAAGGCGAGGTCTCCGTTTTCTGGCCGGGCAGGGTGGTGGGCGCCATTTGGCCGCCGGTCATAGCATACTGGGTATTATTAGCGAGAATTACCGTAATCTTTTCATTGCGCGCAGCGGCATTGACCAGGTGCTGGGCTCCAATGGAGTAACCGCCGCCGTCTCCCATATAGGCAATACAGAGCAAATCCGGCCGGGCTCTCTTCAGCCCCGTCATAACCGGGACTGTCCGCCCGTGGTGGGTCTGGATTGTATCAAGATTAAAAAAGTCCCAGGAAAGCAGGGAACAGCCGATATCACAGCCAAAGATCAGTCTTCCCTGGATTTCCAGTTCATCAATTACCTGCCCCAGGCATTTCAGGATCAGCCCGTGGCCGCAACCCGGGCAGAACTTGTGGGGCTTGGTGTCAACCCTCCAGCTTCGGGGCATTGCAGGCTGTAGGGACATGTTCAACCTCCTTAAAAACCTTAATTTATCCAAATATTCGAAAACCTAATAACTCTGGTACCCGCTACTTACTTGAAAATAAAATATTTACGCCAGCCGTCAGAGGAATCATTCACCAGACTCAATGTTTTCAGATTACATGGTGCTGCCGCTGGAGCATGGGGAACTATCCTGAATTAAATACTATCATCCTCTGATAGTGCTGCATTAGCAGCATGTGGGTCTATCCTGAAAATAGATATTCTAATCCTTCGTGGTGCCGCCTGCGGCATGGGCAACTACTCTGAAAATAAACTTTTTCAACCTCTGCTAGTACCGCGTCAGCGCCATGGATGTCTACCCTGAAAAATGCTCTTAAACTTTTCAGTCCATGACGTTGGTGCCGCCTCAGCGGCATGGATGTCTAAATTAAAATTTCTTTTACCTTTGCTTCCACTTCGCCGGCTGTGATGCCCAGGCCCGGCCGGAAAAGGGTCAACATTTCCGTGCCGCTGCCGTAGGCCGCCTCCTTGAAGAGCCTGGCCAGCTGACCGTAGGCCGATTCTACCAGGAGAACCTTTTTGGTCTTCCCGACCATTTCCCGGAGCTGGCGCACGGGCAGGGGGCGCAGGGTCACCGGGCGGAAATAGCCGACCTTGCGGCCCTGTTCCCGGAGCTTTGCCACAGCTTCCCGGACGGCCCGGAAAACAACGCCGTGGCAGACCAGAACCAGTTCCGCGTCCTCCATGCCCTCAGCCTGGAACTCGGCAACCTCCGGGGCAATTTTTTCGTATTCCGAGACATCGGCCATAACTTTTTCGTAAAGCTCTTCCTCCAGGTTGAAGGTATTTCTATACTGGGCGGGGGGCCTGTCTTCCCCCGGTATTCCTTCTTTACCTACAAAGGGCTCCGGAGGAACCATCCCGATACCCCGTTCTGCCGGGTCGTAAATCGTCAGCGGTTCTCTCATCTTGGCCTGGTAACCGTCCCCCAGCACAAAGGTGGGAAAGCGGTATTTCCAGGCTGTATTAAAAGCTTTAATTGTATAATCAAACAATTCCTGGTGGGTGGCGGTTGAATACACAATCCGCATCCCCTCGCCGTTGCCCCCGATGGTGGTCAGGGTAACCTCCTGCTGGGAGTAAATTACGGTTGCCGTGGACGGGCCGCCCCGCTGCTGCACCACTACCACAGTGGGCAGGCGCATCATTTCAGCCATGGACATCGGTTCCTGCATCAGGGTATTGCCGGGACCCGATGTAGCTGTAAAAGCCTTGCGTCCGGCCATAACCCCGCCGGCCGTAGTAAAACCGGCTGAAAGCTCGTCTTCCGTTTGCAGAAAACTTCTCCCGTACCTGGGAGCCAGCCTGGTCCAGTAGTGCATAATCTCGTTCTGAGGCGTGATGGGATAGCCGTACATGATCTCGGCCCCGGCAGCCAGCGCAGCCCAGGCTACAACCTCATTGCCTGTCATAAATGCTCTTTTTTCCTTAGAAATAACCTTTTGCGACAATCAAAACCCCCCATGATTAAATCTCGGTTGCAGCAGAGAGGGCCTTTAACCCGCAGCCGTGCGTCAGCTTGCAAAGGGGCTTTAAGACAGCCCGCGCCTGCTATCCTTCGCCCCGCCATGGAAAACAGCTTTAAACTAAAGACCCACAGCCGTTGCCGGATCGAGGAATAAACAAAATCTGTCCGCGCAACGCTAACCCTCAATGCTCATTATCCCAAAGAGCAACCGTTCTTTGTCTGACCCGGTTGCCCGTTCCATACTCAAATCTGCGGTAAAACCTGTGGCTGGATGCCTTCAAAATAGTAGTGGCCTGGACTCACCCTGTTATCTTACCACAATCTACATTTTTCGACAATTAATTCACACTTTTTTTAATGTTAGTTACAGCATTGTCTACCAGAAGGCCCGGGGCATGAACCGCTCCAGAGAGCGAACGGGGTTACCCATACAGTCAAAGGAACCAATTTTTTCA
>JAKPTB010000034.1 GCA_029555205.1 Bacillota bacterium
ATGGCACTGACGCGCTGCAGGTTGGGTAGCCAGGTCCTTTTGGTGCGGATGTGAGAGTGACTCATCTTCATCCCCACTGAAACACCTTTGCCGCAGATGACGCACTTTCTGGCCACAATATCCACCTCCTTTTTACCACCACTCTATTTTAACAGAAAAGGATTTTGGCTGCAAGGACGCCCTTAAGAGTTGATTCCAGTTTTTTTGCGAAAAACCGGGATCCTGGGGGACAGACAAATCTAAACAGTCTGGAAAACATTCAAAATGACCATAAAATTAAAAAATTAATTCACTTAATTTACTTGGATAGAGGCTTTCTCTATTAAAAAAAATAATATTAATCAAATCATTATTAATAACCTGTAAGAATAGAGGGGACAAATGTCTAAATCGAAAAGAAACAAGCACAGAACCGGTTTTCCTTTAAAGAGCCGGGACAGGGACATTTTTCCTGAACTGGCCTTCGACCCCCGGGGCAGGTATAAAACACCGGTTTCAACGGAAAAACTTCTTCCCGGCGGGCGAAATCTAATTAAAACAGACCATGGTAAGGTAACCAGAGGCTAGCCTTGTTTTCCATAGTTTTTGATAGTTAATGAGGGAATATGTTCTAGCATAAACGTAGGCGCCGGGGTTCATAATAACATTAGAAAAAAAAGAGGAGGTGAAATTAATTGGCACAAGGACAAAAAAGGAATCAAATCCTGATCCGGAACGCTTCCCGGGCCATGGAAGATTTTAAATGGGAAACCGCCCGTGAGCTTGGCATTCAGATTCCCGAAACCGGCTACATGGGAGACCTGCCATCCAGAATGAACGGCGCCATCGGCGGTAACATGGTTAAGAAGATGATTGCTGCTTATGAAAACAGCCTGGCAGCGGGCACTGTACCTCCGACTCCCCAGGTTACCAATGCCAACCTTAACCAGTAAAGGGGCCAGGTGGACTGGGGTCCGGTTACAGTAAAATGTTTGCCTTATACAAGCCCGGGTGGTTGCCCGCAGCATCCTACCCGGGTCTTTAAATACTTGTTATTCTGTACTTTTTATTCAAATACTTGTCAATCCACTTTCCAAGGTCTTTTAATGTAGCAGGTGGAATTATCCCCTTGCTGCTTTTTTTTAAAACTAATTCAAATACATATTGTATTCTTCAAGATCTATAGCAGGATGCAGGGCCATGGAAATGCCTCCCGCTACAATTTTAGAGGTGCTGAGGATCAAGGCGTCAATTTCTTTCGGGGTTACCGTTAAATTACCTGCAAAGGGCTGCAGGACGTCGTTAATAACCTGATGTGTAAAGTCCGGCCGGAGGTTTTTGTAAATCTGGTTCAGGACCGGGGTGTTCTGGAGTTTTTCCAGGAAATGTTCCACGGTAACCTGGGCAATTACAGCGGCGTTTACTACTGTGGGGATACCTATGGCTATAACCGGTACGCCCATGGTTTCCTGATTAATGCCGGAACGTCTGTTGCCGATACCGGAACCGGGGCTGATCCCGGTGTCTGCGATCTGAATGGTGGAGGCAATCCGCTCAACGCTGCCGGCAGCCAGGGAGTCAACCACAATAATCAACTCAGGTTCAATTTTTTCCACAACGCCCTTAATGATCTCGGCTGTTTCAATTCCGGTAATACCCAGCACACCGGGTGCTAAGGCACTGACGGAGCGCAATCCCCCCTGCAACTCTTCCGGCGCATATTTGTACAGGTGACGCGTGACCATACTCTGGTTGATGACTTTGGGACCCAGGGAGTCCGGTGTGGCGTTCCAGTTGCCCAGGCCCACCAGGAGAATGTTGGCATTTTCAGGCAGGTTGAAGAGGGATTTTAGTTTTTCAGCCAGAACTTCGGCTACTTCCCTTTGAGCCTCCCGGTTGTTGTCCCTGAGTGCAGGTGCTTCAATGGTGATATAATTGCCCCTGGGTTTGCCCATCAATTGCTCGGCGTTTTCTTCTACAATTTTAACGATTGTAACGGTAGCGTTTTCGTATTTCTCCCGGTCTACAATTACACCCGGGATTTCCCTTCCCGCTTCACCTCTGATTATTTCGTGAGCCTCTACGGCAAGGTCGATATGGATGTTGAAAGCCTTATAAAAATCCAGATTCATTGGGCCCGCCTCCTCAAACATTAGGTTATCCTGTTCAGGTAAGAATATACATAGGGTCAACTATAATGTAAAATTGCGAAATAAATCGATTTTAAACCATAGATATGCTATAATAGTAATCTGAAGGAAGGGGTTGTTTCTATTACGTGTTATTACCGGTACGGCAAAGAATCGCAAATTAAAGGTCCCCGGAGGATTTGAGGTAAGGCCAACCAGTGACCGGGTTAAGGAAGCGCTTTTCAACATTTTAGGAGGCCTTGTACCTGGTTGCCTGTTTTTAGATTTGTTTGCGGGTACTGGCAACGTTGGTATTGAAGCCTTGAGCCGCGGAGCCGCCGGTGCGGTCTTTGTTGAGAAAAACCGGAAAAATGTCCTGGTGATTGAAGAAAACCTGGTTCTTACCGGCCTCCACTCCAGGGCACGGGTGATTAACCTGGATGTGTTTAAAGCCCTGCCTGTACTGGGAAGGGAGGGACGGCTTTTTGATCTGGTTTTTCTAGACCCACCCTATTTAAAGAAATTAGAAGCAGATGTGCTGTCAGGTATTGCCGGCAACAATCTCTTGAAGCCATGGGGGATGGTTATTGTCGAAAGCAGCAGTAGAGATTTGTTGCCACCGGCTGTTGATCTCATAAAACTGAATCGCCAGGAAAAATACGGCGACACAATGCTGTCATTTTACAGCTACCAGTAGAGATGTGGGGGGATACATATTGCGTACCGCTATTTGTCCGGGAAGTTTTGATCCCGTGACCTATGGTCACCTGGATATTTTCGGACGGGTTTCCCTGTTGTTTGATCATGTTATTGTGGCAGTTTCCCGGAACCCGATTAAGAACCCCCTGTTTTCAATCGAAGAACGGGTTGAGCTTTTAAAAAGCGTGCTAACTCATTATCCCAATATTGAAGTCAGTTCCTTTGACGGTCTGACGGTTAATTATGCTATTAAACGCAAGGCCATAGCCATTGTCCGGGGCCTCAGGGTCATTTCGGATTTTGAAAACGAATTTCGCATGGCCCTTACCAATAAGAAGCTTGCCTGTCACGTGGAAACTATATTCTTAATGACGAAAGCCGAGTATTCCTTTATCAACTCAAGTACGGTAAAAGAAATAGCTTCTTTCGGGGGCTCCCTGCGCAGCCTGGTTCCACCTGTGGTTGAAGAAAAGCTGAGAGAAAAGATGAAGAATCTGCCTAAAAGTTAGGAGGGTTAAAAATAAAGTGGACCTGCTGAGTGCCCTTAACGAATTGGAAGAATTAATTGAAAACAGCGGAAAGGTTCCTCTGACCAGAAAGGTTATGGTTAACGAGGACAGTATCCTGGACCTTTTGGACAGGATCCGGACAACCATTCCCGAAGAAATTCGCCAGGCCAAATGGATTATTCAAGAACGGGAGAAAGTTATGAGTGAGTCCCAAAAAGAGGCTATGCGAATTATGGAGAATGCCCAAAAACAGGTTGAAAAGAAGGCTGAAGACAGTGAGGTTGTCCGCAAGGCCAAAGTTATCGCCGAAGAAATAGTAGCCAAGGCTGAACAAACGGCGCAGGAAATACGCGAGGGTGCCCGGGAATATGCCGACGAGATCCTGGGTGCTTTACAGGACAGACTGAACAAGATCAACCAGCAAATTGAACAGGGACGCTCAGAGTTGAGGGCTATGAAATAAGGCGGTGAACCGCCTCACTGTAATGATTTAAGCACGTTGCGCCAGTCGACGTGTTTTTCTATGTTTTCCACCGCCGCCTTGATGGCTTGCTCATCCGTGGATCTGATTTTTCTGCCCACCTGGGACATCTTCTCTATTGTGGTATAGGTGTCGTAATGAACCAGGATCAGGGGGACGCCTTTCTCCTCTGCCCGGGCTACAACCTTGACATCCGGGTACAATCCCCCCGTCAGAATCAGGGCGGAGGTGCTTGTTTCCAGTGCGGCCAAAGCCACTTCCGAGCGGTCTCCGCCGGTGATTACGGCCTTATTGGCAGCCCGGCGAAGGTAGCCAAGGGCGCTTTCTATAGTCATGGCGCCGATGACCACATCTTCCACCAGACGGTCCAGCTTATCGGCGCCGGAAAGGATTTCCCCTCCCAGAACCTCGTAATACTCTTCAACAGTTGGCGAAGTAACCAGCGGGTCCCTGGGAATTATCCCCAGGGTCCGGTAGCCCCGTTCTTCCAGCAGCGGGCGGTATACTCCTTCGGTTTTTGCCAGCAGGGGACGCGGTACATTGTGAAAGATGTTACCCAGGACCGGAACTCCCTTGCTTTCCATAAAGCTGTTCATAAAGATGGCCAGATCCAGGCTGTAATCATTTTCGATCCGGATCATCAAGAGCGGCGCTGCCTTTAACTCCAGGGCGAGACTTACCGAGTCCAGCCCGATACAGCCCATGATATGGGGAAAGTTGGCGCCTCCGATAATGACCAGTTCCTGACCGGCGGCTATGGCTTCGAATGAATCCCGGATGGTTCTCAGGGATTCGCAGGAATTCCTGTGCCCTGACAAATAGGAAGGTCCCGCTATGTAGGGAACGATGGTTTCCAGGGGCTGTTCCATATTAAGGACCTGTTTCATCAGAAGGGCGTCTTCGTCCTCCCGGGAGGCTGGACCACTGGCGTGGCCCACCGGCTTGAAATAAGCCACCCGGTATCCCTCCTGGCGGAACTTCAGGGCCAGCCCCAGGGCGATGCTTGTTTTGCCGCTGCCGGCAGGCCCCATAATAAAGAGATTTTTCACCTATACGCACCTCACGATACAGTTATTTTCACATCAAGGGCGGCAGCCCCCGTCTGATAGGCAAAAACCGGATTGATGTCCATTTCGGTGATTTCCGGAAAGTCGTGGACCAGACTGGCTACCCGTCCGATTATTTCCACAATTGTTTTAATATCCGCAGGCTTTTCCCCCCGGTAACCCCGCAGCAGGGTGTAGGCCTTTGTTTCTGCCAGCATGTTTTCTATTTCCCGGTTTGTCAGGCCTTTTGTGAGCCTGAAGGACACGTCCTTTAAAAGGTTAACATAAATGCCGCCCAGACCGAAGGCAATCAGCGGTCCGAACTGAATATCCCGGGTTACGCCGATAATCAGCTCGATGCCTTTCGGCATCATTTTTTGTACTTCCACACCGTAGGCCGCAACCCGGGGCAGGTAGCGGTAGACGTTGTCCATTATTTCCAGAAAACCGGCATGGACCTGCTCAGGTGTATCCAGGCCGATTTTAACGCCGCCCACGTCAGTTTTGTGCATGATCTCTGGGGAGGCGATCTTCAGAACAACGGGGTAGCCCAGCTGGTCTGCCTGCCGGGAAGCTTCTTCGGGGCTGTGCGCCAGCAAGGTGGGGGCGGCAGGTATCCCGTAGGCCCTCACTACTTCCGCAGCCTCACTTCCCAAAAGGACCAGGCGTTTGTCCCTTTTGACATCGTAAAAGACCGCTTTGACGGTTTTTGCATCCAGCCCCGGGTATTGGCTTGTCTCCTCTTCCTCAGGGAGATTCCTGACCCTGGCATAGCTTACCAGACCGCTGACAGCTGAGATTGCCGGCTCAGGGAAAGTAAAACAGGGAATACCATTTTCACCCAGCAGTTCCACACCTTCCTCCAGTTTTTCACCCCCCATGAAGGCTGCAAAAAGGGGTTTTGCAGGATAGAGCTTACGCATATCGATCAGGGCTCTGGCTGTTTCGGCAGGTTCAGTCACGCCTGCCGGGCAGACCAGAACCACTGCGCTGTCCACGCCCGGGTCGGCCAGGACCTTTTCCAGAGAGAAGCGGAAGCGGTCAGCCTTGGCGTCACCCAGTACATCCACCGGATTATAGATATTTGATTCCGCCGGGAGGTAATTACGCAGCTCTTCCACCGTCTCCTTAGTAAAACGGGCCATTTTAAGCCCTTTTAACTCAATGGCGTCCGTGGCTATAATCCCGGGACCTCCGGAATTGGTGATCACAGCAACCCGGTCACCGGCGGGTACAGGCTGGTTGGCGAAGGAAACAGCCAGGTCAAAAAGCTCCGGCATGCTCCTGGCCCGGATTACGCCGCACTGGCGAAAGGCTGTTTCGTAGGCCAGGTCGCTTCCGGCCAGGGCTCCGGTGTGGGAGGAAGCTGCCTGGGCGCCCGCCTGGCTGGTGCCCGACTTGAGGATGATAACCGGTTTTTTGCGGTTTGCCCTGCGGGTCACCTCCAGGAAATGAGAACCGTTTTCCACATCTTCAATATAACACAGGATCACCCTGGTATTGGGATCTTCTGCAGCATCCTCGATAAAATGAGCTTCTGTCAGGTCGGCTTTGTTTCCGAGGCTTACAAATTTGCTGAAGCCCAGGCCGGCCTGGTAGCTCCAGTCCAGAATAGAGAGGACCATGGCTCCGCTCTGAGAAATAAAGGCAATCTCACCCTTCAGGGGGAAACCGGCTGCAAAGGAAGCATTAATGGGGATGTGTGTATCCATAATCCCGACGCAATTGGGACCAAGCATCCTCATTCCGTACCGGCGGCAGACCTCCACCAGCTTTCGTTCCAGATCCATGCCCTCTTTGCCCGTCTCCTTAAAACCTGCCGTGATCACCACGAGATTCTTAACACCGCTTTTGCCGCATGTTTCAGCTGTTTCCAGGCATCTTACTGCAGGAATTGACAGAACTGCAAGTTCTGCAGGCTCGGGCGTCCGGTCTATCGAAGGATAACAGGTTAAACCCTCAATGTTCGATTCCTTAGGATTTATTGGAAATATTTTTCCCGGGAAACCGGATTGAATCATGTTTTTAACAATAACATTTCCTATTTTCCCAGGTGATTTGGATGCGCCAATAATGGCCACGGACCCGGGGTTGAAAAAATCGTCCAGGCAGCCCAAATTCACTCACCTTCTTCACCGATCTGCGCTGTTAATTGGTATTATCTTGTCCCTGAAGAGTGCGCTGAATGCATTGAAAAAAAAAGTCAGCCGGGGAAAAAGACCGGGTGGCCGGGCTGGCCGGATCCTGAGCTTTGTCGATACAGAGCAAATAATGTAAGATAATAGAATGGCAAAGGCTTTTTTTAAAGGATTTCAACCTTGCGGCAGGGAATATATAAGGATTGACAATTTGGCTGGCTTAGACAATAGGAGGAATGCTTCATGCTCATTGAAAAAACCGATTCGACTCCTGCCGTGAGGCAAAAAAAGATCCACTACGGATTAGTCATTCTGCTGATGGGGATCCTTACAACAACCGGGGTTATGGGCTTTGCGCGCTATGGTTATACGACCATTCTGCCTTCAATGATGGAAGGGCTTGGTCTGGACAATACAGCTAT
Organism: Bacillota bacterium; assembly: GCA_029555205.1. Classification (GTDB taxonomy): domain Bacteria; phylum Bacillota; class Desulfotomaculia; order Desulfotomaculales; family Pelotomaculaceae; genus DTU098. The sequence continues at coordinate 7,404 of JAKPTB010000034.1, forward strand.
GGGTCTGGTGGCAAGCGGTAACCTGGCGGGATATATGGTTTTTTCCCTGGTGGCCGGTTTTCTGGCTTCAAAATACAGCCCCCGGATTATAATCCTTATCTCCATGCTTGTGTCGGGGGGTACCATGGTGCTGACCGGTCTGGCCGGAAATATCTGGACAGCGCTTATAATGCGGGCGCTGACCGGCATCGGCAGCGCCGGGAGCTACATTCCGATGATGGGGATGATTTCCGCCTGGTTTGCTCCGCACCGGCGGGGCATGGCTTCCGGCGTTCTGGTAGCAGGCTCCGGAGTGGCTCTACTTGTGACGGGGTTTTTGGTACCGCGGATTGTATCTGCATCGCCTCTTTACGGCTGGCGGATCAGCTGGTTTATCCTGGGACTGGCTGTTGTTTTGCTCGGCCTGGTCATCTACCTGTTTGTGCGCAACAAGCCGGCTGATCTGGGGCTTAACCCGGTGGGTGCGGAACGCGAAGCAGCCTGCAAGATTGGTGCGGGAGCGGATAAAGACAGTTCTGCCGGAACAGAGGTGGAGAAGGACGGCGGCGGTGCGGGCTGGAAAAATGTTTATGGTTCCAGGACGCTCTGGCTCCTGGGTTTGGTTTATTTCGCCTTTGGTTTTTCTTACATTATTTACGCCACTTTCTTTTCCACCTCTCTGGTGGCTGATAAGGGCATCAGCCAGGAGCAGGCCGGGTCCATGTGGGCGTTGATCGGTTTGATCAGCATCTTCAGCGGTGTTCTGTGGGGAGCTATTTCTGATTATTTGGGTAGAAAATACGCCCTGTGTATAATCTTTGCCCTGATGGCGGTTTCTTACCTGCTCTTCGCATTGGGCGGCTCGACCCTGCCGCTTTACGTTTCTGCTGTTATCTTTGCTATTACCTCCTGGAGCATTCCGGGTGTGGTTGCGGCGGCCTGTGGTGACTATGTGGGGGCAAGGCTGGCTCCTGCGGCACTGGGCATGGTAACGCTTTTCTTCGGTGTGGGACAGGCCGTTGCCCCTGGAATAGGAGGCTATATGGCTGATCTCACAGGTTCCTTCAATCTGGTTTTTATTCTGGCTGCTGTTGTGGCAGGGCTGGGCTCAGTTGGTTCACTGACCCTGCGGTCTTCCTAAGCTTAAGTTTATAAAACAGGCTTTTAAGCAGTATTGGATCAGCATAGCCGCTAAATCCGGATTTTAAGAAATGAGTTTAAGACGCTCCGGGCCAGGTTTAGGAGCAGCGCCAGGAGGATAATTGCTGCCAGGGACATAAAAAAGATCAAGAGCATTTTAAAACTGCCGGCATAACCCGGGTACTGCCATTCTCCGGCGGCGGCCAGGGCAGGCGCCGCCAGTTCTTCCGGAGGAAGCCTCCAGAGGCAAAACAGGTAGGTGAAAATTCCGGCCAGGCAGGTATGGGCCAGACGGGACACCACAAAGGGGAGCATCCGGATGTCGGTTTCAGCGATCATACTGGCTGCCTGGGCATGTACGGAAAGGCCGCTCCAGGCCAGGATCATGCCGATGGCTACGACCTGCTGGAGCAGGGGGGCTGCCGCCTCACTGGCCAGCCTGGAACCGATGGTCATCTCAAAAAAACCGCTGCCCAGGGCGGGCAGGATTTCAGGGGAAAACCCCAGGGGCAGCAGAAGAATGCCCAAAATTCCAGCCAGGGTATCGATGAAACCCACGTGGAACAAGAGCTGGATAATAACTGCAAAAAGAATTATAAATCCCCCGATGTTCAGCAAATTTGTGACGGCATTGCGGACCGCGTCACCCATGATCTTGCCGAGGGGGCGGTTTTCCTCCCTTTGAACCTGCAGCATCTTGTGCAGGGCGGATCTCAACAGCCCCTTTCGCACGCTCCTGTTGGGAAACCTCTCCCTTTCGCTCCTGGCGTAATAACGCAGAATGAATCCCAGGACGAGGTTGGACAGGTAGTGGGCGCCGGCAATGATCACGCCGGTGCCGGGATTGTTGAACATGCCCACTGCAACAGCAACGAGCATAAAGAGGGGACTGGAATTGTTGGTAAAGGACATCAGCCGCTCGGCCTCCACCCGGGAGCACAAACCCTCCGAACGCAGCCTGGCTGTGACCATGGAGCCTATGGGGTAGCCGCTGGTATAACCGATGGCCATGACAAAGGAACCGGCGCCCGGGACATTAAAGAGGGGCCGCATCACCGGCTCCAGTAGTACGCCCATGAAGTGGACCACGCCAAAATTCATCAGCAGTTCCGAGGCAATAAAGAAGGGCAAAAGCGCGGGGAAAACAATATTCCACCATGTCTTTAAACCTGTCAGGGCCCCCTGGAAGACAACCTGCGGGCAACTGATCATACTGATTACAAAAACAAGGACACAGGCCGTCCAGAAGAGGCGGACCAGGTCCCTGCGCCTGGAACAGGCCTTGGAGCGGGTTAACTTATCCAGTGGCACCATTTATTCACCGGGCTCTCGCTAGCGATTTCTATTATAATTATATTGCCGCTTGAAATGGTTTTAGACCGGCGCTGACGCCGGGAATTGACAAGCCTATAAAATGCGGGAGGTGTTAAATGATGAGTAAGGTCCAAAAGGTATTGCTTGTACTTGTCCTGATTGTTGCGGTTACCGGCGTGCTCCTTGCCCAGCAAAATGATCAGCAGGCAGGTACGGGCGGCAGTGTCGAACAGGGGACCGGCAGTCCGGAACCAGCTGCAACCACAGCGGAGCTGACCCTATATTTTTCTGATGATCAGGCCATGTACCTGCTGCCGGAAAAGCGTAAAGTTGCAATTGGTGAAGGAGAATCCATCGCAGAGGCCGTGGTTAGGGAACTGATCAAGGGGCCATCCGGCGCCGGCTTGAAGCGGACCATTCCTCCGGAAACCAGCCTGCTGTCCCTTTCTGTTGAAAACGGGGTGGCCGGGGTCAATTTTTCCAGGGGTATCCAGGACAGCCGCTACGGCGGCTCAGCCGGTGAAAGTATGCTAATCTATTCCATTGTGAACTCATTGACTGAATTGCCCGGGATCAATCAGGTGCAGATCCTGGTGGAAGGTAAGAAGATTGAATCTTTATACGGCCACATCGGTATTGCTGAGCCACTGGAACCAAACCCGGGCCTGGTTCAAGGAAATGATCAGAATTTATAGCGGGGTAAAGGGCTTGTCCCCAGACAGCCTGGGATTGGCTGGTAGATGAGCAGAATTTAGAGCGGGTCAAAGAGCCCTGCTATAACCCGTGGTCCAGGAAATTTCTTGACAAAGGCTGGGTTTTTTGAATATAATTTTGGGTGTTGAATGCGAAGGTGGGTAATCTATGTTACAGATGGATGTTGCCAGCTTAAAAAGATCCATCGGGGATACTTCTTGCTACGAATTGCAGGCCGCTTTAACACCTCTGGAAGTACGGGGAGAAACGGTGAGTTTTTGCGGACCGGTAAGGGTCAGCCTGGATGTCTGCAATACCGGCGAAGGCCTACTGGCCCGGGGTCAGATTGCCGGGAACCTTCAAATGACCTGCGGCCGCTGCCTGGAGTTTTTCCCGTATGCTTTCAGTTTGCCCTTCGAGGAAACCTACAGGCCTGTTTCCGGTGGTGGGGAAGCATCCTCCGGGAGTTCCAAAAACGATACTGAAAGCGTGACCTTTTCCGGCGATATTCTGGATATTACCCCCGAAGTCATAAACAATATCATCCTGGCCTTGCCCATGAAAGCACTGTGCCGGGAGGACTGCCCGGGTCTATGTCCCCACTGCGGCTGCAATCTCAAGGCCGGGCAGTGCGGCTGTGAGAGTGAAAAAATTGACCCCCGCTTCAACGTGCTGAAGGACTTTTTCGGCAGGGAAAAGAAATGAGCTGCTCACCGGCCGGCGCTTAATTAAATGGAATCATTTTACGAAGATTAACCTCCACTCATCTTACTTCCAGTCCGAAGGAGGTGTAATTATGGGAGTACCTAAAAGGAAAGCATCCAAACAACGTGGAAGGCAGCGGAGGGCGGTCAATATGAAGCTCGACCCGCCGGACCTGGTTCATTGTCCGCAATGCCGCGCCCTGGTCAGGCCTCATCACCTGTGTCCGGAGTGCGGGTATTATAAAGAGAGGGAAGTAGTAGCTGCAAAATAAGTCAAATATTTGTGAATATTTAAATAAGCTCCCGGATGCTATTCCTGGGGCTTATTTTTTTCTATTTACTTGCAAATTGATTACAGGTACATTATACTATTCTTGGCACCTGGTACTAATTAATTGCCAGATTTTGTGTTTTGAGGGTGAGAGCTTGGCCAGGGAGAGCTTAGGTAAAATTGAAAGGCAGCGTCAGCTGGTCTGCTATCTGGAAAAGGACCCCTTTTTGACGGATGTTGATCTTTCTGAGATTCTTAAGGTGAGCATTCAGACCATCCGGCTCGACAGGCTGGAACTGAAAATCCCTGAACTGAGGGAAAGGCTTAAAAACGTAGCCAGGGGTAAAGTGCAACAGCTGAAGTCAATGACAGGGGGAGAGCTGGTGGGAGAGCTGGTGGACCTGAAAGTGGGTACCTCGGGAATTTCCATCCTTCCGGTGACACAGGAAATGACACTTCGCAAGACAAAAATTGTCAGGGGACACCATCTCTTTGCCCAGGCTAACTCACTGGCCGTTGCCATCATTGATGCCGAGGCTGTGGTTACCGGGCTGGCCAGGGTGAGCTTCAAGCGGCCGGTCTATTGTGGCGAAAAAATTTTGGCTAAGGCGGTTATAAAAATAAAAAAAGGTAATAAATACATGGTAAAAGTTACCTCTCATGTCAAAGATGAAATTGTATTCATAGGCAGGTTTCTGGTTTTTACTTTACCGGAGGAGGTAGTACCGCAGTGAAAATCGCTGTGGATGCCATGGGGGGCGATTTTGCTCCGGGGGAAATAGTTAAAGGTGCTCTTCTGGCCGCAAAGGAGTATAATCAGGCCTTAATCCTGGTTGGAGACGAGGAACAAATCCGCGCGGAGATGGGCTCGCATTCTTTAGACAACTTGATCAGCATAGTTCATGCCCCCGAAGTGATTCAAATGAACGAACAACCTGCTGTCAGTGTCAGGCGCAAAAAAAACTCCTCGATTGTCATGGCCACCCGTCTGGTCAAAGAGGGTGAGGCCAGTGCCCTGGTTTCGGCGGGGAGCACCGGCGCAGCCATGGCTGCTGCGCTGCTGGGGCTGGGGAGGATTCAAGGAATCGATCGTCCGGCCATTGCCGGAATCCTGCCCAGTGTTAAGGGATTTACAGTACTCCTGGATATTGGGGCAAATACTGACTGTAAGCCTCATAATCTACTGCAGTTTGGCATCATGGGTTATCTTTACGCCAAAAATATCCTGGGTGTTGAAGAGCCCAGAGTGGGTTTATTGAGCAACGGAGAAGAAAAAACAAAGGGTAACGAGACAACCCTGGCTGCATTCCCGCTTTTGGCAGATGCAGGTATCAATTTTACCGGCAATGTGGAGGGCAGGGACATCTTTTGCGGGAACGTTGATGTGGTGGTTTGCGATGGATTTGTGGGCAATATTGTACTGAAAGCTGGAGAAGGTTTGGCGATGGCGCTTTATAAAATGATGAAAGAAGAAATTACTAAAAGCTGGCTGGCCAAAATGGGTATGCTAATGGCCGAACCGGCGCTGAGAATGTTTAAAATGCGTGTCGATTACGCGGAATACGGCGGCGCGCCTTTACTGGGGGTTGATGGTATCTCGATTATATGTCACGGCAGTTCAACGTCAAGGGCCTTGAAAAACGGCATCAGGGTTGCCAGACAGTCCCTGGAAAGGGGACTGGTAAGATCCATCAGGGAAAGTATTGCAGGAAGTGTTCAGAGGAAGGGAGCTGGTGTTAACCTTGCCCGGAGAATTGATTAAAGCTGGTATAGCCGGTATAGGAGTCTATGTTCCGGAACGGGTTCTCACCAACGCTCAACTGGAAGAAATGGTTGATACAAGTCATGAGTGGATCTCAACCCGGTGCGGGATCCACCAGAGGCATATTGCCGCACCGGAGCAGGCTACTTCGGATCTTGCCGTCCTGGCCGCTGACCGGGCTCTGGAAAATGCCGGCCTGGCGCCGGAGGAACTGGATCTGGTCATTGTTGCCACCAATACCCAGGACATGTTTTTCCCCTCTACTGCTTGCCTGGTGCAGGACCGGATTGGAGCCCGGAAGGCCGGGGCCTTTGACCTGGCTGCCGGCTGCGCCGGATTTATTTACGCCCTGGCAGTGGGGAGCCAGTTTATTAGGGCAGGGTCAAGCCGTTATGTACTGGTGGTGGGCGCTGAGAGCCTGTCCAAATTTGTGAACTGGGAGGATCGTAAAACCTGTGTTCTCTTTGGGGATGCAGCCGGAGCGGTTGTTCTGGGCCCCGCCCGGGAAGGGAGCGGGTTTACAAGCTTTAAGCTACGGGCCGACGGGTCCGGAGGCCCGTTGCTGAGGCTGCCTGCAGGGGGTTCCCGGCTTCCGGCAAGCCGGGAGACCGTTGAAAACAAACTTCACTACATTCAGATGAAAGGCCGGGAAGTATTTAAATTTGCGGTCAGGGTTATGGCGGAGATTACTGAGGAAGTACTTGCCGCCGGGGGACTGGGTAAAAACGACCTGGACTTTTTTATCCCCCACCAGGCCAATACCAGGATCATTAACTCAGCCGCCAGAAGGCTTGAACTGCCTCCGGAAAGGATTCTGGTCAACGTCGACCGCTACGGCAACACCTCCACTGCCTCCATTCCCCTGGCCCTGGAGGAAGCGCTGCGCGGCGGCAGAATCAAGGAGGGAGACAACATTGTGCTGGCGGGATTCGGAGCCGGACTGACCTGGGCAGCGGCATTGTTGAAATGGTGAAACCCCATTCATGTTTGATAAACATTTTAAAGGGGTGAAAAGGTATTGATTCATACCGTGTTGTGTGATTTACTGGGCATAGAATATCCCATTATTCAAGGGGGCATGGCCTGGGTTTCCTCAGCCGAGCTGGCTGCAGCTGTCTCCGAAGCGGGGGGGCTCGGCGTTATCGGATCCGGCGCCGCTCATCCCGACTGGTTGAGGGAGCAGCTTTCCAGGGCCAGGCAGTTGACCGGGAAGCCCTTTGGGGTCAACGTGATGCTGCGTTCTCCCTATGTGGAAGAAATCATGGCCATACTCCAGGAGGAACCTGTGGCTGTGGTTACAACCGGAGCCGGTAATCCCGGTAAATATGTGCCCGCCCTGCGCGAGGTGGGGACGAAGGTTATTCCTGTTGTTTCTTCCGTGGCGCTGGCCAGAAGGTTGGCCCGGGCCGGCGTGGACGCGCTGATTGCCGAAGGGATGGAATCCGGCGGACATATCGGGGAGTTGACCACCATGGCCCTGGTGCCCCAGGTGGTGGACGCAGTTGAGATACCGGTGATTGCGGCCGGCGGCATCTTTGACGGCCGGGGTCTGATGGCTGCCCTTGCCCTGGGCGCGGTTGGCGTTCAGATGGGTACACGTTTTATGTGTGCTGCTGAGTGTACCATTCATCCCAGGGTCAAAGAAACTGTCATTAAAGCCAAAGACCGGGATACATCCATTACGGGCGCCTCTGCCGGTCACCCGGTTCGTGCTTTGCGCAATAAACTAACCAGGAAATACGAGGAAATGGAGAAGAACGGGGCACCTTTTGAAGAAATCGAAAAAATAGGGGTTGGAAGCCTCAAATTGGCCATGGTCGAGGGTGATGTGGAAAACGGCACTATTATGGCCGGACAGATTTGCGCCATGGTTAAAGAGATTCAGCCTGTCAGGGATATCATTAATGATATTGTCGGCAGTGCAGGTGAGGTAATCCGCCTATTGGAGGGTCAATTCAAGCAATTATGAGCATAGCATATGTTTTTCCCGGACAGGGTTCCCAGTATGAAGGAATGGGCCTGGATTTTTTCCTGTCTTTCGCTGAAGCCGCGCAAATTTTTCAAAGAGCCAATGAGGCCCTTGGTTTCAGTCTTACAGACCTTTGTTTTGAAGGCCCGGAAGAAGAATTAAATAAAACGGCCAACACCCAGCCTGCAGTTTTAACTGCCAGTATTGCCTGCCTGGAGGTGTTCAGGCAGGCCGGAGCGCCGGCTCCCTTTGCCCTGGCAGGTCACAGCCTTGGTGAATACACCGCCCTGGTGGCAGCAGGCTCCCTCTCCTTTGAGGATGCTGTTCGCCTGGTCCGGAAGAGGGGACAGTATATGCAGGAGGCGGTACCCCTGGGAACAGGTGGCATGGCAGCTGTGATGGGCCTTTCCGGAGCTGAGGTGGTGGAAGTGTGCCGGCGGGCCTCGGCTGAAGGAGTAGTGGAGGCAGTTAATTTAAACTGTCCCGGTCAGGTGGTTGTAGCCGGTGATTCAGCAGGTCTTAAGGCCGCTCAGGTCCTGGCCAAAGAAGCAGGGGCGAAGCGGTTTGTCCCGCTGCCTGTGAGCGCCCCCTTTCATTCCAGCCTGATGGTGCCGGCCGGGGAAAAGCTGGCCGGGGACCTGGCGAAGATCGTGATTAATGATCCTGAAGTAAAAGTGGTGGCCAATGTTTCGGCAGATTATGTCCGGACCGCCTCTGAAGTCAGGGAAGCTTTAATTAAGCAGGTATATAGTCCCGTTCGCTGGGAAGAAAGCATCCGCCGCTTGATTTCGGACGGTGTCAACACGTTCATTGAGATCGGTCCGGGCAAGGTCTTAAGCGGTTTAATTAAAAAGATAAGCAGGGAAGTTAAAGTATACAACATTGAAGACCAGGCGTCCCTGGAAAAAGTCCTTGCACTTCAGGGGGAGGTTAGCTAAAATGGTTCTTAGCGGCAGAGTTGCTATAATTACTGGAGGCTCCCGGGGGATTGGGCGGGCTATCGCCCTGACCCTGTCCCAAAAAGGCGCTGCCGTGGTTGTTAATTATGCCGCCAGCGCCGGTGCTGCTGCAGATGTGGTGGACAGCATCCGGAGCCGGGGTGGCCAGGCCATTGCCTGCAAGGCCGATGTTTCAGATGCCGCTGAGGCTGCCGGGCTGGTTAAGGAAGCCCAGAACCAGTTCGGGCGTGTGGATATCCTGGTCAACAACGCCGGTGTGATCCGGGATAATTTAATCCTGAGAATGAAGGATGAGGACTGGGAAACCGTACTGGAGATCAATCTGAAAGGCGCTTTTAATTGTTCCAGGGCAGTGGCGCGGGGTATGCTCAAAAACCAGTACGGCAGAATTATAAACATCAGTTCTGTGGCCGGAATTACCGGAAATATAGGCCAGGTTAATTACTGTGCGTCCAAGGCCGGCTTAATTGGCCTGACCAAAGCCCTGGCAAAGGAACTTGGTTCCAGAAACATCACCGTGAACGCAGTGGCGCCCGGCTTTATTACCACAGAGATGACGGCAGGCTTGCCGGAAGAACTCAAGGAAAAAATGCTGGCGCAGGTACCTTTAAGGAGATTTGGCGGACCCGAAGAGGTTGCGGAACTGGTTGCATTTTTAGCTTCGGACGCTGCAGCTTATATTACGGGACAAACCATAGCAGTGGATGGCGGAATGACTTGTCTGTAATAAGGATTTGCAGTAGACCGGAAGGGGGTGATTTTAAGTAATGGCAATTATTGATAAGGTAAAATCCATTATTGTTGAGCAATTGGGGGTAGAGGAAGAAGATATCAAGATGGAGGCGTCCTTTGTGGATGATCTGGGGGCCGATTCTTTAGATATTGTTGAACTTGTAATGGCTTTAGAAGAAGAGTTCGACCTGGAAATTCCGGACGAAGATGCGGAAAAAATCCGCACAGTAGGTGAAGCCGTCAAGTATATCCAGGAGCATCAGTAGCATCACATCAGATAGGGTTTGAGTCCCGGGGGAAACCACGGGACTTTTTTGAAGAGGGAGGAATACGATTGCGTAAGCGGGTTGTCATTACCGGCCTCGGTGTAATTTCTCCGGTTGGAACGGGACTGGAAAAATTCTGGTCTTCCCTGACCGGCGGAATTTCGGGGATACGACCTGTAACGAGGTTTGACACTACTGATTTTAAGACGAAGATCGCAGGGGAAGTTATTGATTTTGATCCGTCCGGGTATATTGACAAAAAAGAGGTCCGCCGCCTGGATCGCTTCACCCAGTTCGCGGTGACTGCTGCCGGTATGGCCATAGAGGACGCGGCGCTGGATCTGGAATCCGCTGACAGGGACAGAATTGGTGTTATTCTCGGTTCAGGCATCGGCGGGATCGAGACCCTTGAAGAACAGGCCGGAGTCCTGGCCAGCCGGGGTCCTGGCCGGGTCAGCCCTTTTTTCGTACCCATGATGATAGCCAATATGGGGGCGGGGCAGATAGCCATCAATTACCGCCTGCGGGGGCCGAATATTACCACTGTAACGGCTTGTGCCTCCAGCAGTAACGCCATTGGTGACGCCTTTAAAATGCTCCAGTGGGGACACGCCGACGTTATGATTACCGGGGGTACGGAAGCACCGATCACTCCTCTGGCCATGGCCGGGTTCTGTTCCATGAAGGCCATGTCCACCCGCAACGAAGAACCCGAAAGGGCCAGCAGGCCTTTTGACAGCAGCCGGGACGGTTTTGTAGTGGCTGAAGGGGCTGCGATCCTGGTGCTGGAGACTCTTGAGCATGCCCGGGCCAGGGGAGCCAGAATTTACGCCGAGTTAGCCGGTTACGGCAGTTCCTGTGACGCCTATCATATCACTGCCCCCGACCCGGAGGGCGGCGGCGCGGCAAATTCCATGCGGGCAGCTCTTGCGGACGCAGGTATCGAAGCGGAAGCTGTGGATTATATCAACGCCCACGCCACATCCACACCCCAGGGAGATACTGTGGAGGTCAAAGCTATTAAGACTGTTTTTGAAAAACATGCCTACAAACTTGCCGTCAGTTCAACCAAATCCATGACTGGCCACTTGTTGGGCGCGGCCGGGGGGTTGGAGGCTATGGCCTGTGTCCTGGCCATTTACAATGGAATTATTCCTCCCACAATAAATTTGGAACAAGCCGATCCTGAATGCGATTTGGACTTTGTACCCAACACTGCCCGAAAGGCTGAAATAAAGGTAGCCATATCCAATTCATTTGGCTTTGGCGGGCATAACGCCACCCTTGTCATTAAAAATTTCTAAAGGGTTAAAATGGCCTATGGGTGAAGTTTGTTCAGATATAGACTGTTTAGCGGTAATTTTATAATCAGGTGATATCTATTGGCAAAGAGAAAGGAATATTTGGCCCTCTTTAAAAAAAAGCTGAAATTTGACTGGTTTGACGAGGATCTTCTGGAACAGGCCTTGACCCACAGTTCATTCACTTACGAAAACCGCCAGAACGGCTTAGAAAACAATCAACGTCTTGAATTCCTGGGCGATGCAGTTTTGGAACTGGTGATCAGTGATTACCTGTACCGTAGCCATCCCGCTCTTGATGAAGGAAGTTTGACCAAACTTAGAGCCTCTGTGGTATGTGAGGCCTCTCTGGCCAGGGCAGCCAGGGAACTGGGGCTTGGTTCATGCCTGCTGATGGGTAAGGGTGAGGAACGTTCCGGGGGTAGGGAACGTCCCTCCATTCTCGCCGATGCCTTTGAAGCCCTGCTGGGGGCTGTTTATCTGGACCAGGGTCTGGGCAAGGCCGGTGAGCTGGCTGTTCAATTCCTATCCCCCGTGATTAAGGATGTCCTGGAAGGGCGCCTGGAGCGTGACTATAAAACTGAGTTGCAGGAATTTGTCCAACAGCGTAATGGTGAGCAGGTCCAGTATGTGATCCTGAAAGAAGAAGGACCTGACCACCATAAGATTTTTACGGCAGGTGTACTTTACAGAGGCAAGCTGGCGGGTAGCGGTACAGGCCGCTCCAAGAAGGACGCTGAACAGCAGGCCGCCAAATCTGCCCTGTTAAAGCAAAACATGCAGAAGAGAAATCTTTAAAGCTAGACCCGGGATCATGATTAAACTTGTTCTGGAGGTTATATTAAACCCATGGGTTTTTTTAATCGTTTAAAGGATAGCCTGGCTAAAACCCGGCAGGGTTTTGTTGAGAAGATTGACACCCTGATTCATCGGCGCAAAGAGATTGACGAGGATGTTTATGAGGAACTGGAGGAAATTTTAGTCCAGGCCGATGTGGGAGTTGCCACGGCTATGGAACTGGTGGAAAAGGTCCGGAGCATTGTCAAAGAGAGACGGATAGAGGATGCAGCCGAAATAAAACCCGTGCTAAAAGAGCAGATCAGGGAGATGCTGGGCACGGGTAGCATGCCCATTAATACTTACTGGCAGTCCCCGACGGTTATTTTGGTGGTGGGCGTAAATGGAGTTGGCAAAACGACCACCATCGGCAAGATGGCTCATCTTTACAAAATGGAGGGGAAGAAGGTACTTTTAGGGGCTGCGGATACATTCCGGGCGGCAGCAATAGATCAGCTGGAAGTCTGGGCGGAACGGGTGAATGTGGACTTGATCAAGCACCGGGAAGGTTCCGACCCTGCCGCAGTTGCTTATGATTCCCTTCAGGCGGCAAAGGCAAGGGGGGCGGACCTCCTGATTATCGATACCGCCGGCAGGCTGCATACAAAAAGCAACCTCATGGAAGAGTTGAAAAAAATCGGCCGGGTTCTGGACCGGGCCATGCCCGGAGCGCCACACGAGGTTCTTCTGGTTCTGGACGCAACAACCGGCCAGAATGCGGTTAATCAAGCCAAACTTTTTGGCGAAGCTGTGGGTGTAACCGGTATAGTTCTGACAAAACTGGACGGCAGCGCCAAGGGAGGGGTGGTGCTGGGGGTTAAACATGCCCTTAATATACCGGTCAAGTTAATCGGCATCGGAGAGGGTATAGACGACCTGAGGCCCTTTGATGTTGAGGAATTTGTGGAAGCTCTGTTTTCCTAATAAATAAAAATATTATTTATATAAAACTCATGCGGCCGAAGGGCCTTTTTTATTTTTCATAAGAATTGGATTATTGTAAATAATAATAATCCTGTAGGTACTTTTACTGCGGGAGAAATCTCTGATGACTAAAAAATCGGCTATGTTTCCCCTGTTCCAGTTGGAGCCGGCCTACATTACCATGTTTCAGGGGGCCATCCTGTATTTTACTTTCATTATTTCCACAGTGGATATTTTTGTTCCCTCCATTACTGCGGCTGTGGCCGGGCGGGACAGCTGGATTTCGGCAATTGTTACTGTCATCCTGGCCAGCCCGGTGGCTTTTATCATTACTGCCCTGGCCCTGCGTTTTCCCAGGCGAAGCTTCATTGAGTACTCTCAAATGGTGCTCGGTGTCTGGGCCGGCCGGCTGGTGGGCCTGCTCTACCTCTTCTTAATCCTGGTTATCGGAGCCACCACTGCCCGCGAGCTTGAGGAAATCATGAGTATTGCCTTTTTTACGCACACACCGCATGTTGTCTTTGGAATTGTCGTTGTCGTCCTGTCCGCTTATCTTGTCTGGAGCGGCCTGGAGGTAATCTGCCGGGTGAACGGAATCCTGCTTCCGGTGGGACTCTTTTTATTATTATTCGTCGCCGGGGCTGTTCTTCCCGAGGCAAAACTGGAGCGGTATTTGCCAGTATTGGAATACGGTTACGGTCCGCCCGCCAGAGGCGCTATAATCCTTATGGCTTATTTGCTGGAAGGGTTCATTCTGATCTATATCCTGCCCCTGATCCGGCAGCCGCACAAAGTCTTCAAGGCCTTTACAATCACTCTGCCTCTTCTGGGGCTGGCGTTGCTGACGGGTACAGTTTCCATTCCGGTGTTCGGTTTGGAGGCCACTTCCAGGCTTTTGATGCCAGCTATCGAACTGGCCAGGGAGATCCAGATACCCGGCTTGCCCAGATCCGACGTCTTAATTATGCTGGGATGGTATGCCGGGATACTGGTCAGGATTGCCGTTGCCCACTACCTGCTGGCCCTGCTTACTGCCCAGTGGGCCGGGTTAAGGAGCTATAAACCTCTGGTTTTACCATTTGGCGTAATTATTGTGGCCTTATCGCAACTCATGTTCAGCAACACCGGCGAGGTAATCCAATTTATCGGCAATTCCCTCGTCTATACTTTATTATTCTTTGAATTTGTTATACCCTTTATTATCCTGGTTATTTCCTGGGTGAGGGGTATTGAAGAGAAGGATGCTGCTTCTTAAAACGTTTCTCCAAAAGAGGGCAGAGCATTCCGATGATATTAAGATTGGTGTTGTAGATGACCTGTTTAATACCGGGCAGCGTAATAGCGCTTACCAGGCGGTCGATATCCCCGTTGTCAAGTGTATTGAAAGCCCTTCTAAAAACCGTCATGCAACGGGCCTGATTGCTCAGGGACATGGTCATTCTTTCGTAATTAAGTCCTTCTGCTATAGCCCGTCCTGCCAGGGCGCCGCTGACCAGTGCGGCAAAAAGGCCCAGTCCGAGAAAGCTGTCGGTTAATCCCCCGCTGGTACCGGTCAGCAGGATATTATCAACCTGCCGGCGGGTGGTCAGGCCGGTGGACTGATAGAGTTCAAAGATATGACTGATTTCATATTTAATATTTTCCATTTCCATAAATCTATTCCATAATTCATTCACCCTACTGCGCTCAACTTCTGGTACAATCAGCAGCAGTGCTGCCCTGTTCCGGTTGAAGGGCGACAGACAGGCAAAACCGTGTCCCGCATAGTCAGTGTTGAAATAAATTGACGAGCTGTCGGGGGCGAAACGGCCAAGCACGATGGCCCCTTTGATCCAGGCATTATAGCTTGTTTCCAGGACATGCAGGTCTCTGGCGGCCAGGTGGTTCCCCTCTGCAACGACAACAAAATCGTACTCCCCGGCCAGGGCCCTGTAATCGGCTTCCAGGTCAAACTTAATCCTGGAGCGCAATTTACGGGACAGCTGAACCTCAATAGCCTCTTTACTTTGACCCCGTTCCACCAGGAAGCCCAGGTTTCCCCTGACCTTAGCGGTGCGGCTGGATGTATACATGACTACCCTGCGGAGAGGTGAAAGCGGCTGAAATTCAAGGGCGTGGTTTTCGACAAGGTAGCGGAGCTGATTCCTAAGAGGATGTTCAAAGAGTTGGAGCAGCACTTCCACCCTGGGGATAGGATGTCCCACCTGGCTGCTTCGTTCAAAGATGTCGGGGTAAATCCCCCTCCGTTCCAGTTCCAGCGCACAGGCCAGACCGCCGGGACCAGCTCCCACAATGGCCACCCGCAAAGGTAACCCCTCCTTTTATACTCAATCATTTCTTATATTTTTCACCGCCAGGGGAAACATTAATTCGTAAAGGATGGTCCATTTTCTCAACTGATGCAGACCGGTTTTACTAGAAAGGGTTGGGAGGAAATATTTAAATGTATCAATACTCCTGGTTGATCAGTGCCATCGTCGGCTGGATCATCTTTTTCATGCTCGCGGACAGATTCAGGGTTAAATACACAATCTGGGGCGGTATTATTATTTCTGCTGTTCAATTGCTGGTTGACGCCGGCGCCATGCATTTAAACCTGTACCGTGTCCACAGTTTTTTTCACATTTTTGGTTCATCAATTTTCTTTACCTTCGGCCTAGTTTTTACCATAGGCATCCTGTATGCCCAGTTTTTACCCGTTAGTCCTTTGCTGCAGGGCATCAATATCCTGGTTATTACAGCGCTGTTCTCTATTGAAGAACTTCTGTTCCTGAAAACAGGAGCCCTGGAATACATCAACTGGAATCACCAGTCCAGTGTTTTTATAGACGTTGTGGTTTTGACCAGCTACACCTGGCTGGTGAGTTCCCTGGGTCTTAACCGTAAACTGGATCATTGAAACGGAGGTCAAGATGCCTTGAGTTTGTTTACTTTTACAGTGTTCACTATCCTGACAGGGCTGCTCGTTTACGCCTGGTTCAAAATTTTATCCAGACTTGACTAGTTTTTCCTGCCATTTGGATTTGCAGCCGGAAAACTGCGGCAGGATCGACCTGCCTGACAAATCAAGGCAGCTCTCTGGAGATTCCCGTCTGCTTCTTAATTGTTGGGGCCTGTTTTAGGATCTTAGATAGGGTTTGAAAGGAGTTAAAACTTTGCGAGTTGCCATCATCGGAGCGGGAGTTTCCGGCCTGGCCTGTGCTCATGAGCTGGAGCGGTATGGTATTATGCCGGATATTTTTGAACAGCGGCGCCGGGTGGGGGATCTGTTTTCTCATATGGCCGTGTCCCTGCAGATCCTGCACAGGCCTGTAAAGGATCAGCTCAAGGATCTTAAGGAAAACTACAATATTTCATTAAAGCCGGCCAATGTTTTAAAAAAAATAACCATGCACACACCCAAAGTTACAGGCAGCATTTATGGAAAGCTGGGCTACCTTTTGCTTAAAGGCCAGTCTGAGAATGCGGTATCAGTTCAGTTGCTGAGACAGGTAAAATCCCCCGTATACTTTAATACCCGGGCTGATTATGCAAAGCTGGCCCGGGAGTATGATTATGTGGTTGTTGCCACCGGCGGACCTGAGATCGCATCAATTCTGGGCTGCTGGGAAGACGTCGGCTTAAACTGGGTTATGGGTTCGACGGTGCTGGGTTCTTTTGATCCCAATGCGATGATGATGTGGCTTAATACGGAATACGCCCGGAGCAGCTATGCCTATCTGACACCATTCAACCGCAAAAGCGCCTCTCTGGTTTTGGTCGTGTCCAACGCCAAAAGAGAGGAAATAAGGTATTACTGGAAAAAATTCTGGCAAATCGAAGGGCTTGATTACAGGATCGTTTCCCTCTGGGATTTGGAGCATGTTTCCGGTTATGTTTACCCGCATCAGGTGGGGAATATTCTTTTTGTGGGCAATTCAGGCGGATTTCTAGAAGCCTTTTTGGGATTCGCGCTTTACAGCGGAATCGTCAGCGGTGTTTTGGCCGCCCGCTCCATCGCCGGGGGGCGGGACTATGAGAGCTGTCTTAGGCAAATGATTGACAACAGCAAGTTTTCTGTAACTTTAAGAAGGTCGCTTAACCGTATGACCAATAAAGGTTTTGATCACCTGGTGGCTTTATTAACTACCCCCGGGATTAAGCAGCTTGTTTATAACACCAATCTGGACTTCATCAAGACTTCGGCAATTCTTCTGGATGTCGTTGAGCGGGCCAAATCCCTGTGGCCCAGGAAAATTGGAACAGGCCGGGAGGGCCGGGAAAAGGAGCTCTGAAAAAGGAACCGGCAGATCATACAAGGAGCTCTAAAAAAAGAGCCGGCAGCTCATACTTTGAATTTGGGGGAAATGATGTTGACTGGAAAGGGTTTGGCTTCTATAGCGGTGATTTCCTTTTGAAGAGCCGTGATATGGGCCATTTCCTCATCTCTCAGGCGGGTAAAAAATTCCCTGGCCACCGGGTTGGTTATTCTAACCGAAAAGTGGTTATAAAAACTCTGGTTGGCAATTTTGTCCTCGAGGGCAAGGTAAAGATAATTCAGGGCGTCCATAAACTGACCTCCTTTGTTTTCCCTTGTTTCCTTTGTATCCTCTGGTTTATTTGATGTTGAATTGCTTCATCAGGTTATTCAGCTGTTTCAAACGCTCAGCCGAGATGCCGGCAAATTCTCCGAAAAGGTGCTTAAGCCGCCTGTCCCGGAAGTTATTGGCAAAGTGGAGGTAGCGCGCCCGGCGCTGCTCCTCCCGCAGCAGGGCCTCCTTTAAGGCATAGCTGAGCAGATCTCCCTGGGACAGTTTGAGTTTGTAAGACATAAAACCACTCTCCTGATTGTTTGTCATTATTTTTCCCAACCTCTCAAAGTAAAATTAATAAGACAGAAAAACCTCCAACTTTTAAGGGCAGTTTTTCTTCAACTGGTTTACAGGGGATAAGAAGTAATGAACAGGTTGAGCCTGGCCTGCCAGCCCCGTTTTTTTACTTAGCCAAAGATTAAAAGTTATGACTAGATGCTGCCAAAGGGTTAACGCCCCCTCTAAGGGAAAAACTATAAAATATTTTTAGGCTTAAACTTAGACGGGCAACAATATGCGACGGGAGGTGCAGGCATTGCCTGTTTGTCCGGTTTGTAACGGGCTGGCCTCAGTTCAAAAAATTTGTCCCCGATGCGGCAGGATGATGTTTGACGCGGGTTTGCTCCAGGATTATTACGATAATTATAGCGCCTACCTGGAGCAGGACCTCTATGAGGACGGGTACCGGTGTTATAACCACGCTACTTGCGTTCACCTTTTTGCCTGCCCCTGCTGTCATTATGACATCAATGTCGCCTTCAAGAGGCTGGCTGGCGGATTTCTGCCAGAATAATAGGAAATTCTAAGGTTTTCATTAGAGGAATGAATGTGGAAAAGGCGAATATAAGGAAGGATCCAAAATAAGCAAAAAATAATAGAATCAAGGGGATGACATAATGGCTTTAGATATTAGAATTGCTGTAATCGCTGGAACCGGGGTCTATGAACCGGAGATCATGACAAATGCCCGTGATGAAACAGTGACCACACCCTATGGTGATGTTCAACTCAGTGTCGGTAACTACCGGGGTAAAGCCCTGGCCTTTATGAACCGGCACAGGGAGGATCATTCCGTCCCGCCGCACCTAATCAACTACCGCGCCAATATTGCGGCATTAAAGAAACTTGGGG
>JAKPTB010000057.1 GCA_029555205.1 Bacillota bacterium
CCCCGGGAGACGAGGTCTTAATCCCCGAACCTTCCTACGTGTCTTACGCTCCCTGTATCACCCTGGCCGGGGGCAGGCCGGTGTATTTAAAAACCTCGGTGGACAACGGTTTTCAGGTGACCGCGGAAATGGTGGAAAAGGCTGTTACACCAGCTACAAAGGTTCTGCTCCTGTGTTATCCGAACAACCCCACCGGGGCGACGATTTCCCGGAAAAATTTACTGGAGATAGCTGAGGTGGCCATAGCCCGTGACCTGGTAGTCATCTCCGATGAGATATATGAAAAGCTGACCTATATTGGAGAGCATACCTGCGTGCCATCCCTGCCCGGGATGCGCGACCGCACCATCTTGTTGAACGGCTTTTCTAAATCCTACGCCATGACCGGCTGGCGCATCGGTTATGCGGCAGGTAATCCCGACTTTATTGCCGCGATGAGGAAAATCCATCAGTACACCATGCTCTGTGCTCCCATAACGGCCCAGATGGCTGCCCTGGAAGCCCTGAAAAACGGCAAGAGCCAGATGAAAAAGATGGTTGAGCAGTACAGCCGGCGCAGGCGCCTCGTCCTCCATGCCTTCCGGGAGCTGGGCTTGCCCTGCTTTGAGCCCGGCGGTGCTTTTTACGCTTTTCCCGAGATCAGGCAGACCGGGCTTTCCTCGGAAGAGTTTGCCGAACAGCTTCTAAAAGAGGCCAAAGTGGCGGTGGTTCCCGGCAGCGCCTTCGGTGAGCAGGGGGAGGGCCATATCCGCTGTTCCTATGCTGCGTCGATTGATGACCTGAACGAGGCTTTCAAGCGGATGAAGCTGTTCCTGAAACGCAGAATGGGGCGAGGTATTGTTATTAAAGGTTCCTTTGTAAAACCAGAGCCGGTTCCGGAGGGTAAGTGCCAGTCCCTCTAGTCTGTTATATGAATAATTTAATGATTTTACGGTTGGCAAACCGGTTGAAAAAGGTTTCCTGAGCTGCCGGCCATCTTTTGCGTTGCTCTTTGGCCCTCACTTTGTTAAACTGATAATAGTTCCTGTTTGAAAAGGCAATACGCCAGGATTTATAATGCTGGTCCGGTGGCCGTAACTGCCGTGCCGGCATTTTCTGTGAGAATAACGAGATTTTTGGAGGTGAGTGAGAGGTGAGTGATTTGAAGGAACTTCTATCCGGCAACGAAGCCATCGCCAGGGCTGCCTATGATTACGGCGTCAAGGTGGCCGCGGCTTATCCAGGCACACCCAGCACGGAAATATTAGAGCAGTTTTCCCGTTATCCAGGCATTTACGCCGAGTGGGCGCCAAATGAAAAGGTAGCCCTGGAAGTGGGCATCGGGGCCTCCATGGCCGGCGCCCGCACTCTGGTGGCCATGAAGCATGTGGGTGTGAATGTTGCCGCCGACCCCCTGCTTACTTTTGCTTATACAGGTGTCAACGGGGGGTTTGTTTTGGTTTCTGCCGATGATCCGGGAAGTCACAGCTCGCAAAACGAACAGGATAACCGCCAATATGCCCGTTTTGCCAAGATTCCCCTCTTAGAACCCAGCGACAGCCAGGAGGCGGGCGATATGGTGGGACTAGCCCTGCAGCTCAGCGAACAGTATGATACACCGGTAATGCTGAGGATTACAACCCGGGTGGCTCACTCCCGGAGCTTTGTTCAAAAAAGGGAGCCGCAGCCGCGGGAATTGCGGCCCTATAGCAGAAACCCGAAAAAATATTTGATGCTGCCTGCCTTTGCCAGGGAGCGCCGGGCCTTTATCGAGGAACGTCTGGCAGGACTGAAGGAATACTCGGAAACCACCCCCGTCAACAGGATTGAGTGGCGGGATCGCTCCGCAGGGATCATCACCAGCGGGATCAGTTACCAGTATGTGCGGGAGGCGCTGCC
Source organism: Bacillota bacterium (assembly GCA_029555205.1). Taxonomy (GTDB): domain Bacteria; phylum Bacillota; class Desulfotomaculia; order Desulfotomaculales; family Pelotomaculaceae; genus DTU098. Next base: position 1,879 of record JAKPTB010000057.1, read on the forward strand.
GGACGTTTCGGTGCTGAAGCTGGGCCTGACCTGGCCGCTGCCCGAAAAACTGATCCGCTCCTTCGCGGAGGGCGTCAAAAGGCTCCTGGTTGTGGAAGAGCTGGAACCCTTTCTTGAAGAACAGGTCAAAGCCATGGGGCTGGCGGTTTCCGGGAAAGCCTATATTCCCTCTTTCGGTGAGTTGAGTCCGGGTATTGTGGCCGAAAAAATGATTGAGGCCGGTCTCCTGGAGCAACAGGGCAGGCCTGCTGCCGGAGCCGCTCCGGAGGACGCCCCGGCTGTTCCCGGAAGACCGCCGGTGATGTGCCCGGGCTGCCCCCACCGGGGTGTATTCTACACCCTGCGCCGCTTGAAGCTGAACGTTACGGGGGATATCGGCTGCTACACCCTGGGCGGGCTGCCTCCCCTGGAGGCCATGGATTGCTGTGTTTGCATGGGCGCCAGCATCGGGATCGCCCACGGGGCTGAAAAGGCCGAACCGGCCATGGCCGGGCGTACTGTAGCGGTCATTGGTGACTCCACATTCCTGCACTCGGGCCTTACCGGACTGTTGAATGTGGTTTATAACAGGGGCAGCAGCACAGTGCTCATTCTTGACAACTCAACCACTGCCATGACCGGGCACCAGCAGCATCCCGGCACAGGCTGCACCCTGATGGGAGAACCGGCGCCGGCCGTAAATCTGGAAGCCCTGGTGCGGGCCCTGGGCGTCAAGCGGGTCCGGATTGTCAATCCCCGGGAACTTGCGGAGGTTGCGCAAGCAGTGCAGGAAGAAGTGGCTGCCCGGGAACCCTCGGTAATAATTTGCCGTCAGCCGTGCGCCTTGCTGGACAGGCAGTACGCCCCCCCTCCCCGGGTTCTGGCGGAAAAATGCACGGGCTGCAGGACCTGTCTGGGCCTTGGTTGTCCGGTCATTGCTCTTATAGATAAGAAAGTTTCCATAGATTCCGGCTCCTGTACGGGATGCGGCCTGTGTGTTCAGGTTTGCAAAACAGGAGCGCTGGTGAAGGGGGGCGCTGACCATGCTTAAGCCCCTGGATCTGATCATCGGAGGAGTAGGTGGCCAGGGCACAATCCTGGCCGGCAGGGTCCTGACCCGGGCGGCTCAGGAAGCCGGCTACGATATCAAGCTTTCGGAAATTCACGGTATGGCCCAGCGTGGCGGCAGCGTTGTGACCCAGGTGCGCCTCGGGGAAAAGGTCTATGCGCCAGTGATCAGCGAGGGCGGGGCGGACTTTATTCTGGCCTTTGAAAGACTGGAGGGTTTACGCCTTTTGCCCTACCTCAAGGCGGGCGGGACCATGATCATCAACGACCGGGCCATTCCCCCTGTGCCCGTCCTGGTGGGAGCGGCGCAGTACCCGGATAAGATCATCGACTATATTAAATCCAAAGTGCCCGCTACCCTGGTGCTGGATGCCCTGGGGATTGCCACCAGGTGCGGCAATCCCAGGGCCGTCAATATGGTCCTCCTGGGCGCCCTGGCCGGAAGCCTTCCCCTGGAACGGGAAATATGGGAGAGGGCCCTGGCGGAAATTGTGCCGCAAAAGTTTCTTGAAGCTAATAAAGCGGCCTTTGCTGCCGGCTACGAACAACGGAAATGACTTGCCTTTTAGGTTTTAATATAATACTCAGATCGGGAAAGCAGGACCCCGGGTCCTGCTTTCCCTGCGGCTGCCCGGTCAGCTTGACAGGCCTTGTTCCAGGGTTTAATCTAAAGTATGGGTTTAAACGAACCGCTGCATGTGAGGCAAGGTCAAATCGTCCAGGTCAGGAGGTTTATATAGATGAGTGACATCGTTGAGGAGATCCGGGTGGGACTTGCCCATTACCTGGTAGGAGCCCTGAAAGCAGCCGCCGGAAAAAATCTAATCAAGGCGGACCGGGTTCCGGACTTTACCGTTGAGGCGCCCCGGGAGAAAGAACACGGGGACTTTGCCACCAACCTGGCCATGCTCCTGGCCAAACCGGCCAGAATGGCGCCCCGCAGGGTAGCCGAAATTTTGGTGCAGAACCTGGCCCGGAACCCGGCCTGGGTGGAAAAAATTGAGATCGCAGGGCCCGGCTTTATTAATTTCTACCTGCAAAGGGATTGGGTTTACCAGGTCATTCCCCGGATCATTAAGAACTCTGAAAACTATGGCCGGGTTAAGCTGGGAAACGGCCAAAAGGTACAGGTGGAATTTGTCAGTGCCAACCCCACAGGCCTTTTACACATGGGCAACGCCCGGGGAGCGGCCCTGGGGGACAGCATTGCCGCCATTCTTGATTTTGCCGGCTATGCTGTGACCCGGGAGTTTTACATTAACGACGCCGGGAAACAAATAGAAAATTTCGGCCTTTCCCTGGAGGCCCGTTATCTGCAACTTCTCGGCAAGGAGGCGCAGGTTCCCGAGGACGGCTACCACGGCGGGGACATTCTTGACTCCGCCCGGGGTTTTCTAGCCCTGGAGGGGGATCGTTACCTGGCGGCCGACCCCCTGGAGCGCCGCAGTGCCCTGGTTAAATATGCCCTGGCTGAAAAGATCGGCGCCATCAAAAGGGTACTGGCTGATTTTGGCGTGCATTACGACGTCTGGTTTTCAGAACAGTCCCTGCACGACGGGGGGGAAGTCCAGGCTACCCTGGATTATTTGAAAGAAAAGGGTTATATTTACGAGAGTGAACAGGCCCTGTGGTTTAAGGCCACCGGCTTCGGTGTGGAAAAGGATGAAGTAGTGGTCCGGGCAAACGGAATCCCCACTTATTTCGCAGCGGACATTGCTTACCACCGGAATAAATTTCAGCGGGGTTTTGAGCGCGTGATCAACATCTGGGGCGCCGACCACCACGGCCATGTGGCAAGGATGAAGGGCGCGGTGGCTGCCCTCGGGTACGACCCGGCCGCCCTGGAAGTGGTGATCATGCAGCTGGTCCGCCTTTATAAGGGCGGTGAAATCGTGCGCATGTCCAAGCGCACCGGCCAGTACGTCACCCTGGAGGAACTGCTGGAAGAAGTAGGCCGGGACGCCGCCCGCTACTTTTTTGTCATGCGCAGTCCCGACAGCCACCTGGATTTCGATCTGGACCTGGCCAAATCTGAAAGCAACGACAATCCAGTTTATTATATCCAGTACGCCCACGCCCGCATCTGCAGCATTCTCCGGCAGTACGCGGAGCAGGGCGGGGTGATGCCGCAGCCTTCCGGTGTTAATTTTAAATTGCTGCAGGAGGAATATGAGCTGGCCCTGGCCAGAAAGCTGGCCGACTTCCCCGGGGAAGTGGCCTCCGCGGCATTAAACCTCGCTCCCCAGCGCATAGCCCGCTATCTGCACGAGCTGGCCGGTTTGCTGCACAGTTTTTACAACAGTCACCGGGTCATTACCTCTGAACGGGAGTTGACCATAGCCCGGCTGCTACTGGTGGAAGCAACCCGGATAACCCTGAAAAACGGTCTGGGATTGCTTGGCCTGACGGCTCCTGAAAGAATGTAAATGGGTTGCTTTTGTGGTTGACAGGTCTGACGGGCATCGTTAAAATGGGAGTGTTAGTTTAATAACAACAATATTTGACAAGAAATACAGGAGGCTGACATGGCCAAGTTTGTGTTTGTTACCGGAGGTGTGGTATCTTCACTGGGCAAAGGGATTACGGCTTCTTCCCTGGGGCGCCTTTTAAAGAGCCGCGGGCTGAAAGTGGCCATTCAAAAACTGGACCCGTACATTAATGTGGATCCCGGTACCATGAGTCCCTATCAGCACGGTGAAGTGTTTGTGACTGAAGACGGCGCGGAAACAGACCTGGACCTGGGACATTACGAGCGGTTTATCGATATCAACATCTCCCGCAGTTGTAATGTAACCACCGGCGGTATTTACAGTTCCGTGATCAACAAGGAGCGCAGGGGGGATTATTTAGGGGGCACCGTACAGGTTATTCCCCATATTACCAATGAAATCAAAGAGAGGATCCTGGGTGTGGCCGCCGAGTCCCAGGCCGATGTCATCATCACTGAAATTGGCGGCACCGTAGGTGATATTGAATCACAGCCTTTCCTGGAAGCTATCCGCCAGATGAAAGGAGACGTCGGTAAAGGTAACGTGGTTTATATTCATGTAACCCTGGTTCCTTATCTTTCGGCTGCCAATGAGTTGAAAACAAAGCCGACTCAGCACAGTGTCAAGGAACTGAGGGGAATCGGCATCCAGCCCGACGTCGTTGTTTGCCGCACTGAACGGCCCCTCTCTAAAGAGATGGAAGAAAAACTGGCTTTATTTTGCGACATCGATAAAGAGGCGGTGATCCAGGCTCTGGATGCACCGTCTATTTACGAGGTACCCCTGATGCTTGAAGAAGAGGGGCTGGCCGATATCGTCCTGAAAAAACTGGGGATTAATACAGGCCCCCCGGATTTGACCGAATGGCGCCAAATGGTGGCCAATCTGAAAAACCTGCGCTACCTGACCACCATCGCCCTGGTTGGAAAGTACGTATCCCTGCAGGACGCCTATCTCAGCGTGGCCGAGTCGCTTCGTCACGCGGGTTACAGCCACGGCTCCGCCATAGAGATCAAATGGGTTAATTCTGAAGAGGTCACCCGGGCTAACGTGAGGGAGTTTCTTGAGAATGTAGACGGGATCCTGGTGCCCGGCGGCTTTGGCGATCGCGGCATAGAAGGTAAAATTGAGGCGATCCGGTTTGCCCGGGAACAAAGGATACCTTACCTGGGGCTTTGCCTGGGAATGCAGCTGGCCGTTGTGGAATTTGCCCGCAACGTTATGGGCTGGCAGGATGCCAACAGCACTGAGTTTAACCCTGCTACAACCCACCCGGTAATTGACCTCCTGCCGGATCAAAAAGACCTTGCTGAAAAGGGGGGCACCATGCGGCTGGGCGGGTACCTTTGCAGACTTGAGCCCGGTACGGCAGCTTACAGGGCTTACCAGCAGGAAACCATCGTTGAAAGGCACCGTCACCGCTACGAGTTAAACAACCTTTACCGCGATGATCTGGCCCGGGCCGGCCTGGTTTTCAGTGGTATCTGGCCGGACGGCTGCCTGGTGGAAATTATTGAGAACCCTGCTCACCCCTGGTTTGTAGCAACTCAGTTTCACCCGGAATTCAAGTCCCGGCCCAATCGCCCCCATCCACTGTTCAGGGATTTTATCGGGGCGGCAAGGAAATATCAAAAGGATAAAAAAAATAATTAGTGTTACAGATGATGTATTACGGATGATCACAGCTTTGGGGAAAACCAGGGCTGTTTTTTATTGAAGGAAGCCTGTTTGATTTAAGGGTAAGCCTGTTCCTGTCCGGTATAATCTCCTGCGGGGATTAGTATTTAAAATGCGTTGAATGATTTTCGAAAAGGTTTGAAAAGGTTTTAGCATCATATAAACAGGGTTCTCCGGGTTGGGCCTTGAATAAAAAAAGACAGCTCTTATTGACAGAATTAACCGTTTTTTGTTCAGGGTATCCTTTCAGGTTTTTATGCATGCTATGAAAGATAGAGGGAGGAGGATTAGCTTGAGGAAGAAAATTGTTGCAACTTTGATTCTGGGCGCCGTCGCACTTTCCTTGATTTATGCTGTTGTCCGGCAGGGGGGGGATAATTCTCCCGGTAGTGCAGGCAGCGGCGGAGAGGTCGCAGTCATTTATATTGAAGGGGTTATTGCCGGGGGTACGGGCAGTGGCGGACTATTGGGAAGTCAGGGCGGCGCCGAATTAATTGCTTCGCGGCTGAGGGAGGTTGCCCGGGACCCGGGTTTAAAAGCTGTGGTAATTCGTCTGAACAGTCCCGGCGGGACGCCGGCAGCTTCGCAGGAAATTGAGAAGGAAATCCAGAGAGTAAAGGATTCCGGCAAAAAAGTGGTCGCCTCAATGGGGGATGTTGCAGCTTCCGGAGCTTACTGGGTTGCCGCCGGGGCCGACCAGATCGTGGCCAACCCCGGGACCATTACCGGCAGCATCGGCGTGATTATGGAGACAACAAACCTGGCAGGCCTTTACGATAAAATCGGCATCGAGCCGGAAACTTACAAGAGCGGCCCGTACAAGGATATGGGTTCCTCATCCCGCGCGGCAACGGCCGGGGAGCGGGCCATTTTCCAGTCAATGGTCGACGATGTATATGAACAGTTTATTGAGGCAGTGGCCCGGGGCAGGCACAGGGATGCTTCAGAGATCAGGCCCCTGGCCGACGGCAGGGTTTTCACCGGGCGGCAGGCCAAAGAACTGGGGCTGGTAGACCGCCTGGGGGACTTTCATGATGCCGTTCTGCTAGCCGCTGAACTGGCAGGCATTGAAGGTGAGCCGGCTGTTGTCGATATGGGTCCTAAAAATTTTTTGTCGGATCTTTTTAAAGGGGTGGGGGTCAATTCATTCCCGGGTTCCAGCTGGTTCACCCTGCCCGGACAGGATGAGAAGGTGTACCCCCTTAATTTGCGTTAACACCGGAAAGGAGACCGAAGCTTATGAATGAGGAAGTCCTGAGGGAGGCAGCAGGAAGTCCGAATGGTCCAGACAGTACGGGCCTTCCGCCGGATTTCAGCGGGCCGGAACAGGAGCAGGAGCAGGGGCAGTCTTTTGCTGCCGGAGGGTCTGAACACCTGCCGGCGGATGCCGGGCAGGAGGGCGGGGAAGAGCGTTTTCCTGGTTTTTTAGAGCTGGTCTACGGGGTTTTTTTTGAACCCCGCCCAACCATGCAAAAAGTCGCCCGAAAGCCGCCGCTGGGTCAGGCCGTGCTGCTTGTAACCATCTTGAACATTCTGGGTACGGGCGCCTGGCTTGTGACTGCCGCAAGGTTCCTGGAGCAGGAACTTGACGCCGCTTCTTTAGGTTTCTTTGCTCCTTCCTTGCAGGCGTTGCTCCCATTAGGGGCCGTGGCTGTTTTTCTCTGGGGGTATTTCAGGTGGTTTGCTTTTAGTGCATTCTTAAGTCTCGCTGCCGAAATTTTAGGCGGACTGGGGAGAGCCAGGGGTGTTATGGCGGTCACAGGCCTGGCGGGACTACCAGAAGTCCTGCTGATTCCGGTACAGCTATTAACCTTGGGGGCCGGTCCCGAAAGTCTGGCCGGGAACATATTCTCAAGGTTGGCTGGACTGGTTGTGGCCATCTGGATCATAGTTCTCAACATCATAGGTGTCAGGGAGGTTCACAGCCTGTCTACGGACCGCTCCCTGCTGGCTGTGCTAAGTCCTGGCATGGCTCTGCTGGCTTTCTTGCTTCTTCTTTTGGCGGCACTGGTAATAGCGGCGGCTACCTTTCCTTCTCCCGTTCCATTATGGGATTATTTTTAAGCCAATAAAGGCATAATTTTCATTTAGCGGGAGGGATTCCATACTAGCTGGCGAATACTTACGCCCAGACTCTTTTTTTTCATCAAGAGGTGAAAATAATGCCTGGGGAAGCCTGCGATATTTTGATTGTTGATGATCAGCCCGGCGTACGCCGTCTCTTGTTCGAGGCTTTTGTTGATCAGGGTCTTCGTGTGGACACAGCTTCCAGCGGTGCAGAGGCTATCCGGAAAACAATTGCAGCAGCTCCCCTGCTTATTTTGCTAGATATTAAAATGCCTGGGATGAGTGGACTGGAAACACTGGAAGAACTGCACAGGATCAATCCGGGAATACAGGTTGTGATGATGACTGCCTACGAAGAACTGGATATGCTGGCCGAGACCAGGAGCAGGGGTGTACATTATATCAATAAGCCCTTTGATTTGGATGAAGTCCGTTATCTGGTCAAAGGTTTGCTGATGATGGAAAAGGACAAACGGAAGCGCGCGAAAGAGACCGGTTAAACCGCTTTAGCCTTCGATTTCACTGTTCATTGCCTGCGGTAAAAAGAGGATTTCAATCCCTGGCGGCGAAGTATTACAATAGTCGATTGGGGCAATATATTCTTTAATGGTAAGAGTTATCAACGGCCATATGGTTACCGGCAAATTCGCCCCGTTTATCGCTAGGAGGGTTTAAGCAATGCGTATTGATACAAACGCTGTGCTGGCCATGCGATGCCCGGAATGTGGAAAAATGGAGTATCATGATTTTTCCCGGTTTTCCTTTTCCAGGGGTAAAGCCTTCCATATTACTTGCTCCTGCAGCGCCACCAAGCTGATTGTGAGCACAAAAAACCTGAACAGTTACTGGCTTCAGCTTCCCTGTGTGGTTTGTGAAACAAAACATCTCCTGGAGCTTTCCGGCAAATCACTCTGGTCCGGAAAAGTCATCAGTCTATCCTGTCAGGAAACAGATCTTGAATTGGGTCATATCGGGCCGAAGTCCAAGGTAAGCGAGATGACCGCCAACTACGAAGAGGAACTGGAAGCGCTGGTAAAAGAGTTCGGCTACGACAGCTACTTCCATAATTCAAAGATCATGTATGAGGTTTTGAACTGCCTGCATGGTATTGCTGAGCGCGGCGGGCTGTACTGCCAGTGCGGCAATTACAAAATTGAAGTGGATATCTTCCCTGACCGCCTCGAACTTCAGTGCAAGAAGTGTGACAGCATCAATATTATTTATGCTGAAACGGAGGACGACCTCAAAGTTATTCAGCAAGTCGAGACCATCGAGCTTGCGCGGCACGGCTTCAAATGTCTGGACAGCCTTTCCAACACCTGTCTGGACGGTCTATCCAACCCGGGTAAACCAAAAAAAGCACGCCGCAAAAGAAGTAAGACATAATTTGCCGTTCCTCCGGCTATAATTTGAATAATTAATAAAAAAGGAGGAGGCCAATTGTCTCTAGTACCGGTAACCGATTTGTTGGAGCGGGCAGAAGCCGGCGGGTACGCCGTAGGCGCCTTTAACTGCAACAACATGGAGATTGTCCAGGCCATCATCGCGGCCGCCGAAGCAGAGAACGCTCCTGTCATTATGCAGGCCAGCCAGGGCGCCATTAAATACGCCGGGATCGATTACATTGTAGCCATGGCCCGCCTGGCGGCGGAAAACACCCATGTGCCGGTGGCGTTGCACCTGGACCATGGAACAAGTTTCGAACAGGTAATTCAATGCATACGCGCCGGGTTTTCCTCGGTTATGATTGACGGCTCCAGGCTGCCTCTGCGCGAGAACATTGACTTGACCCGCCGGGTGCTGGACGTAGCCCGGGCTGTGGGTGTTTCCGTGGAAGCTGAACTGGGCAAGATTGGCGGTACCGAGGACGATATTTCTGTAAGTGAACGGGATGCTTTTTTTACAGACCCCGAGGAAGCCGGTATTTTCGTTAACGAGACCGGGGTGGACTCGCTGGCTGTGGCCATCGGCACTGCCCACGGACAGTACAAAGGAACCCCCGAACTGGATTTTCCCCGCCTGGAAAAGATTAAGTCCATCGTAAAAATCCCCATTGTCCTGCACGGATCTTCCGGCGTTCCGGATGAAGCCATCATTGAGGCTATCCGTCTCGGGGTGCGCAAGGTAAATATTGATACCAATATCCGCGAGGCCTTTGTCGCCGCCTGCCGGCAGGTATTGGACGCCAATCCCAGGGAAATTGATCCCCGCAAGATACTCGGTCCCGCCAGGGAGGCGGCAACCGGGATTATCCGGGAAAAAATCAGGCTTTTCGGCAGCTCCGGTAAGGCTTAATTAGAGTCCCTGAGAGCAGCGAAAATACCCTTTCTGCTGTTACATTTCAGCATTTTCTGCCCGGATTGTATTGCAGTTTCAATTCCACAGGCTTGTCCAAGAGGTGAATAATAACTAAATGAAGCTATTTATTGATACCGCCAATGTGGAAGAAATTCGTCAGGCAAATGCTCTGGGCGTGATTAGCGGGGTGACCACCAACCCTTCTCTCATTGCCAGGGAAGGACGCAACTTAATTGAAACAGTGCGGGAAATAGCCTCTATTGTAGACGGGCCGATCAGCGCCGAGGCGGTCAGCCTGGACGCGCCCGGAATGATCAGGGAGGCCAGGGAACTGGCCGCTATTCACCCCAATATTGTGATTAAGGTTCCGATGACGGCGGAAGGCTTGAAAGCCACCAGCCATTTGAGGCGGGAAGGCATCCGCACCAATGTGACTTTGATCTTTTCAGCCAACCAGGCGCTGCTTGCCGCCCGGGCCGGCGCCACATATGTCAGCCCCTTTTTAGGCCGGCTGGACGATATCAGCCAGGATGGATTATCGCTGGTGGCCGACATTGTGGAAATATTTGACCTTCACCAGCTTTCGGCGGAAATCATTGCAGCCAGCATTCGCCACCCTGTTCATGTTACTTCCGCGGCAAAATTGGGGGCACATATCGCCACGGTTCCGTACAGGGTCATCATGCAGATGATCCATCACCCCCTGACCGAAGCCGGTGTGAATAAATTCCTTGAGGATTGGGAAACCGTCAAAAACAAATAGTACTTTATTGATGGTGTTCCTTTGCAGGTAAACTTATTTTGTTCTAAAAGCATAAATAGCTTTGCCTCTTCCTCGAAATGCAGCAGAAAATTCCTGGAAGAGTTTTTTGTCCTTGGAATAAAGGTATAAGTGAGACATCAGGGTTTATTCAAGAATACCCTATTCTTGAGGAAAGGAATCCTAAATAACGAGGAGTTATGTCATGTTTGTCGAGGGAGTTCTTTATTTGAAGAGAAAGATAACTTCCTGGTTGCCGGAAAGCATCTGCGATTATTACAAGAAAGTCATGGAAATGCCCGATTCACCAAAAAGAATAGCCAGGGGAGTTGCCCTGGGCCTGGCCTTTGACTTCCTGCCTATTCCTGTAATCAGTATTCCACTTTCTTACCTGGTTGCCCGTCTTACCCACTGCAGCCCGGCGGCGGCGGTGGCCACCGTAGTTGTTTTCAAGCTGGCCGTTCCGGTTTTCTTTACTTTGAATTTTCTTTCCGGCAGGCTGCTTTTGGGAGATTTACCCGGGCCGGACCTGGTTTTAAGCGGCGATTCCCTGCTTACCCCCTTTCTGGCAAAAATCATGGAGCACGGCTATCCCTTTTTGGTAGGCAGCCTGATCAACGCCACGCTGATCTGGTTTGCGGTCTACACACTCTTGATGTTCTTACTAAAACGAAGAAGCAGGCGCCGGAGCACATAAAATCATTTAGCAATGGACATAAAGTATTCTAACAGACCACTTTTTGGGGGGGCTGCCTTTGAATTATGCGGACCTGGAAAGTAAAACCATAGCAGAATTGTACAAGATCGCAAAGGAACTCGAATTGCCCGGCTATTACAAGCTGCGCAAGAAGGAATTGATTTTTGAAATCAAAAAAGCTCAGACAGAAAAACACGGCCTCTTATTCGCCAAAGGTGTTCTGGAAATCCTGCCCGACGGATACGGCTTTTTAAGACCCTTTCAATTTCTTCCCAGTCATGATGATATCTATGTTTCCTCTTCCCAAATCAGGCGTTTTGATCTTCGTACGGGGGATCTCGTAGCCGGTCAGGTGCGTCGTCCCAAGGAAAGTGAGCGGTATTTTGCCCTGCTGCGTGTTGAACAGGTTAACGGTGTTGACCCGGAAACTACAGATATAAGGCTTCATTTTGACGGGCTTACCCCTCTTTATCCCCTGCAGCGGATCACCCTGGAAACCGATCCGGAAAAACTGTCAACCCGGATTATCGATCTCATCGCCCCCATCGGCAAAGGCCAGCGCGGCCTGATTGTCGCTCCGCCCAAAGCCGGCAAAACAATTCTCCTTAAAGAAGTGGCCAACAGTATTACCAGGAATCATCCTGAAATGGTCCTGATGGTGCTCCTCATAGATGAGCGTCCCGAGGAAGTTACCGATATAGAACGTTCCGTGAAAGGAGAGGTGGTCAGTTCCACCTTTGATGAGCCTCCTGAAAACCACGTCAAGGTGGCGGATATGGTTCTGGAGCGGGCCAAGCGGCTGGTGGAGCATAAACATGATGTGGTGATCCTTTTGGACAGTATCACCCGTCTGGCCAGGGCCCACAACCTGGTGGTTCCACCCAGCGGTCGCACCCTTTCCGGGGGTGTGGATCCGGCCGCCCTGCACAAGCCCAAGCGGTTTTTTGGAGCTGCCCGCAATATAGAGGAAGGCGGCAGCCTGACGATTCTGGCCACGGCCCTGGTTGAAACGGGGAGCAGGATGGACGATGTGATCTTTGAAGAGTTTAAGGGTACCGGAAATATGGAGTTGATTCTGGACCGGCGACTTGCCGAGAGAAGGCTCTTCCCGGCTATTGATGTTTTGCGTTCCGGGACGCGCAAAGAGGAACTGCTGTTGTCCCAGGACGAGTTGGAAATGGTCTGGCAGTTTCGCAGGGCTACCAGCGGGGCCACCCCCTGGGATGCAATGGAAATGCTGATGGAGCAGATGAAGCGCTCGAAAACCAACTACGACCTGCTGCATGCCTTTCGTCACCTGCGCCGGGCCGAAGCCAGCGCCGGCGGGCGTTTTGAGCCTGGACGTAAAGGGAGTAGCTGATCTTTAATTAATCCATAGGGGCAGGTGTTTTAACGGTCCTGACGCTTCCAGGCAACCCTTTTCCTGGGTAATAATAAAAATGGCCGGCCGGGCTTTTCCGGTAGAGCAAAGAGGCAGGGTAGGAAAAAGAGCTTATAGCTCCCATAAAAGGCAACAAGTGTATAAAATTCACCTTTTCCGGCAAAACTACCAGATGATTTGCATTGAAGAGGTGATTTTTTCATGCTTATGAAATTAAATAAAAAAGTACCGGTCAAGTTCAGGGCGGTGCTTGCCGGATTAACCATTTTTGCCCTCCTCGCCTGGGCCGGACCGGCTTCAGCACGCCTGGATGAATTGATCAGGGTGAACGTTCCCTATATCACCCCGCCTCCGGTGGAGTTGGCAGTTGCCCAGCGTTTCTACGAGGTAAAGAGCGGAGATACCCTGACCGGTATTGCCGTCAAGAACGGTATTTCCCTTAAAATGCTGGCTGCCGCAAACAGGTTGGAAGATTGTGATAAAATCAAAGTGGGACAGCTTTTAACAATCCCCTCTGACTACTTCACCCACCTCGTTCAACCGGGAGAAACAATGTGGGAAATTTCCAGAATGTACCGTGTTGAGGTGGCTGATCTTGCAGCCAGAAACGGGCAGACAGACGCAGACAGGATCCTGGCGGGTCAGCGTTTAATCATTCCGTGCAGGGATACCGGCCAGGGGGCCCGCTGGACGGCCTCCAGGGGGCTTGTGGCAGGCCCGTTTTCCTGGCCATTGGTGGGCGCCATCACTTCTACCTTCGGCATGAGAGAGGGAAGGCCCCACGAGGGGATTGATATCGCCGCCGAAGAAGGTACCCCCATCAGGGCAGCTGCTTCCGGCCGGGTGGTTTTTGCCGGCCCCAGGGGGACTTACGGCCTGGCCGTGATTATTGAACACGGCGGCGGACTCAGCACGCTCTACGCACACTGTTCCAGAATTATGGTTGAAGTGGGCGACTCTGTGGGCACAAGCACAGTTATTGCCCTGGCAGGGAATACCGGCAACTCCAGGGGTCCGCACCTTCACCTGGAGGTCCTGAAAAACGGGGTGCCTTTAGATCCCCTGGCGTTATTGGAACAAGAGCGTTATTATGGCTAAGTTGCAGGGACTAAACAGTTAAAAAGCTTAATAAGCCGCTCAAGGGCCGCATCAGCGGCCTTTTTATTTTACCCGGCGGATATGCCGGGCAGAGGGTTATCTAAAGCTTGCGCTTTACCTCCTCTTTGCCCTGGCCGGGGCAAAGAGGAGGTAAAGTAGAGGGGTTATCTAAAGCTTGTGCTTAAACCGGCGGAGGGGCAACCAGTTGATGCCGGCGTCGACCCCTTTAACCTGAAACAGGTCATGTACTGCAGCCTTGACCATCAGCGGTTTTAAGTATAACCTTAAAGTGAAGTAGGCGGTTTTAGCCTGAAGGATCCACATAAAAGATTTGATTTACAGTTGCTTTGAAAATATGGTCTTTAATTAATAGTAATTGAAACTGAATATACCGGCTGTTATTAACGAAATACAGAGAAAGGAATAATCTCTGGATTGGTGCTATGCTCTATAATACCTGGAGGCATTAATAATGAAAGAATATGTAATTCTGGTAGATGAAGAGGATAACATGATTGGAACTGCTGAAAAAATAAATGCACATTTAGAACCAAAACTGCACAGGGCATTTTCAATTTTTATTGTCAACTCTTATGGTGAATTGTTAATCCAGCAGCGCTCAGGGAACAAGTATCATTGTCCGGGTTTGTGGGCGAATACCTGCTGTGGACACCCGCGGCCGGGTGAATCCCTGGAGTCAGCCGTGCACAGAAGGCTGCAAGAAGAAATGGGCTTTGATACGGAGCTGGAGGAGATTTTTTCATTTACTTATTATTGTAAATTTGATAATGGTCTGGCAGAAATGGAGTACGATCATGTATTTATAGGAAAATGGGATGGAACGCCAATAATTAATTGTGAAGAAGTTGCTGATTACAAGTGGGTTTCAAAGGATTTTTTGAAGAAAGAAATTGAAAAAAAACCGGAAATCTTTACAACCTGGTTCAAAGTTGCCTGGGAAAAATTGTTGAGTAAAATAGGGGGCTAGTCCTCCAGGAGTAACACTTGTAGCATCTTTTTTCTTCAGCTGCCTTCAGAAGATCTTTTATTTTGCCCTGGATCTGGTTTAAATTTTTAAGATTCCCAGGAAATAACCTTTAAATAGAAAAATAAACATTTAGCCCGGGACTACATTACTTTTTCGGCGGAGAGAAAAGCATACTATAATGCATATTAGTACTACTAGTATTATTATATGTTATAGTTTATTTGTTGCTTTGGCACCATTATTATCTTAAAAAGTAATTTACCAATAAACTAGTATATTATATAATAAAAGAGTCAGTAAAATATGAATATTACTGACTCTTTTACACTATTAAATTTCATTATTCACCCTGGGTTTCCGTTGTAATGCAGGTAATCTGTTATTACAGCTTTGGTTGTCTGTTTTTTTCTTTATTTCCAAGGTTCGCTTCTGTATAATTCTAAACACCGCCCCACCGCTACTCCGCCCAAAGACATGTTCCAACCGCTGATTCGAACTGAAATTTTTGGACTACAGGAAGCGCACGCTTTATTAATAAAAGAAACTGGTGCAGGTTTACTAAAATAAAGCAGGAGGGATATCAATGGAAATGCATCAGTTGGAATATGTTCTGGCCGTAGCAAAATACAAAAATTTTACACGTGCTTCGGAAGTACTGAAGACTTCCCAGTCTTCACTTTCCCAGCAAATTATTAAACTGGAAAATGAGCTGGGCATCAGTTTGTTTGTAAGAACAACCCGGTCTGTAGAGCTTAGCCCGGCAGGAGAAGAGTTTGTCAAACATGCCAGACGAATAATGTCAGAAGTAATTGAGGCCCGCCGGTGCATCCACGAGTATACATCCTTCGAAAAAGGCAACCTGACGGTAGGAATCATACCTGTTGTGGGACATTACCGTTTACCTAACCTGTTCTCATCTTATAAAAAAAGCTTTCCCAGAGTAATTCTGAACCTTCTGGAAAGACAGTGCAAGGAACTCATACCCATGTTAAATTCCCACGAAATTGACGCGGCTTTTGTTCATCAGACCATTGAGGAACCCAATTTGCAATTTACCCCGCTAATAACCGATCAGATGGTTATAGTGACCAGTGAACGGCATCCCTTTGCCGCAAGGAAATCAATAAACATAAAAGAATTAGAATATGAGAAATTCATTGTTCCACCACCTACTTCCGGCTACAATCAAGATTTTCAGAAAGCCTGCCGTTCTGCAGAATTTGAACCCGAGATTATTCTGACCTGCTCTTCGGTTAAAACAATCCTTGGTTTGGTCCGTGAGGACCTCGGCGTTGCAGCGCTGCCAGCCGGTGTTGCCTCAATGGACTGGGGGTTTGGGACAAAGAATTTAGAGCTGAAACCTGCAATAAACTCAACTATATTTTTGGCAACAAGAAATAAAGACTTACTTCCAACACTTAAAGAGTTTATAAAATTTACCTCAAAGTGGACTCAAAAACAGATAAACCCGGACCATTATAAATTCATACCATTCAAATTATCTATCTCAGGGCAAAAGTTAAAATCAGGTTAAAACCCTGACTTCTTACTTGAGCTTCATTCAGATTTCTATCCGGTTATAATTTGTCCGGCACTCTAACGAAACAGACTACAAGCAAACTACCAGCATCTTCCGGGCAATTTTCAGCCATGCTGTTTAGAGTCTTGGATGGCATTTCATGTCTTTTTTTAAGGAAATCTTTTGAGATCTACTTATAATTAGCGACCTCTTTTTTATTTCTTTTTGGTGTGCCTTCCCATTTCCCCACGAAGACATGATCATATTCCATCTCTGCCAGGCCATTTTCAAACTCAGCTTTATTAGCCCTTGATGTTTTCAAGCAGCACAGCCGGACCTGTATTTCCCGCTGCTAGATCCACGGCTGCCCGCCCGATCCTCCGGATATCCGGTCCGGGCCTAACATCATCAGTGTAATGAACCAGTTGTCCCGCCTGCTCCAGATTCTCTAAAAAACCGCGAAGACTGTTTCCTTCCATTGTTGCTATTCTGTTGCTACTCCTTTTTGCAAGTAAAGATAAGCCTTTAAAGGCTTATCAAGTGTTAGCCGTTCCATCTCCTGCCGTTTACCTGCTTGATGCCAAACTGGTCAAGTAGTTTCATGACGTGATGGCTTATTAAATCTTCTATGTTCTCCGGGTGATTATAAAATGCAGGCATTGGTGGAACGATTTTTACTCCCATATTCGCCAGGCGCAGCATATTTCTCAGATGGATGGGGCTTAAGGGTGTTTCTCTGGGGCATATTACCAGCTTTCTTCCTTCTTTGATCATTACGTCGGCGGATCTTGAAATAAGGTTTTCACAGTAGCCGTTGGCAATAGAACTCAAAGTTTTCATGCTGCAGGGAACAACGATCATGCCGTCAGTTATAAAGGAACCGCTGGAAGTTTTAGCACCCAGGTTATTATTGTCATAGACCGCTACAGCCAGTTTTTCCAAATAATCCACGGAATAGCTGGCTTCTAATTTCAGGTTTTCCTTGGCCCAGTGGCTCATGATCAGGTGTATGTTTACATTTTTTTCTTTCAGAGCTTCCAACAACCTTACTGCGTAAATCGATCCTGTCGCACCCGTAATTCCTACGACGATTTCCATTTTATTACTCCTTGTTTAATGATAAAATCCATTTTGAGCAGCGGCGCCAGATTTTAATCTTTCCTGCCGGGCTCACCCGGCATGCTGCCGGTCAACCCGGGCTTGCTCTTATTGTTATGAATTCCCCGGGAAACTAAAACTGGGTGTATTGATCTGCTAGCCGGAGAACAAACTGGCAAATATTACCTTCCCTATGGTCAAGATAATAGGGATATCGTAGCACTGGCGCGTGCAGTCTGCAAGCCTGGTCGAATATACCCCAAAGCTATGGCGCCCGGGATGGGGAATTCCCCACCCCGGAACTGGAAAGCGTGCCGGTCCTTGCCATAGCTTTGGCTGGAAAGCCAAATGCAACCCACCGGATTCCCCTGTCTTAAAAAAATCCCGGTTTTACTTTTTGAGAGGAGGAACTGGTGAAAAAACCGGGATATTTTCGATTTCCACACCGGCCAACTGGAACCAGGGATCTCTTTTTTCAGGGTCGATGACTTCGGGTTCCTCGGTTGAACGCCAGACATAATTGCACCGGTTGCAGTAATATACCTCCCAGGCTTTGCTTCCGTCGGGCGCTTCCGCCACTTTAGCGGCGTTATCTGTTAAACAACGGACACATTTCATAGTAGAATCTCCTTTCATGCTTTATCTGGCAGCAGCCTTTTGCAGGTCTACAAGGATCTTTTGATACGGTTCCGCTTCGGGGATGCTGTCAACCATCCGTACCTCCCTGGAGATTTCAGGAGCGACGGGGGTTGTTGCATCAATGATCAGTTTGCCGCCGATTCCCGGGGGCTCAGAGCATGGATCCAGAGGCATACCCGGGGTATTGGGGATTACAATTACATCTTTTTGAGGCCGTACCCGTGTAGATAAAGCCCACATGACCTGGACCAGGTTAAAGGGGTCCACATCCCCGTCTACAAGGATGATGTTTTTGGCATAGCTGGTGCCGTGGGGGGTGGAAGCCAGTCTCATGCCTACCGTCTTGGCATAGGCGCCAAAGCGGTTGTCTGTGGCGACGATGATCGTAAGACCATGTTGATAAATGGCATTGACGGCTTTTACTTCCGGCATGGTTTCTCTCAACTGGAAATAAAGGGTTGCGCTTGTATTAAGTCCAATCAGGGTATCATGCTCCGTCCAGGGACGCCCCACATACAGATTTTCAAAAATGGGGTTCTTGCGGGTGGTAACTGCATTCAGCTTAATCCGGAACTGGCGCCGGGAACCTGAATAACTTCCCGGAAACTCACCGAATGGGCCTTCTACGAAACGCTCCCTTGGTACGAATTCGCCCTCAAGCACAATTTCCGTGTAGGCAGGGATGTCCAGATTAGCAGTAAGGGCTTTGGTTAAAATCTGGGGAGCTCCCATAAAGGCAGCCGCGTATTTGTATTCGGACTGGTCATACTGCAGGGGCGCGCTGGCCATCAGGCTGATCACCGGGTGGACGCCCAGGCATATTGCCACGGGCAGGGCCTTGCCCATTTCTTCCGCCTTGCGCAGGTGGATTCCACCGTCATGGAAAGGCAGCACCTGGATTCCCAGGGTGTCGGGGCCCTGGACCTGGATCCGGTACATCCCCACGTTTTGTTTATCCACATTATCAGGGTCTTCCGGATCCCTGGTAACAACCGAAGCCTTGGAAAAGTAAAAGCCGGCGTCGTATTTGTTGACCCTGAATAAAGGAAGGATTTCGTAAAGATTAATATCCTTGGTGATTTTTACTTCCTGGCAGGGCGCGTCCTCAATCCATTTTAGCTCACCGTCACTGCCGCCGGCCCAGCGCCTGGCAAATTCAAAGAACTGATCTTTGAGCGGAGTGTCCTTGTCCATTCCCAGCATTACGGCATTGTTTGCCCAGGTGCCCAGAACATTGATGGCAACCCTTTTGCCTTTGTAGCCCTTGATGTTTTCGATCAGCACAGCCGGGCCAGTATTTCCTGCTGCTATATCCACGGCTGCCCGCCCGATCCGCCGGATATCCGGCTCGGGCATAACCTCATCAGTGTAATGAACCAGTTGTCCCGCTTGCTCCAACTTCTCTAAAAATCCCCGAAGACTGTTTTCTTCCATTGTTGCCACTCCTTTTTGTAGTTTTTTTATTAACTCCACCTTTTTTGAAAACAATCACATTCACTTTCTTTTTAATACATTCACCTGTCCAGTTCCATTGTTTTTTGTTCTGATAGCCTCACTCCTTAAATGCTAGTATTTATGCAAATTTTTTAAAGTCTTTTTTTGGCAAATCTTCATTGCCAATAATTCTTCTCGTGTTGCGGTATTATTAACATAATTGACACAGGTAAAATATCAATTAAGCTAAAAATGCACTGAGATTGTTTAGAATCTCTATTTTATTATAATTTTAACATTAGTTTAAGAAGAAAATGAAATATATGCTTGTGATAGATTTATCGTTACTGAATATTAATTAACGCTTTAAGACCAGGACAAAAGTTAAGGTATTGTTCTGGTCTTTGCACTTAATCACTACATCATATATTACTATTGAGTATATGAATTAATATAAACTGTCCTATCATTATCCTGAAAGGCTAAGAAAGTGTATCCTTGTATGCGTTTTAGCGGACACATAAAACCAAAGTAGAATATTACTCAGCAGATGGTGACCATGTTCACAATAACGGCGGAAACTGCAGGCTAGAATTCTCAAAGCGGGGCTGACAATTAATGGGTGTTATTGATATCACTAAAGAATCCGGTGGGTTCAAAAGGCCATGCGTCCGGTTCTGTGAGAAGGATAATGCTGAATAACGGGGCCGGTTTTCCTTATTGCTTATAGTCCGCAGGATAGTATATTTTTTTCTGGGTAGATCCAGGTCAAAGGCGGGCTTTTGCCAGAGAGTTGTTTTTGTTTTTTTCTGGCACGGTGTTTGCATTATGTTTTTTTAAGCATAACCAAAATTAAGGGGGGATAAGATTATGGCCCGTGAGAAATGGAAGGAGCTTGTAAAGGATTTTGACAAACTGGTTGACACCTATGGACTTGCCGGCAACTTGAGACAGTGCCTCGCCTGCGGCAAGTGTGTGGGCGATTGCCCGGCAGCCAGCGTTAGCCCTTCCTATAACTCCAGGCAAATCATCCAGGATGTACTTGACGGCAACCAGAAAAGAGTGCTGGCCAGTGAGGAGGTGTGGCATTGCCTTTGGTGCGCCGGCTGCTACAGGGCATGCCCTTCAGGCATTTACTTTCCGATGTTGATGATGCAGATCCGTTACCGTGCCGTTGAAGCTGGTTATGGCTTGAAATATTTTCAGGCTTACCGGAAGCTCACACTCAAGGCCATGGCAGAAGGAATGTCTTTTGTTCCAGGTGAAAAAGGGAGGGCAAAAGTTGAAAAGCTGCGCAGCGGGATGGGCATGTCACCGTTGCCGGAGGTTTCAGACAAAGCCAAGTCGGAATACAACGCACTCTTTGAGATGACAGGCAGCAGGGCCTGGGTGGATTCAGTGGCCAACAAACCTGAAGCGCCCATTGAGTTGAATTATTCGAAAGGGAGGATAAACCTTGAATAAGAAACGGGTTATGTCTCTGGAAGAAAAGCTGCCATCTGTTCCAGAAGCCATTTTTCTCTTTCGTAGCTGCACAGGCACCCTACAATACCCCGGCGTGGAAAATGCGATCAAGTATATCTGCGGGATGATGGGGATAGAGACCATTATGGATCCTGACCAGACCTGTTGTTCCGGTTATTTGCTGACCTGTTCAGCGTATTTGCCGGAGTTTTCCCTTGCTGTCACGGCACGCAACCACGCCCTGGCAGAAAAAAGAAACCTTGACATTTACACCTTCTGCAACGGTTGTTACGCCTATAATCGTGAATTTGCCCACCTCCTGGGTGATCAGAAAACCAGGGATACCGCCAATCAATTGATAGGCCGGTTTGGTTATAATTATCAGGCCAGGACAGGGATTTATCATGTTCAGGAGTTGTATTACCGTTTAAAGGAACGCATTGCGGAAAAAGTGGTATATCCTTTAAAGGGACTCAGGATAGCAGCTCACTACGGGTGCCACTACCTTCTCCAGGAGGGTGTTATTGATGATTTTGACCTGCCCTCCTTTCATGAGGAAATACTCCGGATGCTTGGAGCAACTCCTGTATTTTATACAGAAAGAAGAGCCTGCTGCGGCTATGGGGTGGGGAAAGTATTCACCCACAAGGAAGAAATTGTGCTGCCTCACCTTCTTAACAAACTTGCCAGCGCCAGGGATGAGGGGGCGCAGCTGATTACCACGGTTTGCCCCGGCTGCAATGTGGCGCTGGACCGGGAACAGCCAAATCTGTCTCAAATGGGCAGGGGAGAGTTCCAAATACCTGTAATAGATCTCGGCCAGCTAATCGCTCTAAGCCTGGGTGCTCCACCGGTAAAACTGGGCTTCAACGCCAACACCATAAAACTGGACGGCATCCTGGAATTTTTAGGGATCGAGAAGGAGGCACAGGTATGAAAGGGAAGACCAGGAAAGCATTGATAGTAGGCGGTGGGTTAGCCGGCCTGGAAGCGGCGCTGAAAATCGGGCAGGCCGGACACGGAGTCATTCTTGTTGAAAAAGAAGCAAATCTGGGTGGTACCGCTCTCCTTCTGAGCAATACCTTTCCGAACTGGCGGGATCCGCTGGAACAGCTGAACCTAAAGCTGGGACAGCTCAAAAAACTGCCTGCGGTAAAAGTTTATACAAACACTGAGATAAGCTCTTGCTTCCCAAATGGTTCCGGCTACTCTTTGACCTTGAAGAACAACCTGACGGGAGAAGAAACCGGGGTGGAAGCGCAGGCGGCAGTACTTGCCACCGGGTTTGATTATTTTGATGCCGGCAAGTATGGGGAGTATGGTTACGGGACTTACCAGGGCGTAATGATCTCAATTGAGTTTGAAGAAATGCTCAAGGAATGGAAGAACGGGCTCAAGAGGGACAAAGCACCCGAAGCGGTTGCTTTTATTAAATGTGTGGGCTCAAGGGACCGGATTAAGGGTTATCCCTATTGCTCAAAAATCTGCTGCATGTATACGGCCAGGCAGGCCGGTATGTTTAAAGAGCTTTTTCCCCAGGCAAGATGCTATGTCTTTTATATGGATTACAGGGCTGCCGGGAAAGACTATGAGGAATTTGTGCGTTCGGTCATGGAGGAGAAGCAGGTACGGTATGTAAGGGGAAGGCCGGCTAAAGTACTGCCCAATGGTGGTAAGCTGCTGGTCAGGGTTGAAGACACCTTGATGGGAGTGCCCATAGAAGTAGAGGTCGATCTTGTTGTGCTGGCCGCGGCCGCAGTGCCTAAAAAAGAGACTTTGGAGCTGGCGAAGTCCTTCGGTGCGGCGACAAACCAGCACGGGTTTCTTGAGCCTGTGGATGGTTTCACGGTAAAGGCCGGAACGAGGGTGTTTTTTGCGGGGGGCTGCGGTTTTCCCACTGACGCCGTTGGTGCGCAGCAGCAAGGAGCGGCAGCGGCGGCGGAGGTAATCGCGCTTTTTAACCAGGATTGAAAAAACCACGGTTTGCGGAAGTCATAAGACTTTTTAAACTAAGTGTAAGGGGAGAAGCGGATGTCCTTTCAGTTGGGTAGTATTGACCGCACATTCAGGGATGAACTGGAAATGACTTGTAATGTTGATTTGGACCAGTGCTACGAGTGCGGCAAATGTACCGGTGGTTGTTCAACCACGTATATTATGGATTATACGCCCCGCAAAATTGTTCAGCTCATTAAAATTGGTGCGGTAAAGACCCTTTTATCCTGCAATACGCCCTGGATTTGCGTGACGTGCAGGCTCTGCGCCGACCGCTGCCCCGCGGGCATAGACATCCCTCGCATAATGGATTACCTGAAGGAGAAAGCGCTTGCCACAAAGGATTTTGGTCCCGGGGTTGATAATGTTATACTTTTCCACAAGCTTCTGCTGGAAGAGGTATACAGGCGGGGCAGAATATCGGAAACGGCCCTGGCCTTGAAATTCAACCTGCGGACCGGCCAGTATTTTAAGGATGCCGGGCTTGGCCGAAAACTCTTAGGCAAAGGGAAGATAAGTCCCCTTTCTCCCAGGGTCAGGGATCTAGATAAAGTGCGCAGCTTCTTCAAGCAACTGTCCGACCGGGGGGAGGGATAGTAATGGATGTGGCCTATTATCCAGGCTGTTCCGCCCACAAAATAGCCCGGGAGTATGATCAATCCGCACGGCTGGTCTGCCGGCAACTGGATCTAAACCTGCACGAAATAGATGACTGGAACTGCTGTGGAGCCAGTGCGGCGCACAGTTTTAACCGCTTGCTGGCGGCAAGTCTTGGCGCCCGTAACCTGGCCCTGGCCAGCCAGATGAACACCGGCTGGGTAACTTCTCCCTGTCCGGCTTGTTTTGCTGCCTTAAAGACAGCCTCCCTTGAATTAAAAGAAAACAAGGAATTACGCGGTGCCTTTGCTGCCGGTGGGACAAGGTCCCATGAGATTAAGGTGACGCACCTTCTTCAGTTATTAACTGAAGAGATAGGATTAGACATTATTGCCTCGGGGGTTAAGCATAGACTGTCGGGGTTGAAACTGGCCGCCTATTACGGCTGCTTAACCAGGCCGGCCAGGATTATAGAATTTGATGATCCGGAACAACCGGTTTCCTTGGATTTACTGCTGGAAGGGCTGGGCGCCCAAACGGTCATCTGGTCCCATAAAGCCGAGTGCTGCGGCGGCGCCCTGGCCCAGGCCAGGACCGATATTGTGCTTGATTTATGCGGGGAGATTCTGGAAGCAGCCCGTCAAGCCGGCGCGTCAGCGATAGTGGCCGCCTGTCCCCTCTGTCAAATCAATCTGGATACCCGCCAGCAGGATATCCTGACCAGCAACGGCACGAAGTACAACCTGCCTGTAATTTACTTCACCCAGTTGATGGGGCTGGCCTTCGGGTTTTCTCCGCGGGCCATGGGATTTAACCGCCTGCTGACAGATCCCTTTCCATTACTGCAAACTCTGGACCTTTAAATAAAACTCAGGATCCTGGCAAACCGCAATACTGTGCTATAAACCTCAAAGCCATGAATTGCCGGCACAGTTTTAGATGCATACAATAATATTGCTTTGAAGGGGGAGATTAACTTGCCCAACAAACTAATGTCAATGCAGGAAGCTGTGGCCAAATATACCTGGGATGGTATGCAGTACGCCCATGGGGCCGCCCTACCCGTGGGCTCGGACTCAATTGCCTTTGGCCGGGAGATGGTCAGGCAGGGCCGGAAAAACCTGCACGTGATCTCAAACTGCTGCACGCAGCAGTTAAACCTGCTATGTGCGGCCGGCGCCGTGGACAAAATCGAGATTGGTTTTTCCGGCCTTGAAGTATACGGCTTTGCCAATGGTCTCAGAAGAGCTGTTGAAAGCGGCAAAACCATCTTGGAAGACTACTCCAACCTGACCTTGCCCTTAAGGTTCCTGGCGGGGGGTATGAACTGGCCCTTTTGCCCGGCAGTTTCCAGCATCGGTTCAGATCAGCAGTGGAGAAGCGCATTTCATCCCGATGAGTACCCGGCCACCTCAAAAATTCCGGAAATTACCGACCCCTTCACCGGGCGGACCAGCGGGGCTCTCTCCCCGTTAAAGCCGGATGTCGCCGTAATCCATGTTACAATGGCTGACGAACATGGTAATGCGATCATGCTTGGAGCGGAATGGAGCCGCTACGAAATGTCAAGAGCAGCCAGGAAGGTTGTCCTGCAGGCTGATTTAATCGTTGATACCGCCTGCATGCGCCAGTTCCCCAACCTGGTGCGAATTCCGGGTATTGTGGTTGACGCTGTGGTTTACTGGCCTATGGGTGTTTGGCCGCAGTGCTCCACCGGGCTTTATGACAGTGACGAAGAGCACATGTTCTACATGAACAACATGCTCAAAACCGACGAGGGATATGAAGAATATAAGAGGATCTACGTCGATGGCTATAATACCATCGAGGAGTACCTGGAATTGATCGGCCAGGAAAAAATTGCCAGACTGAAAAACACCACAACTGCACATTTAATGGACCCTTACCGCAAATGGATTAAAAGCGACGAAGAGATCAAAGAATTGATGGTAGGGAGGTAGCACTATGGATTATACCAGGCAGGAAATGATGGCTATAGCCACCGGCAGGGAGATTAGGGACGGTGAAATGGCTATCTTCGGCGTTGGCTTAAGCATGCTGGCCGGCTACTTTGCCAAAAGAAATCACGCGCCCAATATCAGAGATCTGACAGAAGGCGGTGTCTTCGGCGCCTTTCCAGTGGGCGGTCTGCCGTGGGGTATTGAATGCAACAGAATTTCCTCCAACGCAACCTCATTTACCAACGGAATTGACGCCCTGGGTTTTTTAGTTGCTTCAGGCAGATGCGATGTTGGTGTTATCGGGGCAGCCCAGGTTGACAAGTACGGCAACGTCAACACCACCGGCTTGTGGGCGGATCCGGCCAATCCCAGGTACCTCCCGCCCAAAATAAGATTGAACGGCAGTGGCGGGGCCAACGAGATCGCCAGTGGCTGTAAACGTTTTATTATTATGGTAACCCATGAAAAGAAGAGATTTGTAGAAAAGGTTGATTATATTTCATCGCCCGGCTACCTGACCGGCGGCAATGCCAGGGACAAGTATAATTTTGCGGGAGGTGGTCCGTCCGTAATCATAACCTCCCTGGGGATCATGAGGCCTGACCCGGTAACCAGGGAGTTTATCCTGACGGAATACTTCCCCTTTTCCAGCGTCGAAGAAATCAGGGAGAATACTGGTTGGGATTTGAAGGTCTCTCCGGAAGTCAAAGTTGTTGCAAAACCTACCCCTAAGGAAATAGAAAATTTGAGGGCGGTTGATGAAACCGGAGCGCTCAGGAGGAAAAGTTGAAAGTGCCGCTAATATATAACTAGCTGACAATATAATGACAATATAATTCTCATGAGGCGGAGAGAAAGCGCGCTTGATTTAGAATTATCTTGGGGGGTTTTAAGATGCACAGGAAAGTGATGTCCATGGCGGCGGCGGCTGAACTGGTTAAGAACGGTCAGATGCTTGCCCTGGGCGGGAATGCGTTGCACCGTACTCCTGCCGCTTATGCGCACACCCTGGCCGGGCTGAAAAGGTCAAACCTGAAAATTGCCGGCGCCGCCCCGGGCTATGCGGCTGATGTGCTCTGCGCGGCCGGGGCTGTGGACACGGTGTACTTTGGATTCTTTGGGTTTGAAAATGAATACGGTCTGGCGGCGGGATTTCGCAAGGGTAGTCAGGAGGGCAGAATCAAAGCGATAGAAGGTTCTTGAACGGCAATTATTGCAGCCCTTCGTGCGGGGGCTTACGGTGTACCGTTCATGCCTGTGGGCGGCATGTGGGGTAGTGATTTAATTGAGCAAAGACCGGAGTTTTATCAAGTCATGACCTCTCCCTTTAGTGAAGAAAAAGTGGTGGCAGTGAAGGCACTTGTTCCTGACTGGGCTGTTATCCATGTACACGAGGCGGACGAGTTCGGTAACGCCCGGATCATGGGTTCGGCCTTTCAGGACATCCTGCTGAGCAGAGCGGCTAGAAAAACAATCATCACGGCTGAAAGAATTGTTGATACGGAAAGTTTCCGTAAGAACCCGGAACGCACCAGTGTGCCCCATTTTCTGGTTGAAGCGGTGGTGCTGGCGCCCCATGGCGCAAAGCCTGGGACCTGCTTTGGCGAGTATGATTTTGTTGATGACGGCGGCATGAAAGCATACCTAAAAGCCGTTAAAGAAGATACCCTGGATGAATATCTGGCCGATGTTACAGAAGGGAGGGCTTAAACTGGCTTACGGACATGCTGAAATGATGTGTGTGGCGCTGGCCCGTGAAATAAGAGACGGGGATATTGTTTTTCACGGCCTGGCTTCCCCGGTTCCCATGACTGCCATGAAACTGGCTAAGGCCCTGGGTAAGGACTTTACCTACCTCAACATAACCGGTGGGGTTGACCCCGAGTGGGAAGTACCGGCCTTTACAGGCTCAACCCTATCCTCCAATCAATACCAGGGCTCGGTGGCAACTTACGGGCTTGATGAGGTTTTTGATCTGGCCTGTTCCGGTAGAGTGGATATTTCTTTCCTGAGTTTTGTCCAGATCAGCCAGAAGGGCGAAATTAACATGTCCTTCGTGGGAGGAACATATGACAGGCCGAAAGTAAGGATGCCCGGTGGGGCCGGGAGCGCAACGCTTACCCCTGTAACCAAAAGGACCGTGATCTGGAGAACCAAACACGACAGAAAGTCCCTTGTGGAGAAAGTGCAATATGTGACTACTAAGGCAAACCCGGCCAAGGAATTTAAAGTGGTAACCAACCTGTGCATTTTTAAATTAAAAGACGGCAAGCTGGAATTGGACAGCATCTTCCCTTACACAACCATCGATGAAGTAAAGGAAAACACCGGCTGGGAAATCACCAACACCGGCGTGCCTGTTTACCCCGCCCCAACTGAAGAAGAGCTTGCAGCCCTGGAAAAAGTGGACCCCAAGGGGATCCGCTATATAGAGTTCTAAATAGCTTAAATCACTGTTTGGCCCGCTGACGGTGTGTGGCTGGATGGGTACTATGTGCTCTTAACAACTTGACAAAGGGCGCCTGGAAACATATTTTAGTTTTTCAGGCGCTTTTACATCTGGGTTTAAGGCACCGGGGCAATTCATCTGTGTAATTGTTTAAGTCGTCATAAGAAGCTTAAATAGCTCTTTGCCGGAGACAGCACCACTGTTCCTTTCCGGGGTTTAAGTCGTCGTAAGGAGCTTCGATCTACCATTAATCCAGCTGGTGAACCGGCCGGAAAGGGGCCTCCAGCAAGCCGCAAACAAAAAAGAAGCCGGTTTACCTGACATACAAAACAGCCATCTGCCAAACAAACCGGTTTACCTGACATACAAAACAGCTATCTGCCGGGCAAACCGGTTTGCCTGACACACAAAACTGAAGTAAAATATAACTCAGCAGGTGGCATCCCTGACCATACTAACAGCAGAAGGCTAAAGTAACAACAGAGAAGGGGTGCCTGGGTGGCGTCCACGCTCATGCTAACGACTAAGATAAGCTGGGGCTGAAAAGTAAATGGGTATTATTGAAATTCATAAAGAATCCGCTGGCTTACATGTGCTTTTACAGGCAGTAAGTATGGGCAGGGATTGGAATGTAGTGATCACAGGCGGGGAAATACCCCACCTGGGTTGCGTGGCTCTGGGCGTCCCGCGCCCCAGCCTGCAAGACCCTGAACGCACCAGCGCTTCGGTTTCCGTATTGACCCTGACCGGACACAAGGAAGACGAGATTGCCCGCCCGGCAGCTCATTTTCTGGCAAGCAGGCTTAAGGTACCTGTGGTGGTTTCCTGCGGAATCCACAATGATCAAATTAAGCCCGGGGCTATCCGGCAGTTTGGTGAACTGGTGCAGGAAGGATTAAACGACCTTGTTGCTGCCTGCAGCCGGGGGTAGCAAGTATGCCTTTGGGGTTGTGCAAAGGTGATGGGATAATGAGAGAACGGCGGTTCGCCGGGAACCGGTGCGGTATTTCAGGGTCGTTATCTTGAACTTGTCCTTTATTGTTCAGGGAAGCCCGGCAAATCTAAAATGCAGGTTTTTAACAGCCCTTTTCCAGGGCATCCTGGACTAAAACGTTTTTATTTTACAAAGGGGGAGGGTGTTTTGTTTAGCCTGGTTTTTGCCGGGGATGACGGGAAAGTGTACGACCACCCCTCCCTGCTGGCCACAGGACGGACCGGGGACCGGTTTGTAGAGCTGAAGGATGAGGATATGGTCAGGCTACCCCGGGGAGCATCCCTGGTCCTGGTGCCCGGGGGGGAGCCTGTGGGGATCACCCGGACAGGGAACTTCACGGTTGCAGGCAGAAATCCCTGGGCGGCGGGGCGGGCCTGGGCGGTGGGCGCGCTTCTGCCCCAGGGCTACACCCGTACCCTGCTGCCTGCCTACAGGCGGGAGAAGGAAGAGAAAGCCCTGCCGCTGCTGGGGTATGCGGCTGTAGCCTGCCGGGACGGGGCTTTCTATGCGGCCGCCTGCCCTACCGAGGACCCCTGCAGGTGGGACCCGGTTCATTATAATACCAGGGATCTGCCGGCACTGGTCCGGAAGAAACGGGCAAAATATCCCCAAAACCGCATCCTCCGCCAGTTAGCCCGCTGCTCCCTGGAGTACCAGTGTTTTACCGCCCAAAATATATTCTACGGCCGTTGGGAGGGGGGCATTCCTGTTTCTCCTTCCTGTAATGCCCGCTGCCTGGGCTGTATTTCCCTGCAGCCTGCCGAATGCTGCCCTTCGCCCCAGGCGCGGATTAACTTTAAACCGACGCCCGGGGAGATTGTCGAGGTGGCCCTGCCTCACCTCCTGCAGGGGGAGGGAAGCATGGTCAGTTTCGGGCAGGGTTGTGAAGGGGAACCGGCCCTGGCCTCGGCGACCATCGTCAAAGCTATAGGGGCAATCCGGAATAAAACCCATCTGGGTACCATCAATATGAACAGCAACGGCGGGCATAGCGCGGGCGTGGCGGATATATGCAGGGCCGGCCTGGATTCCATCCGGATCAGCCTGATCAGCGCCCGGGAGGACACCTACAGGGCCTATTACCGTCCTGCGGGCTACAGCCTTGAAGATGTCCGCCGCTCCCTCCGGACCGCGTCATCCTGTGGAGTTTACACGGCCCTGAATCTTCTGGTTTTACCCGGGCTCACCGACCGGAAGGAGGAAATAGAAGCCCTGCTGAGCCTGCTGCGCGATACAGGTGTCAATCAAGTGCAGTTGCGCAACCTGAATATCGACCCGGACCTGCTTTTCCGGCATTTGCCCGGCGGCGGTGAAATCATGGGCATCCCGGCGCTGCTTGAGAGCCTGGAAGAAGTGCCGGGACTGGCTGTGGGAAGCTTCAGTCATCCGCTGCGCTGACGTTTTCGAAAACCCTGCCGCCTGCGGTTTTCCAGATCAGGTTGTGATGATCTTGCCGGATGCGCCCGACCCGAAAGGAGCTTGAAAATTACCTCTGCTTAATTCCCTTGCGGGCTGGCCAAACCTGTGCTATAATTAGGAAGTGTGTCTTTGTCGTTGACCATGGAAAAGAGGTGAGTACTAATGAAAGAAAAAATCCACCCGAAATACGGTAAGGCAAAAGTATCCTGCGTTTGCGGTGAAACATTTGAAACAGGCTCAACCAAAAAAGAAATGCGCGTGGAGATTTGCTCCAAGTGCCATCCTTTCTTCACGGGCTCGCAGCGGACCATAGAAACCGGCGGAAGGGCCGAGCGCTTCCGTAAAAAATACGGTTTAACCAAGTAGGGTAGGTTTTGGTAGCAGAGCAGTCGCTCTGCTATTTCTACATTAGTCTACTGTAAAAAATAACCGCGCCCGTTTTGATAATTGCCGGCGGGCCGGTCGAGGGGAGTGTTGTGGATTATGGGTTCCCCCTTCCAGTACGGAGGCCAGGCGGTTATTGAGGGTGTCATGATGCGGGGCCCGGATTCCCGGGCCGTTGCCGTCCGCAGGCCGGACCAGACCATAGTTGTCGACGAAAAGATGGTCGGCTCCCTGACCAGGCGATTTCCGGTGCTCAAAGCACCCCTGGTGCGCGGTGTGGTGGTGCTGATCGAAGCCCTGGTGCTGGGGATCGAGGCGCTGACTTTTTCGGCCAGCCAGGCGCTCGGTGAAGAAGAAGAAGAAAAGCTGGCTCCCTGGGAAATTATTATAACTGTGGGGATCGCCCTGGCTATGGCTGTACTGCTGTTCGCCTTTTTGCCCGTGGCGGCGGCTCACCTGCTGAACAGCGTTGCCCCGGGCGCCTTTGTCCAGAACCTCATTGAGGGATTCTTCCGGATCGCCATCTTTCTGGCCTACGTTGTAGCCATCGGTCGGATGGCGGATATCCGTCGGGTTTTTCAGTACCACGGGGCCGAGCACAAGGTCATCAATGCCTTTGAGGCCGGGGACCGGCTTGAGGTGGAGCGGGTTCAGCGCTACCCCACCCTCCATCCCCGCTGTGGCACAAGTTTTCTTTTGATCGTTTTGGTCATCAGCATCATGATCTTTTCCTTTCTGGGAGAGCAGGTGCTCTGGTGGCGGATTCTCTCCCGGGTCCTTCTTTTACCGCTGGTTGCGGGAATATCCTATGAATTGGTTAAAATATCAGGTAAGTATTATTCACGTCCCTTGTGCCGCGTGCTGATTGCGCCGGGGATGTGGCTGCAAAAGCTGACCACCGGTCCGCCTGACGACGGGCAGGTGGAGGTTGCGCTGGCCGCTTTCGAGGCTGTAGCGAAGGAGAGTGAAAAGTAGTGTTTCAAAAACTGGACAGCCTGGAGGAACGGTATGAGGAACTGGGCAATCTTATTGGCGATCCGGAAGTCATGGCCGAACTCAGCCGCTGGCAGCAATATGTCAAGTTGCACTCCGAATTAACCGGAGTGGTTGAGACATACCGGGAATATAAAAGAGTTACCAAAGAAATTAAGGAAGCAAAAGCCCTCTTGAGTGAAGAATCG
Organism: Bacillota bacterium; assembly: GCA_029555205.1. GTDB lineage: Bacteria > Bacillota > Desulfotomaculia > Desulfotomaculales > Pelotomaculaceae > DTU098. The sequence goes on from JAKPTB010000057.1 coordinate 33,515, forward strand.
GACGGGGAGATGCGGGAACTGGCCCAGGCCGAGCTGGATGAACTGGTGCAGAGAAAGGCGGACCTGGAGCAGCGTCTCAAGGTGCTCCTTTTGCCCAGGGATCCCAACGACGAAAAAAACGTCATTATGGAAATCCGGGCCGGTACCGGCGGCGAGGAGGCAGCCCTGTTTGCCGCGGACCTGTTCCGGATGTATGCGCGCTACGCCGAGCGGCAGGGCTGGAAGACGGAAATCTTGAACGCCAACCCTACAGATATCGGCGGCTTTAAAGAGGCAATCATTCTGCTGGAAGGCAAGGGCGCATACAGCCGGTTGAAATTCGAGAGCGGTGTGCACAGGGTCCAGCGCATTCCCACCACCGAATCCGGGGGCCGGATCCATACCTCTGCGGCTACGGTGGCCGTGCTGCCGGAGGCCGAGGAGGTGGACGTGGAGATCGACCCCAATGATCTGCGGATCGATGTGTTTTGCGCCTCCGGTCACGGCGGGCAGTCCGTCAATACGACCCAATCCGCTGTCCGGATTACCCATATCCCCACGGGTATCGTTGTCTCCATGCAGGACGAAAAATCACAGCACAAGAATAAGGATAAGGCCATGAAAGTGCTGCGGGCCCGCCTTCTTGACCGGGCTCAGGAAGAGCATCAGCAAAAAATGTCCAGTACCCGCAGATCCATGGTGGGAACAGGGGACCGCAGCGAGCGGATCCGCACCTACAACTTTCCTCAAAACCGGGTCTCCGACCACCGTGTGGGACTTACCCTGCACCGGCTGGATGCCGTTTTAGAAGGGGACCTGGACGAAATTATCGATACTCTGGTGACCACGGACCAGGCGGAAAGATTAAAGCAGGTGGACTAACGCTTTTTAATCAGGGTCAGGCATTTGCATCTCCTGTTTGGGAGGTAATTTGCCCGGCCCTTTTACGAGGTAGGAAGAATTTGCAGCTAACCATGGGTGAGGCCCTGCTCCGGGCCAGAAAGCAGCTAAAAAAGGGTATAAACAGCGGATCTCCGGCCCTGGACGCCGAGGTTTTGCTCTCCAGTGTTACGGGACTGGACCGGGCCGGTATCTACCGGGACTGGGAGAAGAACCTGCCCAAGGAGATGGAGGACCTTTTTTTTGAACTGGTGGGCAGGCGCTGTTCAGGTGAACCGGTGGCTTACCTGACCGGACAAAAGGAGTTTATGGGCCTGAACTTTAGCGTCAGTCCCTCCGTCCTGATCCCCCGGCCGGAGACCGAGCTCCTGGTTGAAACTGCCCTCAAAAGACTCCCTCCCTCTGCCACAGTTATTGATGTGGGCACGGGCAGCGGGGCCATTGCCGTCAGTTTGGCCTTCTACCGGACCGATGCAGTGGTTTACGCCACTGACTGCTCTCCGGAGGCCCTCAGCGTAGCCCGTTTGAATGCGGCCAGGCTGGGGGTGGGGGAGCGCTGTTATTTTTATCAGGGCGATCTCTTAGAGCCGCTATCCGCCAGCGGGCTAGCGGGCCGGGTGGACCTGATCGCGGCCAACCTTCCTTATATCGCCCGGGACGAGTATCCCGCTTTACCCGCAGAGGTCCGCAACTTTGAGCCGGCCCTGGCCCTTGACGGGGGTGCCGATGGACTGGCCTGCTACCGCCGTTTGATTCCAGCCGCACCCCCTTTCTTAAAACAGGGCGGCTTTTTGCTGCTGGAAATCGGCTGCCGGCAGGGGCAGGCGTCGCTGGCCCTGTTTGAAACACCGGCCTGGGAGGTAGCTGTGCTCCAAGACCTGGCCGGCCTGGACAGGCTGGTGGTCGCCCGGTATTTAGAAAGCGGTTGAAAAAACCTGGAAACCGGCATTATAATAAAAAGGTTTGAAACATCCTGTTACTATTGATTTAACCCGGAAGAGGTCAGGCATGGAAAATAAACTTTCAACCCGCTACATCAAGGTTAATCCGGCCTGCCCCGAGACGGATGTTATCCTGGAAGCGGGACGGATCCTGAGCCGGGGCGGGCTGGTGGCCTTTCCCACGGAAACCGTCTACGGCCTTGGGGCCAACGCCCTTGACGGGAGGGCCGTGGCCAGAATTTTTGAAGCCAAGGGGCGTCCTGCGGACAACCCCCTGATTGTGCATGTGGCCTGCCGGGAGGAGGTCAAACACCTGGCTCAAAACATCCCTCCTGCTGCGGAAATTTTGATGGATGCTTTCTGGCCCGGCCCCCTCACGCTGGTCCTGCCCGCCGGGCCGGCGGTGCCGCCGGAAACGACAGCCGGCCTCGACACGCTGGCGGTGCGCATGCCCCGCCACCCGGTGGCCCTGGCCCTGATCAGGGCGGCCGGAGTGCCCCTGGCGGCGCCCAGCGCCAACCTGTCGGGGCGGCCCAGCCCGACCACGGCGGAGCATGTTTTGCAGGACCTTAACGGCCGGATCGAGGCCGTGCTGGACGGAGGCCCGGCCGGGGTGGGCCTGGAATCCACGGTGCTGGATTTGACAGGCTCTGTTCCGGTAATCCTGAGGCCCGGAGGAGTCACACCGGAGGAATTGAGAGAGTTATTGGGTGAGGTGGAGGTTGATCCGGCCTTCACTGACAGGCCCCGCTCACCCGGCATGAAATATACCCATTACGCGCCGGAGGCGCCCCTCCTGCTTATTGAGGGGGAACCCGGGGCAGTTGCTGCCCGTTTGATGGAACTGGCCAGGGAACAAAAGGCTCTGGGCAGGCGGGTGGGGATCCTCTCCTGCTCCGGCAACCGGGATTATGCTTCGGTGGGGGAAGTGGTCCTGGCCGGACGCAGGGAGGACCCCGGGACGGTGGCAACCGGCTTGTATGCCGCTCTGCGCCGCTTTAACGAACTGGGTGTAGATTTAATCCTGGCAGAGGGTTTAGAGGACAGCGGCATCGGGCTCGCTGTCATGAACCGACTGAGAAAGGCTGCTGTCAGGCGGATCGTAGCCGGTAGTCCGGCCTCTTCCAAAGGAAAACAGCCTTAGACTTTCTAAGCAAGTGGTATTAAATACAAGACAAGCGGAATAACTAATTTTAATGGTTTAATTAAGACCGGTAGTTAAAGACAAGTATAAAAATTTTCCGGACCGGAGTGTGCTATGAGCCTTCTAACCTTGCTGGCCCTGGCGGCAGCGCTGGGAACAGACGCCTTTTCCCTCTGTGTGGGAGTGGGTCTGGCCGGTGTGAACCGGCGGCAGATTATCCTGATTAGCGCCGTTGTATTGTTGTTCCATATTTTTATGCCCCTGGCCGGCTGGTTCGCAGGGGAACTGGCAGGGAGCCTGATCGGTCGTGCGGCTGCAATTCTAGGCTCGGCTCTGCTAATCTATCTGGGCATCAGGATGATCCTGGGTTCGTTGAAAAATGGACGGGGTCTGGAGCCATCGTTAAATGGCTTTAGCTTTAGCTTCAGAAGTCTGGTTTTACTGGGTGCGAGTGTCAGCATGGATGCCTTAAGCGTGGGTTTTACCCTGGGTACGCAGCAAGTTAATCTCCTCCTGGCAGCAGGTGTAATCGGGCTGGTGGCAGGTCTGATGACGGCCTGCGGTTTGGTTTTTGGAAGGTTCCTGGGCACCCGTGTGGGTGAGCGGGCCCAGTTGCTGGGAGGCCTGATCCTTATCGGCATCGGGATCAAGCTCTTGTTTTAAAGAGCTAAGGAAGCTCTACTTAAAACCGGGAATAACGGAAAATTATAACGTAACAAACGCAACAATAGAAGACTTTTTTATTGATCCGGAACAGGGTCTGTTAAGAAAGTGCCCCTGGCTGGTTGGGCGATCCAAACATATTCAGGCGCATTTGAGGATAATTAGGACTTAAGCAAAAGCTTTGCAGGAATTCATAATTTCGATATTTAATGTTACATTAAATTTTACTTACCGGCAGGTGAAAGCTCCTGTGAAAATTCTTTTTGTGTGTACCGGCAACACTTGCCGCAGCAGTATGGCAAGCGCCCTGGCGCGAAAAATACTGGAGGAACGGGGTCGGCAGGAAATCCAGGTGTCTTCTGCCGGGATTGCGGCTTTTCCCGGCGAACAGGCTTCCCGGGAAGCCGTCCAGGCCATGTCGGAAATGGGTATCTGTCTCCGTGACCACCGGGCAGCCCGCCTGACTCCGGAAGATGTCCGGGAAGCCGATCTGGTGCTGACCATGACAGCCGCTCACCGGGACTTCATCAAAAAATTGGTTCCCCAATGTTCGGAAAAAATATTTACCCTTGCCGGTTATGCCGGGACGGGACCTGAAGATGTTCCGGACCCCCTGGGCTATCCCCTGGGTGCTTACCGGAAGTGCGCCCGGAAGCTGGAAGAACTGATTGCCCGCTCTCTGGCAAGGCTTGATGCGGACGCCGGCGCCCAAATTAATCGGCAGGTTAAAAAGGAATAAACCAATTTGTTGTAGAACATTGTAAGTTATGTTTAACAAAAAATGATTATTATTTGGAAAGGATGCCTGGCATGAAGGTTGCCGTGGCCGGTGATCACGGAGGATTCAGGTTAAAACAGGAAGTTGTGGCCTTGCTGGAGAAATCCGGCGTAGAGTATCAGGATTTCGGGACTTTTTCGGAGGAGCCGGTGGATTACCCCGACCTGGCCCTGCTGGTGGCCGAAGCTGTGAAAAAGGGTGATTTTGACCGGGGTATTCTCTGCTGTGGTACGGGGATCGGCGTAGCTATTACGGCAAACAAGGTGCCCGGGATCAGGGCGGCCCTGTGTCACGACACTTTTTCCGCCCGGGCTGCGAGGGAGCATAATAATGCGAATGTTCTGACCATGGGCCAGCGGGTGATCGGCCCGGGCCTGGCCGGGGATATCGTTGCAGCCTGGTTGCAGGCGGAGTTTCAGGGAGGGCGGCACGACCGCCGGGTCGCCAAAATATGTGCAATCGAAAAAAAATACAATTGTTCGAGCCGGTAAGCTTAAGGACCGGCTGTGGGGAGGATTTTTTATGAGTTTAATGAGGCCTCTTGCAGATGTGGACCCGGAGATTTTCCGGGCGATTGAGCTGGAAACTGAGCGGCAGCGCCGCACCCTGGAGTTAATAGCATCGGAGAACGCGGCCAGTTGTGCGGTCATGGAGGCCCAGAGCTCCGTACTGACCAATAAATATGCTGAAGGTTACCCCGGGCACCGTTATTACGGAGGCTGCGAATTTGTCGATATAGTGGAAAGCCTGGCCATTGAGAGGGCCAGGGAACTGTTTTCGGCGGACTACGCCAACGTTCAGCCACATTCGGGTTCCCAGGCCAATACGGCAACTTACTTTGCCCTCCTGCAACCCGGCGACACCATTCTGGGCATGAACCTCGCCCACGGCGGACATCTGACCCACGGCAGTCCCATCAATATATCCGGCAAATATTTTAAATTTGCTTTTTATGGTGTGGAAAAGGAAACCGGCCTGATTAATTATGAGAAGGTTTTCGGCACTGCCTTTGAACATAAGCCGAAAATGATTGTGGCAGGGGCCAGCGCTTACCCCCGGGCCATTGACTTTTACAAAATGAAGGAAATTGCTGAAGAGGTGGGGGCCTACCTGATGGTGGATATGGCTCACATTGCCGGGCTGGTGGCGGCGGGCCTGCATCAGACTCCTGTGCCCCATGCCGATGTGGTAACGACAACCACCCACAAAACCCTGCGGGGCCCCAGGGGAGGGTTGATCCTAAGCCGGGACGGTGAAAAGTACGGGGCCAAACTGAACAGGGCAGTCTTTCCCGGGATCCAGGGGGGACCCCTGATGCATGTTATCGCCGCCAAAGCAGTTGCTTTAAAAGAAGCGCTGGAGCCCGGTTTTAAGGATTACCAGCAAAGGATTGTAAACAACGCCCGGGCGCTGGCTGTTGCGCTTAATGAAAGGGGCTTTGACCTCGTATCCGGGGGAACCGATACCCATTTGATTCTGGTGGATTTAAGAAGCAAAAATATTACCGGCAGTGAAGCCCAGACGCTCCTGGATACTGTGGGCCTTACCGTTAATAAAAACGCCATTCCCTATGATCCGCAGCCGCCCAACACGGCCAGCGGCATCCGCATCGGTACCCCGGCCGTGACCACCCGCGGCTTGAACGAAGCGGATATGGTCCAAATTGCGGAAATCATCGACTATACCCTGGCCAACCGCGACAACCCGGACAAGCTGGAACGGGCCAGGGCCGAAGTAGCCGGTTTGTGCGACCGTTATCCCCTGTATTAAGAAGAATCCGGCCACCGGTGGCAGGTGTGGAGATGTGAAGAGCAAAACTTATGGCTCCGGCGAAGTTCCTGAGAAACCCTTCGATTCCGGAAAAAGTGCGGACAGGTCCCTGCGGGGGCCTGTCCGGCAAGAGGTACCCTCCGGGGTTCAAGAAAACTGTGCTGTTACCTGCCGGCCTGATTGGGACCAGTACTTCATGGACATTGTCCGGGTGGTGGCCAGACGTTCCACCTGCCTGCGGCGGAGCGTGGGTGCGCTCATTGTAAAAGACAGGCGGATCCTGGCCAGCGGCTATAACGGCGCCCCGGCCGGCCTGAGGCACTGCCTGGAAACCGGCTGCCTGAGGGAAGAGCGGGGGGTTCCGCCGGGTGAGCGCCACGAACTGTGCCGGGGCCTGCATGCAGAACAGAACGCCCTGATTCAGGCTGCTGTATACGGGATTGCCATCCAGGGTGGGGTTTATTATGTTACTCACCAGCCCTGCGTTTTGTGCGCCAAGATTATGATTAACGCAGGTATTCGGAAAGTTGTTTTCCAGGGTGACTACCCGGACCCCCTTGCGCTGAAACTCTTTGAAGAGGCGGGGGTTGTCCTGGTCCATTTTGGGGGGAGCTCAAGTGCAAAAAAAGAACATCGTCTTGCCGAAACTGAACAACCTTAAGCCTACCATCGAATCCACCGCCCTTAAACTGATGGAAGAAGCCGGGGAACTGGCCCAGGCCATCGGTAAACTGCGGGGTCTTTCCGGGGAAACCCGGCGGTGCAGCGAACAGGAGGCCGTTTTGAGAATAACCCGTGAGTTGCTTGATGTGGCTCAAACCGCCGTGTCCATGATGTTTGTCCTGGAAGAAAAGTATGGCGTCGATCTGGAGCAGGCGCGGCAGGAACACATTCAGAAGCTCCTAAAAAAAGGGTATTTGAAAGAGGCTTAGAGCATAGAATATTTCCAGCGGCCGGCAGACGGAGTTCCCTCCTGCGTTCTTTAAAAATGTGCTTTTGCAGTCAAGGGGATGAATTTTTGCTGAAGATAATTGCTGTTTTCGGAACAAGGCCCGAGGCTATCAAGATGGCCCCCCTGGTTAAAAAGCTTCAAGAATACCGGGAGGAAATTGAATGCAAGGTGGCTGTAACGGCCCAGCATCGTGAAATGCTCGATCAAGTGCTGGAATTGTTTAAAATAACCCCTGCTTACGATTTGAATATTATGCGCCAGGGGCAGAATCTTTTTGATATCACAAGCCGGGCCCTGACCGGCCTGCAGCAGGTCCTGCTCCAGGAAAAACCCGATCTGGTCCTGGTGCACGGTGACACTACAACCACCTTTGTTGCCGCCCTGGCCTCCTATTATTTGCAAATAACCGTGGGTCATGTTGAAGCGGGACTCCGGACAAGGAATAAGTTTTCTCCCTTTCCCGAGGAAATGAACCGGCGCCTGACAGGAGTCCTGAGCGACCTGAACTTTGCACCCACACCTGCCGCCAGGCAAAACCTTCTTGACGAGGGGGTTGATGCTTCGACAATCTATGTTACCGGCAACACAGTGATTGATGCCTTACTGGCTACGGTACGTCAGGGTTATCACTTTACCGATCCCGTCCTTAAGGGGATTGATTACGCCAACCGCAGGATCCTCCTGGTCACAACCCACCGCAGGGAGAACCTGGGTGAACCCATGCGCCATATCTACAGGGCTTTGCGGGGTGTGGTCCTGGATTATCCGGATGTCGAAGTGGTATTTCCAGTTCACAAGAATCCGGCCGTGCGCACTGTGGTGGATGAGGAACTGGGCGGCCTGGAAAGGGTACATCTGATTGAACCCATGGATTACGAACCCTTTGTCAATATGATCAACCGCAGCTATCTGGTACTCAGCGACTCGGGCGGTATCCAGGAAGAGGCGCCGTCCCTGGGCAAGCCGGTGCTGGTGCTGCGCAACACCACAGAGCGGCCCGAGGCGGTGGAAGCCGGCACAGTCCGGTTGATCGGAACCGCCAGGGATGTGGTAGCCTTTGAAACCCGCAGGCTACTAAACGACAGGGTTTTCTACGAGAAGATGGCAAATGCCGTAAACCCTTACGGAGACGGCCGGGCTTCGGAACGAATCACTGGGGCGATTCGCTACAAATTTGGTTTCACCACTGAAAAACCCGCTGAATTCGTCCCGGGTGACAATTATTAAGCTGGTCCCCGGGCAAGTGCCTCTTATCCAAGGTTCTTTCTGACTCAATAACCGGTTAATGGTTTTTAACGGATAAATCTGGCATATTTTTTGCATGTTGAGAAAAAATTTTTTTAAAATAAGCCATTCCGTTGGAGGAATAACATTTTTTTTGTAGAAACCAGATAGTGAAGGCTTAAGAAATAAGCAAAATGTAGCAAAGGGGAACATTTTACCGGGGGTTATAATCCTTGCGGGACACGGTGGGGAATGACCGGAAGAAGAAGCAAAGAGCAGAAAAAAGTTTAGAACCGGGAAAAGAAAAGGCAAAGGCGGGTGGAGTCCTCCAAGCGCTTGCGCTTACTACCACAATTGGTATTGAGCTTGCCATTACAGTGTCCCTGGGGTACTTTGGTGGACAGTACTTAGACCAGAAAATGGCCACCGGTCCCTGGTTTATGCTGGCGGGAGTCTTAACCGGGCTTGCCGTCGGAATTGTGGGTGTGTATAAAACCCTGCAAGGGTTTTTAGGGGAGTAGAAAATGCGGGATTGGGATTTTGAAGGTCAGTTGGTAAGGACATTAAGAATATCTTTTTGTCTTTTGGTATTCTTTTGCCTTGCCCTGGTGTTGCGGCCTAAGGACCCGTTTATATGGGGCTTTTTGGTCGGTACCGGGGCAGGTATGTGGAATGCTTTTTTTCTGGGTAAAAGGTTGCGCGCCATCACGGCCATGACGGTGCCCGAGGGTAAAACGCACCTCAGGACGGGTTATGCTTTAAGAATTTCCATTATCATCGCGGTGTTATTCTTTGTTTCCCGTACGGATTCAATAAACATTTACGCAACAGCTGCAGGTTTCTTTGTGGTTCCCTGTATTTTTACAATAAGTGCTGCCCTGATGTTGACGGGGATTTTGAAGGGGAGTCAGGAAAGGCCAAATCCTTAAGATAATGTCAAAAATTTTAAAAAGAAAGGGGTGAGAAAGAGTTATGATGAGTTTGCATGAAGTCGAAGAACAATTAAATTTTTGGGGATGGCCGCACCACCCATGGGAGGTAACTATCGGTAACACGCATTTGGCCTTTAATCCCAAGACCATGATCATGACCTGGATTGTCATGATCCTGGTAGCGCTTTTTTGCGTTGCGGCCACGCGTAATATGAGCTTGAACAGGCCCACAGGGGCGCAGAATATTTTAGAAGGATTATGGGAGTTTATTAGGGGCCTCGTCAATGAAAACATGGATCCCAGGAAAGGTGCGTCTTTTCTAAGTATTGTCGTCACGTACTTTATTTTTATTTTGTTTTCCAACCTCATCGGACTGGTACCGACATTAACTTCCCCAACAGCCGACTACAATACCACCCTGGGCCTGGCTCTGTGTACCTTTTCCCTGATTTATATCTACGGCGTCCGGTACAAAGGTCTCGGTTACTTCAAGCACTATTTCCAGCCCTTTGTATTCTTCCTTCCCATTAACATCATCGAAGACCTGGCCAAACCCATCACGCTGACTTTCCGTCTTTACGGGAATATTTATGCCGGTGAGGTTTTAATTGCCGTACTGTTAGGGATGCTGGGGGGATGGGTCCATGTTTTCGGGGGCTTTATAGCCTCTGTGATTTGGCTGGCCTTCAGTATCTTTGTAGGCTTTATCCAGGCTTTCATTTTTACAATGCTTAGCATAGCCTACGTAGGCCAGGCCGTGGCAGAACACCATTAAGCCTTTTGCTAAATGTTATTAAAATCCATATCGCCTTTACCGGGATTTACCGGGGCAAAGATTTGCATTAGAATGGCACATAAAAGTAGAGTGATTAAGCAGAAGGACTAGCGGGAGAGGTTTATGCGGGCCACACTTGTTGGATAGCCACGAATGTTATCCAGGTAATTAAATAATGAAAATAAGTCTGGAAAGGAGGGGAAATGTATGGAATTAGGAGCTGGTGCTGCCTTGGGAGCTGCCCTGGCAGTGGGTCTGGCAGCCCTTGGAGCCGGTATTGGTGACGGTATGGTTACTGGTAGTGCCGTTTCAAGCCTTGCCCGTCAGCCGGAGGCCAGAGGTTCTATTATGACCACCATGTTTATTTCTGTCGGTCTGATTGAAGCTATGCCCATCATTGCGGTCGTTATCGCTTTCATCCTTTTGGGTAACGTGGGCTAGTGAGGATTAAGCGTTATGACAAAAAAGGCGTAGCGATTTGGCCCGAGAGACGTGAGCGTTGTCGCGGATGAGGCAGGGATCCGTATTTTTTGGATTCCTGCTATCCCGGCTATTTAATTCTCAGCTCTTGTATTTAATATGTCAAGTTGATTTGCCTCCAAAACGATACAAGTTCACGCTCCGCGTCCAATTTCGCTATCGCCTTCCTTTTGTCCACAGGGAGATGGAAGGAGGGGAACGAGTGTTACAGTTTAACGCAACATTGCTTGCGCAGATAGCTGACTTTATAATTTTATTGATTTTCTTGCGTCTTGTGGTCTACAAGCCCTTGACCAAACTGCTGGCCTCCCGTTCGGAACACATTGCCAATACCATTGCGGCTGCGGAACAGGAAAGGCAGCAGGCTGAACAACTCAAGGCCGGGTATGAGGCTGAAATGCGCCGGGCCCGGGAGCAAGCCCAGGAGATCATTCAAAAAGCAACCAAGGCCGGGGAAGAACAGGCCCAGGAGATTATTGAAAACGGCAAGAAAGAGGCTCAAAGAATTAAGGAAGATGCCCTTGCCAGTATTGAAAGGGAAAAACAAAAAGCTATTGCTGAACTGCGTGACCAGGTTGCTTCCCTGTCCATAATGATTGCCGGTAAAATTATCAGCGAAAGAATGGATGACAAGATTCAGCGCAGCATGATTCAAGAATTTATAAAAGAGGCAGGGGAACTGCAATGATCGGGGGGCCTGTAGCGGGGCGTTACGCGGCGGCGCTGTACGATATCGCCTCAGAAAAAAAGGAAATGGTGGACAAAATAGAGAGCGAGCTGAAAGCAATTAAGGATATTATTGAGGATAATCCTGATTTGCAGAAGCTGCTCTACCACCCCCAGATTACTCCTGCCGCTAAAAAAGATTTATTGGAAAAGCTTTTCAAAGGAAAAATCTCTGAAGTTACAGGTAACTTTCTTGCCTTGCTGGTGGACCGCCGGCGGGAGACCCATTTAATAGACATTGTGGCCGAGTTTGTCGCCCTGGCCAATGCCGGCCGGAATATCATTACGGCCAAAGTCGCCACGGCGGTAGAAATGAACGACCAGGAAAAGGGTGAGCTAAACCGGATTTTAGCCAGGCTGACCGGCAAAAAAATTCTAACCTCCTATGTTGTTGACCCGTCCCTGATTGGCGGGGTTGTGGTGCGTATGGGGGACAAGTTTATTGACGGCAGTATTAAGACCAGATTGGCTGCCCTGAAAGAACGCCTAAAGGCAATAAGTTAACTAGATAGGGGTGAACCAGTAGATGAATTTGCGACCTGAAGAAATCAGCTCGATTATTCGGCAGCAGATAGATAAATATCAGGCCCAGATCGAGATGACCGATGTCGGTACCGTTATCCAGGTCGGTGACGGTATTGCCCGTGTGTACGGCCTGATGGAATGTATGTCCATGGAACTGCTGGAATTCCCCGGCGGCGTGCTGGGGATGGCCCTCAACCTGGAAGAGGACAACATCGGTTGCGTCATTCTCGGGCCTTATAAACACATCAAGGAAGGCGACACCGTCAAGCGTACCGGCCGGATTGTCTCCGTGCCCGTGGGCGAGCCCTTGATCGGCCGCGTGGTGAACCCTCTGGGTCAGCCTCTGGACGGTAAGGGCCCGATTAACAGCGACAAGTATAATCCAGTCGAGAAAATTGCTCCTGGTGTTATCTACCGGAAGTCGGTGCACCAGCCCCTCCAGACCGGGATTAAGGCCATTGACTCGATGATCCCCATCGGCCGCGGCCAGAGGGAATTGATCCTCGGCGACCGCCAGACTGGTAAAACCGCCATCGCGGTGGACGCCATTATCAACCAGAAGGGCGGAGACGTTATCTGCATTTACGTTGCCGTGGGCCAGAAGCAGTCCACCGTAGCCAACGTGGTGCAAAAACTGCAGGAGGCAGGCGCAATGGATTACACTATTATTGTGTCCGCCACCGCTGCAGATCCGGCTCCGCTGCTTTATATCGCACCCTTTGCAGGGGCCGCCATGGGCGAAGCGTTCATGGCCGAGGGCAAGCACGTTTTGATCGTTTATGACGACCTGTCCAAACAGGCTTCCGCCTACCGCGAGCTTTCCCTGCTTCTGCGCCGGCCGCCGGGACGTGAAGCTTACCCCGGTGACGTGTTCAACCTGCACAGCCGGCTTTTGGAGAGAGCCTGTAAGCTCAGCGACGACCTTGGCGCCGGTTCCATGACAGCCCTGCCCATTATTGAGACCCAGGCGGGGGACGTTTCAGCTTATATTCCCACCAACGTTATTTCGATTACAGACGGCCAGATCTTCCTGGAGCCGGACCTCTTCTATGCCGGCATTCGCCCGGCGATTAACGTGGGTATCTCGGTTTCCCGGGTGGGCGGCTCGGCCCAGGTTAAGGCGATGAAGAAGATCGCCGGCAGCCTCCGGATCGACCTGGCCCAGTACCGCGAGCTTGCCGCCTTCGCCCAGTTCGGGTCCGACCTGGACAAGGCGACCCAGGCCAGGCTGACCCGTGGTGAGCGCATGACTGAGCTGTTAAAGCAGGGGCAATACGTGCCCATGCCGGTGGAAGAGCAGATCATGAGCATCTTCGCCGCCACCAACGGTTATCTGGATGACCTGCCGGTGGAAATGGTTCAGCCCTTTGAAGCGGAATTCTTGAAATACATGAAAGCCAACAAGCCCCACATCGGTGAGACCATCCGTAAAACAGGAGAGTTGACGGATATTGAAGCAGAACTGAAAGCGGCTATTGAGGACTTCAAAAGTGGGTTTAAGTCGGCCAGAGGTTTATAATTAAACCTGAAATCCAAGCCACTGGCGGTAGCGCATGATATATTGGAACAATTTTGACTACCGACTACCGGATTAAGAGGTGGTGAAAACGTAGATGGCAAGTTTGCGAGACTTGCGGCGCCGCATTAAAAGTATTAAGAGTACCCAGCAAATCACCAAGGCCATGAAAGCTGTTTCAGCGGCTAAAATGCGCAAGGCTCAGGACGCGGTGCTGTTCGCCCGCCCATATTCCAAGAGGATTAGGGCTGTACTGGGGAGGGTCGCCGTGGCTTCCAGCGGGGTTAAGCATCCGCTTTTGGCTGTGCGTGAACCCAAAAAGGTTGCCTATATCATTATGACAGCCGACCGGGGGCTTTGCGGCGGTTTTAACAGCAACGTGATTCGCAGTGCGCTCCAGGAGATTAAGAAGACAACTGTTGAATTTGATTTAATTACTATTGGACGCAAAAGTCGTGATTTTTTCCAGCGCCGCGGGTATAAAATCGCCAAACAGTATGTGGGTCTGGGTGAAGAAGTCAAGTATACAACAGCCAGGGATATTGCTTCGTTTATAATAGAAAAATATTCTGCGGAGGAGTACGACGAGGTTTACTTGATCTACAGCCAGTTCATAAATGTGCTGTCACAAAAGCCCGTCATGCACAAAATCCTGCCGGCGGAGCCGCCCGCCGAGGAAAAAACAGAAGATGAGGCCAGGAAGGTGGATTATATCTTCGAGCCTTCCGCCGAAGCGGTGCTGACCGAGCTGTTGCCGAAATATATTGAGAGTGCCATATTCCATGGACTTTTAGAAACGAAAGCCGGTTTTTACAGTGCCCAGATGACAGCCATGGACAACGCCACAAAGAACGCTTCGGATATGATCGACCAATTGACCTTGAACCTGAACCGGGCCCGGCAGGCCCAGATTACCAAGGAGATTTCCGAGATTGTCGGCGGTGCTGCGGCTCTGGAGTAAGAAGCCGTTACAGGGCACAGGATGAACAAAAACCTCTTTATTCATGCCTGGAATGTATTATTTGAGCTGCGGCTTAGGCTTGGGCTGAAAGCCCGGGCCTTACAAAAAATTTGGATTTCTCATTCCTGTTGACTCGCTTTTAGTTATAAGTTGTAGCGAAGGAGGTAAGAGCAGCGAATGAACGTTGGTCAAGTTGTACAGGTCATCGGCGTTGTGGTGGACGTCCGTTTTCCGCCCGGACAGGTGCCTGACATATATAACGCTCTAAAAATTACAAGCGACAAAGAAGACATGTTTGGACGGAAGTTTGACCTTACCCTGGAAGTTGCCCAGCACCTGGGCAACAACACGGTCCGCGCGGTGGCCATGAGCGCCACGGACGGCCTGGTTCGCGGCATGGAAGTAGTGGACACCGGGGCTCCCATCAGCACTCCGGTTGGCAGGGCCACCCTGGGGCGCCTCGTCGACGTTCTGGGAGAACCCATTGACGGCAAAGGACCTGTTGTGAGTGATATAAGGTACCCCATTCACCGCCCGGCCCCGGCCCTGGTGGATCAGTCCACCAAAACGGAACAGCTGGAAACAGGTATTAAAGTTATCGACCTCCTGGTACCCTTCGTCAAGGGTGGTAAAATCGGCATGTTCGGCGGCGCCGGCGTGGGCAAGACGGTTGTTGTTATGGAGCTGATCAACAATATTGCCAAACAGCACGGTGGTATTTCAGTTTTTGCCGGTGTGGGCGAGCGCACCCGGGAGGGTAACGACCTTTTACGGGAGATGACTGAAGCCGGCGTATTGGATAAGATGACCATGGTGTTCGGTCAGATGAACGAGCCGCCGGGAGCCCGCCTCAGGGTTGCCCTGACAGGCCTGTGCCTGGCGGAGTACTTCCGTGATGAAGAAGGCGCCGATACCCTGTTGTTTATTGATAACATTTTCCGCTTTACCCAGGCCGGCTCCGAGGTTTCCGCGCTTCTTGGCCGGATGCCTTCCGCCGTGGGTTACCAGCCGACCCTGGCCACCGAGATGGGCCAGATGCAGGAGCGGATCACCTCAACCCAGAAGGGTTCGATTACATCCGTACAGGCCGTTTACGTGCCTGCCGACGACCTGACCGACCCGGCCCCGGCTACCACCTTTGCTCACCTGGACGGCACCGTCGTGCTATCCAGGCAGATTGCGGAGCTGGGCATTTATCCCGCGGTGGACCCGCTGGACTCCACATCAAGGATTCTCGACCCGCTGGTTGTGGGCAACGAGCACTATGCCACAGCCCGGGGCGTACAGAAAATACTCCAGCGCTATAAAGAACTGCAGGACATTATCGCCATTCTGGGGATGGAAGAACTGTCCGACGATGACAAACTAATCGTGGCCCGGGCCAGGAGACTGCAAAGATTCCTCTCGCAGCCCTTTACCGTGGCGGAAGCCTTTACCGGCATGTCCGGCAAGTACGTACCGCTGAAAGAAACTGTTCGTGACTTCCAGGAGATCATCGAAGGCAAGTACGACGATCTGCCGGAGGACGCTTTCTACATGGTTGGCGGTATCGCTGAAGCGGTGGAAAAAGCCAAGAAATTAGCTGGATAATAGAGAGGGGTGCGCAGCGATGTCGGAAAAAAAACTACGACTGGAAATCGTAACTCCTCAGAAAAAGGTTTTCAGTGAGGATGTGAGTTTTCTGGTGGCGCCGGGTACCGACGGAGAATTGGGTATACTGCCGGAACACGCCCCGCTGATCACATCTCTTAACATCGGCATCATGAGAATAGAGCAGGAGGGCAAAAAGTTCAAAGTTGTGGTAAGCGGCGGCTTCATGGAAGTCCGCAATAACAGGACAACTGTTCTGGCAACTTCTGCCGAAAGAGCTGAAGAAATAGATGTGGCCCGGGCCGAGGCTGCCAAGAGGCGGGCCGAAGAGAGGCTTGCCTCAAAGACTCCTGATATTGACATTCTCCGGGCGGAGCTGGCCTTAAGGCGTGCCCTGATGCGCTTAAAGGCTGCTGGAAATGCCTAGTACGGTGGCCGCAATTAAATCTGTAATTAAATCCAGGTAGAACTTTTAACCGGACAAACAGTTCCGGTTAAATTTTTTTAATATCTACAAAAACAGGCAGTAAGGGAAAGCTTTGGGGTAACCTGATGCAACCTTCCTGCCGTTTTTCATTGCCTCAGCATAGCCCAAACGCAGTTTATATTACGCGAAATAATTGGTAAGAATAGGAGAAGGAACGTTAACTATCACTCTGGAAGGATGTTTATGCTCAATCAACGCTTTTGGGAAAGATTCAGGTTAAAGAGGAATCAATGGTTGGCCGTGCCGGGTGTGCTTGCAGTGTTTTTTCTCCTGGCTTTTGCCCTTTCCCCAGCCTGCCGGGATACTCTCGGCGCCCACCGGGAAAATGCCGCCATGCTCAGACTGATAAAGTGTTCCGGGGCTGAGCTGAGCTCTGTAAATATAACCGGTTGGGTTAGAATTGACGAAAGAGCAGCCGGGACCCGGGAACCCCTGGAACTGGTAAACAGGGTTGCTGCCCGGCTAAGCCTGTCCGAAGATGGCCGCAGCTATGAAAGCTGGCAAAACCCGTATGCCCGGGGAGTCCGGTTGACGGGCCGGCTGGCCGGGGGTTTCGATATTTCCGTGGCGGGCCAGACAATGGAAATTGAAAAGGGTAAGATGCTCTCCCACGTGATGGTCAGCCTGGATGGAGTGGACGGAAAAAAAACAGGAAATTATAAACGTAAAATCCGGGAAGCATTGAACGGCTGCGGCGGGGAGAGTCGTACAGCCTTAACATATGCAGGTAAAATCGAGAGCGGGTTAAACAGTGTGGAACTCTTAACAGGCGCCGAAAGGATGATGGACCAGGCGCGAGCCAGCATCCAGGAGAAAGTGGTGAAAGACAACCTGGTCAGCTTGACGGGTTTGAGCCCGCAGTTTAATGGCGACCTGCGTTACGACAATCAAGAAATCAACCTTAACGTAGCCCTGCGCACAGACCCGGTGGAGCAAGTTACCTATGTATACGCGGCCTCGCCGGTGATATTTACTGAGTATTAGCAGGGGGGATCCGGTGGAAAAACTAATTGTCCGCGGCGGAAAAAACCTGAAGGGTACCGTCAAAGTGAGCGGTGCCAAGAATGCGGTCTTGCCGATAATAGCAGCCTCCCTGCTTTCGGAAGGAACCTGTACTCTGCAGGATATTCCCAGCCTGGCCGATGTTACGACCATTTGCAAACTGATCGAAAGGCTGGGAGCCAGAATTACCAGGGGCGAGCGGGAAGTCACCATTTGTGTGCCGGACCTCAAAGAAGCGGAGGCGCCCTACGAATATGTTCGTTTGATGCGGGCTTCCTTTCTGGTGATGGGGCCTCTCCTGGCCCGTACCGGAAGAGCGGTAATACCGCTGCCCGGGGGCTGCGCCATCGGTACCAGGCCCATAGACCTGCACCTGAAAGGCTTTAAAGCCATGGGCGCCAGAATTATTTACGGACACGGCTGCATTGAGGCCATGGCAGGCGGCCTGACCGGAAGCAGCATCTACCTTGATTTTCCCAGTGTGGGCGCAACCGAGAACCTGCTCATGGCCGCCTGCCTGGCCAAGGGCAACACGATTATCGAAAATGCCGCCGAAGAGCCGGAAATAGTTGACCTGGTCAACTTTTTAAATAGCATGGGCGCCCGGATCAAGGGCGCCGGAACAAAAGTTATCCGGGTGGAAGGCGTACCCCGCCTGAGCGGGGCTGTCCATACCGTGATCCCGGACCGGATCGAGGCGGGAACATTTTTGACAGCCGCAGCCATCACCGGCGGGGACATGCTGGTGGACAACGTGATCTGCGATCACCTCAAGCCGGTTACCGCCAAACTCAGGGAGGCCGGTGTGAACGTGGAAGAATACGAGAGCAGCATCCGGGTAGCCGGCGGCGAACAGCTGCGTCCGGTGGATATCAAGACCATGCCTTACCCCGGCTTTCCCACCGATATGCAGGCCCAGTTGATGGCGGTTTTAAGTCTGGCCAAGGGGACCAGTGTGGTTACCGAAACAGTTTTTGAGAACCGGTTTATGCACGCCAACGAGCTGAAGCGGATGGGGGCAAGAATAAAGATCGAAGGCAGGACGGCAATTGTTCAGGGCGTGCCCCGTCTTACCGGCGCCCCGGTGAAAGCCACCGACCTGAGGGCGGGTGCGGCCCTGGTGATAGCCGGCCTGGCGGCGGACGGGGAAAGTGAAATCAGCAACGTCCATCATATAGACCGGGGGTATGACCGCCTGGAGGAGAAGTTGAGGAACCTGGGGGCGGATATCCGGAGGTCTTGACGGACAGGCAGGGTTGGTCTGACTGTTTGCCCCTGGTGGTTTAGTTAACGTTAAGACGTTATCTCGTCCCCTTTCATTGGGTATAGGGAATGCCACTGATTCTTTTTGGTTTAGTTGAGCTGTTAGCCAATCAGAGTGTTAGTTGATAGTCAAAAAATAAGATTAATCAATAGTGATATGTCAATTAAGGAAACAGATAAAACACTCAACATCATCTGTTATAATTTACCATGCTTTGTAATATAGATAATATAACCTTTTTGTAAAGTTTTGTATAACCAGTTAAACAGTGCGGTGGCCGGCATGTGCACTGATTGTTCAGATGACGTCCAAGCCGTAAACAATTGACATCGACTGACTTAAGCTCGTCTGTTCTCCGCCATTCAAATATCTGACAGAGGTGTTTTCCGTTGCGCAGATTAGTGGTTGGCTTCTTGTTTCTTTCAATTGCCCTGGTTCTGGGGCTCCCTTATATTTTTAACGGGCAAATACCGGTGAAGTTTTTCTCCGGCACAACAATTGTCCGGGTGTACCTGCACGGTGCAGACAGAATAGTGAAAATACCGCTGGAAGACTACCTGGTGGGTGTGGTGGCGGCGGAAATGCCGGCGGAGTTCCCTCTGGAAGCGTTAAAGGCCCAGGCTGTTGCAGCCAGAACTTATGCCGTCAAGCGCCTGGGGGCAAGTGGTGTAGAAAACCCGCTGCACCAGGGTGCTGATTTGTGCGACGACCACCGTCACGGCCAGGCCTGGCTGTCCCGGGCAGATTTGAAAGAACTGTGGGGAACGCTTCAATACTACCAGTACTATTATAAAGTGAAACAGGCTGTTGATGAAACCAGGGGTCAGGTGCTCACCTATCAGGGGCAGTTGATCGACCCGGCCTACCACGCCTCCTGTGGCGGGCGGACGGAGAATTCCGAAGATGTATGGAAATTTGAGGCGCCCTACCTGCGCAGTGTACCCTGTCCTTACGACATGGACCCTGAACCTGTTCAGACAGTTTCCTACAGCCTGGAACAGTTGGACCAGGCCCTGGGCACAAACCTGGCGGCCCTTCCGGTTTCGGGAAAACAAAACAGCCCGGCGGAAATTAAAACTACTGAAAAGACAGCTACAGGCAGGCCCAAAGCTTTGCTTATCGGCGGGTGTCCCTTATCCGCCGTGGCGGTCAGGGACCTGCTGGGCCTGCGCTCAACCAACTTTAGCTGGAAGGCGGAGGGCGGGGAGGTTGCCTTTACCACCACCGGACACGGCCACGGGGTGGGGCTCTGCCAGTACGGGACTAAGGGAATGGCCCTGCATGGTTACAACTACCGCACGATTCTGGGGCATTATTACAGCGGGGTGGAAATTATAGAGACTGTTAAACGTTGAGCTCCCGGCCAGTAGAATCAGAATTTAGCAGCGGACTACCCTGTGGATAGAAATTTTTCATCCTCCTGCTGGTGCCGCATCAGGAGCACGGATGTCTAATCCCTTTTGGGATAACTGTTCCCGCAATCAACCTCTAATCCCCCCAGGGCGGGGGGTTTTCTGCGTTTGCTGAAAGTCAGGGCAAAAAATGTGGAGACCAGAGCCATAACGGTCAGGGCCAGGATGTTGTGGACAATATAATGGGCGCCCAGATTTTTTACGGTCACCAGCCTGGAAGCCTCCGCCATCCAGGTCAGGGGAAGCAACCGGGCCGCGTTATTGATCAGCTCCGGAATGTGGGTGGGGGGCCAGCAATAGCCCGAAATCATAAAAAAGGGTACGGACAGAAGCAGCAGGTAA
>JAKPTB010000063.1 GCA_029555205.1 Bacillota bacterium
CAGAGCTCAATTGATGTACTTCCAGTATTTATTGTCCTGTAAGTCCAGTAATGTTTTCCCGGGGCTCCGGTTCCGGTCCGGCCTTCAGGCTCCTTTGGAACTTGACTCCAGGAGCCTGTTTCTTTCAGCGCCAGGCACCATGTGGATAGTTAAAGGTGGTACAGCATGGAAATCACCAGGGTTTTCGTTTACGGCACCTTGATGAAGGGTTTGAGCAATTACTCTGTTATCAAGCCCTTTGTTAAGAGTATCTGCGCGGGAAAAACCAGGGGCATACTGTACGATCTGCCTTATGGATACCCGGCGGTAAAGCCCGGCCGGGGGTTTGTTCATGGTGAGGTAGTGGAATTGCAGGATGTGGCGGAGAGGCTCTGCAGGTATTGGACAGCCTGGAAGGTTATAACGGGCGTGGGGCTCCTGATAGTCTTTACGAGTGTGTCGTCCAGGAAGTGGAACTTGCCTGCGAGGAAAGGTACTGGCTTATCTATACATCTGGGTAAGACCGGCAGCATTGGAAGAGCTGGGAACTGTTGTGCCAAAGGGCAATTGGGGAAATTATAGAATCGGGAAGTAAAAAATGAGTTTGGAAAAAATAATCTTAATAATTCCTGCAGCTTTATCAATAAGACTTGCTTTAACCTTGAAGAATAAATCGAATGTGAAGAGGTCTGTATTTTTCTTAACAGCAGGAGCATTGATTGTTGCCTTTGGAGAAGTAAAACTTCAAGAACCTTATAAAATATTTGGTGCGGGATTGTTTCTATATGGTCTGGGCATCGTAGCTTATTATAAATTTAAAGAGGGTCTGAACAGATCATAGTATTCAATAACGGCCGGCACTTTTTGGTGGAGCTATGAGCAGGTGTAAAGATAAATACGAGAGGTCTAAAGGTAAATACAAGAATGTTCTGTTAGTTTTATTTATTATGCTCCTGGTCCTAACTGCCGGGTGCCAACGGGTGCCTGAGCCCGTTCCTGAAAGTTTGGCGGAGCAAGCAGCGCTTTACAGTCCTGTTGCCGGTGCGTTCTATGTCAACGGACGGGGTGCCGGGGCTTCCTACGGCTCTTTTTACAGCAACAGGGACCTTATCCACGAGGTATCGCCCGCGTGGTGCGGGAACATGGCTACGACGGAGTCAACATCGACTTTGAAATAGTAAAGGCGGCCTGCAGGGACTACCAGGCTGAGCGTGAGGGCCTCAACCGTTTTGCAGAGGGGCTCAGGCGTGAGCTGGACTCTTCAGGCAAGCGGCTGGACATCTGCGTCCTGCCTCCTGAGCAGCCGCCTGCACACCTGGCGCAGATATATGACCTGGCGGTGCTGTCAGAACTTGCAGACAGGCTGGTGGTCATGACCTATGACTACAGCCACAGCGGTACAAAGCCCGGGCCGGTGGCTCCCCTGCCGTGGGTGGAGGCAAATATTAAGGCGGTCCTGCAGCTGGGGATATCACCTGAAAAGATCTCCCTGGGGATTGCTTCATACGGCTATGACTGGCCCAGTGGTGCTACAAGGGCGGATGTGGTGTCAGCCCGGGAAGTGATGCAAAGCATCGGACAGAGTGTATTTGCGGCGGAATGGGATGGCCCAAGTCAAACGCCGTTTGTGGTATACCGGGATTCCCGGGGCCGGGACAGGGAAATTTGGTTTGAAAACAGCGCCGCTTCGGAACAAAAAATGGAACTAATCAAAAAATACAGGCTGGCCGGGTTTTATCTGTGGCGGCTGGGGTATGAAGACGCGTTGTTCTGGCAAACTGTTAAGGAATCCCTTTTGCAATAAAGCATTGATGCAATGCAAATGTCAATTAACATTGAAATTATATGAGTTAAGCTTTTTCTTAGGTGTGTCCTTTGAGGGTGGCAAACGTGAAGAGGTTATGGTACTGGTTAAAAAGGTTGAAGTCGGATATATTTTTACTTTATCTTGCATTCAAAGACCCGCGGGTCCCCCGGCAGGCAAAAATATTGCTTATGCTGCTGGCGGCCTATATTATAAGCCCCATTGATATCCTTCCCGACTTTGTTATCCCCGGACTGGGATACATTGACGATTTGGCCCTCATTTCTTATGTCGCCGGGTTTATCCAAAAAATGATTCCAGAGGCCGTTCTCTCAGATCTAAATTTAAAGGCCATGCGTCTAGGGCGCGCGGCAAAGAGTTGGGCAGTTGCTGTTTTAGTGCTGGCAGGCCTATTATTAGCGCTGTTGCTTGGCTACAGGTTTCTAGGTCTCAGCCTTTATTGAACAGCCGGGGTTTACGTTTTGTCCAAAGTAAAGCCCGGATTAAACGCTGTTCCTTATTATTTTTTCTCCGGACATAAACAAGACAAGGGTTTTTGGTTTCAGCAGGTTATTGGGGCCCTGGGCGGATGAACAAACAGCCCTTTAAGAAGGGGGAGAAGATAAAAAGAGAGCTTCCAGTAGTTAAAAAAGCTTTATGCTTTAAATAAAGTTCATATTATGAAAATTACTTGCTAAATAGAAAAGAAATATTGTAATGTAAATAAGGAAACATTGTAGAATCTGTCGAAAGTTAAAAACTAAGCCAGGTTCTTTACTTTTAGATGGAGAATTTAACCTGATGCGTACGCCTCAAATACAGGAATTATTCCTATCCAAAGATACTTTAATCAACCTGATTCTGGCAGTTGTTATTGGTATTGCAACTGGTTTTGGAGCGATAGGCTTTCGTTGGTTGATTGAAACTTTTAAGCATTTATTTTTTACAGAAGGGCAGCAAGCCCTGAGCTTTCTTGGTGGATACTATGT
>JAKPTB010000076.1 GCA_029555205.1 Bacillota bacterium
TTACCGGTACCCGGGTTGCCCTTGAAGATCATGTGCAGCCCCAGGGGCTCGGAGACCAACTTCTCTTTCTGCCTCATCTTCTGTATTTCTATATACGAATAAACCTCTTCGATCAGTTTTTTCACACCGTGCAGGCCGACCAGGGAGTTCAGCTCCAGGAGTATTTCCCTGGTATTTTTTAAGTTGTATCCCGGTTCATCGCCACTGCGCCCGGCCTTTAAGTTATTCAGCTGGACCGGGTTTATCTTCCATGACCTGCAGTCAGCCTTATGTCCTGTGTTTTTATTGGTACCCTGAACGTTCCAGATTTTTATTTTCACAGGTTTTAAGCCACCTCGCATCAGGCATCAGTCATTACCATTATACGCCTGACGCGAGCTTTTACGACTAAAAAAGTAAGCCCCTCTTTTTATGAGGGGCTGCCTATCTTTTCTTAAGAGCCCTTTGATTCGGAAAAAGTCGTGGTGACAGGCTTAAGCGGACTGACCGTGGAAATAGCGTGTTTATAAACCATCAACTGCTTCCCGTCACTTTCCAGGATCACAGTAAAATTATCAAAACCCTTGACCATCCCTTTTAGCTGAAAGCCATTGACAAGGAATATGGTGACAGGTATATTTTCCTTCCTGACCTGGTTCAAAAAAGCGTCCTGTAAATTAATTTGTGGTTTCGTCATAGCAAGGGCTCCCTCCGTAGGTATTTATTATCTATATTCTTTTCTACAAACCTTAAGATACTCCTTCAATAAATCTGTTAATTTCACTAATAATCACACCAGATACATCGACAAGGTCCGGATTCAGCCATTTTATCCTGTTGTCACGCCTGAACCAGGTCATCTGCCGCTTGGCGAACCTCCTGGTGTTCCTTTTCAAAATATCGACTGCCTGGTCCAGCGACAGGTTTCCTTCCAAATACTCAACTATTTCCTTATATCCCAGACCGCGCATTGAACTCAGCGCCGGTGAAAAACCCCTGTTTAAAAGCCTCTGTACTTCATCCACCAGGCCCGCCTCGATCATGCTGTCAATACGCTGCTCAATTTTTTTATATAACTTTTCTCTTTCCAGGATCAAGCCAAACATCAGCAGGTTATATTTTGAGCTGCGGGTGCGATCTATCTTTTGAAAGCTGGAAATAGGCGCGCCAGTAAATTTGTATACTTCCAGGGCGCGGATGATTCTCCTTGCGTCATTGGGATGGAGCTTTGCAGCCGCCTTCGGGTCAATCTCGCGCAGTCGTTCGTGTAGTTTCGATGTGCCGTGTTCCTCCGCTTCTTTTAACAAATCTTTTCTAAATTGGTCGCTGCCACATGCTCCGCTGAAATCATAGTCGTCGATAACCGCACCGATATACAAGCCGGTGCCGCCCACCAGGATTGGCAGCTTTTTTCTTTTCATAATATCCTCGATAATCGTCCTTGCCTGTTCCTGGAACAGGGCGGCGCTGTACTCCTGGTCCGGCTCAACAATGTCTATGAGGTAGTGAGGTATGCCGCGCATTTCCGAAGGACTCGGCTTGGCTGTGCCGATATCCATGCCGCGGTATACAAGCATGGAGTCAGCCGATACTATCTCACCGTTCAATCTTTCCGCCACAATTACAGCTGCGTCGCTTTTTCCGGTCGCGGTCGGCCCGCAGATAACCACCAGCGGCGTCTGGATGTCAGATAATCCCTTCATTCCGGCATCCCTTGCCTCTCCTTGACGCCATAGGCCACAGGCGAATATTTGCCGCCTACAATTCTTTTAAAACCCAACCGCTCAAATTCGGCGCTGTCCCGTCTCTCTTTCAAAACCACACGCCTGGCGGCCGCTTTTAGTGCCAGATCTACAGTCTCGCTGTCGACCGGGTCGTGGTCGGCAAGCATCCTGGCCGCGTTTATACCCGGCGAGCGGCGTCTGGGAGAGCGAAACATAGGGTCAAAATAGATTATATCGTAGCTGCATGGTTTTAAAGAAGCCAGGTATTTCTTGTATTTTGTGTTAATTACTTTGACACGCCGCATTGCCTGTGTTATTTGGCTGTCCTCGTCCGCGTAAGACTGCAACCCTCGCTTCACCAGTTCACATATTACCGGAGAACTTTCCAGGGCGGTTACCCTGCCGGCGGCGCCTGTGACATAACTTGCGACAATCGCGTCAGTCCCCAAACCCATAGTGCAGTCCAAAACGGTATATCCTTCCTTCAGAGACATCGCGCTGATCATTTGGTCAGTTTTCCCATTATTTATCTCTTTTATACGCAG
>JAKPTB010000093.1 GCA_029555205.1 Bacillota bacterium
TGGGCCACAGTTTAACATCGGGCTTGATGATAGAGTTTTCCCGAATAATGGAATCATCTCCCACCACGGCCCCCTCGTAAATCCCGGCACCAGCCTGTACCCGCACCCGGCTGCCCAGGACGGCGCCCCTCAAGGCTGCCCCTGTCCCAACATAAACGTTATCCCAGAGAACGCTTCTCTTGAGGGAAGCCCTTTCCTGAATCAGGCAACCGCCTCCGAGGACCGTATAAGGTTCGAGCCGGGCCTGGGGCCCTACCCGGCAATTGGCGCCAATCAAGGCCGGGCCTGTGAGCAAAGCACCGGGATCCACAAAGGCGCTATCCTCTACCCAGATCCCGGGTGAAATTTCTATTCCCGGTACCTTAATCCGGACCTTTCCGGCAAGGGCATCGTGGTGTGCTTCCAGGTACTGCTGAAGGTTGCCGATATCGCACCAGTAGCCCGGCAGGTCCAGGCCGAATAAAGGTTTCTTTTCTCTTAACAGCAGGGGGAAGAGGTCCTTGCTGAAGTCGAACTTCCGGTCCGGCGGGATATAATCCAGGACTTCCGGTTCAAAAATATAGATGCCGGTATTGACCGTATCGCTGAAGACCTCGCCCCAGCCCGGCTTCTCTAAAAACTGGGTGATTCTGCCGTCTTCACCGGTAATCACAACACCGTACTCCAGCGGACACTCCACCCGGGTTAAAACCAGCGTGGCCAGGGCGCCCTGCCTTTTGTGAAACTCAACAGCCCTGGACAGATCCAGGTCGGTCAGGGCATCCCCGCTGATGACCAGGAAGGTTTCGTCCAGAAAATCTGCCGCATTTTTAACGCTGCCGGCCGTACCCAGAGGCGTCTCTTCCACATAATAGCGTAAATTGACCCCATGCTCCGCTCCGTTGCCGAAATAGTCCCGGATAGCTTCCGGCTGGTACTGAAGCGTTACGCCGATATCTGTAATATTATACTTCTTTAACAATTCGACAATATGCGTCATAATCGGCCGGTTTAGTACCGGCACCATCGGCTTGGGCAGGCCACAGGTAAGGGGCCTCAGGCGTGAACCCTCGCCTCCGGCCATGATAATTGCCTTCATTTCCAACCTCCGTTTCCTAACCTGATAACATCTTTCCTTTTATGAAGTTATGCCCTTTTTACCCCGGCTAGACCGGGCCAGCAGTTTGCAGCTTCTGTCGTATTCACGGCGGGCAATGACCTTGCATTCCGGCTTTAACTAGCTATACCTGGCCAGCAGGCGGTTAAACCGCCCGAAGATGCCGTTTTGCCTCTCCTCGGACCATGGAGTGCTGCGGTGGGCTTCCCAGACTTCCCGGTATACAGAAGCTGTTTGCCGGGCGATTGCTTTCCAGTTGAATTCTTCGGTAACCTTGCGGTAAGCCGCTTCTCTCAGATACTCACCCAGCTGGGGCTGCCTCAGGAGAGTCAGGATGTTCTGGGCCAGGGAATGGCTGTTTCCGGTTTGCGCTTTGAGTCCGTCTATGCCGTGTCTTACTATTTCACTGATGCCTCCGCAGTCTGAAACGACAACCGGCGTCCTGGCAGCCATAGCTTCCAGCGCCACGATGCCGAAGGGCTCGTACAAACTGGGAAAGACTGCTACGTCCGCCCAGCTGTAAAGGCTGTTTCTGACTTCATCGGAGATATATCCTGTAAAATAGACCCTGTTGGCAATCCCCATTGCTGAAGCTTGACTCTTTAAGGCGTCCATAAAGGGTCCTTTGCCTGCTATAATAAATTTTGCCTGGGGATATTGGGCAAGAATTTCAGGGGCGGCATCCAGGAGCACCTGGACACCCTTTTCCTGAACCAGTCTCCCCACGTAAAAAATAATTTTCTCGTCCGGTGCGGCATAGTCGCTGCGGCACGCCCTTTTACTCGCTGTTTTGAAGTTGCCGGGATCAACACCGTTGGGAATGACGGCAATTTTGTCCTGGGGCAGTTGGAAGACACGCCTCACCTCGTCCTCCATGAAGTGACTGCAGCAGATCACCCGCCAGGCCTCATAGGTCAGCCACCATTCGATGTCGCTGATATGTCTCTGGGTGTCATTGTGCAGACCGTTATTGCGGCCGAATTCCGTGGCATGAATTGTGACCACAAGCGGCAGCCGTCCAGCGTGCTTGATGGCCCTGGCGGCGTATGCCACCAGCCAGTCATGGGCGTGCAGGATGTGAATATCATTGTTACTGGCCATGAGAGGTATGGCCTTTTCCAGCAGGGCCACATTGAACTGGGCCACCCAGGTCACGAAGTCCGGCGATGATACCCGGTAGGGCTCGACCCGGTGTACCTTTACTCCGTTAATCACTTCGAAATGGGGAGCCCCCATCCCCCCCGAGGTAATCAGGTGGATGTCCACCCCGATTGCCGCCAGGGCATTGGTGAGATCATAGACGTGCCGGGCAAGTCCACCAACGCTTTTCGGCGGGTATTCCCAGGACAGCATTAATACTCTCATGGATCAATGTCCCCTTCCTGCTTTAACAAAGAATTGGGTAAGAGCCATAAATCATAAAAATACTAATTTTTAAAACCCAAAATCATTACATCATAGAGAACAAATGCAAAGGGTGTTTTCACTCATTTAAAAAAATCCCCACCGGGCTAACAGCGGGGATTGACCTTTTAGCAGCGTTGGCTCCCGTTATGAATTTGAAAGCTCCAGTTGACTCTATTATTATTGTCCCAGTTATAGGCATCGTCCCTGAAGCACATATTGAAGCGTCCTTCGTACTCCGGCATAACGACACTGCCTACCCAACCCCAGCCGGTTTTCTCCATCCGCAAATCTGAAACATTTCGCCAGTTGTCATGCCTTCCGAAACCATAATGCAGGTATACCTGTCCCTGACCTTCCTGCCCCAGTGCGCCTTTATATAATATAGTGACTTCCTCACCGGCTGTGATGGGCACAGGGTCCACCACGACGCCATCAGGCCGTTCAGCCCCATGCATGGCCTTCAGCCGGGCCTGATCATCCCCGAACCTGCTCCGGTTCGCCAAAATATTCACCTCCCAGAAAAATAACATTAAATTTACGTCTTCCCTAGTATGGTTGGAAGAGAAACGTTTTATGCACTATGCTCCCATATTTTGCTTGATTTTGGCTCTAAGGGGAAATTACGACAACAGTTGGGCTCATCTAACCTGCATTATGAACAGGTATTAGTTTCTTATTGTCGAATTGTTTAAGCTACCAGGCCTTAAGCTTAAAGGAGGGAGGTGTAGCCTTGAAAAAACTTGGATTATCTGCTCAGGAACTATTTGAGATCGGTTATCAGGAATATATGAATACCAGCAATGATTTCATCGGTAAAATATTTGCAAACAGTGAATTATTCAATAACGCGGCAGTATTAAAGAGCTCGCTGGAGAGTGCCGCCAATGAAGCCCTGCTGAGGGCCATATCTGAAATGATTGCTAGAAATAATGAATCCTTGAGGGATACCCTGGCCGGGGCCGGCATGCTTTCCAGGGATTAGGATTTCAGGCCGGATCATAAAAAACACGGCGGGTCTTAAAAAATCCTGCCGTGTTTTTAAAGATGTCTGTCTAGATAAGGCTATATAATGGCAATCGGAGTCACAGCGGGGTGGTTACCCGGCGCGTCCGGTACAGATCCCGGTGTGCGGAAATACAACACCGGGCTCTTAACCCGGGTCAAAGGCGGGGCGGTTGACCAGGGTGCTGCCGTCTTTGACAGCCGCGTTCAAACCGTCCCCAGTCACTTCTTTACCCTCTGTTCATGGCCCCGATGATTGCGTCGGCCATGTCGCTGGTGCCGGCGCTGCCTCCAAGGTCGTAAGTGAGGCTCTTCTTTTCTTCCAGCACCCGGATCACAGCGGCCATAATCCGGTCTGCTGCAGCCATCTCGTTCAGGTGCCTCAGCATAAGCACGCCGGAAAGGAGGGTTGCCAGGGGGTTGACCCTGTTTTTGCCGGCATGGCGGGGGGCGCTGCCGTGCACCGGCTCGAAGACCGCCGCATCGTCACCTATGTTGGCCCCCGGTGCTACCCCCAGGCCGCCCACCAGGCCGGCACAGAGGTCGGAAATAATGTCACCGTAGAGATTGGGCAAAAGCAGCACGTCGTAAAGTTCGGGTGTCTGAACAAGCTTCATGCACATGGCGTCCACGATCATATCGTCAAAGGTGATTTCCGGGTATTCTTCCGCAACCTGCCGGGCACACTCCAGAAAAAGCCCGTCAGACAGCTTCATGATATTGGCCTTGTGGACGGCGGTTACTCTTTTGCGCCCCTGGCGCTTCGCCAAATCAAAGGCAAAGCGGGCAATCCGGGTGGATGCCTCCCGGGTGATAATCTTGATGCTTTCAGCCGCGTTTTTGCCTACCCGGTGCTCAATCCCGGCGTATAGATCCTCGGTGTTTTCCCGTACTATGATCAGGTCCACCCCGCTGTAGCGGGTTTCAACCCCCGGCAGGTTTTTAGCCGGACGAACGTTGGCGTAAAGGTCCAGTTCCTGGCGCAGGGTCACGTTTACACTACGAAATCCTTTTCCCACCGGGGTGGTCAGGGGGCCTTTCAGGGCTACCCTGTTTTTTCTGATGGAATCCAGCACATACTGGGGCAGCGGTGTACCGTACTGCGGAATCAGGGCCTCTCCGGCCTCTACGACCTCCCAGTCGATGGGAACGCCGGAGGCATCGATGACCCTCCGGGAAGCTTCCACAATTTGCGGTCCAACCCCGTCTCCGGGGATCAGGGTAATCTTATAAGCCATAACAAAACCCCCCAGAGTTATTATTATCTAAAAGCTGCCATTAATCTAAAAGCCTATGCCGCAGGCGGCGCAGCACCGTGCATCATGCTAATCAAGGCGCGGGTACAGCCTTAAGTTAACCACAGCTCCCCGTCAATAACCAGCCTGAATAATCAGCATGTAAGTGAGCTGACGGGAGCAATGCAGATACAGGATTGGTAAACAATCTAACAGGCAGGCCGGACAAAAGCCGCACCGGCCCTCAATCAAAGTTAAATCCTCCGTGTTTTCTGAAATGCGGGGCCAAACCGCCGTCCTTCAGGATCTTGATCATCACCGCCGGCAAGGGTTTAACCGGGATGACCGTACCCTTAGACCTGTTGTTGATAACACCCGCCTCCAGATCAATGGAGAGTTCGTCCCCCGCCTCGATTTGAGCGGTGTCGCACTCCACCACGGGAAGCCCTGTATTAATGGCGTTGCGGTAAAAAATCCGGGCGAAGGACCTGGCCAGGACCGCCCCTACACCAGCATATTTAATGGCCAGAGGCGCCTGTTCCCTGGAGGAGCCGCAACCAAAATTACTGCCGGCTACAATGAAATCACCAGGGGCGACCTTTTGGTAAAAGCCGGGTTCCAGATCCTCCATCACGTGTTTGGCCAATTCTTTCATATCCAGTGTCTTGAATTTGTATTTGCCGGAAATAATGTAGTCGGTATTAACATCGTCACCAAATTTGTGGGCCTTACCTTGAAAATGCATCTAAACACCTTCTTCGTGCCGGTTGTTGTTTGTGAAAAGTCAATGAATCAGACCTGCCACCCAGCATAGTTAAAGCTATTACCAAGATTTTAAAGCCGTGGGCACCGGATTGGGCCTCCAGAGGGGGGCTAAAAGGCGCAATGCTTCTTATGATTGTTTAAAGTATAAATTGAACAAATATTCCCATGAATTTGAATATTTGCTTGATTAAAAAACCGCCCTCAAGAGCCTGGCCGAAGATAACTCATTTAGATAAACTCCCGGGGGTCGGTGATTTTGCCGGTCACGGCGCTGGCGGCTACGGTTGCGGGTGAAGCCAGGTAAATTTCAGCGCTGGAATTGCCCATTCTTCCCTTAAAATTTCGGTTGGCGGTGGAGATAACAGTTTCCCCGTCCGACGGTACGCCGTTGTGGGTACCCACACAGGGTCCGCAGCCCGGTGTCACCATCGCCGCCCCGGCTTCCACCAGGGTCTGAATAATACCTCCGGCCATGGCGTCAAGGAACACCCTGCGGGAGGAAGGGGCCACAATGAGGCGGACATCCCGGTGGATTTTGCGGCCGCCCAGGATCCCGGCGGCAATGCGCAGGTCTTCCAAACGCCCGTTGGTGCAGGTGCCGATCACCGCCTGCTGGACAGGTTTTCCCGCCGCCTCGCCGACCGGAACAACGTTATCCACCCGGTGGGGCCTGGCCACCTGGGGCTCCAGCTTTGCGGCGTCGCATTCCAGAACCCGGACGTATACTGCGTCAGGATCGGCGGTTACCGGTGTGAATTTCCGGCTGGTAAAGCGCCGCAGCCAGGCGAAGGTTTTAGCATCGGCCTCCATCAGGCCGGCTTTGGCTCCCATCTCGATGGCCATGTTGGAAATAGTAAAGCGAGCCTCCTGGGATAGGGCGCCAATGGCTTCGCCGGTAAATTCGGCAGCCATGTAAGTAGCCCCGTCGGCGCTAACCCGCCCAATCAGGTAAAGGATCAGGTCCTTGGAATAAACACCGGGGGGCAGAACGCCGTTGCAGACAAACTTGATTGTCCCGGGGACCTTGAACCACATTTTCCCGGAAATCAGTCCGCCGGCCAGGTCTGTGGAACCCACCCCAGTGGAGAAAGCATTCAATGCCCCGTAGGTACAGGTATGGGAGTCGGCCCCGATCACAAGGCTGCCCGGTCCCACCTCGCCGCTTTCGGGGAGCAGCTGGTGGCAAACGCCTTCACCTATGTCGTAGAGTTTAAAACCTTTTTCCCTGCTAAACTCCCTCATCAGCTTGTGCAGCGCGGAAACACCCTCGTTGGGGCTGGGGGCGCTGTGGTCGATGACAAAGGCTACGCGATCCCGGTCAAAAACATCTTTACCACCCAGATCAGCAAAGGCCCGGATGGCCAGGGGGGCAGTTCCATCCTGACCCATGACATAGTCAAGTTCAGCCACCACAATATCGCCGGCACGGGCTTCCTGTCCGCTGTGGCTGGACAATATTTTCTCAACGATGGTTTGCCCCAACCTTAATCCCTCTTTCCAAAGTAGTCTTCGTAAATATAGACAATTTCCTTGTCAAACAGCGGGCGCTTGAGCGAAATGGTTATAGAACGGATTTTGGGCAGAAGCTCCTGGGCCTGGTGATCGGTGAGAGTTTTGCCAAATTCAGCAAACTTGGCCTTCAGGGAAGCTGTTCCGGAGTGTTTGCCGATCACAATCTGGCGCATCAGGCCCACCTCTTCGGGCTGGAAGGCTTCATAGGTGGCAGGGTCCTTGACCACTCCGTCAGCGTGGATCCCGGCCTCGTGGGCGAACATGTTGGATCCTACAATGGCTTTCCAGGCGGGAAGCTCCCGGCCGGAAGCCCGTGAAACATACTCTGCAACCTCCACAAACATCTCCGTTTTAAAACCCAGGTCAATATTATAAAGGTATTTTAGGGCCATAACAACTTCTTCCAAAGCGGCGTTGCCGGCCCGCTCACCCAAACCCATGACCGTCACTCCCACATGGCTGGCGCCGGCCCGGATCCCAGCCAGGGCGTTAGCTGTGGCCATCCCGAAATCGTTGTGGGTATGCATTTCAATATCGATATCCACTGCCTCTTTAATCTTTTTTATGGTTTCGTAAATTGTAAAGGGCTCCATAATCCCGACGGTGTCACAGTAACGCAGGCGATCCGCGCCGGCTTCTTTGGCGGCCCGGGCGAACTTAATCAAGAAATCGAGATCAGTACGGGAGGCGTCTTCCGCGTTGACTGAAATCTGCATTCCTTCCCTTTTGGCAAATTCGGTGGCCTTGACCATTTGCTCCAGGACCCATTCGCGGGTTGCTTTCAATTTATGCTTGATATGAATATCCGAGGTGGAAATAGAAATGGCCACCGCATCAACCCCGCAGTCCAGAGAAGCCTCGATATCCTTGATTACAGGGCGGTTCCAGCCCATTATGCTGGCTTTTAGTCCGGCCCGGCAGATTGCCCGGATAGCCTTTTTTTCATCTCCGCCCATGACCGGTATGCCGGCCTCGATCTGGTGCACGCCGAGCTCGTTCAAAAACTTTGCTATCCTGACTTTTTCGCGGTTAGCAAAGACAACCCCCGCCGTCTGTTCCCCGTCTCTCAGAGTTGTGTCCACGATGATAATGTTTTTTTTGTCTTTCATCTTAATTCACCCCCTAGTTAGCCAACCGGTATCGCTTTCTCCAAAAGCTGACCTCAGTTTTCAGGATGCACGGTTAGATTCAGAAACAGGAAAGAGAGACTGGCGGTACATCCCGGAAACACCGTGGGACCAAAACTTAAAAAAATAGTATCACAAATACCTGATGCTGAAAAGCGGGATTGGTCCGTTATTCAATATACATAAGCCAGCCGGGTATTCATACCAGTACCTTCTACATTTTAAATAAACCGGTAGTAGATGTACAACAGCCGGAAAGGAGGCTTAAAACCTCTTCCCGGCTGTTGAACCTTCTTCATCGAAAGTTCATTAAACTCCACTAAAGCTTTTCTTGCAGGAGTTTTTCTTTCAGGATTCTGTTTACCAGTTCGGGGTTCGCCTTACCCCTGGTTGCTTTCATCACCTGTCCCACCAGGAAGCCCAGGGCCCTTTCCTTGCCGGACCGGAAGTCCTCCACCGATTTGGGATTTTTGGCCAGCACCTCAGTCACTACGGTCATAAGGGTGTTTTCATCGCTGATTTGAATTAGTTCTTTTTCCTTAATAATATCCCCGGGGTCCTTACCGGAAGCAAACATTTCCTCAAATACGGTTTTGGCAATTTTCCCGCTGATTGTACCCTCATCCATCAACTGAAGCAGGGAGCCCAGCTGGGCCGGCTTGATTTTACATGCTGTAATTTCCACTCCTGCGGCGTTGAGCAATCTTGCAAGATCACCCATCACCCAGTTGCTGACCGCCTTGGGATTCGGGTAGACCGACACGCATGACTCAAAAAAATCAGCCAGTTCCTTTGTGCTGGTAAGAATACCGGCGTCATAAGCGGGCAAGCCGTATTCCTGCATGTACCTTTCCCTGCGCGCATCCGGCAGCTCGGGCAGGGAGTTCCGGATATCCTCAACCCACTCCGGATCAATAATCATCGGCACCAGATCAGGATCGGGAAAGTAACGGTAGTCGTGGGCGTATTCCTTGCTGCGCAGGGGCAGGGTAACACCCTTTTCCTCGTCCCAGGTCCGGGTTTCCTGAACAATCCGGCCCCCTTTGTTCAGAACCCCGGTCTGGCGCTCCACCTCATAGGAGAGCGCCCTGTAGAGAGCTTTGAAAGAGTTCAGATTTTTGATCTCCGTCTTCGTACCCAATTGTTTGCTGCCCGCCGGCCGGATGGAGATGTTGGCATCGCAGCGCAGGCTGCCCTCTTCCATTTTACAGTCGGATACGCCGGTGTACTGGATTATGGTTTTTAACTTTTCCATAAAAACACGGGCTTCCTCAGGGGAACGAAGGTCCGGCTCGGAGACGATTTCAACCAGGGGAACCCCGGCCCTGTTGTAGTCAACCAGGGAATAGGGTGTGGTGGTAATCGTCCCCTGATGGACCAGTTTGCCGGTATCTTCCTCCATGTGCAGGCGTGTAATGCCGATTCGCCTTACTTCATTGTTAACGTCGATATCCAGGTAACCGTGCCTGGCGATGGGCAGGTCATACTGGGAGATCTGGTAGTTCTTGGGCATATCGGGGTAATAGTAATTTTTCCGGTCGAACTTGGAAAAATCAGCAATCCGGCAGTTTAAAGCCAGAGCAGCTCGAATGGCGTATTCCACCACCGTTTTGTTAACCACGGGGAGCACCCCGGGCAAACCGAGGCAGACCGGACAGACGTGGGTGTTGGGCTCTCCACCGAATTCCGTGGTGGAGTCACAAAAGATTTTTGATCTGGTCTTAAGCTCCACATGAACTTCCAGGCCGATCACCGTTTCGTAATGGCTCAAGATAGATAAAACCTCCCGGCGGTCGTCGGTCGTTGGACTTCGGACGTCAGTTAAGATCAGTTAATATTAAGAGAATCCTAAAGTGCAGGAAAAGCCCTGTGGTAATCCGTGTTTTGTTCGAAGGTGTAAGCAGCCCTCAAAAGCGTTCCCTCGTCAAAGTGCTTACCCATCAACTGCAGCCCCACCGGCATGCCTTCCACAAACCCGCAGGGTATGGACATGCCCGGGATCCCTGCAAGATTAAGGGAAATAGTACAGATATCGGACAGGTACATTTCCAGGGGATCGCCCGTTTTTTCCCCGCAGCGGAAAGCCGTGGTGGGCGAAACCGGTGAAACCAGCAGGTCGTATTTTTCAAAGGCCCGGTCAAAGTCCTCTTTAATCAGGGTCCGGACTTTCAGCGCCTTCAGGTAGTAAGCATCGTAATAGCCGGCTGAAAGGGCGTAGGTCCCCAGCATGATCCGTCTTTTTACTTCGACCCCGAAACCCTGGCTGCGCGTCTTCATGAACATGTCGATAACATCACTGGTTTTAGCAGCCCGGAAGCCGTAGCGCACTCCGTCGTAGCGGGCCAGGTTGGAACTGGCCTCGGCGGGAGCAATCAGGTAGTAGGTGGGGAGGGCGTATTCCGTATGGGGCAGGGTGGTGTATTCCACAAAGGCGCCCAGAGATTCCAGCAGGGCTATGGACTTCTCGACCACTTCCCGGACGCCGGGGTTAATCCCCTCGGCCATATATTCCTCCGGCACCCCGATCTTCATCCCCCTGATGTCGTTAACTAAAAAACGGGTAAAATCGGGAACGTCAAACCTGGCCGAGGTGGAGTCCAGGGGATCATGCCCGCAGATTGCGTTCAGAAGCAAGGCGCAGTCGGTAACATCCCTGGAAAAGGGTCCAATCTGGTCCAGGGATGAGGCAAAGGCAATCAACCCGTAACGGGAAACGGCCCCGTAAGTGGGCTTGAAACCTACCACTCCGCAGAAGGAGGCGGGCAGACGGATGGAGCCGCCGGTATCGGAGCCCAGGGCACAAACAGCTTCCCCGCAAGCAACTGCAGCAGCAGAGCCCCCGCTGGAGCCGCCGGGCACCCGCCCGGTGTCCCAGGGATTCCGGGTGGTAAAAAAGGCGGAGTTTTCCGTGGAGGAACCCATGGCAAATTCATCCAGATTGGTCTTGCCCGGCAGGGTAGCCCCGGCTGCCTCAAGCCTTTTGACCACAGTTGCGCTGTAAGGCGGCACAAAGCCGGCAAGCATCCTGGATGCCGCAGTGGTCAGGATCCCGTCGGTACAGATATTATCCTTTACAGCCACGGGGATCCCGGCCAGGGGCGATATTTTCTCGCCGTTTTTTATTTGCCGGTCCACTGCCCGGGCCTGTTCCAGAGCTTTTTCCCGGGTCCGGGTAATATAGGCCGCGATCTTGTCCTCCACAGAATCAATCCTGTCAGATACAGCCAGGTTTAGCTCCTCGGCCGAGATCTCTTTATTTATTAATAGTTTGTGTAATTCGTGGGCTGTACTCTGGTAAAGCTGCAGTTTAAATCGCCTCCCCTTAAGTCCGGTTTAAGATCAGGTGGATTTGGCTTAGACGATCTTGGGAACTTTGAAATAGTTTTCATCCCGGTCGGGGCAGTTGGCCAGGGCATCCTCCCGGGGCATATGCTGACCCACCCAATCCTCCCGGTAGACGTTTTTCAGGGGGAGAACATGGGCCGTGGGCTGGACGTTTCCGGTGTCCAGGCGCTGGAGAGCCTGGAAGTGCCCTAGAATATCATTAAGCTGCCTGGTATAGATTTCCTTTTCCTCTTCAGTCAATTCCAATCGGCCCAGAAGAGCAACATGTTCCACGTCTTCTCTGCTTACCATATCTTTCACCTGCTAACGTTAAAAATTTCTTAACATAGAGTCTGAAAAGCATTAAAACAAAGCATTAAACAAAGTATTAGGTGTTAACAACAATAATGGTTAATTAATGCTTTGCCAGAATTCCTTTAAACTCCTCTTCTGTCAGGACCTTGACGCCCAGGGCCAGCGCCTTTTCATACTTTGACCCGGGTTTTTCTCCGGCAACCACATAATCGGTATTGCGGCTGACGCTGGAGGCAACCTTTCCCCCGCGCTTTTCAACCTCTTCTCTGGCATCCTGACGGCTGAAACTCTCCAGGGTGCCGGTAAGCACAAAAACCTTGCCCGACAGCGGCCCACCCTCGCCCGTTCCAGCACCGGCGTCCCGGGTATTGACACCCGCCTGAACCAGCTTTTCCAGCACCCGCCGGTTCTCCTTACCGGCAAAGAAATCACCAATTGCGGCAGCAATTTTGGGTCCAATTTCCGGGATGGCCACCAGGTCGTCCTCGTGGCGGTAG
>JAKPTB010000111.1 GCA_029555205.1 Bacillota bacterium
GGTACACCCGTTCCCATCCCGAACACGGCAGTTAAGCCCTCCTGAGCCGATGGTACTTGGGGCGCAGGCCCCTGGGAGAGTAGGTCGCCGCCAGAATAATTTTAAGGACACATCAGTTTACGGTGTGTCCATTGTTATTATTTGAGCAAGGATACCGGAGGTTTTTGATTTCTTCTCGCTTCTAACCTCTCACATCTCACATCTCAAACAGCCGCCAGAATAATTTTAAGGACACATCAGTTTACGGTGTGTTCTTTGTTATTCTGCTGAGCAAGGATGCCGCGGAGAGTTTTTGATTTTTTCTCACCTCTAACCTCTCACCTCTCACATCTCACATCTCAAACGAC
Organism: Bacillota bacterium; assembly: GCA_029555205.1. Taxonomy (GTDB): domain Bacteria; phylum Bacillota; class Desulfotomaculia; order Desulfotomaculales; family Pelotomaculaceae; genus DTU098. The sequence goes on from JAKPTB010000111.1 coordinate 348, forward strand.
GGCTATTGGCTTTACCTGCCGAAACCGGAATGGGCTTTTTCCGACTTCTGACTTCTGATACAAAGCCTGCAGGAAAAAACTATTCAATTATATAATTATAGGATAATGGAAGTATTTTTGATCTATTTTGACTTTTACTTCAGTTTTAAATAGAAAATTTGAAGGTTATGGAACATCTAAAAGCTAAATAACAATAAAAATGGAGGGTTATCAGAGGTGAGATTAAGACGCCATTCAATATACATATTAACCAGTATATTCCTGTCCATGCTTTTTCTCTTCTTTTTCTCCGGGATCTGCCGGGAAGGATTCTGTAATAATAACGGTGTGGACAGGCCCTTAAGCAAGGCGCTGGAGGCAGAGGCAGCGGATGAAACTGCTGGAATTCAAGAACTGGATCTGCAGAACTCTTCTTTAGTTCCCGATGTTGAGGCTGCAGGTGAAGAGCGTCCCTCATTTTCTTTCCAGCGGGCAGATTCAAAATTGCCATTGTCTGACAACAGGCATAGCGCCGGCAGTATCAGGAGTATGCAGGACCAGGGTCCGGACCTTGATTGGGAACGGATATATTTCGGGCCGTTGGATGACACCATCCGTTTTGTGCAGCAGGTTTCGGACGGTGGCTATATTATGGTTGGTGAAACTTATTCCCCCAGCAACGGGGGAAGCGATATCCAACTAATTAAAATAGATCCTTCGGGCAGCTTGCTCTGGCAAAACAATTTCGGTGGGGCAGGCAATGATATCGGTTGCTGCGTCAGGGAGGTCCCCGGGGGTTATGTTCTGGTTGGCTCCACGGAAATTCCCGGCACCGGCAGTTACGACGCCTGCCTGATCCGGACGGACGCTTCGGGGAATATGTTATGGGAGAAAACCTATGGCGGCATGGCTGACGATTACGGCAAGTCAGTCTGGGTCAATAGCGACGGTACAATGCTCATAGCCGGTGAAACCAGATCATTCGGTAACGGTGGGTCCGATATCTACCTGTTTAAGGTGGGTGCCTCGGGGTCCCAGTTCTGGAGCAAGTGCATCGGTGGAAGCAATGATGATTGGGCTGAATCTGTCCAGACAATAGGTGACGGGATCATTATTGCCGGCGGAACAAAAACTTTCGGCGCTGGAATGAGTGACGCCTTCCTGGTCAAAACGGACACTTACGGCAACAAGCTGTGGCACAAAACTTTCGGTGGCCCGGCGGATGACCTGGCCTTTGACCTTCAGCAAACCCAAGAGGGTGGTTTTGTTGTTGCAGGCCGTACAGAATCATTCGGTGAGGGCGGGTTCGACGCTTTTTTGGTTAAGACCGATTCTTCGGGAAACCGTCAGTGGGAAAAGTGTTTTGGGGGTGAAGCTGACGATTGGGCCCGGTCGGTCCGTCAAACCACAGACGGCGGCTACCTTCTAGGCGGTTCATCATGCTCTTTCGGTTTGGGGGACAGTGATTTCTATCTTGTAAAGACCGGCGCTTCCGGTGAACTGCTCTGGGAAAAGACCCGCGGCCAGGGTGAAAATGCCTACGGAAACTGCGCCATTCAAACCGCGGACGGCGGTTTTCTCCTTGCTGGTGAAACATCTTCTGCAGCAGGCGTCTTTAGTGACGGATGGCTGGTCAAATACAAGGCCGAGGATGTTACAGGGGATCTGAACGGGGATTATGCCGTCAATGTCCTTGATCTATTGTGGATGTCCCAGTGGCTGGGGCCGGTCAATTGCTCCGATTCCCAGAAAGCGGACTTAAATTATGATGGAAATGTCAATATATTGGACATGCAGCTGGTTTACAACCTTATCGGCCAGGGACCCGTACCCGGGGAACTGCTCATCTACGAAATCTTACCCGGCAGCGGTCCGGAGGGCACGGAAATTGAAATTTTGGGCAGGGGGTTTGGCCCGGCTCAGGGGATCAGTACAGTAACTTTCAACAGCTTGACCGCCTCCGTCACAGCCTGGTCCGATAGCCTAATTAAGGCTTTGGTACCGGATGGGGCTACCAGCGGCAGCG
>JAKPTB010000113.1 GCA_029555205.1 Bacillota bacterium
GGACTGAAAGTCTCAAGTATTGACGCCAGCCAGAGAACCTCTTTCAGTGTTGCACTGTCTGACCCGATAACAAGGGGACTGAAAGCTGGAATTTAATTCTGACCTCGACGGTCAGGGTCTGGGTTGCACTGTCTGACCCGATAACAAGGGGACTGAAAGTTTGGCCATTAACATCTTTTCCCTTAACGTCGGCCGCTTGTTGCACTGTCTGACCCGATAACAAGGGGACTGAAAGAAGAACAGCTGCTTCGCCCGCTGCAGATCCCCACTGAGTTGCACTGTCTGACCCGATAACAAGGGGACTGAAAGACTATAGCTCCGGAGGCAGATATGGGCTTGGATCTGGTTGCACTGTCTGACCCGATAACAAGGGGACTGAAAGAATCTTCTTTGCCAGGCGAGCCATGCGCCCGATTTCCAGGGTTGCACTGTCTGACCCGATAACAAGGGGACTGAAAGCCCGACACGGCCAGGTTACATAAGTTGTAAAAACGAAGTTGCACTGTCTGACCCGATAACAAGGGGACTGAAAGGATCTGATTCCTGACCTGATACCCGACCTGATTCCAGTTGCACTGTCTGACCCGATAACAAGGGGACTGAAAGGCCGGGGGACGGACTGCCAACACGTTGCCGCTGCCGTTGCACTGTCTGACCCGATAAAGCGATGACGGACGTCTCCACCAGGGCAGAGATATTCTGACCCCGTTAACAAGTATATTACGTCTGCTAGCCCTGAGAGGTAGAACTAGGGAATGTAGGGGCTTGTGAATTACACGAGATACCCAGAGAGGCATGATAGGTTTGCTTCAGGAGCAGAGAGCAGGCCAACGCTTGCAGAGGAAAATACCGTTAATAAGGCATGGATCTCTAAGTTTGCGTTAGCCTGCATGGGAATTTAATACTTAAATGCTTACTAATGTAACATGAATCATCCCGATCAATAACTTGGCCAAAATGAAAAAGGCTGAATATAGGAGATATCGGGAGATAACATCACAATCATTGAGATAGGAGAATAAAAGACATACAGGTCATATTAAAGCCGCTACAAAAATATAGCGGCTTTTGCATGTCCATTGGATGGAGTTGTTATCGCAGGGATATAGATTTTAAAAAATAACAAATAATAACAATGAAATTAGTAGGAAAATCCAGCAACATGTAGAAATAATAACCATCATGGAGAAATTATGACTGTATGGTTATTGTCTATTTCCTTGAATGAATTTCACATCCTTTGCTACTTGCGGCATAAGAAATCGTTAATGTAGAAACAGAGAGGTCCAGATTATTTGCAAATAGCTAAATACCGGCCTACTCTGAAGGGTGGAGATAAGGGTTTGCTTATTTCCCTTATAAAGTTTTACTTTAAGAAATAACTTTGTTCATTATTAGGTAAAAGACATATATACTTTTTGTTTATATAGGGAGGTGTTTGCGATTGATAGTTTAGCTGCATATAAAACTGATTATCTTTTTCTGCTTGTCGGTACTAATCCGCTTCCAAACTTTGTAGCTTCGCTCTTACTGGCTAAAACTAATGGAAAGATTATTCTCCTTCATTCAGGCGGCCAGCGGGGTACAGGCAGGATTGCGGAAAACTTAAAACGTGTTATTAAAGGAAGAATACCGGAAGTTTTGGTTGAACTGAGAGAAATTGATGAAAAAGATGGAGACCGTATTGCAAAAGAAGTAGGCCTCTTATTAAAGGACATCGACAAGTATTCAACCATCGGGTTGAACTATACCGGTGGGACCAAGGCTATGTCTGTTCATGTTTATCAAGCCATTAAAGATAAAGTTGAATCTGCCGTGTTCAGCTACCTGGATGCGCGTACTCTTTCCCTGCTGATTGACGCAAGAGACGGCGCTCCCACAAAGGTTATTCCAGTAGGGCAGTCATGTGAGGTAAATCTTAAGGAAATACTGTCCCTGCATGGTTATTACAGGTATGACGTTAATCAGGAGCCGGTCCAACCTGCTTTCTGCCGTGTGCTTGCCGAAATAAACAGTAATATAAATTCCTATAATGAATGGGATAAGTGGCTGGAAAAGTCAACTAAAGAAGGTTTTAAAACACTGCCGTCAAGGCCGGAGTACCGGAGGCTGGATAGAGTTATAGAGGAAATTAATGAATTGTGTGAAGGTAACCCTTCACCTGATTTATTGGCCCATAAAATGGGTTATAGCAATTTAAGCAGTTGTAAGAACTATCTGGAAAGCAAATGGTTGGAAGAGTATACCTTTTGTTCAATTCAGCAACTAGCCAACGAGTTGGGATTAAGGGATATAGGATTTAATTTGGTAAGTCAAAAGCCCCGAAACTTTGAGCTGGATGTAGTTCTTGTCCGTGGCTATCAGCTTTTTGCCTTATCATGCAAAGCATCTAATAATAAAAAATATTGTAAGCTTGGGCTTTTTGAAGCTTATACAAGAGCCCGCCAGGTGGGCGGGGATGAAGCCAGGATCGGCCTCGTTTGTTGTTATAACTTGCCCGGACAGCTTCAAAGAGAGGTTGAAGAGGAGTGGTTTGCTAAAGGGCGAGTGAAAGTCTTTGGTATGAACGACTTGCTTGACCTGCCGGCAAAATTAAGGGATTGGATTATTACCGTTGATAACTTGGAGGGAGGTCAGTCGTGAAGAAGTATACATTGACGGTTATTGATACCAAAAGCATTCAGAAATACATCTTCGGTACGAACAAACTGCAGCAAAACGCTGGTGCCTCCTACCTGGTGGATTGTACCACAAGGTATTGGGTGGTTGATTGCCTGCCCAGGCCACATAACGTTATAGACATTGATGCTACAGAAATGGATAAAAAAATTAGCGGGCAAAAGATCGAAGATGGCAAACTTGCATCGGAGCTTCTTTATACGGGCGGTGGAAATGCGGTAGTACTTTTTAAAAACCGTGATCTAGCTGTTGAGTTTGCCGGAAGTTTGACCAGGAGGGTGATACAAAAGGCGCCTGGTCTTGAAATAATCCTGGTACATCGTGATATTGACTGGCAAAATGAAAGTTTAAATGATGTCCTGCAGCAGGCTATGGAAGATCTGGCAAAACGCAAGGCAGACCGGTTTACTTCAACGCCGCAGCTTGGACTGGGGGTAACGGCGTCCTGTGTTTACACCGGATTGCCTGCAGTGGATTATGAGAAAGATACGGGGCGAATTATCAGCGCCGAGGTGAAAGCGAAAACAGATGCCGCGGAAGAAGCTCATAAACGTCTGGAAAACCTATTGGGTTTAAATGATTATAAAATCCCTAAGGATTTTGAAGACTTTGGCCGTACCAGGGGGGAGTCAAGCTACATTGCTGTTGTCCATATTGATGGAAACCAAATGGGCATG
>JAKPTB010000153.1 GCA_029555205.1 Bacillota bacterium
GTTAGGCGTGTTACGGATTGAGTTCATGAGTTTCCTGTATTTTACCGCTTTCCTTTCCTCGTGCCCGGGAAGCTTCAGGCCCTTCGCCAGGACACCGGGATACCTGATGACCTCCTGCCTGTCGAAGCTCGCGTCCAAGCCGAACAGGAATACATGCTTCGCGTTTATATTGTCAGCTGACAGGGCATCCATTACCGGTATGAAAAAGGCGCCACCCTGATAGGCATGGAACTCATTTAAATACTGCCTAACTTCCTTTTGCGGGTCTATCATCTCAAAATACTCACGGTCAGAGAGCGCGGAGAACAGGGCGTCCAGCATGAACCTGTAGTCTGACGGATCCTTTATCCCTGCAAGCGTCTCGTCCATAAGCGCGGCCGACTCGGATAACATGAGGAGCACGTCTTTATTCAATTTCGTGCTGCCGTCTACGACCGACTCCAAAATACCGGATATCCCAGCATCCTGTGCCAAAGCCATAGTCAGGGCTTTTTTTATGCCTGCTATGTCGGACATTATCGATTGTTTGAATTGCTCATCCGCGTTCTTGCCGTCGCCGGCCAGGTAGGTTTCCGAGCCTTTTATGGTGTCCTCCAGGGCCTGCCGCACTGTTTCCAGCGGCTTTTTGTGGATGAGCATGCCGCGCTTTAACAGACGCTTTTTCACCCACTTGAACGTCTCCCTGGTCACCCGGCAGGCGGAATACTCGGAATCAAGGACTGAAATAAGTTCCTCCGCGTTCTCTTCAGGATATTTTGCCGTATACACAGCTGATTTGAAGAGTTTGAAGAGCTGGTTTGAAGCAAGCGTGCCTACCCTGCAACTCCTGATGCCGAACCGATGAAATACGAGGTCTATTAGGTCGGCGGCTTTTGAGTTATATGGCACTACCGCAATCTCATTGTCCGGAACGCCCGAAGCCAGGAGCTGCTTGATCCTGAAACCTACGACCTCAGCTTCGTCGAGGGGTGACATGAACTGATAAAACTGAAGTTTCCGGTTTCCAGTTTCCGGTTTGCAGTTAGAACACATCTTTGATACTTTTCCCCCTGCCTTAATAAGCATTTCAATTATTTCCTTAAAAATCGGTTCCATGTCGTCGAAGTCTTCGATGAGCAGGATCTTGTCAAAACCACCCTTGCCCTTGCCGGCTTTAAGGTGGTCGTATAACTTTTTATAGGCTATTAGGGCGCTGAAAAACCTTGGGCCAGTGTGTTTCTGTCCGGCTTCCATGTACTTTTTTAAGACTTCCAGAAAGTACGCTTCAGGCTCGCCCGTGGCGGGCTTCAGTCTTGCCGCGTCATCCCACTTAATGTGGTTTATCACTTCCGCGATGAACTTATCAAAATCCGGGACTATATTATGCCGCCTGTTGGCGCTGATATACCCGGCCTCGCCCTTTACAGGCTTTACCACGTCAATAGCAAGTTTATATATAAAAAAGCGGATTTCTTCCTCGTTATATTCAGTCATTTCAGAAGCGTTATAGCGGTTATTCAGGATGTTATCGGCTATGGTTATGAACGCCATCCTGTACGGCATGATTTTTGGCGGGATTATGGTCTTTATCCCCTGCGCCCTCATGTCCCTTACTATCTCCGCCTCCATCTGCTGCCCCCGCTGGAGGTTGTTGGCGAGATAGTAAATGTTGGAAAAATCATTTTGCAGGGCAGACGTGCCTGCAATATTTTTAAATAAATTTAGAATTTCACTCATAAGCGGCCTCAATTTCAAGAACAAAGATTGAAACAAGTTGTGGCGGTAATATGGCGCCAATATTGTTGGAATTCATCCACTCCGTCATATTCGCCTCAACCCGCGCGACACTCTGCTGGTTATTGCAGAGGTAGAGGATAGAGGATAAGTCGCTGCCGTTGCCCTTGCTGTAATTTTTAATT
>JAKPTB010000156.1 GCA_029555205.1 Bacillota bacterium
AAGGCTTGATAAGCGTACCACTGGCTACAAAAGAAGGATGGAAAGTATCAAGAAGTCTACCGAAGTAATGTTTGACCTCTTACGTCAAGCTCAGGAACATGGTATCAAGGCAAGGTATCTTCTTTTTGACAGTTGGTTCGCCTTTCCGGCCATTATCTGTAAGGTTCGTGAGCACCGTCTCCATGTGATATGCATGCTTAAATCAATGAAAAAGGTTCTGTACACTTATAAAGGGGAAAAGATGAATCTTGATACCCTTTACAAGGAACTCCTCAAAAAACCTGGCAGGGCTAAGATATTAGCAAATGCCTTTGTTGTTATCGGCAATGATTCTAATGGTAATCCCGTACCGGCCCGGATCTTATTTGTACGGGACCCGAACAGGTCAAAAAAATGGTTGGCATTGCTTACAACTGATTTAGAGTTAACCGATGAAGAAATCATCCAAATCTACGGTAAACGCTGGAACATCGAAGTGTTTTTTAAAACCACCAAATCATTTTTGAAACTTGCCAAGGAGTTCCAGGGGAGATCTTATGATTCAATGGTGGCCCATACCACAATCGTGTTCTGCCGCTACATCATGCTCGCCCTAGAAAACCGGGAATCAAAGGACCCGCGGACACTCGGCAACCTATTTTATCTTTGCTGTGATGAGCTAAAAGATATTAGTTTTACAGAGGCATTTCAACTGATACTGACAATATTTAAAAACACCTTGAGGAAGTATCTTACAATAACAGATCGTGCTTTACAGGATTTAATTCAAGAGTTCATTTCCTGTCTGCCCGCATTTTTAAAGGATCGGCTTCAACTTTCGTCCTGCGAAAGTTGAGTTAATTATAGATAAAATATTCAAAAAAGGCTAAAGTGTATTATATCACGGCAACTGGGCTTTTGTCCCGTTAACAGGCGAAAAAAAAGAAATCATAATTGCAGTCCTCACCTGTCCGGCATTTTTATGCCCGGGAAAACACCCCGGTAAAATGGTTGGGGGTGTTCATCCTGTTAAAAATAGAGCCTGTAACGGGAAACAATCCATCTTTTTTATTTATTGCCCGAAATTCAGGCGGCATAATGATTAACAGCAGGTCAACATCCGGGGGCGCCACTTTTTTTACAGAGCCTTCCCGGGAGGAGATAACCTGGCCAGAACAATAGTCACAGCTAGAATTAAAAACATTACACCGAACAAAAGTGGACTCTGCAGGGAACCCGAGGTGCTGAAGAATTCCAGCAGCCGTGTAACCAATCCGCCGATTAGAAAGGCCAGCGTACAAACAACCAACCAGATCAAAAGCCCTTCACGCCAGCCGCGCTCCTTGAGAATGAGCATGGTCGAGGCAATACAGGGGACTGTAAGGGAAAGGGTAATCATTGCCACCAGTTTCTGGAGGGGCAGCATCTGCAGAACCAGGACACTGGCAGCGCCGAATTCCTTCCGGATCAGTCCCATGATAAAAATATCGGCAGTCTCGGCAGGCAAGTGCAGCAAGGCTACGGTTATAGGGACAAAAAACTCCCTGAGATCCTGCAACAATCCCGTCACTTCCAGGATGCCCAGGAGTAGAGCGCCGCCGGCAAATAAAGGAAAGGCTTCCTTCATGAAGTGGTAAGACTTGCTCCAGGCCTTTTTCCAGACGTTTTGAGGTCCGGGAAGGCGCAGGGGGGGAAGTTCCAGCAGCAACGGCGATGCCTGGCCGGGCAAAAAACGCCCCAACAACGTGCCGGTGGCAACCAGGATACAAAACATAAAACAGAGGTAGAAGAGCAAGTAAAACCCGCCCTGTGCGGCAAGAACCGCCATAATCATAGCCATCTGCGCCGAACAGGGAACACCCAGCGCCAGAAGAAAGATGGCTATTCGCCGCTCCCGGTCTGTCCTCAGCATCCTGGTGGAAATGATCGACATTGTAACACACCCGAAGCCCAGGATCAGGGGAATAATTGCCTGTCCGTTCAAGCCCATAAAACTCAGGGCACGGTCAAACAGGGTTGCTATCCGGGGAAGGTACCCGGAGTCCTCCAGGACGGACAGCACCAGGAAAATTCCCAGCACCAGCGGCAGCAGAAGGCCAACCATATAGGTTACGGTAAAAGTTAATAGTCCGAAACGGCCGGTTAACAGGTTATTGATCACTGAGTCCGGGGGCAGGAAGGTATCCAGCAGGGAACCTATGACAGGTTCGTAGTATTCAATCATAAACTCCTCTGTCACCGGTACAATAACCTGTGCCAAAAAAACGCCCACCAGTTCATAGATAACCCAGAGGGTCAGGAGCAGGAGGGGAAATCCCGTGGAAGGCCGGAGCATCAGGCGGCCCAGCCTGGAGGCAAAATCCTTGCCGCTGTCTGTTTCCTGAACAACCAGATTGACAATCCGGCTTGCCCGGTCCAGGCGGGCACGGTAAATTTGCTCCCGCTCTATTCCCGGTTTGACGCCGCAGCGCTCGCTGACAACAGGGTCTCCCTCCAGCACAAGGAGCGCCTCAGCCCTGCTTAAAGAAGTACCCGTGTTTTCTATTTTTTTTAGAAGCTGATCATCAGGTTGGCCGGGCCTGGCGAAGCGGATCCTTTCCTTCAATTCCTCAATGCCAACGTTGTGTACCACTGCGGTGGAAACAACCGGAACGCCCAGAAGTTTTTCCAGAAGGTCAACATTAATCTTGAGTCCTTCCCGGGCGGCTTCATCCACCATGTTCAGGGCTACAACCATGGGAATACCCATATCGATAACCTGCAGGGTCAAAAAAAGATCCCGCTCCAGGTGTACCGCATCGATAACATTTACAACCAGATCTGCCGCCAGGACAATGTCCCGGGTTATCCCCTCTTCTTCACTAAATGAGGAAACACCATATACCCCGGGTGTATCGATTACAACGTCACCGTTATACCGGCCGCATGCCATATCGAGAGTGGTCCCGGGGTAATTTGAAACATCCACGTATAAACCTGTCAGGGCATTAAAAAATACTGATTTACCAACATTGGGATTTCCAACCAGAACGATTTTTTTACCACCGGCTGGAATTTTAGCCTCAGTTTTGCTGTTTTCCAAGATGTACCTGCTTTCAATTAGAGTTTAATGCTATGCCGGCTTGATAAATACTTGATAAATATTTGAAGGAAGATGGAGGTATCTTAGATCTGTTCAGCAAAGCTCCACCTGGATATTCCTGGCCAGGCTCCGGCCGATTGCGATCTCCTGCTTATGCCTGGAAATCACCACCGGACCTGCGGGTACAATTTCCCGGCAGACAACAACCTCTCCTTCAGAAAGGCCAAAACGGATTGCCTGAACCCGGATCAATTCATTGGCAATACTTTTTATTCTAATAACTTGCCCTTTTTTTGCCTTATCCAGGGTCATGTTCAGCCCTCCAGGCAGGTTAACTCAGTATTATAAAATCTTTTCGATAAAGAGAACCGTTCTCATCTTTAACTATAGTATAGGACTACCTGCAGGGAAAATCAACATAATTTTTCAGTTAAAAGGGCAAAATAAAGCACAAAGGGAGGTAGACAGATGGAGAGTATTGATACCAGGGGCATGAAAGCAGCAGAGCTAACTGAAGAACAGCTTTCGCAGCTTCGCCGGATGGAGCTGGATTTAAACGATGCAGCCGGCAATAAAGGGGAAATATATCTTCTGGCCGTATCCAGACCTTAGCGAGCAAAAAAACATTTTTTGTAAGCCATGAACATGGGGAAAACACTTTACGCCTGTACTCTTTTTAGTAATCCTGGGTTTTAGCAGGGCTATGGTGGGGCAGAGCTGAATAGGGGCAGGTAATCCCCCATCACTTAACAGGTGACGCCCCTTTCACCCACGGGACAAGCCCGCGGCTGAAAGGGGCAAAGTTCTATAAATAACTAATTAAAGCGGGGTCACTTAGAAAACATTTCCGCCACTGTCTGCCAGAAGCTGGAGTCTTCAAACCCGAGCCGCCAGACGGCAATACCGGCAAGATTATATCTGTTCGCCAGGTCCAGTTTTAAGGCGAGGCTGAACCGGTTTTCAAACCAGACTTCATGCCGGTAGCCCTTCTGGTCGTAATAAATCAGATAAGGAGCCGAGTACTGGTCACTCCAGCGGGCGCCTCCGTTTCTGGAAGCCAGGGCATCGGCCCTGTTCCAGAGCACTGTGCTGCACCCTCCAGCAGAAGACCAGTTATAACCGTAGGCTGCGACTCCCATCAGAATCTTTTCCCTGGGTATAGACTTTACCGCATAGTCCAGCACCTGCTGAACCCAGGACAGGGAAGCAACAGGCCCGGGATAACCGCCGGCCCAGTGCTCGTCATATGTCATCAGCACAACCAAATCCGCGTATTCTCCTATGGCAGCGTAATCATAGGCGCCGCTCCAGTTATCCAGCGGGTTGTCCCGGGTTTTGGCAGGAATAGAAACGGTTAAAAGGTAACCGGCGGGTTTAAGCATTGTCTTTAATTCTTTTAGCAATATGCTGTAATTGGACCTGTCGCCGGCCGGTACGCCTTCCAGGTCGATATTGACCCCGCTAAAACCATGTTCTTCAATCAACGAGAGAATATTCTTTTCGAAATTCAACCGGTTTTCCCGCACCGACAGGAGGGTGTGGGCTGCATTGCTGTCAATGGCGTCGTTGATGTTGTGAACCAGCATCAGCGATTTTACCTCATTTTTTTTGGCCAGTTCCACACCACTGGTTATAGGTGTGCCTGTCAGGTTGCCCCGGCCGTCTGTCAAATAGCTGAATGTAGCTATGGAGTCAATGCTGGCGTGGTTGGCTGACAGAGAATTGTAGGAGAGGTTGTCCCCCGGGTAATACTCGGTGTAATAACCCAGAACCGTTCGCTTTAATTTGGACTGGCTGAAGACCGGCTGACCGTCCTCGCTTCCAGACTGTTTTGGGCCCGTTCCGGAAACCGTCTCCCCTTCTCCCGGCGAGCCAACTTCCGGAGAGCCTTTAGACATAAGCAACTGCCTTTCAATATCTCCGATGACACCGTCGGCAGGCAAACCTGATGCTTTTTCAAAGGCCAGAACAGCAGCTAAAGTCGTCAGGCCGAAATATCCCGATGGTTTATCCCCCGGGTAAAAACCGGCCCCGGCAAGGCTTTTCTGAATTATTCCAACTTCTTCGCCACGGCTTCCAAGACTCAGTTCATGGCCTGGTTCTGCAGCCAGTGATTCTTCAGCAGAAAATAAAATGAGGCCTCCTAAAAGGGCCAGCAGGATCAGGGAGAACGAGATTGCAGCAAGGCGTTGTTTCTTCATGCTATCCTCCTACCAGGTAATAAATTAAAAAGGGTACCTCCAGGCAAAGCCTGTTAACTGTAACAGCCGCCCAAAAGGATCAACTATATCTTTTGACGAGATTTGCAGACGATTGTTCCCGTTCCAGCCTTGGTGTATAATAGCAATTAATCATGAGGAGGAGTGCCTGAACACTTGCATAATCTAAAACGCGTTTTATCTTCAAGAAAAGATTTCAGCCTATTGCTGATTCTTTTTCTAATGGAATTCACCCGCTGTGCTTTTTTTCTGACCTTCCTCCCCCTTTACGCGGTCAAGTATCTGGGCCTGTCCGTTGCTGTTTCCGGATTGGCTATCTCAGCCCATTACCTCCTGGAAACACTCTTCAAAGGAGCAGCCGGCTGGCAGTTGGATCGCCGGGGACACTGGATCCTGAACATCAGTTTCAGCCTGGGCCTGGCAACTTTGTTGTTAATGAAAATATATCCTACAGCAATAGTTCTTGTCCTTGGTTCGGCTGTTTTCGGCCTGTCCGTAACACCGGTGTGGCTGGCTGTGGTTAGCGGAGTAGCGCCGGTGCAGTTAAAAGACCGGGCTTCCCGGATGGGCATTGTCTTTGCGGTTTGGCTGACAGGCGGTGGGGGAGGGCCTGTTGTAATCAGTTTTTTCATCGAATATGATTACAGCCTGGCCTTCTGGTTCTTGATTGCCCTCTGGGGCCTGGCTTTAATAGTGTCGGCAACAATGCCCGGGAAGGGTGCGGACAAGACCGGCGACGGCCCGGGTTTCTCCTTATATCAAGAAGTTGCCAGGATGGCCAGGAATCCCTCGGTTAAGTACATCCTTCTGCCGGGAATGTTCCTTCAGACCCTGGCTGGAGGGTTAATTCTGCCGCTGCTGCCCCTTTACGCCCAGGATATTATCGGCTTCAGCCCCAGGCAGTACGCCTTTCTCCTTATAGCAGGGGGAGCTGCGGCAGTCCTTTGTTTTCTGCCCATGGGACACCTGGCCGACCGTTTCAGATTAAGGTACCTGCTGGGTACGGGATTCGGCCTGACAGCCTTATCCCTGGCCATGTTTTCCACAGCCAGGGCAGCGCTCACTGCCTATCTGCTGGCTGCCCTGGTGGGTTTTTCCTATGCCGTCGTCCTTCCTGCCTGGAATAACCTGCTGGCAAAGTCCATCTCCCAGGAACACCAGGCAACCGGCTGGGGCCTGTTCGCCACTGTCGAAGGGATGGGGATCGCCATGGGACCGGCCCTGGGAGGTGCTGTGACGAAATCCTTCGGCCTTACCTCATCCATCATTGTAAGCACGATCCTGCTTGCCGTCATGGCCTGCTTTTACTTTCTCTACCCGGTGGAAAAATTCTTTTTCAGGCAAATGTAAAAAAGAGAGGCTTAGCTAGTGGCAGTATCCTTTTTTTACGCAGTTCTTTTAATCCTGCTGGCTTATACCATTGTACCCACGCTGGTGGTCCGTCTGGGGAAGATCGGGGTTATTTCCAGCCTTCCCAAAGGGGGCTGCAGGGTTTCACTCACCTTTGACGACGGGCCGGACCCCTGTTACACACCGCAAATCCTGGAGATCCTGGAACGGTACCGGATCAAAGCCTGCTTTTTTGTGGTGGGGACAAAGGCCAGGGCTTACCCTGACTTAATCAAACGAATTGCGGCTGCCGGCCACGCCCTGGGCAATCATGGCTACAGGCACAGAGCCGTCTGCCTGCAGGGACCGTACTCAACAACCCGGGAGATCCGGGAAGCCAACCGGGCCATTGAAGAAATTACCGGAGAAAAAGCTAACGTGAAATTCGATAATGAAAGACACGGTGATCTAAAATATTTTATTTGTGACGCAGGTAAAGCATTAAAAAATCTAAAATGGCAGGCAGAAGTCCAGCCTAAAGAAGGCGTAACAAAGTTAATTAACTGGGTAAAAGAAAACATAGAAATATTTAAACAGAAATAGCTGATAAACTTTATTCAATGTTATAAATTACTGTTGACTTTTTTATGCGTTTCATTTAACATATTTAATGGGGAAGGGCAATATGAATATTGAGGGTAACAGATATGAAAAAAAATTGCTTTTCTAAAAATAGAAATAATCAAGATAATCAAATCATTGAAAACGGTTTAAATGATTTTGATAATCAAAATTTTTTTAACAGTGATTGTTCAAGACGAAATTTTATTAAAAAAGCTACTGTAATTGGCACTGGAATTGTCTCGATCCCGCTTATAGGTAAATTAACTGAAATAGATGCATACGGAGCCGGTCAGTCAGCAACAATTAGCGTTGTAAAAGGTTCTTCAGAAGACAAACTTGTTCAAAAAGCAATTGATTTGCTTGGCGGAATGTCGAAGTTTGTTAAAAGAGGAGATATTGTTGCTATAAAACCCAATATCGGATGGGATAGAACGTATCAGCAAGCCGCTACAACAAATCCTTTTGTTATTAAAAAATTAATTGAATTATGTTATAATGCCGGAGCAAAGAAAGTAAGAATTATGGATAATACCTGCCATTCTGCAAGTATGACGTTTGTCAGAAGCGGGATTCAGCGGGTATGTAAGGAAGTAGGAGCAGACCTGATTTATCCTAAAGAAAACCGGTTTAAAAATATGAATATGGGTGGGATTGCAATAAAACAATGGCCTGTTTTCGTAGACGTCATAGAAGCTGATAAGCTGATTAATGTACCTGTTGCAAAAGTGCATGCGCTTTCAATACTTACATTGGGAATGAAAAACTTCTACGGTGCTGTAGGAGGTAATAGAGGCCGGCTACATCAGGAAATTCATCAGGGCATCGTTGATATGGCAAGATTTTTTAAACCGAATTTAACGGTAATCGATGCTGTAAGAATAATGATAAGAAACGGTCCCACAGGTGGAAGCCCGAGAGATGTTAAGAAAATTGATACGCTTATTGCAGGTACTGATTACGTTGCCTGTGATGCATATGCTGCAACTTTGTTCGGTATGAAGCCTGATCAGGTTGGACATATTAATCTTGCCGGCAAATATGGGCTCGGTGTTAAGGAGTTATCCAAAATTAATAAGCTTACTGCAAATGTATAGTTTTGTATCTGTATATTATTATACGGTGTTAATAAATATGTCATAATTTACCGTTATTTTTTACTTTTTGGTGCGCTCAAGCGGTTTTATGATAATAAAAAAATAGAGGGAAACTAATGAAAAAAATAGCGATTTTATCTATGGCTATACTTTTTGTTTTTGCAATCACTGGATATAGCGGACAAAGCAGTCTTCCTTTTGAAGAAGTAGAAGCACTTCATCAAATAGCTTTATACTCACAGGAACCCGGTTTACGTGTAGGTGCAATTAGAGCTTTAGGAAGAATCGGGAATAAAAAAAGTATTGAGATTCTTACAAAAATTATGGGTGAAGCAATCAGAATAGTTAATCCAGATCCTCAATTTCATGCAAGAATGGAAAAAGCAAGGGTTGAGGCATTAAAAGCAATCCGAAGATTCAACCTTGATGCACAAACAGCCGGGCAGGTAACACCTGAAATGATAAAAGTAATGCGTGCAGACCCCGCTGAGATTGTACAGTCCGAGGCTGCATTATCACTTGGCGTCGTCGGTTCTAAAACAGTAGGACAGGATAGAGTTAAAGTTGTAGATGATATGGTTTATAAACTTAACAGATGCCCGAATACTAAAAATTTACTTGCTTTTATGCTTTGTAAAGGTTTTGCTGCTCTTCAGGAAAGAACGGCAAAAGTTGCTACCTGTCTTCTCGGTGCATATAAACGAGGATACCTTCTAATTGTTAGGACACAAGCAAAGATGACACTTAAACAATTATTTCCTGGAAAATACGATAGCTTACAATAACTTTTATTATTTATTAGATTTACAGAAAAACAAAAAACCTTCCTTTATTCAGGAAGGTTTTTTAATCATTATTTTAAGCCAGATTATGCAAGTTTGAATGCATCGAAAGCTTTCTTGATCTGCTCTTCGATTTTCTTTGACATATCTTCGAATTCTTTTTTAAATGGGAAATCAAAGCTTTTGTAATCAGGCATAAGGCTCATAACTTTCTTTAAAGAACCTTCTGCTTCTTTCTGAAAATCTTCTGCGATCTTCTTATTCTTTTCAATCCAATCTTTTACAAGTTTTGCTGAGTCTTCAGAAAACTCTGTTCCTTTCTGAACGAGTGTGTTAATTGTTTTTTCAATTTCCTGTTGTAAATCTGTTAACACTTTAACAGACTTTTCATAACCTGCTCTCGTTGATTCGAGTAATCCTTGCCATTGATCTTTTTTTACTTCAGCCATTTTAATCCTCCGATACTATTAATTAGTTGTCTAATATAAAGCAATCAGTGTGCCAACATTTATTAATATTTTATATTGTTTTTTAAATATTGCAGAATAAATAATTATAAAAATGTGCCAATATATCGGGATTTTTTTATTTCCGGTGGATATGGGTTATTTTGATACAAGGCAGCTTTTTTTGAATAAATTTGATACACATTATTCTGGATTTCTAAGGATTTATTTGTTAATAATGCATTTCTCTATTTGAAATCTTGATTTAAGAACGTAAAAAACAATTTCGCACACTATTTCTTTTAATTTTTT
>JAKPTB010000163.1 GCA_029555205.1 Bacillota bacterium
CCAGTTCCCATTGTTCCAGCAGGGATGATATCACATTGTGGCGTTCTTCGATGGCTGTGCGGGAGCGCAGGGGCATCACCAGCCACTGGCGAAGCAGTCTGGCTCCCATGGGGGTGCGTGTCTTGTCTATAACCTCTATCAGGCTGGCTCCTTTTTCGTGGTTTTCTGAACGGGGGAACAATTCCAGGTTGCGGATACTGTACTTGTCAAGCCACATAAAATGTTCCTTGTCTATGCGCTGCAGGGTGCACAGGTGGCTGTAACTGGAATACTTGTTCATTTCCAGGTAAAAAAGCATGGCCCCGACGGCAGATATGGCCAAAGGAAGGTTTTCAGCCCCGAATCCTTTCAGGCTGTCTACACCAAAATGCGTTTTCACTTTTTCCCGGGCGGCAGCATGAACAAAAGCCCAGTCATCTATTGTGGAGAAATAAACCTGTTGGTCTGTCCGGGATTTCCAGAATTTTTCGGTTCCCCGTTGTACCAGAATTTCCCGGGGGGCGTATTGCGATAAAAGACTGCCGGTATAAGCCATGTCTCCCTGGGCTATCTGGATGGTGCCGGTAGATATGTCGGTAAAAGCTATTCCTGCCGTTTCAGCTGTTCCTTCCCTGTGCAGATAAAGACTTGCCAGAAAGTTGTGCTCAGAAGCGTCAAGCAGGCTGGGATTGTAGGAAAGTCCGGGGGTGACTACCTCGGTAATGCCTCTTTTAACAATCTTTTTTGCCAGTTTGGGGTCTTCCAGCTGGTCGCATACAGCTACCTTATACCCGGCACGTACCAATTTGGGCAGGTAGGTGTCCAGGGCGTGGTAAGGAAATCCGGCCAACTCTACCGAGGAGGCCGACCCGTTGGCCCGGCGGGTAAGTACTATGCCCAGCGCCTTTGATGTTTTGATGGCGTCCTCTCCAAATGTTTCATAAAAGTCACCCACCCTGAAAAGCATCAGGGCGTCAGGATAATCTGCCTTAATGGCAAAATACTGCTCCATCAGGGGTGTCTTTACGGGTTGAGATGCCATAAGAAGCAAAGGTAATAAATTTTAAGGTTACCGGCAGGTGGTCACTGATCCCGCCTTTATAGGCCGGCCCTTGATAGGTTCGTTTGGGTTTGTGACCCAGGTGTGTCTGGTCGCGCTCCAGCAAATGCGGCAGCCGTGCTACTTTTACATATTCCAGATCCCGGTACAAAGAAGAACTGACCAGGAACTGGTCCATGCACTCCCAGGCACCGGCGTATTTATACGTATCCGGCGGAGATATGTTTATCAGGCGGCCCGAGGCCAGGCTTTGCAGGGTCGCTGCCTGCGGAGGATCGTTGAAATCGCCCATAACCACGATCCGGGCCCCCGCAGAAGCATTGCCTATGCTGTCAACTACCCTTTGAAGGATATTGGATGCGGCTTGTCTGTGGGTTTGGGCCCCGGCTCCGCCCCGGCGGGAGGGCCAGTGGTTCACAAAAAAATGAAGGGTGTCTCTCTGGTCCAGTACTCCCCTGACATAAAGGATTTCCCTTGTCCCCAGGGTACCGCCTTTCCCGTCGGGTATCCTGTAAAAGGTGGTACCCTGGGGGCGGAATCGTTCTTTCCTGTAGAGGAGCGCCACGTCCATACCGCGGGGATCCGGGGAATCCCGGTGAATAATACCGTAACCAAGACGTGAAAGCGGGGTATCGTTGATAAGCTGGAAGAGGACAAAGAAATTTTCTATCTCGCACAACCCTATGATGCATGGTGCCTCCCACGTTCCATCGTCCTGCTGCCCGCAGGCGATGATGGTTTTGACAATGTCATTGCGTTTTTTATAAAACCTGGGCCAGGTCCAGGCATAGCTCCCTTTGATGGTGAAATCGTTGTCATTGGTTGCCGGATCGTCTAAGGGATCAAAGTAGTTTTCCACGTTCCAGAAAATTACCAGGCAAAAAATAAACCGTATCATGAACCCAAGTTATGTATACCTAAGGGGATAAAAAGGACAAATCGTAAAAAAGTTATTAG
>JAKPTB010000167.1 GCA_029555205.1 Bacillota bacterium
ACTGACGGCAAGGGCATACTGCTGTGGGAAAAAGTGTTCGGCGGGCCGCGCTGTGACTATGCCTGGTCCGTCCGGCAGACAAAAGACGGCGGCTTTATCATGGCCGGCGGGACGGAGTCCTTTGGCGCGGGCATATATGATGTCTACCTGGTCAAGCTGGATTCCTCCGGCAATGTGGTATGGGAAAAGACTTACGGAGGAGCGGCTTCCGACTGCGGCTACTCCCTGCTCCAGCTTGCTGACGGGGACTTTCTCATAGCGGGCAACGCGGAATCTTTCGGCGCCGGCAACCCTGACGTTTATCTTTTAAGGACTGACGCCGGGGGAGAGTTGATCTGGCAGAAAACTTACGGCGGCAGCGGTTCGGATTACGGTTGGCTCCTGTTGGAGGCAGCCGGCGGCGGATATGTTATTGCCGGCGAAAAGGAAGTGTCCGGCGAACAGGGCGCCGGTTTCGCGGCTTACCTGCTGAAGGTCGACAACCACGGGAACCTGCTCTGGGAAAAAACATACGGAGGCGGTAAGGTCAGCTCGTTTTACGGCGCCTGCCGGGTGAGTGACGGCTACGTCCTGACGGGTAAAACAGAGTCCGCCGGCGGCTACGACCTGTATGCGGTCAAAACGGATGAAGAAGGCGGACTCCTCTGGGAGAAAACAGTAGAGGTAGACGGTGCGGGCAGCGGCTATGCCGTTGCGCAGGTCCGCGGCGGCGGTTTGATCGTGGCGGGGAAAAAAGGCATCGAAAAAAGCGCCGCCGGCGAGATATTAATGTTAAAATTAAACCCGGGGAGCGCCCCAAATAACAGCGTATTTTTATACTCGTCTCTCATAGCCGTGGTTGTGTTTGCCGGAATCCTGTTCATTTTCAGGAAGTCTTTGACCAAGTGAGGCGGGACGCCTAAAAATTCATTTCTATATTTACATGTTCTTAGAAAACGGTAGAGGAGGTAATGAGTTGGACAAGGAGCACATTAAAAAAGGGTGGGTCCAGGTCTACACCGGCAACTGCAAGGGTAAGACCACGGCGGCCCTGGGCCTGGCTTTCCGGGCCATGGGGCGGGGTATGAAAACTTACGTGGGCCAGTTTATGAAAGGGCAGAAATACTCCGAGCTGAAAGCAGCGGAGATGTGTCAGCCTTACATCACTATCGAGCAGTATGGCAAAGACACGTTCATTCACGTTAAAAACCCGCCGGAGGCGGAGGACGTGCGGATGGCGCGGGAAGGCCTGGAAAAGGCTAAAAATGCGATGCTTTCCGGCGCATACGATATCGTTGTTTTTGATGAGATCAACACGGCCCATTTCTTTAACCTCATTACCACCGAAGAAATGCTGGATGTGATCAGGACCAAGCCGGACGGGGTGGAAGTAATATTTACCGGCAGGTACGCCCCGCAGGAAGTCATAGACGCGGCAGACCTGGTAACGGAGATGTTGGAAGTGAAACATTACTATGAAAAGGGTGTGCCCGCCCGTGACGGCATCGAGCGTTAAAACCCCCTTGGATTTTAATAAGCACCCTAAAGGGGTGCTTATTATTAACCCTTAAACACACGTACTAAATATTTTCAATAACCGGAGGTAATGATTTGCCTCCCTTAGTACATGGTCACCCAATAGAGGTATGATAATAGACCTTATTCTGCAGGCAAGTATGCCTTCCGTGCCTTGCCGTTTGAAATCCCTTATCGCCACGGTCTCCCGCAGGCTTTCCCGGGTAACCTGCGGCAAAAGGGCGATCTGAGTTTGTGCTGCCAGTGCTTCCGCTGTCAGCACGTCAAATTCCCTGCCAAATTTATCGGCTGTCCGGAACAAGGCTTCCTCGGTCGGATCTAAAAGTCCCCTAATGAATTTCGCATGTTCAGCCATAATTCTATTCCAGAAGGCTTCCTGCTCAAAGGCAAACCTGGCAATATCTATAACAACCCTGTTCTGTAATCTATTAAGCAGTTCCAGGAATAATATAGCTTCCCTGCGGATATGGTCAATTAATAGCGGATAGTTAAACGTAAATATTCTGCAAGTCAACATACTGTCCAGTACTATGGTCTTTAAATTAATTAAACCTGGCAAAAGGGCAATGGCTCTCTGGTTTATATCAGCGACTCGCTGTACCAGCGATTGCATATTTAACTGCTGACCACCCTTTGTCAGAGAAAGCTCTGCCATGGTAATGCTGGTGTCAAGTTGAATTCCCGTGAAAAACGTAGTTGCCTTTTCAGCATTAAGTGTAAAATCGGTAACTATTTCTCCAGAGGTTGCTACGTCCGGACTGATAAATCCGTTGGCTATAAAAACAACTTCTTTTAATAAAGCCTCGAACTGCACTTTAAAGGCATCTGCCTGACGGGCCAGGTCCGCATTTACAGGAGTAAAGCCTGCTTCTAAGAAGAATGAATGTTCCTTCATTATCCTTAAAAAGAACAAGTTCAAGTCCAGAGATTGTCTGACAAAATCTTCATTTGATAACAATTTTATTCCCCTCTTTCTCCATTCGAAGGATAAGATACTTACCATAATTTATGTTAAAATCCATAATTAGGTGATAAATATTAAATTTTAATTATCTCTT
>JAKPTB010000009.1 GCA_029555205.1 Bacillota bacterium
CGGGGACAAAAGGGTGCGCAGGGCCAGGTCCAGCCCTTCGCTGACCCCCACGGTAATTAAAATCTCATTTCCGGGGTTATAAACCACCCGGTAGGTTTCCGCCAGATCCCGGGCTATCTCTTCTCTCAATTCCAGCAGCCCGTTGTTGGATGTATACATGGTGTAGCCCTTCTCCAGGGAGTAGACACAGGCTTCCCGGATATGCCAGGGCGTCACAAAATCGGGCTCGCCCACACCCAGGGAAACCACCCCTTTCATCTCGGTGGCAAGGTCAAAGAAACGCCTGATCCCCGAGGGCGGAATGTCCCGTACCACCGGGTTAATCCGGTCCTGCCAGTTTACTGTTGCTGTCATGGGGTCACCACCAGCCTTCTGTCGGATTCATTATCTTCAAGAATGGTTCCGTGATACTTGTATGTTTTGAGCACAAAATGGGTACATGTGCTGATAACATTCTCAATGGTAGCAAGCTTGTGGGAAACAAAGTGGGCCACTTCCTTCATGGTGCGGCCGTTAATCATTACAGCCAGGTCGTAAGACCCCGACATCAGGCGGACACTGCCCACTTCGGGGAAGCGGTAAATACGCTCGGCCACAGCATCAAAACCCACTTCACGCTGGGGGCTGAGCTTGACTTCGATAATGGCCGAGACCATCTCTTCCCCAACCTTATCCCAGTTAATCAGGGTAAAGTAGCCCAGGATAATTTTGTTTTCTTCCATCTCCTTGATCTTACAGGCCACTTCTTCTTCATCCCGGTCCAGCAGCACGGCAATCTGAGCTGGTGTAAGCCTGGCGTCGGTCTGGAGTAGTTCCAGGATCTCCTTCAACTGTCATCCTCCTTTATGCTGTCAAAGTTGAAATAAAAAAACCCGCCCTGACCAAGGGACGGGAATTTAACTCGCGGTACCACCCTAATTGGCTCAAGAGGCAGTGCCTCATGGCCCTCTTAAGCCCTTTAACGGGGGCAGACCGGCTGTCGCTTACTCTCTTCTTTGTAAAGATTTCGGCGTGCGGCATCCGGGGCGGCCCGGGCGTCTTATTCACCGGGCTTACACCTGCTCCCGGCTCGCTGCTGAATATACAACGCCATTCTTCCCCATCATTGCCTTTTCGCGATAAATTGAGGAAATTATAGCACGGTACTAAAAGGGTGTCAACAGGTAAAGTGTGGTGGGATAGTGTCAAGACAATGTGGTATAACAGGTTTGTCCTTTGCATTTCCCCCACTTCTACCGCACCCTTTGAAAACGTCATCGCCATGGCGAAATCAGGCTGAACTGGTGTTCCATCATAAGGCTTAAAATGCTCCGAAGGCAGCCAGGGCTACCACCATAGCATACCGCGGACCTGCAATTCAAGCCTGACCCCGGGCCTCCACCGGCCTGATCTCCTTTTCCATTTTCGCCTCCAGATAAAAAACCATTTCCGGGCCGGAAATCACCAGTTTCACGCTGAGGCGGTAGCTGGTTCCTGCAACTTCGACAGACCTGTTGTCAATGATCTGCGGAATCAGAAGGTGGTTGAGCTTTTTAACCTCCTGTCCCTTTAACGGCTCCAGCCACTGCTGCACCTGCTTATCGATGGCCAGGATAACAGCGTTTTCTTCAAGCCGGGTAAGGCTCTCACCGGTGACGGTAATATGTGTTTCAATGCTGGAAACCACCTCTTTTTCCCTTTCGCCCATGCTTTCTCTTAAATGATTCAGCTCGTCCTGCAGTTGTTCCTGTTGCCGGAGCAGAATTTCGTTTTCCTGGGTGAGATGATCAATCTGACGGCCGACATAAATACTGACAAATACGCTTCCCATGAGCATGCCCAGGATAAAAAAAACCGCAAGGCGGATCCCTTTTTCATTCATTTTTCGCCCCCGGCCACTGCCAGGATCATTAAATGCCCCAGATGAGTGCCGGCCATGGCGCCGGCAATGTAAAAAACCTGTTTAATGACAGCAGTAATCTCTCCCTTTAAGAGTCCCGATTCCAGAATTTCAATGGTGGAAAAGGTACCGCCCAGGGCAGCCACCACCGCCCATATCCGGATTTCCCTGGCCAGCCTGAGCATTGTGGCCAGGGGGGGTTCCCGGACCATCACGGCGGCCAGGGAGCCGATTAGAGCAGCACCAAGCATGACGCCCATGGCCGTGAAAAAGATAAGCACAAACTTTTTTTCAAAGGGCACCCCTTCCCCCTCCCCCCGGGAATGTCCTGCCGGCGGATGCCTCTTGGATTTACGCAAAATAAACGGATTTAATCCCTGCAGGATTAACTTTATGCAGAGTGTTTTTAAGTCTTATATTATCTTATTAAATTTGTTAACAAATATTACCTTTAAGGGGACAGCCCCTAAAAAAAGCCGGAGACAGGTTTACCCTGTCCCGGCAAATTCATTGTGTATTTTACGTCCCGGCTGTTCGGAATTGACTCTGGGAGATCTGCTACATGGTCAGCGTGCCGTTTTCCGTTTCAATAAGCTTTAACACATTTTCTTCCCGGCCGGTCTCGGCGTTGATGTAAATCAGGTAAGTTTCCTCTCCCAGCTTTCCCCGGAACTCATAGGTCAGCTTCTCATCCGATGCCCCCACAGGGATCAGGGCCAGATCCCCCCCCGTTACTTCCAGGCGGGGATTTATTGTAGCCCTGGCCTGCTCCCGGCTAATCTTTATCTCCGGTAAGACCCGCTGCTGGTGCGACATCAGGTAACCGGTGGTCTCAGCTCCGATGATCTCCCCGTTATCCAGGGCTACTGTGACTTTTACCAGGTCCGGGTAGAGGGTTACGCCGTCCTGGACCGCGGCGAAGTTAAAAGTAACCGTGTTTTCCTGCTGCATGTAATAGGTGGACTTCATCTCCCCAAAATCTCTGTCCTTTAAGAAACGGAGCGCCTTCTGCCGGGCTTCGTCAATACTGATTGCCTGCTCTGCAGGGAAGCGCGGCTGGATCATCCAGATAACCCTGCCGCCCTGCCTGCTTACATCCAGCTGTGTCCGGGTCCCGGCGTCTCCCTCACCGGCGCTAACCTCCACCCGGTAGGCCGGAATACGGCCGTTGGTATCCGCGGTTACAACCGCCTTGTATTCCAGGTTTGGGTTCTTGTCCACAAAGGCAAGGGCCCGCTTCACGGCCTCGTTATGGCCTATTTCAGCCTGACCGCTTAAAGCTCTGGGTTCGGTTTTCTCGAGATGCTCCGAAAAGGGGCCGTCGTAAATCAGGGAGGGATAGTTCTGCATCCGCTGGTCCAGAGTCTGGAGGTCCGACCTGGCTGCATTGCCGGAGGTATCCTGCAGGTTTTTGCGGACCTGCCGCACCAGTTCGCTAAAGTAGAAGTTGTTCTGGGCCACTTTGTAGCTCATACCCTGCAACTCCCGGTTCAGGTCTACGGACTGCTGGTAAAGATTATGCAGGCTATCCCACTGATCCGTGCCAATTGCCTCACCGCGGCTGATCTGCCTGGCCAGGCTGTCCCCGTAGTCCCCTACCTGGGTCAGGAATTTGGAGGTCCGGCTGGCCAGGGCATCGCCCAGGGGCAGCTGGCTCAGGTTGGACTGGGCGAAGGCTGCCTGCTGACGGAGGTCCATCAAAAGCGCAAGGTCAAGGCGCGGGTCAGCGGCCACCATGCTCTTAGACAGGAGCACTTCCAGTTTCTGAACCTGGCTGGTCAAATCAAAAAACGCCCGCTGGTATTTGTTGTCCAGAAATATCTCGGTTTGGCGATTGGCCAGGCGCTGGGTATTGCCCCAGACGGCCACTGCCCCTATGGCCAGAATCCCGAGAAGTGCGGGAATAATCCATTTTCTCACAAAAGAACTCCTCCTTTAGCGTGCGAAGACATGGTTCCCTATTGTCGTAATAATGTTTCTCGACCACACCCACGGGTTAACCGGCTTGGCCGGGTTCCAGAAAAAAAGCGCGCCGCCCGTAGGGTCGTAACCGCTCAGGGCCAACTCCGCAGCCCGGATGGAATCCTGGCTGAGAGGCCTGTAAGCCTGCCCGTTGCTGATGGACTCAAAGGCATGGTCCTGGTAAACGACGCCGCTGATGGTGCGCGGGAAATCAGCGCTTTTGGTCCGGTTGGCAATGACCGCTCCCACCGCCACCTTTCCAGTGAAGGACTCGTCCGCAGCTTCTCCTTCAATCACCCGGGCCAGCAGGATCAACTCGTCCCTGCCTGAGGTTACGCCCCTGGAAACAGCCGGGACCGCGGCCGGCGCGCTCAAGCCCAGTGCTGCCAGTGTCTGTGGACCCGCTACGCCGTCCGGGTTAATGCCGTTGTTGCGCTGAAATTTTTGTACGGCACGATATGTTTCAGCTCCGTAGTATCCGTCCTGGGGTCCGTTGTAATACCCCCACTGGCTGAGCTTTTGCTGCAGGCGCAAAACATCATTGCCCCTGCTCCCCCAGTACAGTGTGGGGCCTTGGGCCGCCGCCTGCCGCCACTCCAGGGATGCGCCGGCAATGAGCAGGGCCAGCAGGCAGACTGCGAAAAAAATTAGCCTCTTGGTAGAAAACTCTTTGGGTTTGATAATATTTCGTCACCTCCTGGCAATCTGTATATATTTTTTCTCCTGTTCCAATTTTTATGTATAAGCGCAATCTTTTGAAAAAATAAAAACCCGCCCCAGCTGCGGGGGCAGGTCCAATCCGTAACGTAATTCGTAACGTAATTATTATACCTAAATATTTATCAGTTCAGGTTGCTTTCGTCCAGGTGTTTTTTAATTGTACTTTTACTGGCACTTATATCTTCCTGTTCTCTCTAAAAAACTCTACTTCTCTAAAAAACCTGCCTTCCCCTGTAAAACAGGCCTGTCCCGGTAAATTAAACGCAACCGGTGGGTTTGGGCAAACCGGCTATTCTACAGGCGCCTTTGGCCGGACCAGCCGGGAATAGTTCATAAATCTGCTTCAAGCTGAAACCGGTATCTTTGCAGAGCTTGCGGATCATCGGAGCTATTTGGTTCTCGGCATAATATTCGCGCAGGTAGTTGATTACTTTCCAGTGTTCACCGGTTAAATCAATTCCTTCATTGGCCGCAAAGAGGCGGGCAACATCTTCCGTCCACTCTTCAGGATCGATTATAAACCCATCCTCATCCAGCTCAATCTCCCGGCCATCGACATGCAGAAAATTCATGTTTATTGTGCACCTCCACTTTGCAAGACTAAAACTTAAAACCTATCCCGGAGGATATTTGCTCTAACATGAGGGGTTTTCTGGTTATACTCCGCCCCTACGTTAAAAAATAATATCATTTCTAGTCTGTTCAGTCAACGCGCCGGCTTAAAAGTTAGATACTCCGGGCCAGGGCAGAATATTTTTTAAATCATTTTCTTATGTTTTTTAAAACTGCAGACCTGCCACTTTATTGCTCCGGAAGCCTGCTAAAAAGTGAACTGATCATCTTCCTAGTATGCTTCCGGCCTGTTGTATTCAATTTCAGTAATTTCAAATTGGTACCAGTGAAAATCCCCCGCATCCAGTTTCCAGACAACTTCCCCCCTGGAAGGTATCCGGATGCCGTTAAATTCCCGGTGCTCCTTAATAAGTACCGACCAGGGTTTCAGTAGATAGCGACCGTTGAACTCCCCGTACCTGTCTGCAACAAAGCTGACAACCTCTCCCTTCTCATTAAACGTAAACACCCCCGAGGCGCTTATCCCCCCGTAGTCCATGGTAACCTTTGCCGAATTGGCGCCTGCTTCCTCCCAATGGAGATAGGGGCTCAAAGCCGCAGCCGGAAACCATACCGTCTCGGCCAGATAGCGCAGCAGTGTGCCCTGGTCGACTTCTTTGCCCCCGGCATCCGCGACTTTGATCAATGAGAAAAGCTTGATCAGCATGTGGCCTCTGCCATCAGCGTACTTGTCCCTGCCTGCGAAGTAGATCAGCGGCGCCATTTTGACCCTGGCTTTCCAGATAAAACCCGGTTTATCCACCGTAAAGTATTGTTCCACCCGGGCAGGCATCCAGTCCCCTTCCTCCTTCAGCCTGAGCTGTGCATTTTGCCTTAAACGGACAGCCCTGATTCTTTCCCGGCCAACCACCCCGGACTGTTCCAGCCATTTGCGGACAACCGGGGGCAGGCCGCTTAGATTAGTTTCCCGGATGATTTCAGCCTTATCAGCAGAATTATCTTTGAAAAGCTCCTCAACTTCTCTTTTTACACTTTGATTGAACCGGAAATTTGCAATGAGTAAAACAGCCAGCAAAATGATAATGATTGTTAGAATCCCAAGCACTGCCAGCGCAACTTTAGGCATATCAGCAACTCCCCGCCTTATCCAGTTTTAACAGGTATAAAACTATGAACACAAGACTAACCACTGTCAGCCCGGCAAAAATAGCAATGCCGGCGAAATCCGGCTCATGACCGCTGTAATACGGGTTGAACCACTCGCCGAAGGTCACCGACAGGCAAATTGTCATTACCTTAAAAAGCGCCACTCCGGCCAGTATATTGCCGAACCTGTTATTTTGCCAGAGCATGGCAGCAATAATTCCCAGGGCAGGAAAAACCACTGCCAAATCCAGTATAAAAACAGCATAGGTGTCCCCTGGTACACGCTTTTCAATATCAGCCGTAATAAGGTTGAACCAGATGGGAGTCAGGACCAGAACAATTGCGGCCAGAAAGACACCGGTGGGCAGGCGTAATGAACGGGGCAGGAAGTAATGTTTCACCGCATCCGCATCAAAACTGGTAACCCCCCAGATCAGGCTGTAAAGGGACAGGCTGAAAATAGCCAGGTAAATCAGATAAATGGCCGTGTACTGCCCCTGCATGGTATAAAGCCCGTAACCATATAAGAAATACCCGGTCAGACCGAGAATTGCTATAAAGGTTTTATAGCCCGGCCGTTTCAAAAAGGCAACCGACAGCACAGCCAGTAAAAAACCCAGCGGGATCGAGACAAGGTCCTGGGCTATGGAACCGGCAATCAAAAACTCTGAGATCGTGCCTGCCAAATACACTTCTTTGTAAAGGTTTTCGTTCCATAACCCCGCAAATGCCGCAGCTAAACCCAGGAGCGACACGACCAGCGTCATAAAGGCCGTCTGCCGGCCTCTTCGGATATTCAAAAGTTTCCCCTCTCTATAACATTTTTAAGGTTTTTCAGCTATTATTCCTTCTACTTCTGTTTATTATATTAACTCTGTTAATTAATTTGGGGCTTGCCAAACTCATCCCGTTTCTTAGACCCATTATTACTAACACACAGATGCAAGTTGGTTTCGTACAGAAACAGGATTTTATGTTTTTTTAGTGAAAAAACAAAGTAGAGGAGAGCGGCCTTTAACCAGGTTGCTCCTCTGTTCTATATAAAAAACTATGCCTTACTTGTGGTACGGTTCACCCCTCATAATCTTAAACCAGCGGTAGAGCTGCTCCAGTAAAATCAGGCGCATCAACTGGTGCGGGAAAGTGAATTTGGAAAAGGAGAGCCTCAGTGCGGCGCGGTGGAGGATATTCCGGGAAAGCCCCAGGGAGCCGCCGATGACAAAGGTAACATCTCCCCTGCCCTCCAGGGCCAGCCTGTTAAGTACATCCGCCATTTGCTCCGAGGATCGCGCTTCCCCTTTCAAGTCCAAAGCAATCAGGAAGGTGTCCGGACGCATCCTTTTGAACAGGCGCTCCCCCTCTTTCTCTTTGATTCTTTCCTGGGCGGAGGGCGCCGTACTCTCCCCAAAGCCCGCTTCATCCACCTCCACCACGTCAACCCTGGCGTAAGGGGCAAGTCTTTTCAGATATTCAGCCGTTCCTTCCACCAGGTACCTTTCCTTGAGGCGGCCAACAGCCAGCACTGTTATATGAAACATTTCTTCCCCCCAACAAAAAAAGCGTGTTGCCACGCTTATTTTCTCCAGATGGACGCTCCCAGAGACATTAGTTTTTCCTCCAGTTTATGGTAACCCCTGTCTATGTATATGGCGTTGCATATTTCAGTTTCCCCGGAAGCCATCAAACCGGCCACAATCAGGGCAGCGCCGGCACGCAGGTCAGTGGCTTTAACCTGAGTACCCTGCAGGGAGGAAACCCCCTCAATAACAGCAATCCGGCCCTCTACTTTGATCCTGGCGCCCATACGCTTGAGTTCATCAGCAACCATAAAACGGTTTTCAAATATGTTTTCCACAATCATGCTGGTACCTGGAACAACCGAGAGCATGGCCATCAGCTGTGACTGCATGTCTGTGGGAAAGCCGGGGTAAGGCATCGTTTTGATGTCAATGGGCCGCAAGGGTTTATCCGCACGCACCCTTAAGGTATCCTCTCCCTCCAGCACCTCGACGTTAGCCTCGCGCAGCTTGGCGCTCAACGGCTGCAGGTGGATCGGAATCAGGTTCTCCAGGGTTACATCTCCCCCGGTAGCTGCGGAAGCCACCATAAAGGTACCCGCTTCAATCCGGTCGGGTATGATTGGGTAGCGAACACCCCCTTCAAGGATGGGGGTACCGTCAATTTTAATTACATCGGTGCCGGCGCCCCGTACTTTGGCGCCCAGGATATTCAGGAAATTTGCCAGATCTACAATCTCCGGTTCCTTGGCCGCGTTTTCAATTAGCGTTTGGCCTTCAGCCAGGCAGGCTGCCATCATGATATTCTCAGTGGCGCCCACGCTGGGAAAGTCCAGGTAGATTCTGGCTCCCTTCAGGCGGCCCTTGACTCTACCGCGAATGCAGCCGTGCTCCAGGGACAGCTCTGCCCCCAGTCCCTCAAGGCCCTTAAAGTGCAAATCCATGGGCCGGATCCCGATGTTGCAGCCACCCGGCAAGGCCACCCGGACCCGTCCGAACCTGGCCAGAATTGGCCCAAGGAGGAGATTGGAGGCCCGCAGTTGTTTTACCAGTTGATAAGGAGCCCCGCTACTTACTTCTTCGGGGGGTTTAATCCTCAAGGTTTCAGGTTTTTCCCAATTCGCAGTTGCTCCGAGACTTTTGATGATCTCAATCATTACGCGAACATCGCTGATTTCCGGAACGTTTTCCAGCACCACCTCGTTCCTGGAAAGAAACGTGGCGCACAAGAGAGCCAGTGAGGCGTTCTTGGCGCCGCTAATTCTTATCCTGCCGCGGAGGGGCTTACCTCCTGCGATAACGATCTTGTCCATTAAAGTCCTCCTAAAAGACTATTCGCGGCAATATATTGAAAACATATAAAGACTATTCGTGCTAAATGTTTTTATTCCTGCCCCGGCGCTCAGGATTGTGACCCGTGATTCAATTTCTTTTTTCCGGACCTTTTCTAAAACTTTGGCCCAGGAGGTATTAAAACAAAAGCCGGCCGCTGCTTTCCTCTGTTTGATTCAAGACCCAGGCCTGCCAGCGCGCCTCAAACTGGGCTTCGTCCAGTTGCAGCACCTTCTCCGCAGCCTGGCTGAAGCTGCAGCCGTGACCCAGTTCTTTGATCAAACCGGCCAGGGCATCCTCGCCGTATTGACTGACGATGTACTGCACCGCGGCAAGTGACTGGCTGTAGGCACGGGTCTGGTCTGCCAGGTTGTCGAAATCCCGGCTAAGTTCCTCCATGGAATAAAGGGGAGGCTTCAGTAAGTCCTCCGGCTTGCTCAAGGTAAAGCCAGTCAGCTTGTATTCCTCATACTGCGCCACGCCCTCGGTAAACCAGCGGGGGTAATTGCCCCCCGTCAGATAATCTACCATCAAGTGGGTCAGCTCGTGGGCCATCGGCCCGGAAGATACAAAGACTTCCCTGATCCGGGACGCCTCCGTTTCAGCCACCCAGGCCCCGGGTGAAAGCACCCGGATAACCCCGGCCCAGTAAACGCCCATGGCGCTCTCACTGGCATCCCAGCCAAAACTCTGATTGAGCTCTTGTTTTGTGGAATAGAGGATAATGGGGATCCTGCCCCGGGGCCTATAACCGAAATCTTCCGTAACGGACTGGTAAAATTTCTCTGCCGTTTCCAGGACAAGCTCCGCCTCGGCCCGGTCTCCGGGCTTATACTTCACAAAAAAATGCTCGGATGTGAGTCTGGACATATTCCAGGAACCAATTACCACATAGATTTTGACCAGTTCACGGATGGCCCCGTAGCAGTAAAATTTGGCGCTAGCAGGAATTCTCCCCAGAATGGGCAATAGCAGTACAAGAATAGCGGCTATAATCCTGGCTGGACGCTTCCGGGTTAGACCTTTATTGCCGGAAACGTTTTTTAGGTTTCTTTGTACTCCGCTTTGCATGCGTTACCTCCCGCCAGTTAATTAATCAGTCTAATTATAAAGCGGGAGTTGAACCCTTCCTAGCGGAAAATAATTCATTAAAAAAAGACCCGGACGGGCCGGCTGATTCACACCGCGCCAGGTTCCGGGTCTATTTTAGTTCAAGATATGCAAACTGTCACTGGCCTGAGGCCTTCTTCCATTCTTCAATGGCCTGCCGGGCCTTTTCAACCTCCGTCCCTTCCCCTGCAAGGGAAATAAAGGTTTCCATCTCCTGAATGGCCGCAGCATAGTCCTGCTTGCCCGTGCCCAGGATAATACCATACAAGTAATGGGCGTTCTTGTTGCCGGGGTCCCGTTGGATCAAATCCTGCAGGTTCCCTATGGCCTGGTCATACTGGTTGCTGTAATAATAGAGCGTGGCAAGATTAAGCCGGGACTCCGCGTGAGCCGGGTCAAGGGCCAGGACCTGCTCGTAGGTTTTTATGGCCTGCTCCCGTTGAGCTGTGTAAATATAAGTTTCAGCTAATTCCAATAAAACATCTTTATCGCCGGGATTTGCTTTAGCCCTTTCTTCCAGGCTGGCAAGCTGTTCCTGGAGCGTTTGGGTTGCATAATCATCTCCGGTTGCTCCGCTGTCACCCGGCTGCCTCTGGAAAAGGCCGGCCAGCGGAATCACCAGGCCAATGGCAATCAGGACGGTAACTGTTATAAAAATGAATCTGCGCAATTTATTCCTCTTGACGGATTTTCGTATAAACAAACCTATCACCCCTAAGATATTATAGCACTGCTAAACCCGTTGGCAAGCTTTTTTACATAAAAGGGGGACATGGCAATCCTTGATATTTCCTGGAAAAAGCCGCCCGGAGAGCAACCGGGCGGCTGACACCAATCAATTGGGGACTCTGGATTGAGTAGTAAATTTAAGTGGCCTAATTTATTATAAATAGTTTGCCGGATTACGCGGATTTCCTCCAATCCTGACTTCAAAGTGGAGGTGGGGACCGTCGGCACGCCCTGTTGCTCCAACCAGTCCGATTTTTTGGCCGCGCTCCACCTTTTCACCATTATTAACATTTATGGATGAGAGATGGGCATACAGAGTCACGAGACCCGATCCGTGGGAGATCTCTACAGTCTTGCCGTAACCTCCCTGCCAGCCGGTAAAGGTAACAGTCCCGCCGGCAGCTGCCATAACTGTACTGCCGTAGCCTGCGCCGATATCCACACCTTCATGCATCCGGCCGTTGCGCATGCCGAAGGGGGATAGGACCCTGCCGGAACAGGGCCGGCTCAAACGCGCCGTACCACCCCGTGACGCCAGCATGGTTAAGGAGCCTTTGGCCACAACTTCTGTTCTGGGTTCACTGATGAGTTCCTCGGCCAGGACCTCTCTTGCCGTTTCCAGCCCATTCTCCCGGACTATTTCGTATGTAACGGTTCTCTTGCCCGGTTCCCCCTTGCAGATTATCCTCTGCTCCCCGAACAGGAGGCTGTCATCTTTTTGAACCTCGACAGAGTAAGGTATCTCTTCATCCACCGTTACCTGACGCTTTGTTACAACGTTAATTAACGGTGATTCCTTACTCAGGCACAACACCTGATCAATGCTCAAGCGCTCCGGATTCAGACCGGGGTTCGACAACACAATTTGCTCTATGTCCATCCTGGCGGCCCGGGCTATATCCCAAAGGGTGTCGCCTTCCTTGACCTTATATTCTGTTACCTTGTTGGTTCCCAGAAGGACAAATTTTTTGGCCGACTCCAAATCCATGATGTTGTTGATTTCAGTGCTTCCCTCAGCCAGTTCGATTTTTTCCTTGAACATGGGGTTTTCACCCGGCTCCAGCGGGTAGAGTCCTTTCAGCCAGGCCAGTAAGTATTCGGCATCTTCTTTATGCTTCAAAAAAACCCTGGCTTCCCCGTTTATCAGTATGGATGTACAGGACGCCTTAAAAGTAAGGGACTCACCAAGTCTTTCGGTTAGAGCCTCCTGATCCAGCATTTCCTTCTGATCTACCCGGATTCCCCTGTAGTCGATTTCTTCTGTTATTACTACGGGGCAGCCGGCCTGGTCCGATTTGGACCTGGTCAGTTCAGCCAGGGCCTGTTTAGCACTTTTCTCGTCATCTGCAACGGCGACCATATTACCGTCCACATAGACGGCACAGGCATTACCCCCGAAAATAGCGTAGGCTGAAAGGGCAAGAATTAAATAAAGCGCTACTCCCAGCCCCACCCGCCGGTATACAGGCTGCCTTGACAGCCACTGTCGCATAACAGAAATAAAGGCAAATCTATCAAGCCTGGGAAGGCGCCGCAATCCTTCAGATTCTGGCGGCAAAATCGTCAACTCCTCTCAGAAACAGGCTCTTGCTGTAGAAACCTGTAATAAAATAGAGAACTTCGGGAAAAAAACACTCGTTTATTATAACATGGCAAGCCAGGGAGGGTAAAACAGCCCTTTTCGTAGAATATTGTCCAAAACAGCCTGAAAAAGCCGTATTAAGGAAATATTTCACTTGTTTGGCAAATAAACAACCCTCCGGCAGGAAACTGTTACTCTTAATCCTGCCGGCTCTCCTTCACTTTCAAATAAAGGGCGCACTCAAGCCTCTTCCGGGCCAGGCTGCAGCCCTGTTCGTGGGGCCTGTAAATTGACCCGTTTGCTGCCCCGGCATTGGCATGACAGCCGCCGCTGCAGTAAAACTTGGCCCAGCAGCCGGCGCAGCCCTCCTTATTGTAAACATGCGCCTGGCGGAAAGCTTCCACCAGGTCCGGCCTGACCCTGCCGTTAAAGACATTGCCCATCAAATAATCGCTCCTGCCTACAAACTGGTGGCAGGGATACAAATCTCCATTGGGCGCAACGGCCAGGTATTCATAACCCGCTCCGCACCCCGTAAGCCTTTTCGGCAGGCAGGGACCTCCCTCAAGATCGATGTTAAAGTGGAAAAAATCCAGCGGCTCCCCGGCCTCTCTACGCCGCAGCAATTCCCTGGTTAACTGTTCATACTGGGCAAGAACCGCTGGCAAATCCTCCCGGCGGATGGCGTAGGGGGCTTCCTCCGGCGCAACCACCGGCTCCACTGATAAATGCTTAAAACCCAGGTCGGCCATGTGCAGAACATCATTGCTAAAGTCTAAATTATGCCGGGTATAAGTGCCGCGGATAATGTAGTTCCGGTTGTGCCGGGAGTCTACAAAACTTTTTATTCTGGATGTAACTATTTCATAGGAACCGGCTCCCCCCGGGAAGGGACGCATCCTGTCATGTACCTTCTGTCTTCCGTCAAGACTCAGGACCACATTGATCTCATGCTCATTGAGAAACTGTGAAACTTCCCTGTTTAATAAAAGGGCATTGGTGGTTACGGTGAATTTAAACACCTTACCCCTTTCCCCGGCCCTTTGTACTCCGTAATAGACCAGTTCTTTCAGTACCTCAAAATTTAAAAGGGGTTCTCCTCCAAAAAAATCAATCTCCAAATGCTTCCTGTTAGCTGAACGCTCAATCAGGAAGTCTATGGCCGCGCGGCCTGTTTCCAGGGGCATCAATTGGTCTTCTCCGCCGAAGCGCCCCTGCCCGGCAAAACAGTAACGGCAACCCAGGTTGCAGGAATGAGCCAGGTGAAGACAAAGCGCTTTGGTTACAATTTCATTGCTGGGAGTATATTTCCCCTGGTAGGGGTCCGGGCTGAAAAGCAGTCCGGATTGTTCCAGTTCTTTTATTTCTTTCAGTGTCTCCGCAACATCCACAGGGTCGAAGCGGCCACGGGTTCCTTCAATCAATTCCGCCTCAGTCACCTGTCCGTAATTCTCTAATAATTCCCAGGCCAGTTCGTCCACCTCGTGGACCGCTCCGCTGTGAACGTCTAAAACGATTCTGGTTCCGTCAAAAATAAACTTGTGCAACAATTATATTTTTTGCTCCTTTCACGTCTTTCACGTAAAGAAGAGCCCCATCCCAACGGGACAAGGCTCTTTTTTAATTCGATTGCTCCCTGGCGCAAAGCTGATTGCCCACCGTGCAGGAAGTCTTGCAGGCAGACTGGCAGGAAGTCTGACACTCGCCGCAGCCACGCTTATTTTCATTAGACAGCCGCGTTTTATTTACTGTTTTAATGTGTTTTCCCATAGAAATTTATCCCTCCTCCAAATCATTATAAATGATCAGGGGAATGGAGGCAACCAATTAAAGGAGTAAATAACCGCCCTTTTCACCCAAAAAACAGCGTATTCCCCCTTTGAAGCGGCGACCCGGGGCAGGGTTTGAACACCAGGCCCGGCTTACTTCCCGGCTATCTCACTGATCCGGATATAGCTGTCCTTACCAAACCTGGAGATAAGTCGTCTGATTTCTACAATATGTATTGTTTACTCCATAAATTTTTGATAATATAAAATAGGGCGATAAAAAATGACATTTTTTAAGCAACTGACAAACTTGAAGTTTTTTAATAGCTTAAAATTCTATTATAATTTTATAGTTTCCGGTTTCGCCAACGGCGGCAGCTGGAAACTGGATCGGATCGTGGAACTGGATAACCGCGAAACCCGTAAGATTATGATTAGACACATGTCCACTTATGAAGAACTTTTCGCCCGGCGGGAAAGGACACAACATTAACTACAGCATTAAATGTAGTTTTTTTTTGCCCTTTTGGAGCCCTGTTTAGAGAAAAACAAACGAAGAAAAAACATCGCCAATCGCCGGCAACATCCAGGCAGCAAAAGCAACCTGGACTTATGCTCATCTGTCCCATCTCAAGGAACAACTTTCCATCCTGTCCTTTCCTTAATTAGTCCAGGTCAATTGATTGATGAATGTATTGACCAAGGCATTTTTATTCCCAATACGGAACAAGGCCACAAGCAAGGGGATGTAAGGGCTTTAAAAATAAACATAAGGTAAGGGAAAATAAAAACCCGGGGCTTATTCAGCCTCGGATTTCCTTGCTATCGCTGGAGCGGGTGACGGGGATCGAACCCGCAACCCTCAGCTTGGGAAGCTGATGCTCTACCATTGAGCTACACCCGCCCGGCTCTATTATTATAGACTTTTCAAAAAAAAATTGCAAGCCGGGGAAACTGTTTTCCTCCCGCTTAGCTACTCTTTCTTTATCAGGCCCATTCTCTGCCCGGCCTATCGTTGCTCCATGCTTTAATTACTTTCCCGGTTGTGGATGCTGAGACTCTGATTTTAAATAAAGATCGGAGCTGAGAAACCAAAAATTTTTTCACTAAGGCCTATTCACTTATTTTTTTGAGAACACACAAATAAAATTAGCCCTCCTATGGCCGGCCCAGGCCTGCCTATAACCTGCATATAAAATGATCCAGGCAGCCCTGCGGCTGCCTTAGAAAGGGATTTTGTGGTGACCCCACCGGGATTCGAACCCGGGTTACCGCCGTGAAAGGGCGGTGTCTTAGGCCGCTTGACCATGGGGCCCTATTGGCTTTTGGCAGGGGTTTCAATAAAATACCGGGCAAACCCTGCATTCCAAAGTTAAGACTTATGAATAATAATTAATTGGTGAGCCATGGTGGACTCGAACCACCGACACCCTGATTAAAAGTCAGGTGCTCTACCGACTGAGCTAATGGCCCAAAATGCCTTACAGTTAGATATGTTACTATAACAGGTTAAGCGCTGTCAACCACTAAAAATGAGAAAAATAATAACAAAAGCGGACCCCTTTAAGAGTCCGCTCAAAATGTAGGTTTGACTTTCTTAATCATAGATGGAAGCAGTAAGAATAGTCTGGGAGCGTCTGCTTCCTACACCCACCAGGGCAATGGGCGCGCCGGAAATCTCCTCGATCCTCTCCAGGTAATTTCTGGCAGCGGGCGGAAGGTCTTCCAGGCTCCTAGCCCCGGTGATATCCTCCTGCCAGCCCGGGAGTTCCTCGTAAACAGGTACGCATTCT
Organism: Bacillota bacterium; assembly: GCA_029555205.1. Classification (GTDB taxonomy): domain Bacteria; phylum Bacillota; class Desulfotomaculia; order Desulfotomaculales; family Pelotomaculaceae; genus DTU098. The sequence continues at coordinate 16,113 of JAKPTB010000009.1, forward strand.
TTCAAAACCCTCAAACTGGCCGGAAACTCTTCCATCAATTCTCCGCGGTAGCGGTAACTGGTACAGATCTTAACCTTCTCCAGGCCGCTTAAGACGTCCAGCTTGGTGATGGCCAGGTAGTCCAGACCGTTAATTCGGACGGCATAGCGTCCCACCACTCCGTCAAACCAGCCGCAGCGGCGCGGGCGTCCTGTGGTTGTACCGAATTCGCCGCCCCGGTTCTGAATGAAAGTACCCACGTCGTCACTGAGCTCCGTGGGGAAGGGACCTTCCCCCACCCGGGTGGTATAGGCCTTGGCCACGCCGATGACCCGGTCGATCCTGGTCGGGCCGATGCCCGCGCCGAGGCAGGCTGCGCCCGCTGTGGGGTGAGAAGAAGTAACATAGGGGTAAGTGCCGTGATCCAGGTCCAGAAGAGTCCCCTGGGCCCCTTCAAAAAGCACATTTTTACCCTGCTTCGTGGCGTCGTTAATAATGATGGATACGTCTGCCAGATATTTTTTCAGAGTTTCCGCGTAAGAGTTGTAGGCTCCCAAAACACTGTTTAAATCAAGGGCTTCACTGTCGTAGACCTTTGTCAGGAGATGGTTTTTCCCTTCCATATTGCGTTCCAGCAATCCTGCAAACACTTCACGGTCCACCAGGTCCACCATCCGGATCCCCACCCGGGCCGATTTATCCATGTAGGCCGGGCCGATGCCCCGGCAGGTGGTGCCGATTTTGTTTTCGCCCTTGCGACCTTCTTCCACCTGGTCCAACAGCCGGTGATAGGGAAAGATCACGTGGGCCCTCTGGCTAATTTTCAGGTTCCCGGTGTTGATTCCCCGTCTTTGCAGGGACTCCAGTTCTTTTATGAGCACTTCCGGGTCGATTACCACGCCGCTGCCGATTATACAAATTTTTTCCGGGTAGAGGATGCCGGAGGGAATCAAATGCAGCTTGAACTCACGGTCATCCACTACAACCGTATGGCCGGCATTGTTGCCCCCCTGGTAGCGAACCACCAGATCAGCTTTCTCCGCCAGAAAATCGGTTACCTTCCCCTTGCCCTCGTCACCCCACTGGGCGCCAATTAATACCACTGTAGACATCTGGATACCCCCTGCAATCAATTGATAATCTCCCTGTCCGCCTTACCCGGACAATCCCGGAAGGGAACCCGGAGTCCTAGACCCGCTTGATAATTTCCCTGGCTGCCAGTACACCGGCCACAGAAGCCTGGGCCAGGCCCCTGGTAATACCGGCCCCGTCCCCGGCTGCAAAAAGGTTTTTAACCTGTGTTTCCAGGGAATTTGACAGTGCCAGCCGGGAGGAATAAAATTTTACTTCGACCCCGTAAAGGAGGGTATACCGGGAATAAACCCCCGGCGCAATCTGGTTCAGCGCTTTGAGCATTTCCACGATTCCCATCAAGTGGCGGTACGGAAAGACCAGGCTCAAATCGCCGGGTGTGGCCTCATTCAAGGTCGGTATCGTCATGCATTTGGACAGCCTTTCCACAGTGGACCGGTGACCCGACAGCAGGTCCCCCAGACTCTGGATGATCACACCCCCGCCCAGCACGTTGGCCAGGCTGGCGATGTACCTGCCGTAGGCAATGGGTTCCTTGAAAGGCTCAGTAAAGGTCTTGCTGACCAGCACGGCAAAATTTGTGTTTTCGGTCTTGCGGAAAGCGTGGCTGTGACCGTTAACCGTTACAAGACCGTCGTTATTCTCCAGGACCACTTCTCCGTTGGGGTTCATGCAAAAAGTACGGACTTTATCGTTGAAGGTCCTGGAATAGTAAATCAGCTTGGCTTCGTAAAAAATTCTGGTCAGGGGCTCCATCACCGCAGCCGGCAGTTCTACCCTCACCCCGATGTCCACCGGATTGATGGTATTCTCCAGACCTATGCGCCGGGCCTCCCGGCCAAGCCATTCCGCGCCTTCCCGGCCGGGCGCCAGGACCACAAACCCGGCTTCAATGGTTTTTCCGTCCTGGCAGGTTATGCCCCTGGCCTGATTATCTCTCACCAGAATTTCTTCAACCTGGCAGGATGTGCGCACCTCGACTCCCCGGGAGGCCAGATGATCATGCATTCGCTGCAGGACATCCTGACACCTGCCGGTGCCCATATGCCGGATCCGGACGGGCACCAGTTTAAGCTCCGCCAGGATGGCCCGCCGCTTCATGGCCTCGATTTCCACCTCGTCCTCCAGTCCGTAAACCTGCTCCGGGGCGCCGAAATTAATGTAAATCCGGTCAATATAATCAATTAATTCGGCCAGGTGTTTCTCGCTGATGTACTGCTCCAGGCTGCCGCCCACTTCCGTGGACAGGGTCAACTTCCCGTCGCTGAAAGCCCCGGCCCCGCCCCACCCGCAAATGGTGGAACAGGGTGAACAGTTAAAACAGGAAGCGTTGCGTTCCCTGGCCTCACAAACGCGTTTCCCGAGCTCACGTCCCTTCTCGATCATCAGGATCTTCAAATCCGGCCGGTTCCTGGTCAACTCCAGGGCTGTAAATATTCCGGCCGGCCCGGCTCCAACAATAATCACATCATAGAGTTTACCCAAAGGGACACCTCCCCTTCACCCTAGTCCAGGTTTTACAATATTTTTTCCGCGACGGCATAAAAATAACCCAAACAACAAAACTGTGTCAGCTGCTATTTGAGCCATTTGCTACTAATCAAGGAATATAGTTGTGCAAAAATGCCCACCTGGGCAACATATACATACTACATAACTTCACCAATAATGTCAAGTTATTATATGACAAAAAACAGGGATACGCTGCCCCGGCAAAAATATTTTAAACTCCTCCCGCATCTTTCAGATAGGGTACAAACTTGGTCAACTCTTTCAGGAAAACCAGTTCAACGCTTCCCACGGGACCGTTGCGGTGCTTGGAGATAATGATCTCGGCGATGCCTTTTTTCTCGGACTCAGGATTATAATATTCATCCCTGTAAATAAACATGATCAGGTCGGCATCCTGCTCCAGAGAACCGGACTCGCGCAAGTCGGACATTACCGGACGCTTATTCGGGCGCTGCTCCACGGACCGGCTCAGCTGAGCCAGGGCCAGAACAGGTATGTTCAACTCCTTGGCCAGTCCTTTTAAAGAACGGGAAATCTCTGAAATTTCCTGCTGGCGATTTTCGGAGCGCCGGCTGCCCGACATCATTTGCAGGTAATCGATGACAATCAGACCCAGCCCTTTTTCGGCCTTGAGCTGCCTTGCCTTGGCCCGGACCTGACGGACGGAGACGGCTGCGGTATCATCAATATAAATGGGCGCTTTGGCCAGCTGCCTTGCCGTCTCGTGCAGTTTCCGCCAATCCTCCTCATCCAGGTCCCCGGAACGAATCCGGTGTTGATCGACTCTGGCCTCGGCGCAGAGAATGCGCTGGACCAGCTGCTCTTTAGACATCTCCAGGCTGAAGATGGCCACGGGAATATCGTGTTTTAGGGCTGCGTTATAGGCGATACACAGGCCCAGGCTGGTTTTGCCCATACTGGGACGTCCCGCCAGGATAATGAAGTCACTGGGCTGCAGCCCGCTGCAGAGCCGGTCCAGATCGCTGAAGGAAGTGGGAACACCGGTGATGCTGCCGCGGTTATTGTAAAGATACTCCAGGTGGGAAAAGGTATTTAAAAGAATGTCCTTGATGGAAAAAAAAGCGTTGGCTACCCGGCGACTGCCCAGTTCCATAAGCATTCGCTCGGCTTCGGCTATAAGCTTCTCCGGTTCTTCTCCCTCGTCGTAACCCATACCCGCAATACGTGTGGACAGGTTGATCAGGGTGCGCAGGAGCGCTTTTTCTTCCACAATCCGGGTGTAAAACTCAACGTTGGCGCTGGTGGGGACCATCTCCGCAAGGGAGGCAAGATAAGCCACACCACCGGCTTTTTCCAGGGTACCCTGCTGCCTGAGCTGTTCGCTTACCGTAATTAAATCCACAGGGCTGCCGTTCTCGTTTAAAAGAAGCATGGCTTCATAAATATGCCGGTGGTCTTCCCGGTAAAAATCTTCCGGGCGCAAGGTTTTCATCACCCTGTAGATGGCTTCCCGGTCAATAAGTACAGCGCCGAGCACAGACTGTTCGGCGTCAATGTTCTGGGGGGGAATTCGTTCTAACAAGGGCATCACCTTTTTTAACTAACTAAATCTTCAACACCGGCAGGTGGAAATACGTACCGGATAATTTCTTCCACGGTACTGACCGGGATCACCTGGATTCCTTTGAGCTCGGGGGGCACATCTTTCTGATTTTCGCCGGGCAGCAGAATAGCTTTAATTCCGGCCTGCCTTGCTCCATATATTTTCTCACAAATGCCCCCCACGGCCCGCACCTTGCCCTGGATGGAAATCTCACCGGTAACAGCCACATCCTGGGGTATCGGGCGGCCCTGGATGGCACTCAGAATACTCAGGAAAATAGCCACTCCGGCGGAAGGACCGTCAATGCGGCCGCCCCCTACCACGTTTATATGGACGTCGTAGTTGGCCAAATCTTCCCCGGTTAGTTTCCGGATTACCGAGGCGGCGTTAAAAACAGAGTCTTTGGCCATGCTGCCGGCGGTATCGTTAAAGCGAATGTTCCCCTGGCCCTGGTTGCGGGCGGGAAACGCTACCGCCTCTATCTCCAAAACCGAACCCAAAAACCCCACTACACCCAGGGCGAAGATCTTACCCACCTCGCGCTGGGAAGAAACCTTGCAGTTGACATAAGGGCTTAACCTGCTGACCTGGACTACCTCCAGAACATCCTCTACGGTAATCCGGCAGCTTTTTCCTGTCTTACTGCTGTAGCAGGCCAGAGCATAAGCATCTGCTAAGATACTGACGGACTTACGCCCTTCAATGGTATAGTCACTGATGATCCCGGGCACCTGCGGTTCCAGTTCCACATCCAGCTTGACAGCTGCCTGTTTTATAATTTCCTGAATAGCCACCGGGGTTAGGGGCTCAAAAAACACTTCCGCGCAGCGGGAACGGATGGCAGGATTAATTTCTTCCTGATCCCGGGTGGTGGCACCAATTAAAATAAAGTCTGCCGGCGCTCCCTTCTCAAAAATTTTTTTGATATACTGGGGAATATTGGGCTCGTGGGGGTCGTAGTATGAGGATTCATAGTAGACCCTTTTGTCCTCCAGCACTTTTAAAAGTTTGTTTTGCAGGATGTAATCCATTTCGCCTATTTCATCAATAAACAGCACCCCTCCGTGAGCTTCGCTGACCAGTCCCAGTTTGGGCTCCGGCACGCCTGTCTCGGCCAGGTCCCGCCTGGCGCCCTGGTAGATGGGGTCATGCACGGAACCCAGAAGCGGGTTGGTTACCTCCCGGGGATCCCAGCGCAGGGTGGCGCCGTTAACCTCGATAAAGGGCGAATCCTTGGTAAAGGGTGTGCCCTTCGCTTTTTTCGCCTCCTCCAGGGCCAGTCTGGCAGCGGTAGTCTTGCCCACACCGGGCGGGCCGTAGAGCAGGATATGCTGGGGATAAGGGGAAGCCAGCCTGGCCAGGAGCGCCTTTACTGCCCGTTCCTGACCGATAATCTCCTCGAAGGTAGCCGGCCTTAGAAACTCCAGGGCCGACTTGGAAAGCCTTTTTTGTTCCATCTTTTCCAGGAGGGCCAGCTTTTTTAAGGTGCTGGCGTTTTCCGGCCCCGTGTTTTCCTTGAGCACCTGCATTTTGATCTCTTTAACATACTCCTCGTGGCGCTGCTGAAGCTTTTCACTAATTTTTTTCTCCAGCTGATCTTCCACCGTGCGCCGGGCAATATTGTCGGCGATTTCCTCCTCGATTTCCTCAAGAATAGCCGGGATCACCTCCGGCTCGGGCAATTTGTCATAGGTGGGATCCTCGAAAACCAGCCTTTGAAGGGCTAAAACCCTTTCCTCCAGGATGTCGGAGCGCATAAACTTCAGCGCATCCAGTTTGCCGGCCTTTAAGACCAGTTTATCGGAACCGTACAGCTCGGCTAAGAGGCTATAAAGTGCGGTAACCTGGCGTTTTACCGGATCATGGCCCTTCAGTTTACCGGGAGTATCGCCCTTTACTCCTCCAATAAACTTTTCGAGGAAAACTTTCATTTTGAGCTCCTTTCATCTTTCCATGAGACAATTATGTTGATCAGCTTCCCATGGATTTCAGCTAAAAATATTTAAATATATCAGAGCGATCCGTCGGCGATCCGGGCTACTCCCCAACCACCTCGACCTTAATCCCGGCCTGGACCGTGGGGTAAAGTTTGGCCAGCACGGAATAACTGCCCACCTGCTTGATTGGCTCTTTTACTACGATCTTCTTTTTATCCAGGGTGATCTTGTACTGGTCCGCCAGGGCATCGGCAATGTCCTTGTTATTAACTGAACCGAAGAGCCTGCCGCCTTCCCCAGCCTTTGTCCTGACGATAACAGTGAGGCTTTCCAGACGCGCCGCCAGCTCAGCGGCTTCCTGCCGCATTTTCTCCTCCCTCATGGCGCTTGCCTGCCGGCGCTCGGCCAGTTCTTTGATTTTACCTTTGGACGCCTCGCTGGCAAGCCCGCGGGGCAACAGATAGTTCCTGGCGTAACCCTCTGCTACGTTTAGAATATCACCGCGCTTTCCCTGGCCTGGCACATCCTTCAGCAGGATAACTCTCATCCTTGACACCTCCCGGAACACTAGTGTTATGATTTTCTATCCCCTTAAACACTTGAATACAGGCTCCCGGGCCTTACCCCGGCTTGTTTGCTTCCGGCAGACGCCGGAGATTAACCAGGGTGTCCACCACCCCCAGGAGCAAAAACACCAGCAGGCTGAAGGGGATGTATAGAATTGCCAGAAACAAAAAGGTTAATTTAATCAGCATGGCCACTTTCAACTTCCGGAAAAAGTAGGCGCCCACTGATAGACCGAGGGCTAGATATACATAAAAAAGGATAAACAGGATATTTTTACCTATTTTAGCCATCAGGGACATCCCAAAATAATCCCCTGCCAGGGTCAGTGCCAATCCCGTAATCAACCCCCAGACACTGTACCAGGGAAGATAAATCCGGGTCAATTCAAAAGCCGGCGGCAGCGGGAAATTTATGCGTTTTAAAGCCAGCCTGGCCAGAAAATAGTTTACCGCTGCCGAGGCGGCCGTGGTTATGATGTACTGTCCCGGGATCAACAGTTCCAGCACATCCAGGAGTTTATTAGTTAATTCTTCTTGCCATTCTGCCGGGATATCGTTAAGGGTCATGGAACCCTGATTGGCCGCCAGCCACTGCATGGCTGCCTGTCTGGCTTCCCCGCTCAGGACAAAAATATTCACCCCGTTGATAAGATAGATTACTGCCGCTGAGATCAGGGCAAGGACAACGGAGCCAAGCATACCGGTAACAAAAACCTTCCAGGAAGGCATTCTGTTTTTAAACAGCAAGCCGTACAAAATTCCCAGTATACCGTAGGAAACAATCAAGACCAGGGTCATTGCAGGGTCCGAGGATAACACTGTCAAAATCAGCCCCGCCGCAGCCAACCCGGCCAATCCATAGCGGATGTCCGTCCTGATCACAAGCAGGATCAGCGGCAGGGGCAGACAAATCGTAGCCAGGGTTGCGAGAAAAGGCAGGTACAAGCCGGCCAGCCCGGCCAGAACAATTAGAAGAGTAAAAAAACCCCACTCTGACAGGGTACCGGCTCTATTGCTGTTCGTCAAAGGATCACCTCTTTTTGTCAGCCATGTAGTTCAAGAGAGCTGAAAGATCACCGTACCATCTTTCCAGCTCGTGATCTTCCTCAATACCCTGGCGTAGCTTGGCCTCCACCTTCAAGTCCAGGCGGGGGAAATTGATGCCCAGCCTCCGGCCCAAAACATAGCAGGTAATGATCAGGCTGGCCAGAGCATCAAGAAGAAGGTCTTCGCTGCCCTTGAGCATTGACTTAAACAGCGCTGACACGGAAGTGACCAGATCGGCTTTCAACCAGTCGATAACTTTGATATTTTTGGCGATGCCGCCTTCCTGCTTGCCGGGTAACATTGGGAAACCTCCTAATTGAACTTGACCTAGACGTTAAGCTATTCTTCGGAAGCAGTTTTTTTTCCTGCACCTCCGGCGGATGATTTGTCTGTTATTTATAACCCGAATGGGTATGCCCTTGAAAATAAACCAGACATCTTTATATTATGCCACTAAAGACCTGTAGCACGTAGCCTGGTTTGGATCAAAAAAGAGGGAGACTTCTGGTTCTCCCCCTCTTGTTTATTCTGCTGTAAAGGGCAGGAGCGCAATGTTGCGCGACCTTTTTATAGCCGTGGTCAGCATCCGCTGATGCCTGGCACAGTTCCCTGAAATCCGGCGGGGCAGGATTTTCCCCCGTTCGGTGATATATTTTTTCAGGCGCGGCACATCTTTATAATCAATGGTGGTCATTTTATCCACACAAAAACTACAGATCCGCTTTTTCCCCCTGCGGCCTCTTTCACGTTTCAAACAACCTACCTCCTTATCCAGGCCCCCTGCTAAAGGAGGCCATCCTTCTTAAAACGGTATATCCTCTTCCTCAGGGAAGCTGATCTCGCTGCCCTGCTCCTGGACACCCCTGGCCTGGCCTGTGTTGTAAGCAAGCCCGCCTTCTTTGGGCCAATCGAGGAAGCGCACACTATCGGCAATTACTTCGGCGGCCTTTCTGCGGATGCCCTGACTATCGTCGTAAGAGCGGATCTGTAGCCTGCCCTCTACCGCCACAAGCCTGCCTTTGCCGATATAATTGGCACAGGTTTCGGCCTGCTTCTGAAAAACAACGATGTCAATAAAATCGGTTTCCTTTTCCCTGTCTTTAATCTGACGGCGTTCAACCGCCAGAGTAAACCTGGCAACGGCAACTCCGCTTGGAGTATAGCGCAACTCCGGGTCTCTGGTAAGACGACCGATCAGGATAATCCTATTGAGCATGTTTCCCACCGCCTTGGTTTTTCATGCCGGTTTTACCGGTTCTCTGTTCTTCCAAAAAATACCCTTGTTTTGTTTTGTTTTTTGTTTATAAAAGTAAATTTATTCGTCTTCCCGGATGATCATATGCCGCAGCACTTCATCCGTAATCTTAAAAACACGGTCCAACTCTGTGGCCACTTTGGACTCAGCTTTCATCTGGATGAGGATATAAAGGCCTTCCCTGTAATCCTTCACCTCATATGCCAGCCTGCGCTTGCCCCATTTGTCAAGTTTTAAAACTTCTCCACCGTGGCTTTCAATCAGAGCCTTGAATTTCTCAATAACCTCCGTGTTTTTTTCTTCGTCCAGGTCCGGACGGAGAATAAAGATTACTTCATACTTGCGCAAAGCATTCACCTCCTCCCTATGGACTATGGCCCTATCTCCCAGGATAGAGCAGGGTGGAAAACGTCAAAATGCAAAATGCAAAATTTGACTAATAGATTATAGCATAGTGCCATATAAATAGCAAGGACGATCTAAAATTGGCCGGTTAAAGCCGGCCTTTCACTCATAATCCCCTGATATTCGAGCACAATAAAATAAATAAAAATAAAATTAACAACGGAGGTGAGCCTTTGAATTCAATAAAGCCTTTCAGGTACTCAGAACCCATCCGGGGGGTGCGGGTAAAACCCCTGACGGAAGACGGCAAAAAAGTAAGCATCCTTTACAAAGGACTGTTGTCGGAAAAAGGAGCGGAACGTATTTACCTGCATTGCGGTTACGGCAACCAGCAAAACTGGAGTTCCACCAGCGACCAGCCCATGGAGCAGACCCAGGCCGGATGGGAAAAAGTGGTATTTCTGCTGGAAGGAGCTCAGCTGAACTTTTGTTTTAGGGATAACCGGGAAAACTGGGATAATAATGATGGGGTCAACTGGACCTACCGGATCTCAGATTAGGTTGTAATTTTAAAGAGGTTCTTTCTAGTAGTTTAACCTGCCGTGCATTCCCCGGAAGGTTTTACGGATTATTGCCGGTTTGGACCGGCGCAGCAGTCTGGACCACCGCCTTAACGGATTTTTCAAACTTGGGCCGGGGAAGCAAGAGGACCCTGCCACATTTCAAACATTTGATCCGGAAATCCACGCCGGTGCGGATGACTTCCCACAGGTCACCGCCGCAGGGGTGACTCTTCCTGGTCTTGATGACATCTCCAACAAAATATTTAGGCAACTTAAAAACCCTCCTAGACATCCCTGCCCAGCGGCTCAGGCGCCAGAAGCCTGAGCCGCTGGAGTTTAATGGCTGGCTAAAAAAGCCCCGTATCCCCTGTAAGCCATGTAAATATCAGCCTTACTGGCTACTTCAAAGGGAGAATGCATACCGAGCAAACCGACACCACAATCCAGCACGTCCATTCCGTGGGCAGCCAAAAAATGGGCGACGGTACCGCCCCCGCCCTGGTCCACCTTGCCCAGTTCACCAGTTTGCCAGATGATTCCGGAGCGGTTGAAGATCTGCCGGATCCAGGCAACCATTTCGGCATGGGCGTCATTGGTGCCGGATTTACCCCTGGTACCGGTATATTTGGTTATAACCAGGCCGCCGCCGACTCTGGCCGTGTTCCGTTTCTCTACAACATCCCCGTAATTGGGGTCCAGGGCAACATTTACATCAGCTGACAGGGCCCGTGAGTTAGCCAGAGTCCTGCGCAAATGCAGCTCAGTGAAGTCAGGGCTGCAGCGGAACCCGATTTCAGCCAGGGCGTTTGTTAAAAACGCTGCCGTCATCCCCGTGTTACCGGTACTCCCGATTTCCTCTTTGTCGGCCAGCACAAGCACGGCCGTCCGTTCCGGAGCAGATATTTCCAGGCAGGCCCTCAGCGCCGTATAGGCACAGACACGGTCGTCCTGACCATAACCTCCCACAAAACTCCGGTCCAGCCCGATATCCCTGGCAGGCCAGGCCGGAACCAGTTCAAGTTCCGCACTGATCAGATCCTCCTCAACAAGGCCATAATTCCGGTAAAGCAGATCCAGCACGGCCAGCTTGAACCGTTCTTTCAATTCTACATCCCCGAGGGGGATACTTCCGGCCAGGATATTCAAGGTCTCGCCGGGCACTGCGTCCATCATTTTTTTCTCCATCTGGTCCTTGGCCAGGTGGGGCAACAAATCGTTGACAGTAAAAACAGGATCTCCGGGATTCTCACCGATAATCACCGGGATGCTGGAACCGTCATTTTTAACAACCAGGCCATGCAGGGCAAGGGGAACCGAAAGCCACTGGTATTTTTTTATTCCACCATAGTAGTGGGTTTTCAAGAAGACAAGATCCTCTTCCTCGTAGAGGGGCCGGGGCTTTAAATCCAGGCGGGGGCTATCAATGTGGGCACCCACAAGATGCAGCCCCTCTACCAGGGGAATTCTGCCAAGAACAGCAGCAACCAGGGCTTTCCGCCGGATGATTGCGTAAACCTTGTCCCCCGGCTTAAGACTGGAACATTCCGTCAGGTTCCGAAAACCTGCTTTCTTTAGCAGGTTTTCGGATAGAGTTATAACTTCCCGCTCTGTCTTGCCGGCATCAAGAAATTGTTTGTATTCTTCGGCAAAAGCCATGGTTTGGTTTTTTTCTTCTGCACTAAGAAGATCCCAGACATTACGCCTGCCGCAGGCCAACCCGGCGGCCGGGTGTTGCTCTTTAGCTGGGTTCATTGCCTATCCTCCATCTCTTATAGGGTGATGATTAAACAATTCAAATGCTGCGATCTTATGGGGTCTTATTACAGTTTATTATTGTTAGTCTAAATTTAGTCTACCCTAAAAACCCGGAAATGTTATGCCCTTTCCCAGGGTTGCAGGGTGCTGTTTAAATTCTTATTGGCCTCCGTCACCGGTACCTGCCATAATCCGTCCTGCACTCTTTCTGAACTGCCCGGCAGGGGATATTTGATGGCATCGAAGATAGGGTCAAAATAAGGCAATAGAACGGAATCCTGGAAGGCCTTTCCGGGGGGCAGTGATGTCCCGGGAGAGCCGGATTCGCCGCCGGGAACGACATAGCCCCGCTGGAAGGGCGACATCAGCGTCAGGACGACCAGCACCACAATGATCCCCCGCACCAGGCCGAACAAGAGGCCTCCAAGATGATTGGGCAGCCCCAAAAAGCTGACGTTGGCAATTTTAGTTAAGATGCTCCCGGCCAGGCTGGCACCCCAAACCGTAGCAAATAGCAGGATAAGGAAGCATAAAACCTCCAGAATGCCTGAAGTAAAAACTCCCATTAGATGATCTCCAAGGGGATTCAGCGGGTTTGACGCCACAGGCAAAGCAGCAACCGGCCCCTCCGGGTATGACACAAGGGTCAGGGTTTCGTTTACAGGAATCCAGTTTTTTAAAAAATTCTCCAGCATGGGCTGTAGTTTGTCCTGCGCGTTCCACCGGGTGGAGAGGTAGGCAGCGAAAGAGCGGTGGTAGGCAAAGGCAACAACCAGACCGATAATCATACCGGCAAGCCCCGAGACGCTTTTCAAAAGGCCGCTGCGCAGGCCCCCCAGGGCGGAAAGGACAAGAATAATAATAATCATCCAGTCCAGCCAGTTCACGGTTTCACATTCCTTTCAATCAATTATTTCCTATAATATATATGAAATCCTTTTAAAATGTGAAGCTTTTTTTAATTTTTCGGAAATAAATGGTAAAGGGTAGCAGTAATAGTCCCACCAGCAGAACGAGGCCGGCGTAGCCGAATAAAGGATAAAGCACGCGGACAAGGCCGGAAAAGCCAAGTCCGGAAAGGGGCAACGCCAGCAAACAGGCGCCGGTTCCCCAAAAGCGGTATAAACTGCCTCCTCCGGGAGCCAGCCGGCTAGCGAAGCCGTGGGCATCGGCAATGGCTGTGGTGAGAATGGCCAGCCAAATTAAGATGCCAAGGAACAGGCTGAAAAGTGGTCCCAGCAGCCCGGTCAAATAAAGCAGGGGAATTTGGTAAGAAGCTGCCTCCGGCATGTGCGCCAGCCCGGCCAGAGTGACAAGAAAGACTGCCAGGCCAATCAGGAACCCCCCCAGGGCTCCCCCGGCAATTCCCAATTTCAAGGAAACAGAACGCCCCAGAGAGGAAAGAACCGCTACAGGGACCACCATATTGTAGGACACGTACAAAAAGCCCGCTGCAATCCAGTTTCCCGCCACTCCCCCGGCAGGCTCCTTTGGAGACTGCAGCACCTCAGGCACCTCAGGTAAACCGCCCACCCCAAGGGCCGCCAGGGAAATCAAAAAAACTGCCAGCAGTTTCAGGGGAACAAGAAAAACATTGGCAGTCATCACTCCCTCCAGACCGCCCAGAATCACCAGCGAGGTCAAAATGGCCACCACCCATACACCTGCCCTTACCGGCAATCCGAAATGCTCCCCAAAAACTGCTGCACTTCCGGCCATCATCACGCTCAAACCTCCCAGCAGCATGAAAAGGCTGAGGCCGTCCATCAATTTACCCAGGCGCGGCCCCAGCAAATAATTCAGAAACTCTTTATAATTGGCAGTTTTGATTTTAATACTAAGAAACATCACCAACCCGCCCAGATAAGTGAAGAGAAGTGTCGCCAGGGCTGCTCCCGTCAGCCCTTTGCCGCTGTGTAAAATAAAAAACTGCATGATTTCTTGCCCTGAAGCAAATCCTGCTCCTATAACGGCGCCGATGTATGCTGTTGAGATTTTGACCAAAAGCCAGAAATCCCCCTTCAACCAGCTCATGCCCGCAACCCCCTGGCTAACCTCAAATTCACTCTGATGCAATACTATGCAATTGCTTCGGCGGGCTGACCATAAAAATTTTACCCCCGGGGAATAACTGCCCCCCGGGGTGGCAATAAATATATTAGTTGTGTTTTTTCAGGGGGTGAATTTAAAGGATGACCGCATTGAATACAGCCCATGCTGACCCGAACCCGGGAAAAACCCGGATTAACATAGAAGATCCGATGGCAGCCAGTAAATTCGCCTGGGATCTGGTCGACAGGCTGCGGCAGTCCGGTCTTACTCCGGAAAGCCCCAGGATCCTGCTTTGTATCGGCACCGATCGCTCAACGGGAGATTGTCTGGGACCCCTGGTGGGTTCCAAGATAGACCAGCTGCAACAAGACTTTTTTACAGTTTACGGCACCCTGGACAAACCTGTACATGCCAGCAATCTCAGGGAAACACTGCAGGAGATAAACACGTTTTTCAAAAATCCCTTCATTATTGCCGTAGATGCCTGTCTGGGACGCCTGGAAAACGTGGGCAGCATTCAACTGGGCAACGGTTCCCTGCAGCCCGGGGCCGGAGTAAATAAAGAACTTCCCCCGGTGGGCCAGGTTCATATTACCGGGATCGTCAATGTCGGAGGTTTTATGGAATACATGGTCCTGCAGAACACACGTCTTAATCTGGTGATGCGTCTTGCTGACGTAATCGTCAGCGGTCTTACTAAAACCATTTCTGAGTTCCGCAAACAGACTGCCCGGGGAATCTAAACCCCGGGCTTGTCCTGTTGCTATATAATATTCTAGAAAAACTGTTAAAGACGCTGCTTCAAGTCATTCAAAACCTGGTCGGCTGTTTTTCCGGAAGCGTCAATAACCACAGACTTGTCCGAGATATCCTGCATACCCATTATATTCTCATCCATTCCCGTGATTACAGTAGCGTCTATCCTGTTAGATGTTCCAGGCTTGACCACAACGTACCCTTCTTCTTCCAGTACGCTTCTGATCTGGGAAAGACCCTCTTCAACAGCTATGATCTTTTTCATGAAGCTAAAATCACCTCCACCTTTATTTTTAATTTCTCCTTCCTCAAGGGACGGTTATAAAATATCCTCATTTTAAAACCTTTATGCAGGCAACCCGGCAAAAAACGCTTCTTAGACCCGGCCTTAAATCCCTTCCCCTAAACCCCTTCCTCCTGCAATTGCCTGAGGATTTCCCCAACTTCAAAGTCTTCGACCTGCTCGAAGCTTTCATAATGCTGACCCACTGCGTAAAAACATTCCGGAACAAGGAGACAGACTACGCGGTCCGCCTCTTTCTCCAGGGTTTCCAATGTATCCCGGGGCGCCACGGGAATAGCCACAATCAACTCCTCCGGCTGGTAATTACGGGCAGTACGCAGGGCAGCAAGCATTGTATGTCCGGTTGCTACACCGTCATCCACCAAAATGATCTGTCCCCCCTGAAAACGGCGCAGCATCCTCCCCGCCCCGTACAAATTCATCCGGCGCTTGATTTCCCGAACTTCATCGTTCTTCTTTTCCTCCAGCTCCGCCGGGGTTACGCCCAGGAGACTGATCAGGCGGTGGTCAACAATGCTGATCCCGTCCTGGGTCACAGCGCCGATGGCTACTTCCGGGTTTTGAGGGGAGCCTATTTTGCGGGGGATGATCAGATCCATCAGATAGCCCAGCCTCCGGGCAACCTCGTAACCAATCACCACACCACCTCTGGGAATCGCCAGCACGATCCCCTCTCCTTGGCAATAGGGGGCCAGTTTCCCGGCCAACTGCCGCCCGGCATCGACACGGTCTTTAAACAAGTATTTCACCCCTTTCGGCACCTGTTGAAAAGGCGCCACCGGCTTGTTCCGGCTTGTTTATATACATTCATGCCCGGCCGGCAGTTCCTCTTATACCTGAATTCCCTAAGAAAAACAAAAAAAATCCGGGTAAGGAGCCCCGGGTAATGATCGAAAACAGTAAATAAGTTATACTAAAGTAATTAAGTAATTCATCTTTGTGGAGGAGTTGTCTTGAGGATTATCTATATTGACTGCACAGCCGGCCTAAGTGGAGAAGCGCTTCTGGGAGCGCTGGTGGACCTGGGCCTCGACCGGGAGAAGCTAATTGGAGAATTGCAACAGGAGATTGCAGGCGCCTTTAATGTTTCATTTAACCTTTCCTTTCAAAGGGAGTCCCGCCAGGCAGCCCTGAGGACAGTCCTGGACCTCCCGCAGGACGGGCAGGCGAAAGCCGCCGGGGAATTATTTAAAACCTTCTGCCTGAAAGAAAGCACTCAGAACTCTACCCATGCCCTGATTAAGAAAATATTTCAAGTAGACCTTGCTGCCCGCTCCAGGCTGGAGGGCATCCCCCCGGAAGAGGTCACCGTTACGCCCGCAGAGGCCATAAAAACGGCGATCCTGGCTGCCGGCGTCTTCGCCGCTTTGAAGCAACTGGGCTTTCCCCGGATTGTAGCCTCGCCGGTTCCCATCGGCCCGCCCCCTTTGGAAGCCGCTGAGGACGGGACCTCCCACCTGGCCCTGGAACTGGCGAAGGGGGCTGCGGTAAAGGCTGCAAGCTGTCCGTCTGTTTATGTTTCACCCGCAGGAGTTGCTATCCTTGCCCGGATCACAGACGAATACGGCGAGTTGCCCGAAATGGATCTGAAAGAAACAGGCTACGGTGCTCCTGGTGAATACCAAATAAGAGATGTGGTCCGCGTCCTTTACGGTTCAATTCCCCTGGCTGAACCATCCATCGGCAGGCAGGAGAAGGTCCTGGTCATTGAAACGGGCATAGACGATATGAACCCGGAGTTTTTCCCCTACCTGATTGAACGACTCCTCGCGTCGGGTGCCCTGGATGCATTCTTAATACCTATCTATATGAAAAAAGGACGGCCGGCCAATCTGCTGAAAGTACTCTGCAGGGGGGAAAAGCTAGAGCAAATTCTCCAGATCATTTTTAAGGAATCAACTACCCTTGGCGTTCGCATTCACGAGGAAACAAGAAGGGTTCTCCAGCGCGACTTCTTCCAGGTCTCCACCCCGTACGGGGAAGTAACCGTAAAGGCCGGGTACGCCGGGCCTGAAACACTTATACAGCTGGCCCCGGAATTTGAAGATTGCAAACGGATTGCCTCCGGAACTGGTACCCCCCTCAAAGAAGTTTATGCTGCAGCGCAACGCAGCGCCTTCGAAAAGATCAAGGAGCAGGAAAATGGGGAGAGTTGATCCTGTTAATACCAGGGCAATGGGGCAACCATAACCTCTGCAGTATCCACAACAAGGGATGGCGACTTTGAAAGACTCCGGTATTTAACCAACTGCCGGCTCATAACTGCCGCTTGGACGGGTTTGAACATTGGTTAAACACTGTCTTAACAGTGATTTTGCAGGCCCTGTCTGGCCCGGCCAAAAAATGTTTCACGTGAAACATTACCGGTGCTGTACCAAAATGTTTCACGTGAAACATTATTTCTTATCTTCCTGTAGAAACCCAGGTTCTTTTGTGATTCTTGCTCACCTTTAAAATGGATCTCCAGTACTCCTTTTCCCCCGGCTTTTTATTTAAACCGGACCCTCACTCCTAAACTGTTTCTTAATTCTGCTTCCAACTGCGCTCTATCCCGATCCAGGTATGCTTAATTTGTCTTTTTCTCGAGTTTAACACTTAGAGAAAGAAAAAAACTCTCTAGCCATTGGCATTCAACGTTTAGAGAGCTTTATGTTTTTTGTGGCAGTATATATGTCAGACCAGAATCTTGTTGATTTTTCCGTATCCTGGGATGCTCCGGATATCCAGCGCTTTCTCAATCACTTCGTAGTCTTCGTTAGTCTGTTCTTCAAAAGTATTCTTCATTACTACCAAGTTTTTTTATCACTGTTATGATAGCGCTCTGAAATCTTTCAGTCGATATGCTGATATTTTTTATCATCAGCTTGTTACTCAAGATATCGCTCAATAACCAGAGCAAGGTATCAAAGTGCGAAATGGCTACGAATGCTCGATTCAGTATCTTCGATTTTCCACAGTCAATGATAGACATCTATAACCTTCTCTGGAGACAGGCTCTTGTCTGAAGTCACGATCCTATAGTAGCCATCAAACTGTTCATCCAGTTCAACCTGTTTTTCGTTTATTTATTATTGCGGGACTTCCTAATCGTAGAAATATTATTAATACTTATTTCATGTTGGCCTTCTTCTGTTTCAATAATTACCCTGTCCAATTTTACCAGGTTATTAATTTGCGCCAATCTCATAACCCCAGTTATGGTGCGCATCTCGTTATTTTCAGTATAGGTGACTTCACAGGAAATGGGTTCTTTTAAAAAATAACAAAAGGGCAGCTTTCTATGACGTAATAAACTATTACTGCTTATATAACGGAGATCCTCATCCTTAAAGCGTACATTTTTAATGTGCTTATGTTGGTCAACCATATTCTTGGCATATTCAGAAAGCTGTTTGTAGATTTTATCTGCTATAGTGTTAAGTGTATCTTGAAATACTGTATCCTGACATAGGATTTTTAAACCAACTGTTAAGGCGTATATCTCACTGGTGTTCAAAGCCAGGAAAATGGGATGGATCAAAGAATGATAGGTGTTCTTTTTCCTTTCCAGAACAGAAATTTTCATTGTGTTTTCTAAAAATAAAAAACCGTCAAGGAGGTTTTTTAAGTCATCAGCTAATGTTCTCTCACTGATACCGAAATCATGGGCAATCTGTTCTCTTTTTTTGGCGCCGCTATGCAGATATTTTAGCATTTTTAACAATCTTTCACTGCGATCTTTATATTTAAAGTTACTTAACAGCGTTTTTTCGTAACAGAAACCATATTTCATCAGTAATTTTGCAGGCCCTGTCTGGCCTGGCCAGAAAATGTTTCACGTGAAACATTACCGGTGCTGCACCAAAATGTTTCACGTGAAACATCATTCTTTATCTCCCAGAAGAAGCCCCAGGATCCTTTGTAATTCTTGCTCACCTTTGAAATGGATCTCCAGTATTCCTTTTCCTCCGGCTCTTTCTTTAAACTTGACCCTCGTCCCCAAACGGTTTTTTAGTTTTTCTTCCACATCTATTCTATCCCCATCCAGGAATATTTCACGTTTTTTTTGTTTGTCTTTTTTCTGAGAAAGGGCCCGGGCCATACTTTCCGCCTGGCGCACGTTAAGATTTAAACGCACTATTTTTCCGGCTGCCGCTACCTGCCTTTTTCCATCCTGAATAGCCAGGAGCGCCCTGGCATGGCCGGCGTTCAACTGCCCCGAGGCAAGCAGATCCTTGACTTCATTGGGAAGCCCCAGGAGTCTGACCATATTTGCCACAAAGGATCTGCTTTTGCCAACCCTCTCCGAGACTTCCTCCTGGGTCAGCCCGTAATTATCCATTAACTTGTGGTAGGCAAGAGCCTCTTCCAGGGGATTCAAATCTTCGCGCTGGACATTTTCAATTAATGAAACAGCGGACGCCTCCAGGTCCCGGCATTCCTTGACCACCGCCGGTATCTTCCGGTAGCCCAGAGTTTTGCAAGCCCGCCAGCGCCGCTCTCCGGCAATCAACTCATAGCCGCCGGACTGGAGAGGCCTTACCACAATCGGCTGGATGACTCCGTGTTCTTTGATTGAGGCAGCCAGTTCAGCAAGCTTATCCGGGTCGAACATCTGTCTCGGCTGGTGAGGAGCCAGCGTTATCTCATCAATATCAATTTCTTTTAATTGATCGCTGCCACCGCTTTCTTCCGTACCCTGAATCAATGCCTGCAGGCCTTTACCCAACCCCCTGCGCTGCTTACCCAACTCCCATCACCTCCTCGGCCAACTCCCGGTATGCCTCGGCTCCGCGGGAACGCCTGTCGTAGACCATAACCGGTTTGCCGTGGCTGGGCGCTTCACTAAGCCGCACGTTTCTCGGCACTATGGTTCTGTAGACCTTTTCCTTGAAGTATTTTTTTACTTCATCCACCACCTGAATGGCCAGGTTTGTCCTGCCGTCAAACATGGTCAACAGCACACCTTCAAGGCTGAGCTGCTTATTCAGGCGCTGCTGAACCATCTTAATTGTATTCATCAACTGGCTCAACCCCTCCAGGGCGTAATACTCGCACTGGATGGGGATGATCACGGAATCAGCCGCTGTCAGGGCATTTATCGTCAACAAACCCAGGGAAGGCGGACAGTCGATAAAGATATAATCATATTCCTCCCTGATTTCCTTCAGGGCATTTTTTAAAACACTTTCCCTGCCTGCCATATTAACAAGTTCAACTTCCGCCCCGGCCAGTTCAATGGTTGCCGGAATGAGATCAAGATTTTCCAAAGCGCTGGAAACAATTACATCCCTGACATTCAGGCCGTTAATCAAAAGGTCGTATATGCAGCACTGCAGCCCGTTTTTATCAACGCCTACCCCGGTAGTGGCATTCCCCTGGGGATCAATATCAACCAGCAGAATCTTTTGCCCCATCAGGGAGAGCCACGCGCCCAGATTAACGGCTGTCGTAGTCTTGGCCACACCCCCCTTCTGGTTGGCTATCGCTATGGTTTTCCCGATGATTTTCACCTCCCGGTTCTTTGGGTCTATTTTATAGAACAATATTTCAGTTTTTCCCCGGTAAAAGAATTTTACTTCCCCAGGTCCTACTATTCAACATTTTCCTGTATAGATCCTTCCTATTGGTAATTTGAACTGTTTAACCAAAAACCCTACCGGAAGTCAAAGACTCTCATAAAGGGAAAACCCCCAAGGGGGTTTTTCTTCAAGAGAGTTTTCTCCCAGAATCATCTTTGGCACCTTTTTCACAGCGGCCTTTTTTGCGGTATGCCGGCACGCCTCGGGTACTTCCCGGGAGTAGGTCCTGTTTTTCTGATAAGCACAAGTTTTCTCTCATCTTCCGTATAGGGAAGTTTTAATTCTATGATTTTTTCCAGCCTGCCCCCCAGAAGAAGCAGGGCATTCCCCGCTAGTTTCAGTTCTTCCTCCAGTTTAGGCCCTTTCATAGCCACAAAGTAACCTTCAACTTTAAGAAAGGGCAGACAGTATTCGGCCAGCACCGCCAGGGAGGCAACAGCCCTGGACACCACCCGGTCCCAGTTTTCCTTGCGGGCCGGATTCTGCCCGAAATCCTCAGCCCTGGCGTGGATAACCTCTATATCCCTTAATCCCAGAGATGAGATTAAGCTTTCCAGAAAACGTACTTTCTTTTCTACCGATTCAAGCAGCGTCACCTGCAGACCTGGCCGGTAAATCTTTATTGGTATACCGGGAAAGCCCGCACCCGTTCCGATATCTATTAAACTCATTCCGTCTTCCAGAGAAATAACTTTAAAACAGCTCAATGAATCTAAAAAATGCTTTACTGCAACATCCTTTTCTTCCAGAATTGACGTCAGGTTGATCCTCTTGCTTGCCTCACCCAGGAATCTGTAGTATTCCTTAAATAGCTCCACCTGTTCCATGGATAATTCAAGACCCATTTTTAGAGCGCCCTGAACAAGGGTATCCTTCAAAATTTTCATGCCTTCCCGGCGCCCGGCAAGGTGTCCCACTGCAAGCCTAAAAGGTTTTGTTTTAAGAAGCTCACGCCTTCCCCCCTGACCTATATTCCATTTATTGAAATATTTAGTAAATGATTTTATTTAGTACTATTTATTTAATCTATTTTTTTAGATCTGTTTCTTATTTTGTCTCCGTCGCTGTTCCAGATATATCAACAAAACGGAAATATCCGCCGGACTCACCCCGACAATCCGGCTGGCCTGGCCGATGGAGCCGGGCTTAATTAATTCCAATTTTTCCCTGGCTTCTGCCGAGAGGCCCCTGACCTTGCTGTAATCCAGATCATCTGGAATTCTCTTTTCTTCCAGCCGCTTGAATCGCTCCACCTGGGCTTCCTGCTTTTTGATATAGCCTTCGTACTTAACCTGAATCTCAACCTGTTCGCACACTTCCTCCGGCAGTGGGGGATGTTCCAGTGGAAGTTGCAGGATCTTTCCATAATTCATTTCCGGGCGCCGGAGCAGCCCGGCCAGTGATGAACCCTGTTGGGGAATCCCGGCGGTTTGCAATTTTGCTAAAATCCGCTTTATTTCTTCGGTCACAGGCACTACTGTCCGCTCCAGTCTTTCCTTCTCCGCGGCAATCAGCCTCTTCTTTTGCTCAAAGGACCTGTATCTTTCCGGCGTAACAAGCCCAATCCGGTATCCTTTCTCAGTTAGCCTCAAATCAGCATTGTCCTGCCTCAGTAAAAGCCTGAATTCCGCCCTTGAAGTCAGCATCCTGTACGGCTCGTCAATTTCCTTGGTTACCAGATCGTCAATCATAACCCCTATATAAGCATCAGACCGGCTTAGAATAAAGGGTTCCTTGTTTTTAAGATAATGGACGGCGTTGATTCCGGCCACAATACCCTGGGCCGCCGCCTCCTCGTAGCCGGAAGTACCATTGATCTGCCCCGCCGTAAACAGCCCCGGCACTGACTTTACCTCCAGAGACCATTTTAACTGAGCGGGCACCACGAAATCATATTCAATGGCGTACCCCGGCCGCATCATTTCTACTCTCTCCAGGCCCGGCAGGGTCCGGAGCATGGCCAGTTGCACATCTTCCGGCAGGCTGGTGGACATGCCCTGCACATACATTTCATCAGTATTTTTTCCCTCCGGCTCGATAAAAACCTGGTGAGCCGGCTTGTCCGAAAAACGCACAACCTTTGTTTCGATGGAAGGGCAGTAGCGCGGCCCCATGCTCTGGATGACACCGGTATAAAGGGGCGCCCGGTGAAGATTGTCCATAATGATCCGGTGGGTCTTTTCGTTGGTATAGGTGAGCCAGCAGGGTATTTGTTCGCGGCTCCTTACGCCGGACATATAGGAAAAATTATGTACCTTTTGATCACCCGGCTGGATCGCCATGCGGCTAAAATCGATGCTGCTTTTAGCAACCCTGGCCGGTGTTCCTGTCTTAAAACGCTCCAGCTTAATACCCAAATCCTTAAGGCTCTCGGAAAGGCGAATTGAAGGGAATTGTCCATTGGGCGCCCCAGGGTAAGAAAGGTCTCCGATAATGATCCTTCCCTTCAAGTAAGTCCCTGTGGTCAAGATTACGGCGCCGGCCTCAAATCTTGCGCCGGTGCTGGTCACCACACCATAAACTTTCCCGTTTTTTACTAAAATTCTTTCCACAAGGGCCTGTTTTAAATCCAGTCCCTGCTGTTTTTCCAGCGTCTGCTTCATCCTGTTCTGGTAGCTCATCTTATCAGACTGGGCACGTAAGGCGTGAACGGCAGGTCCCTTGCCGGTATTCAGAAGCCGCATCTGAATGGAGGTATAATCCGTATTCAAGCCCATTTCTCCCCCCAGAGCGTCCACTTCCCTGACCAGTTGAGATTTTGCCGGTCCACCCACAGCCGGGTTGCAGGGCATCAGAGCCACATAGTCCAGGTTCAAGGTCAGGATCAGGGTGCGGCAGCCCAGCCTGGCTGCTGCCAGACCCGCCTCACATCCGGCGTGCCCCGCTCCTACAACAATGATATCGTATTTTCCAGCGTCATATTCCAAACCGGCCACCTCACTTCCCAATGCAGAAATCTTCAAAGATTCTGTCCAGGAGGTCCTCCGTCGCTGTTGACCCGGTAATCTCGCCAAGGGCTTCCCAGGCTTCCCGCAGATCAATTGCTACAATGTCCACCGGCAAGGCCTGCCGGGCCCCCGCAATAGCTTCTTGCAGGTGGCGGGCGCTCCTTTCCAGGA
The DNA here is from genome assembly GCA_029555205.1 of Bacillota bacterium. Classification (GTDB taxonomy): domain Bacteria; phylum Bacillota; class Desulfotomaculia; order Desulfotomaculales; family Pelotomaculaceae; genus DTU098. The sequence continues at coordinate 39,520 of JAKPTB010000009.1, forward strand.
CTTCCTTGTGACGTATATTGGCTACAAGCACGGTATCTGACCCGCTAACCCGGCCTCCCGTAACCATCTCAAAAATCTCTTTTTCCAAACGGTCAATACCAGTGCCTTTCAGTGCTGAAATCCACAAAACCGGCCTTTCCCGGACCAACTCCCGGACATCGCTTTCCTTGATGCGGATTTTCGCTTCGTCCACATCCACCTTATTGATCAGGATCAACGCTTTCTTTTCCTTGATCAATTCCAAAATGGCCCGGTCTTCATTATTTAAGCCCCGGACCGCGTCAAGTACCACCAGCACCAGATCAGCCTTATTGATGGTTTCCCTGGTCTTTTCCACACCTATCTTTTCAACAAAGTCACTGGTTTCCCGCAGCCCGGCAGTATCAATAATTCTTAAAGGAATTCCCTGGATATTAATAATCTCTTCGATTAAATCCCTGGTTGTGCCAGGAATATCGGTTACTATAGCCCTGTTTTCCCGGAGCAGGGCATTCAACAGTGATGATTTTCCAACATTTGTATTGCCGATAATGATCGTGCTGATCCCTTCCCGGTAAACTCTTCCTGTATCGGCGCTGCTGATCATCTCTGCAAGTTCCTTTAAAACCTCTTCTCCTTCCTGGATAATTGCCTCACCGGCAGTTTGTTCCAGGTCTTCCTCCGGGAAATCTATATTTGCTTCCACCCGGGCCAGCAGACCCAGGAGTTTATTCTGTATTTCAGTAATTTTTTTGGAAAGATTACCCTTTAATTGAGAAACAGCTAAACTAAGGCTCCTGTCTGTTTTCGATCGAATTATGTCGATAATGGATTCTGCCTGGGCCAGATCCAGCCTTCCGTTTAAAAAAGCGCGCTTGCTGAATTCACCTGGTTGAGCCAGACGGGCTCCCCGGGCCAGAACCTGTTCAAGCACCTTGCGCAGTGGCACAATCCCGCCGTGACAGTGAATTTCCACAATATCTTCCCTGGTATAGGTATGAGGCCCTTTCATATAGCATAAAAGAACCTCGTCCAAATCCAATCCCTTTTCATCTACAATGTGGCCGTAGATAAGCCTGCGGTTCTCATTTAAAAAATTTATTTTTGAACCGGCTCTAAATATCTTCCCCGCAATATCTGCGGCGCCGGTCCCGCTGATGCGTACAATTCCGATTCCACCCTCCCCCAGAGGAGTGGAAATCGCGGCAATGGTATCCTCAATCAACGCTGGCACCTTCCGGTATTTATTTTTAAACCCAGCGGGCCGTCATTTGCGCGCTGGGTTTAAATATTATTTTTTCGGTGATATTATAATCTTCCGGCAGGGTTCCTCTCCCTCACTAAATGTATGGATGTCGTCACGCCCCTGTAAAACCGTGTGGATAATGCGCCTTTCCTGGGAACTCATCGGTTCCAGGACCACGTTCCGCCCTCTCTGCTTGGCCTTATCTGCCAGCTTCAAGGCCAGTTTTTGCAGTGTCTCTTCCCGTCTCTTACGATATCCTTCAACATCTATAATGATTTTTCTACGGGTTTCCGTATTTTTATTCACTGCAAGATTCACCAGGTACTGAAGCGCATCCAGCGTTTCGCCCCTTCTGCCTATAAGAATACCCAGTTCATTTCCCTCCAGGTTAATGATCATTTCATGATCCTTTTCTTTTATATTCATACCAACCTGGAGCTGCATAGATTTAAAAATACTCTTTAACAAGTTCCCCGCTTTTTGAGCCGGTCCGTCCTTTAAGGCAACTTCTACCCGGGCCTGCTTTCCTCCCAAAAAGCCTAAAAAACCCCTGGTGGGTTCATTGATGATCCTGATCTCCACCTCTTCCCGGGAAACCCCAAGGTCTTTAAGCGCCAGTTCAACAGCTTCATCTACAGTTTTCCCGGTCTTCTCAATAACCTTCAACTTTTCCCAGCCTCCCCTTTCACAACCACGGCCTGCTTGTTGATATAATATTGCTGGGCCCATCCTACCACGTTAAACACAACCCAGTACAGAGAAAGGCCTGCCGGGAATGTACTGGAGATCCAGGCAATAAAGACGGGCATGGTATACAACATCATTTTCTGCGTCGGATCCGTTGCCGAAGTTGTCATTTTTGACTGAAAATAGGTTGTGACTCCGGCCAAAATTGGAAGTATATAGTACGGATCCTTGTCACTGAGGTTCTGAACCCAAATAAAGCTGGCATGATCGGCGTTAACATAAGGAAAAGAAAAAAGAGACCTGTAAAGAGCAATCAGGATGGGCATCTGCACCAGTAACGGCAGGCACCCGGCAGCAGGGTTGACATTGTGTTCCTTGTATAATTCCATCATTTTCTGCTGCATCATCTTGGGATCTTTATCTTTGTACTTTTGTTGAATCTCCTTTATCTTCGGTTGGATTTGCTGCATGGCCAGCATGGATTTCATCTGCTTGTGGGATAAGGGATAGAGAGCTATTTTAACGATAATCGTCAACAGAATTATAGCAATACCGTAATTTGGTATCCCAACTGTTTCAGTAACATAATACAGCCAGTTTAGAAGCCAGGTCATACCATCTACAATGGCATTAAAAATCTCCAAACTACTATCCGCCTCCTCGTCCGGCCTATGCAGGCCCAGCGGCTATTTTCTTCATTCTAAACAGGATCGTAACCACCCGGGTGAAAAGGGTGACATTTTAGTACCCTTTTTACGGCCAACCAGAAACCCTTCCAGGCGCCGTATTTTTCCACTGCCTGTACCGCATAGTGAGAACATGTAGGATAAAACCGGCAGGTTGGTTTTTTTAGTGGTGAAATTACCTGCTGATAAAACCGAATTAATAGAATTAAAACTATTTTCAAAGGGAACATCCCCCGCCAAGCTTTAATCTTCTTAGAAGCTTCAATAAACTTGCTTCAACTTCCTTATAGCCCGACCCAACTATCTCCCTTCTGGCAAGCAATACATAATCATAACCTGTGGGAAAAAGCCCGCAATTTAAACGGCATGTCTCCCTGAACAGGCGTCTAATCCTATTTCTCGTAACGGCATTACCCACTTTTTTACTAACAGTAAAACCGAATCTGCTTTTTTCTGTGTTATTGGGAAAAAAATACAGAACAATAAAGCGATCTGCTACCGTTTTTCCGTGGCTGTAAACTCTCCGGTAATCACTGTTTTTCTTTAAAATATTAAGGCTAGCCATTGATTCCTCAATTTTCTATTATTACCGTTACGTAACATAACCATACTTCTACAACGTTATACAGCTAGAAAGGCCACTGTGATTTAGCGGCCTCACGCTGTTAACCTTTTTCTTCCCTTTATTCTTCTTCTTTTTATTACTTTTTGCCCGGAGCGTGTTGCCATTCTGGACAGGAAACCATGAATCTTCTTATGTTTACGTGTCTTTGGTTGAAAGGTACGCTTCAAATACATCCACCTCCTTTGAGTTCTTTTTTAAGGATCTACCGGAAAATTTGATAATAAAAAAATAAAAAGCATTTAAATTTTTTATTATTCAATAAATTAAAATTATTAACACTAATTTATTACTAAAACCTTCTCCTTGACACACACTACCAATTATATAATAATCGCTTTTTAACGTCAAGGAGCAGGAGTTTTACTGATCGAGCCGGCTGTAGCCGGTCAAAATGCCTGTTGATAACTTGTATATAATTTGATATGATCTTAGCGCTGGTAAATCAACGAAATACTGGTTTTTACACAACCTGTGGATAACTATGTGGATATTTTTGTTGATTCTTCAACCTTTGCAACAATCCCGCAAGATGCTCTTTTAATTTTCCGGAGTAAGCATAAAGCTTGAGATTTAATTTATTTGGAGGGTCTGTTTTGATTAGAAGTGATTTAATGGAGTCTTGGGAAGAAGCCCTCCGTCAGCTAGAAAAAAAAATAAGCAAACATTCCTATGATACCTGGTTTAAATCACTAAAACCCCTGGGATTTGACGAGAATAAAATCATCATCGAGGTTCCCAATCATTTTTCCCGGGGTTGGCTCAATGACCGTTATGCGCCGGTTATTAAAGATGCCTTAATAAATGTCCTCAAACAAGATGTCGAGGTACAATTCCTGCTATCCAGTGAAATCCGAAGCATCACACCCCAATCATCAAAAAAAGACAGGGAAAAGGTATCCCAATTTACTAGTATTTCCCATTTAAACAGTAAATATACCTTTGACTCCTTTGTTGTAGGAAACAGTAACCGCTTTGCCCATGCCGCCTGTCTTGCGGTTGCCGAATTACCCTCCAAGGCCTATAATCCTTTATTTATCTATGGGGGTGTCGGTCTGGGCAAAACCCACCTGATGCATGCCATAGGGCATTACACCCTGCAGCACAGTGCTGGAATAAAAGTAAACTATGTTTCATCTGAAAAGTTTACCAACGAACTGATTAACTCCATCCGTGACGATAAGGCAGTTGAATTTAGAAATAAGTACCGTAATATGGATATTCTGCTGGTTGACGACATCCAGTTTCTAGCCGGCAAGGAGCGAACCCAGGAAGAATTTTTCCATACTTTCAATACCCTTTACGAAGCCAATAAACAAATTATCATCTCCAGTGACCGTCCTCCCAAAGATATTCCCACCCTGGAGGACAGGCTCCGTTCCAGATTCGAATGGGGTTTAATTACAGATATCCAGCCGCCCGATCTGGAAACCAGAATTGCTATCTTAAGAAAAAAAGCACAAGTTGAAAACCTTTACGTTCCTGACGATTGCCTTGTTTTTATTGCAACAAAAATTCAGTCCAACATTCGTGAACTGGAAGGAGCCCTGATCAGGGTTATCGCCTTTTCTTCTTTAAACCGGACAGAGATAAACCAGGAAATGGTTGCGGAAGTCCTTAAGGACATGCTTCCTTCTGAAAAACCCAAACAGGTCACTGCTGAACTGATCCAGGAAATTGTTTCCGATTTTTTTAATATTCGTATAGAAGATTTCAAAGCCAAAAAAAGAACACGGAACGTTGCCTTTCCCCGCCAGATTGCCATGTACCTGACCAGGGAATTGACTGACCTTTCCCTGCCTAAAATTGGCGAGTCATTTGGAGGAAGAGACCATACCACAGTGATCCACGCCTGTGAAAAAATCAACGATGAACTTCAGAAAGATCTGGACCTCCAGGATAAGATCAAATTAATAATTGAGAAAATAGAAAAATTAACAAGCCTGTGAATCTATTGTCACCAAACCTGTTGATTTACTGAAATTGACTTCCGGTCAAATTTTTTTTTAAGTGCATTTATCTTGCTTCTACCAACAGGCCTCATTTTTACGGCCGCCTGGCCCCGGAAGAGTTTTTCACATAATCACAGGCACTACTACTACTGTTAAGTTATATTTAATGATCTAAATAATAAAATATATTTTCCGGATAAGTGAGAGAGATTAATAACATGAAGATCTTAACCCGTAAAGAAATCCTCAATAACGCCATCCAGTTGGTGCAGAGGGCTGTTTCAATTAAAAATCCCCTGCCTATTCTGGCGGGTATTAAATTCGAAACCCGGGAAAACCAGGTCCTTCTCACAGCCACAGATCTGGATATTGGAATTCGATGCTCCTTTCCGGCAGAAGTAATCATGCAGGGTACAACCGTTCTCCCTGCCAGGTATATTTGCGAACTGGTCAAAAAGCTTCCCGATTTACCTGTTATTATTGAATCAGATCCCGCATCCGGGAGTGCAACGGTCCAGTACGGGCAATCCGAAACCAGAATCAATGGTTATCCGCCGGAAGAATTTCCTGAACTTCCTCTGCCCGAAGGTATCTATAATTTCACCCTGCCGGGGGAATTATTAAAAGAAATTATCAGGCAAGTTATTTTTGCAACTGGCACTGATGAAAACCGTCCTGTATTTATGGGTGTGCTATTTGAAATAAACGGCAACGAACTGCAGGTTGTAGCCACAGATACCTACCGTCTGGCCTGGCGCAGGGTAATTCTTGAAAATTGTGGGGAAACGGCTATAAATTTAATCATTCCTGGCAAAACTCTTAATGAATTATCCAGAATTATCGGCAGTAATGAGCAAATAGAGGTTACAGTTACTAAAAATCAAATCCTCTTTGTATACGGCAATGTATGGCTGATCTCCCGCCTGATCGAGGGAAGTTTTCCAAAATACAAGCAGGTTATTCCCCAGAACCATATTTTAAGAGCCCGCCTTAAAACAAGGGAATTGCTTGATGCCACTGAAAGGGCATCTCTTCTGGCCCGGGAAAAATCACCGGTAATTAAGCTCACCATCGGTGAGAATAAACTTGTTGTATCTGCCTATTCGGAAGCCGGAAGGGTACATGAGGAACTGGACGTTTACCAGGAGGGCGAAGCTCTCCAGATTGCCTTTAATGCCCACTACCTCGGTGATGTCTTGAAGGTAATCGGCTCAGAAGAAATTATCATCGAATTAACAGGGCCCTTAAGTCCGGGAATTATCAAACCGGTCGGGGATAATGAATATCTTTCGTTACTTTTACCGGTGCGGTTGCGTGAGGAGTGAGCATGATAACCAGGCGGGTCAAGGTGGAAAGGGAAATCAGGTTAGACCGGTTTATGAAGTGGGCAGGTGCTGTTTCTACAGGGGGCCAGGCCAAAACGATAATTCAAGAGGGTCTGGTGAAGGTTAACGGCAAGATTGAAAACAGAAGGGGAAGGATCCTCCGGAACGGGGACAGGGTTAAGGTGGGAGAGGATGATTTTTTAGTGGTTTGTGGTGAGGAGTGTTCAACACTTGTACCTGAAAAGCCTGGAACTGATCAACTTCCGGAATTACGTCCGTCAAATAATTGAACCCTGCCCCTATTTCAATATCCTGATCGGGCAAAACGCCCAGGGAAAGACCAATCTTCTTGAATCAATATACCTGGCCTGTACCGGAAAATCTTTTCGTACTTCCAGGGAACGTGAGGCAATCAACTGGTCCAGCGAGTTTTCCACAATCCACTGCCTTCTGGAAACTGAAACCCGTGAGCTAAAAATAAAACTCCAGCTTTACCCGGGACAAAAAAAGTTTTTAGTAAACGAGAATACTGTACATGGGTATCCTCTGGGCTGGCCCGGAGTTGTTTTATTTACACCTGATGATCTTCTTCTGATCAAGGGTCCTCCCCAGGAAAGGCGGCGGTTTTTGGACTACGAACTGGGTCTTTTTCAACCGCACTACAACCATTACCTCTCCCGCTATAACAGAGTCGTTTCTCAACGGAACAACCTTCTCCGTGAAATCAGGGAAAAGCGGACTAAAAACAATACCCTTCAGGCCTGGAACGAACAACTTGGACGTTACGGGGCAAAGGTATTACTTTTTAGACTGGAATTACTAAAAAAATTCAGCCCCCAGCTGAGGCAACTGCATCTTCAGTTGACCACCGGACGTGAAAACCTTGAGCTTAGATATCACTCCTCTTTTAAAGCTACAAACATGTGTTCTGAAGAGGAGTTATTTAATCAATATTTAGAAGCTTTGAATGCTGTTCAAGAAGAAGAAATAGCCCGGGCTCAAACCTTAATCGGACCTCACCGGGATGATCTCTCTTTTTTTTTAAACGGCGTTGATGCAAAAACTTATGGTTCCCAGGGGCAGCAGAGGACGATCATCCTGACTTTGAAAATAGCCCAGATCCTACAGTGGAAAAATGATGTTAATGAATATCCCGTCCTGCTCCTTGATGACGTACTGCAGGAACTGGACCAGATTCGCCGGCAGGCCTTATTAAATTATGTGACTGGTAACGTCCAGGTATTTTTAACCTCTACCAGCAGTGAAAACCTCAAACTGGGAGCCGGTGCTAATAAAATTCTGTATAATGTAGTAAGCGGCAAGATAACTAAAGCTTAGTAAGCTACATGAATAATTTTTCTCAAGAAAGGAACGGTGATTTAAGTGTTTCTGCATCTTGGAGGGGACGTTGTAGTTTCTAAAAAGGACGTAATCATGATTCTGGATACTCAGACCCTCACTTCTCCTGCTACCCGTGAATTTATTGAAATTGCCGGGGATGAGGGTTTTATTAAAAATATTTCCGGTGGTAAAGAAAAGTCCTATGTGGTGACAACCAGAGAAATTTATATTTCGCCTATTTCCTGTAAAACTTTACAAAAAAGAGCTGGATCTATTAAATATTTAAAATAAACTGATTTTCTACACCAGGCTTATCCGGCCAGGTAAAAATTGAGAATAGATCATTTTTGTGATAAAATTATAATTTAAGAATGTTAAGAGAATCCAGTAAGGAGCGTGTCTGGCATTGAATGATGATAAACTTAATGACAGCCGGTACGGAGCTGAAGATATACAAGTCCTCGAAGGTCTTGAGGCCGTTCGGCGCCGGCCGAGCATGTATATCGGCAGCACCAGTGCCAGAGGTTTACACCACCTGGTTTATGAAGTAGTTGATAATAGTATCGATGAAGCCATGGCAGGCTATTGCGACCGGATTGAGGTTGTTCTGAACCAGGATGAATCAGTTACTGTTGTTGACAACGGCAGGGGAATACCAGTGGATATACATCCAAAGGTGGGCCTGCCCGCTGTGCAGGTAGCCTTAACCATGCTTCACGCCGGCGGAAAGTTCGGCGGGGGAGGATATAAAGTATCCGGGGGTCTCCACGGGGTGGGGGTTTCTGTGGTTAACGCCCTCTCCGAGTGGTTGGAAGTGGAGGTCAGGCGGAATGGCTTCGTTTATCAGCAAAAATATAAAAGGGGTGTGCCGGTAACAGATTTAAAAATCATTGGAAAATCAAAAAGCACCGGTACAAAGATAACCTTTAAACCTGATTTTGAAATTTTTGAAGAATTGACCTTTAATCATGAAACCCTGTCCCAGCGTTTGAGAGAGTTATCTTTCTTAAACATGGGGATTAAGATTATCCTCAGGGACAAGCGTAATGATAACGAGACTGTTTTTCAACACGACGGAGGAATCAGGGACTTCGTAAAATTTTTAAATAAAAATAAGACTCCTTTGCACAGCAAGCCCATTTATTTTCAAAAACAAAAGGACAATGTACTTGTTGAGGTGGCTTTACAATATACGGATGCCTATGTTGAAAGTATTTATTCTTATGCCAACAACATCAACACCATCGATGGAGGAACCCATGAAGCCGGGTTTAAGGCTGCCCTGACCAGGGTAATCAATGATTACGGGAGAAAATACAACCTGCTTAAAAACGGGACAAACAACCTTTCAGGAGAGGATATTCGGGAAGGTTTAACCGCAATCATCAGCGTAAAGGTCCCGGATCCGCAATTTGAGGGACAAACCAAAACAAAACTTGGTAACAGCGAGGTCCGAAGCATTGTCGATAATGTGATGGGAGAAGGACTTTCAACCTTTTTAGAAGAAAACCCTCCGGTGGCCAGGCGGATCCTGGAAAAGTCCCTCACTGCCTCGCGGGCCCGCGAGGCGGCCCGCAAGGCCAGGGAACTGACCCGGCGTAAGAGCGCCCTGGAAAATTCAACCCTACCGGGAAAGCTGGCGGATTGTTCGGACCGGGATCCCTCTGTCACTGAATTATACCTGGTGGAGGGTGACTCAGCGGGCGGATCGGCCAAGCAGGGAAGAGATCGCCGTTTTCAGGCCATACTGCCTTTACGGGGAAAAATTTTAAACGTAGAAAAAGCTCGTCTTGACCGGATCCTGGGCAATGAAGAGATCAGGGCAATGATCACTGCCATGGGAACAGGAATTGGAGATGAATTTGATCTTAGCAAAGCCAGGTATCATAAATTAATCCTGATGTCCGACGCCGATATTGACGGCGCTCACATCAGGACATTGCTGCTGACTTTTTTCTATCGCTATATGCGCCCACTGATCGAGGCCGGTTATGTGTTCATCGCTCAACCCCCGCTCTACCGGGTGAAAAAGGGCAAGACCGAAAAATATGTTTACAGTGATAAGGAACTGGATGAACTACTAAAAAAAATCGGCAAAGAGGGTTTAAGTATTCAGCGTTACAAAGGTTTGGGAGAAATGAACGCTACCCAGTTATGGGAAACGACCATGGATCCGGAAACCAGGACAGTGATGCAGGTTAATTTGGAAGATGCCATCGAGGCCGACGCCACTTTTTCCATGCTGATGGGAGACCGGGTGGAGCCCAGGCGTGAATTTATCCAGGAAAATGCCAGGGCTGTCCGGAACTTGGATGTCTGATAAAGTTCAGGAGAATTAAACAAAACAAATATATTCAAATTTTACATTTATTAGTAAACTATAGATTTAAGGAGCTTTTTAAAGCTTTTTAAATCTATTTTATTTTTTTAAAGGAATACAGGACTTGCCCTGGTATGGTAGTATAAAAAGCAAAAAGAGGTGGGAAAAATTGTCAAAAGTAACTACTTTAAAAAGAGCGGTTGCCGAGCAAAAGTCTGCTGAAACCAGTAAGAACAGCCGCCTACCAAATATAGAAATACCCGCTGCAATTATGCAAGCGGTTCAGAAGTATATAAAAGACAGATCCTGCTCAATGACTCAGTTTTGGAAAGAGGCAGCCAGCCTGCGCCTTCAGACGGAGGACATGCATTCAGCAAGGGAGGAACTGGACAGAATTCTTGGCCAGATTGCCTATGCGGAGAAAAAGCTAAAGGATTTAGAAGAAAAGGAACAGGAAATTCATACCAGGGAATTAAGAATTAAGGAAATGGAACTGAACCAGGAGGTTATGTACGAAGAAAAAATGCAGCAATTAATTCAAAGGGAAAGGGAGCAGGAAGAGGAATACAGGAAAAAGATGACGGAATTTCAGGAGATGGTCCAAAAACAGGAGGAAGAATACCATTTACGCCTTGGGGATATTGAGTCCCGGCTCAAGGAAAAAAGCGCGGAGTCCCGCCCTGGTTATGAGGAAGCCTATCTGGAAAAGGAAAAGGAATTATTCAGGCGTGAAGCCGAGATTAAGGTAAGGGAGGAAATTGCCCTGGAAAAAGAAAAATTCTGGTCCACCATGTATGATGCGGTGGTAAAGCTGACCAGGATTTGTGAAGCAGTTAAATAAGAATATCCGATTCAGATCCAATTATATGCTTTGTGCCAGGAAACGCACCCCGGGCGTTTCCCAACCGGCCGGAGCGGTTGAACTGGGACTAGATTTATTTCAAGCGGGCTGGCCCGGGTCCGGTGAGAGTTAATAATTCACCGGGGCGCAAGGCGAAGTATAGCAAAAAGTGAAAGGAGGTTTTTTAAAAAAGGAGTTAAAAACTTGTTAAAAGTAGAGCGTCCTGGCAAATAACAGGTTGTGAAAAATATCAAATAAAGCAGGTGAGGCGTTGTCCCCTGCTTGTTAAGAAAATGAGAACATCTCTCCACCGGCCAACGCCCACGGCCATAAGCTGCGCGCATAAACAAAAGGAGGCAGGAATTGCCGGGAAGTGATCGGAATGAAAATAATTAAACCGGGAGGGCAGGGCATGAGAGTTATCACAAACTACAGACCGGCAAAGGGTCAAAGAATCAAGTCGTTCTTGATGACTCTGGTCTTGCTGGCCGTAACCTTTCTTGCCGGGGCCGTAACGCAGAATACAGCCCACTTCCTGCAAGATTTGGCGGCGGCAGTGCCTGTTGCCCTGGACGGAATGAAAACATTCCTGCGGGAAAGGCTTATTTTTAAGGTTAACGCATTGGCCGGACAGTTAAAATGGACTGCAGTGATCTCCCTTTCAATTTTATTTAATGCCCTGTCCCACCGGGCCAGGAGTCCTTAAAAAGAACTGTTGAGGAGGGGGCTTAATTGGGAGACACAAAAATAATAGTCGTTTCCCGGCATTGGCCAAAGACGCTCCTGCAAAAATTTCAGCAGGAAATTGGGCTCAGACCTAAGAAGGCCGGCCGCAGATTCCGTCCATTTTCTAACTTAGTAAAAAAGAGATAATAAAAACCTACAGGAACAGGGTGATCCATTTGCTTGCATTAACCCCCGGCCCTGGTGGCGTGAGGGGGATCAAACAAAAATCAGCAAGGCAGTGATAAGGCATTATTTTACCGGGATATAGTAAATATTCCCAGCGGGTTCAATCCTCTTTGACAGGCCTTTCTGCCGGATGATTAAAAATTGAATAGTTGCGCTTTGGAGCGGGAATTAAGCCCGCTCTTTTAATCCAAAAGGAGATGATTGGCTAAAATTGCTTTTGACAGTTTATTCTGGTATAATTCCATCGGAATAAATTTAGGTAGAGGTGACCTTTTTGCCGTCTTCAAAAGGTAAAGTTATCCCTATAAATATTAACGATGAAATGAAACATTCCTACCTGGACTATGCTATGAGCGTAATTGTCGGGCGGGCCTTGCCGGATGTCAGGGACGGGTTGAAACCAGTCCACAGGCGCATCCTTTACGCCATGAACACTCTCGGTCTGACGCCGGATAAATCCCATCGCAAGTCCGCTTACATTGTCGGCGAGGTCCTGGCAAAGTATCACCCCCACGGAGATGTGGCCGTTTATGACGCCCTGGTCCGGATGGCGCAGGACTTTGCCTGTCGTTACCCCCTGGTGGATGGTCACGGTAACTTCGGTTCAGTGGATGGCGACTCCGCAGCAGCCATGCGTTATACTGAAGCCCGTTTGGCCAGGATCTCCCTGGAAATGCTGTCTGATATCGATAAGAATACCGTTGACTTTATACCCAATTATGATGAAAAAACTGAGGAACCAACAGTTTTACCTGCCAGAATCCCGAATTTGCTGATTAATGGTTCGGCCGGCATTGCCGTGGGCATGGCTACCAACATACCGCCCCATAATTTAGGGGAGGTTATTGATGGGGTCATTATGCTCATAGACAATCCTGATGCGGATATCAAGGAATTGATGAGTGTGATCAAGGGCCCTGACTTTCCCACCGCCGGCCTGATTATGGGCAGGGAGGGTATTTGGAACGCCTACCGTACCGGGAGGGGAAGCATTATTATGCGCGCCCGGGCCAAGATTGAACCAATTGGCGGGGGCAAACACAGTATTGTTGTCACTGAGATACCCTACCAGGTTAACAAAGCCAGGCTCATTGAAAAGATCGCAGAACTGGTCAAGGAGAAAAAACTGGAAGGGATCAGCGATCTCCGGGACGAATCGGACCGGAGCGGTATGAGCATTTATATTGAACTAAAGAGGGACGCCAACCCCCAGGTTGTTCTGAACCAGCTATACAAACACACCCAGTTGCAGGATACATTCGGAGTGATCATGCTGGCGCTGGTGGATGGTGAACCCCGGGTTCTGAATTTAAAGCAGGTCCTCTTTTACTACCTGGAACATCAGAAGGACGTAATTGTCAGGCGTACCCGCTATGAACTGAACAAGGCGGAAGCCAGGGCACACATCGTGGAAGGACTGCGCATTGCCCTGACCTACCTGGATGAAGTGATTAAAACAATCCGGGCCTCACAGACCACGGATATCGCCAAAAAAGCATTAATAGAAAAGTTTACCCTTTCGGAAAAACAGGCCGAGGCTATAGTTGAGATGCGCCTGCGTCAATTGACCGGGTTGGAAAGGGAAAAACTTGAGCAGGAATATAAAGAACTTGTGGAAAAAATCGCCTATCTGCGCTCGGTCCTTGAAGACGACCGGAAAGTCCTCGGCATTATTAAGGAAGAGCTTACTGCTGTCAGGAAAAAGTATGCCGATGACCGGCGCACGGTAATTACAAACGAGGATGTTAATTTCGAAGCTGAGGATTTAATTCCGGAAGAAGACGTTGTTATTACCATCACCAACCAGGGTTATATCAAGAGAATCCCCCTGGATACCTACCGCAGTCAGCGCAGGGGCGGGCGTGGTGTTACGGCCATGGGCACCAAAACGGAGGACTTTGTTCGCCATCTCTTTATTACAACAACTCACCATTTCTTTTTATTTTTTACCAATCAGGGAAAGGTTTACCGCTTGAAAGTACACGAGATTCCCGAAGCCGGACGCCAGGCCAGGGGTACGGCTGCCGTAAACCTTCTCTTCATCGGGAACGAAGAAAAAATAACCACTGTTATACCGGTCCGGGACTTCGATACCAGCCAATATCTTTTCATGACAACCCGCAGCGGCATGGTTAAAAAAACACCATTAAGTGAATACAATACCTCCCGCAGGGACGGAATCATTGCCATTTCCCTGAAAGAAGGGGACCAATTGGTGAGCGTCGAGTTGACCAGTGGAAAGGAAGAAATTGTCTTAGCAACTAGGAATGGCAAGGCTATCCGCTTTTTGGAAGAGGAAGTGCGCCCGATGGGACGGGCAGCACGGGGCGTGAGAGGAATCACCCTGGCTGCAGAAGACGAGGTTATCGGCATGCAAACCGTTCGTCCGGATGCTTATTTGCTTGCTGTTACAGCCAACGGCTTCGGCAAGCGCACCAATCTTTCCGAATACCGCCTGCAGAGCAGGGGCGGTAAAGGCATTATAAATATTAAGACCTCGGAGAGGAACGGCCCGGTAGTGGCAGTGGAAGTTATTAAAAATAATGAAGAAGTTATGATTATCAGTGCCGAGGGTATAATTATCCGGTTAAAAGCAGAAGATATATCAAATATTGGCCGTTCTACCCAGGGCGTGACCCTGATGCGGCTTGATCCGGGAGATAATGTCGTAGCCGTGGCGAAAGTAGATACCGATGAATAAAATATAATTTATAACAATAGTAATAATAAAATGTAAAAAGTGTTTGGAGATGGCTTGACATAGATCAAGCCCTGTGCTAAATTTAATATTGTGCCGCCCGGTAACAGCTACTTGCCCGCCGGGCGCACTGGCCGCAAAGTCCAAGACACTGCTTGAAGGCGGCAACAAAGCCAGAAAGTACTACTTGACGTTAAAGCAACAAAGATGATAAGATAACAAATGTCGCGCCGGAAGGCGCCGGCAAACAAGAATCACGGTCTTTGAAAACTAAACAGTGGATGGATGTAATTTTGGTAGTTGGTAGTTGGTCGTTG
>JAKPTB010000024.1 GCA_029555205.1 Bacillota bacterium
GCCGGCCCCTGACCTTATAGCTGCTTCACCGGCCAGGACGGCTGCACCGGTCATCCCCCTTGACCCTGCTATTACCAGCACTCTCCCGAAATTACCTTTGTGTGCCGGGGAAGGTCGTGCCGGCAGCCACTTTTTTACACATTCAGCTGTAATCAGATATCTATGGGGAGCTTCCTTCTCCACTAAAGCACCGGGCAGAGATATATCCGCAACTGTAATCTCGCCCGCGTGGTCAGCACCCGGTTCAAGAAACAACCCTACCTTGGGCAGTCCAAAAGTAACAGTATGATGCGCCCTGATACAGGGCCCGTTAACCCTGCCGGTGGCAGCTTCGAGTCCCGACGGGATGTCAACAGCCACAATCGGCTTGCCGCTGTTGTTCAGTACATCGATGACACGGCCCACCTTCTCCCACATTTTGCCGTGAAAGCCTGTCCCATAAATAGCGTCAACGATGAGGTCCGTGTTCATGATGGCCAGCTTTACAATGTTTATCCCGTCACCCTGGTGAACAGAATAAACCTTCTGGTCCATTTTCCGCCATATATCAAGGTTAACGGCAGCGTCTCCGCTGATTTCACCCGTATTTACAATAGAAAGCACCTTAACCTCGGCGCCCATGTTCAAAAGGTGACGCGCAATAACCAGGCCGTCCCCCCCGTTGTTACCCTTGCCGATAAAAACGGTAATTACCCTGCCCCGGACCTGTCCCAATACCCGCCGGATTACTTCGACTGTCTGGCGGCCCGCGTTTTCCATTAAAACCAGGCCTGATATTCCATAGTCCTCTATAGCCGCCCGGTCCAGCGCCTTCATTTCATCCGCAGTGACAATCCGCAAATTATAATACCTCCTCGCCCGCCGCAATGGCGAAAGCCACCGCGCTTTCACGATTATGAGAAATGCTGATCAATATCGCGGCGATCCCTTTTTCTTTCGCTTTCTCAGCCGCCGCCCCGTGCAGCGTGATCTCCGGGCGTCCTCCGCCCGGCCTGCTCACCTCCACATCCGTAAAGCTGCAGCCGGCCAGGCCTGTGCCCAATGCTTTCAAAACCGCTTCTTTGGCTGCAAAACGAGCCGCATAGCAGGAAAACCGGTCTCTTCTCGCATCACAAAAACTCCTCTCGCCAGGAGTGAAAACTTTCTCTAAAAAACGGTCACCACTACGCTCATAAGCCTGCTTTATCCGCTCGATCTCAATTATGTCAGTACCGGCGCCGATTATTCCGGCCGGAGGCATGTTACGCGATATCGCCAACACCCCATTTATAATAAAAATTACTGAAGATGTCCACCACATCCACTTTTAGGATATTCAATATTATTTTCTCCAGGGCACATAAAAAAACCTGCCTGTTTAAATGCAAATGTTTAAAGCAGAAGTGGAGTTTCACCTGCTGCTTAACTGATTTAGCATTAACCTCAGGCAGGCCCTGAAAATCTCTGGCTGTTCCTAAAAACCTAATATCCTCCTCAGTTTTTTGGCCTGAGCCCGGCTGACCGGGACTTCGCTTCGTTCTTTGTCTTCGACTATCAAGTTGTAGGTACCGTTGAAAAACGGGACTATTTCTTTTACCTTGTGGAGGTTTACCAGGTAACAGCGGTGCGTCCTGAAAAAAATCTGCGGGTTCAGCCTTGCTTCC
>JAKPTB010000029.1 GCA_029555205.1 Bacillota bacterium
TACCTCTATATCGGGGAATTCGTCTACCAGATCAATTAAGGCCTGATAAATATGGCGCATGGGCTCACCCCAGTTTTCCCGGCGATGCGTAGTAACCAGTAAAATCCGCTGGTTCAAATCAATTCCTTTAAGCTGTGGGCCAAATTGATAATCATCTTTTACCGTTTCCAACAATGCATCTATAACCGTATTACCGGTAACCCAGATTTTAAACTGGGCCGTAGATTCAGCAATCAAATTTTCACGCGAGGTATCGGTAGGGGCAAAGTGCAGTTCCGCCAGTCTCCCGGTCAGGGTGCGGTTAAGCTCTTCCGGAAAGGGTGAATATTTATTACGGGTGCGCAGCCCGGCCTCGACATGCCCCACCGGTATGCGCATATAAAAAGCAGCCAGGGCGGCAGCAAAGGTGGTACTAGTATCACCATGCACCAGGACCAGATCAGGCTGCTCTTTCTCCAGAATAGTTTTCATCCCCGCCAGAACCCCGGAAGTTATACTGAACAGGTCCTGCTCCGCTCTCATCAGGTTCATATCATAATCCGGCTGTATCTTAAAAAGGGCCAAAACCTGATCCAGCATTTCCCGGTGCTGGGCAGTTACACAAACTATGGTGTTAATGTCTTTTACTTTCTTCAATTCCTTAATTACCGGAGCCATCTTAATCGCCTCCGGCCTGGTGCCAAACACTACCATTACTTTTCCCAGGTACACAACATTTACCTCCGTTATAGCAATACTAGAAATGGGATATTGGGATATATATTTCTCTGTCTCCAGTTATTATTCCTTCTTTGAGTTAGTTTACAACAAAACAAGGGGACGTTCTTTTTGTTTGGTTTGCAAACCAAACAAAAAGAACGTCCCCTTGTTTGCCTGTCACCTACCAGGCTACCGTCAGGTTTATTTGGTCCCCCTCGGGCTCAACTTCCAGTTTAACCATGCCATTTTGGATTTCGTACAGCCGGTTATTGATAGAAACCAGACCGGAAGCCGGCATTTTGTTGCTGCTATACCAAAAATACAGGGTAACGTAAGTTTTCTCCCCCGGTTTAAACTCTGGTGGGACAGCTGTTACCAGGTATTTATTATCTGAAGGCTTATCAATAATTTTACCTGACATTTCAGGAATAACCTTCAGGGTGTATTCCGAGGTTTTTAAATCATATTCACTTAAAGTAACGGAACTGTAAACTACTACCTCCCATATGCCCGGAGCCGGGCGATTATAGGGCATATTAACCGAGGCTATGACCTGGGTATCGCCTACTCCCGCATACTGGCTAACCTCCTGCTCACCCCGGGGGGATACAATATGCATCCGCACCTGCCCTTTACTACTTGACAACAGTTTGAAACTGACACTACTCATATTTTCCGGCACCCGGAAAAAGTAGCGTTTAAACTGCCCGGCACCCAGCTCTCCCTTCTCTTCAAACATTTTGTCCCCGTTCTTGGAAAATTCATGAGGTAGTATTATGGTTTGCAGCATGGCTACGTCCCACTGTGGGGTAGTGTATTTGTCAGCTAGTAAAAAAGTGCTATAAAGACCCGGTTCCAACAACTCGCCATACTTTATTTCTATAGTCCTTTCAGCATGGGCCGGAACCTGCACTGAATACTGTTTCGGTTTGACCCAATCTGCTAATCCACCTACGGATAATTGTTCATTTT
>JAKPTB010000079.1 GCA_029555205.1 Bacillota bacterium
CTAAAGATAAAACTACAACTAAATCCGCCGTTCCAGCTAAAAAGAAAGTAGCTAAAGCAGAAACGGCAGCCGGACCGAGACCGAAGGTACAAATTCAGGAAGGTTCGACAGTCAAGGATGTGGCCGATCGGTTTAAAATTAAGCCAAAAGATCTGGTTGATCACCTGGTTGTTCGAGGTTATGACGTTTCAGCCTCCGACCTGGTAGATGAAAAACTCCTGCGAGCCATATCAGACATAATTAAGGTCGATCTGGAAATGGTCTCGCTGGAAGAAGATATTCGCAAATTAGCCTTTCAATTAAAAGACAGTTTGGTGCCCAGGCCACCGGTTGTCACCATTATGGGACACGTTGACCATGGGAAAACTACCCTGCTGGACGCTATCAGGTCATCAAATTTAACTGAGAAAGAGGCAGGTGGAATAACCCAGCATATTGGTGCTTACCGGGCTAAATACAAGAATCGCTATATAACCTTTATTGATACTCCTGGTCATGAAGCTTTTACCCAGCTTAGAGCCCGCGGTGCTAAGGTGACTGACATTGTTGTCCTGGTCGTGGCGGCTGACGATGGGGTTATGCCTCAGACCAGAGAAGCTATCAGCCATGCCCAGGCTGCCAATGTGCCCATTATCGTCGCCATTAATAAAATTGACAAGCCGGATGCTAATCCGGAAAGAGTCAAACAACAACTGGCCAAAGAAGGATTGATCGTCGAAGAATGGGGCGGAAAAACCATCAGCGTTGATATATCTGCCAAGGAAAAGAAAAATATTGATGAACTACTGGAGATGATCTTGCTCCTTGGCGATATTCTGGAGCTAAAATCCAACCCTTATGTGCCAGCCCAGGGCGTTATCCTCGAATCCAGACTCGATGCCCAGAAAGGCCCTGTGGCCACGGTTATTATCCAGCTTGGCACGCTAAGACCTGCTGAGGCTTTTATTTGTGGCCACACCTACGGCAAAGCGCGGGCTCTTCTTGATGAATTCGGCCGCCCGGTGAAAGAGGCTGGTCCCTCGGTGCCGGTAGAAGTTCTTGGTTTTAACGATGTGCCACCAGCTGGAACTTTCTTTCAAGTAGTGCCTGGCATTGATATTGCGCGTCGTATCTCGGAATTCAGGATGGCCAGGGCCAGGAAAGAAACGCCTGAAAAACAAGTTCCTCTAACTCTGGAAGATTTATTCAAGAAGATTGAAAAAGATCAGACAAAAGAGCTAAACGTCATTGTCAAGGCCGATGTCAACGGCTCGGTTGAAGTTTTAAGAGATCTTTTACCTACATTGAGTACGGATAAGGTTAAAATCAACGTTCTGCAAGCTTCAACTGGAAATGTAACTGAGGCTGATGTCCTTTTAGCCTCGGCTTCCGGGGCGATTATCATCGGCTATAATGTGAAAGTTCCACCTAAAATACAGGAAATAGCCAAGAATGAGAAAGTTGAAATCCGTCTATATAAAATCATTTATCAGCTGACCGATGATCTTAAAAAGGCTGTGGCTGGGATGCTGGAACCGGTAATTAAGGAAACCTATCTTGGCCGGGCAGTGGTTAAAAAGATCTTCAACATTTCCAGGGTGGGAACAGTCCTGGGCTGTCAGGTTATTGACGGCAAGATGGTCAGAAACGCAGAAGTCAGGGTCATCAGGGGCAATCAGGTGCTTTACCAGACCAGAATCTCTTCGCTCAAGCATGTTAAGGACAACGTGACCGAAGTCAAAAGAGATGCGGAGTGCGGCCTGGGGTTGGAGAAAACACAGGATATACAGGCAGGCGATATTCTTGAGGCTTTCGTCCGGGAAAAAGTCATGCCGACCTGAACTTGAGCCAGATGACTATCGGTGTTTTAACTCTGGACTTTTTTCTGGCCTATTCCCATTCTCTTAAAGAAAAAAGGCGTTTTATTAATAGCTTTATCGGACGAGTCCAGCACCGGTTCAATGTTTCAATATCAGAAGTTGATTTTCAGGATAGCTGGCAGAGGACGAGAATTGCTGTGGCTCTGGTCAACAGCGAAGGGTCAGTAGTCAGACAGATTATGGATAAAATTCTTGAGGAAGCAAATAGCTATCCGGATGCGGTCCTATCCGGCCATAAGCTTGATTTATATTAAAATGGTCCCATGAGAAAAGAAGGATCCTATCGGCCGAAAAGAGTCAGTCATCTGATTCAGCAGGAAATAAGTCTGTATCTGATTAACGAGCTGCCAGAAATGACTGGTTTCTTGACTGTTACTGGCGTAGAAATGCCAGCCGACTTAAAGACGGCCAGAATCTCAGTTTCGGTCTTTCCCCAAGACAGGCGTCAGCCCGTCTTAAAGCTGCTGGAAAAGGCGGCTCCTCATTTCCGGCGGCTGCTTGCCAGTAGATTAAATTTAAGATATAATCCCGAGCTAATTTTTATTCTTGATACCTCAGCTGATCAAGAAGAAAAGATTGACCGTTTGCTGGAATCAGTTAAAAAAAATGAGCCAAGCAACAAAAGCTAATATTGCCAGAACAATTACTAATTCCAGCCACATTGCTATTACCATTCACCTGAGACCTGATGGCGATGCCATTTACACCAGCCTGGCGCTGGCTGCCATGCTTGACCTGCTGGGGAAAAAAGTTCAGGTGGTCAGCCACGATCCCCTGCCCTACCCCTTTTATGAATTTCCTGAAACAGCTCGAATCAAGATTGGAAAGATCGAGCCGGAAGGCCTGGACCTGGTTATCCTGCTTGAATGCGCTGACATCCCTCGCTCGGGCCAGACTAAAATCGGTCCGCTGCCAAAAATAAATATAGACCATCATTATTCAAATTCTCCTTTCGGAGACATTAACTGGATTGATCCCAGCGCTTCGGCTGTGGGCGAAATGGCCTATGAGTTGATCGAGCCGCTCGGAATAAGTCTTACCTCGGAGATTGCCACCTATCTTTATTCCGCGATTTTTTCCGATACCGGTTCTTTCCAGTTTTCCAATACCTCCAGCCAGACATTCTATGTTTGCCATAAGCTGGTTGAAGCCGGAGCCAGTCCGAATGCTGTTGCCGAGAAGTTACTCAATAATAACTCACCTTCGAAAATCCAGCTTCTGGGCCGAATATTATCCACCCTGAAGCTAAATGAAGCCGGCAATATTGCCATTATAACCATGCTTGGCAAAGATAGAGAAGAATTCGGCCTTAAAGAAGTCGATATTGAAGATGCGACTACGCTGGTCAGATCCATTAAAGGGGTGGAAATGGTCATCTTTTTTAAGGAAATATCCCCCGGTGAATTTCGCATAAGCCTGCGGTCCAAGGGCCAGGCCAATTCTGCTCTCGTGGCTGAAAGATTCGGCGGTGGAGGCCATGTCAATGCTGCTGGTTTCACTGTTTATGGGGAGCTGGAAGAACTTTACAATCGCATCCCGGCCGAGGTGGAAAGAATACTTAACGAGCAGGTTAGACAGCAGTCCTGATGGATGGGTTAATAATCGTTGACAAGCCAGCCGGCTGGACTTCTCATGATGCTGTCCTCAAGCTGAGAAAAATTTTAGGTGAAAAGAGGCTGGGCCATGCCGGCACTCTTGACCCTCTGGCCACCGGCCTTCTGATTATCACTGTCGGACAGGCTACCCGGCTTTTCCCCTTCCTATCCAGCCTCGACAAAATTTATAGCGGCCAGATCACCCTGGGACAGGCAACCGATACTTATGATTTGCTGGGAAAACCAGTTGGAGAAAAATGCCAGGAATTTCCGGACCTGGAGAAGATCGAGCAAACGGTCGATACCCTGACAGGAGAAATTGAGCAGTTCCCGCCGCCTTTTTCAGCTAAAAAGGTCAATGGTCAGCGGGCCTTCGAGCTGGCCAGAAAAGGCCAGAGGCCGGAACTGAAGCCGGTAAAAGTTACTGTCTATAGCTTTTTGATCCTTGATTATAGGCCGCCGGTATTAACTTTCCAGATTGAATGCTCATCCGGGACCTATATCCGAAGCCTGGCTCATGAGCTTGGCCGGAAGCTTGGTTGTGGTGCTTATCTCTCCAGCCTGAGACGGGTTATGACCGGTCCCTATTCTGAAGCCGAGGCTCATAGTCTTGAACAGATCGAGCAGCTCTATCGCGACCAATTGACTTCTCAATTTCTAATTCCACTTGATTATACCCTCAGCTGGCAGCCAGCCATCTGGATTGAAGCCAGCAGTCAGGTGAGTTTTCAACACGGGCAGCCGCTGCAGCTGCACAACCTGGTAAAAGTCGATCGGGGCCGGAATATCCAGAACTCTTCCCTTATCTTTAGAGTACTAACCGAAGGCCATCATCTTCTTGGCCTGGCCAGGTTTAACCCAGAAGAAAAGCTCTTTGAGCCGCAGGTGGTCTTCAATTCTCCTCACTAATATTTTCTATAAGATCAGTCAATATTATCAATCTGGCTCAAAAAATCTTTACAGCCGTCCTTGAATTTTACCACTATCTATTGTATTTTAAATAAAGAATGAGGCTAAATAAGAACCAAATAGAACATTTATCATTTACAATTTTAAGAACCCTGATCAAAGAGGGCAAAATTCTGGTCGAAGATAAGAGCCGGGTGCTGGAAGAAATAGTTAATCTGATCTCGGATGAATTTCTTAAAGAAGATAAGCTTGATCAGGAAGTCAGGGAAATTCTGAATAAACATATAGACGAAATCCGCAAGGGCAATATAGAGTATCAGACGATGTTCAAAATGATTAAAACTAAACTGGCCAAAGAAAGGAATATTGTCATCTGATGAGCCGCCTGTCCAGAGAGAAAATTCATCATCTGTCAAAGCTAATAGTCAATGCTCTATATAAAAACGATCTGGTAGAATTTCTGGATGAGCCCAATGAAATCCGCCTGACCATAGTTAAAGCGATTGAAGAAGAGATGAAACTCTACGATCAGCTTGACCGCAAAGCCAGAGAAAAAATAACCTCACAAAAAAAGCATATTGAAGAAGGCTCTCAGGAGTGGGAAATACTTTACCGTAAGTATTACAATGAGGAACTGGCGAAATTAACCAAGCTATCTGAATAATTTAAAACACAGGCGGTTAAAGCCAAGCCAATACCTCTTCCAGTCAACATTGAGCAGGTTTTTACCAAAATTTATAATCCTATTCCCCCTCTGTCTGTCCGGTTAGAAGCAGGCAGATAATAATTATCTGCTGGTTAGCTTTTATCATCAAAGGTGAGTACCTGGAACTCAGGTCTTATCAGTTTTAATACCTGATACCGCTTTGAAGTCAGCGAACAGTCTGCTCTCGATAAGCAACCGACAACCTGACCGGGCCCAATGAAAAAAAAGGGGCGGCGAACCGCCCCTTTTCAGCTGATAATCAAGAACTAATTAGAAGTTATACCTGAAACCGATACCCATTTTGTGGCTGTCAAAAGTACGACCGATTGGAGCTCTGAATTCGAAGAAGATTTGACCCATCTTCAGATAATTGTCGAAAATTGTAAACCCGAGCTGACCGACAGCATCCACTCCAGCCTTACGCATATCAACTTCTTTGGTGATAAAGCCGGGGCCAACTCCAATATAGGCTTTGCCCAGATGCAGGTTGGCCAGAAGTTCAGCCATAATGGTTGTTTTCCAGGGAGAACCCTTCAAAGGAACTCCAACACCGGCGGTGAAGGTCAAGCTGACTTTATCCGGATTAAGCCAGGTAAATAAGCCAGGTCTGATAAATACGTAGCCGACATAGTCCGGCAGGTCATATTCATCTCCGCCGTGGGCCAGCATCGGTCCAAATTCAATCAGCCCAAAGAGTTTCTTTCTGGTCACGGTAAAACTCTTGCTGGAATCACCAGTAGCAGCAGAGACAGCACCATCATTATCATAAGCGGTGGCAGACACAGTAAAGGTACCTTCACTGTAAAGAGCCTTTTCCCAGGTAAATGGCTTGTCGGTATCGACATAAGAATCTACAACCTGGCCGTTGGCATCTCTTAACTCAAAAGCAACTTTGGTTACCTGACCATCGGGGTCGGATGAACCGGAGGCATCAAAAGTAACCGGACGCCCATAATAATTCTTGCAATCGGTGCAACTGGGAACGACAACAGCTACTGGCGGATAATTAATATAAACTCTGGCTTCGCAGGGATTAGCCGAAGGCTTATCGGCCATATTGATAGCCGTACCCTTAAAAACATATTCGCCTGGTTTATCCAGCTTGGTCTGCCAGCGGGGGGAATCGGGACTTAAGTCTTTGCTGGTCACTTTGTTACCCTGTTTATCCAGAACTTCAACCTTGAGGCTCTTGGCATACTGGCTGCCGCTCATATCAACCGTAATTGGATCATTGATATTGGCTTTAGCCGGGGTAACCTTGAGGTTGCAGATAGCTTCAGGGATTTCTTCCACCATTCCAACATAAGCAATATTTCCGCATGGCTTGGGAATCATAAAGGTATAAGTCTTAAAACCAACTTTCACCTTAACGGTGAAAGTCTCTACTGGCTTTTTCCCTGCCCATTCTAGAGGGCCTGAAACCTTAACTTTCCCTTGAGACCTGAACAACATCCATTGAACTGTTTCGCCAATATTCCAGGTTGTATCTTCAAACTGGGCAGTTTTTAGCTGATCAATAAATGGCTGATAGACCTCGCCCAGGCCAGCCTGCTCAAAACCAATCTTGATATCGGCCGAATAGCGGTCAACGAGCATTTTCATAACTTCCGGAGTAGGAATCTGTCCCCTGACCCTGACAAAAGTGTACTGGCCTAAGGATTTTATCTTTTTCACTTCTGCCGAAGCTTGTGCAACCAAAACGAATACCAGTGCTAAGCAAATCAGAACTACGAGCTTTTTATTTTTCATTCGCTCACCTCCTGTAAATTTTCTGACATTCTAATTAAATAAGAAACTTGACCCGATGTCAAGAAAATAAGCTGATCACTCCACAATTTTATTTCCAGCATCAATATGGCTAAAAAATATTAGCCTCTATTCCTTTAAAGGTCAGGAGTCAGCCTCAAAAATTATATCTGAGCCCAACCGCCATCTTGTGGCAATCAGAGAATGAACGTCCAAGCGGTACCCGAAATTCAAAATAAAGCTGCCACATGGAAAGATAGTTATTAGATAACGTTACTCCCAGCTGACCCAGGGCATCGACTCCAGTCTTGCGATCTGATCTCTCCTTGGTCATGAAGCCTGCCCCAAGGCCTAAGAAGACTTTTCCAAAGTGGACATTGCCTAAAATGTTGGCAGTTATCACTGGTTTCCATGGAGCACCCTTAAACGGAACAGCCGCGCCACTGGTAAACGTCAGACTGGTTTTGTCAGGGCTGAGCCAGACAAACATCCCTGTCCGGACAAAGCCAAAAGCTGTATAGGATCCATGAGCAAGCAAGGGGCCTGCTTCGGCAGCGATGAACAGGGTCTTCCTGGTAACCCTGATTGTCTTCCTGGAATCGGAAGTAGCGACGGACGCAGCTCCATCATTATCATAAGCTGTCACCGAAATTGTATAGTCCCCAGGTGAATAAAGTATCTTTTCCCAGATATATGGCTTTTGAGTAGCAGCCAGGGTATCTACTACCCTGCCGGTACTGTCAGTTAATTCAAACACCACCCTTATTATTTCCCCATCTTGATCGGCTGAACCAGAAGCATCGAAGGTGAGTGGGCGGCCGGCATATTCCCGGCAGTTAAGACAGTTTGGAACCACTCGGGCCACAGGAGGATAATTAACGTAGACTCGCCCCTCA
Organism: Bacillota bacterium; assembly: GCA_029555205.1. Lineage (GTDB taxonomy): Bacteria > Bacillota > Desulfotomaculia > Desulfotomaculales > Pelotomaculaceae > DTU098. The sequence continues at coordinate 7,712 of JAKPTB010000079.1, forward strand.
CAAACATTAGAAGAAGGTTTATCAGCCAGATTAATGGCTGTTCCCCTGAAAACATATTCGCCCGGCTTATCGAGTTTGGTTTGCCATCTGGCTGCTTCCGGGGTCAGGTCCTTACTGGAGACTCTATTACCCTGTCTATCAAAGACTTCGACCTTCATGCTTCTGGCATACTGGCTCCCGCTCATGTCAACCGTAATTGGATCATTAATATTAACTTTGGTCGGGGAAACTTTAAGGCTGCAAACAGCCTCAGGGATTTCTTCCACCTCGTCGCGCAGGGCAATATTGCCGCAGGGTTTTGGAATGATAAATGTGTAGGTTTTAAATCCCTTTTTGACTTTAACGGAAAAAACTTCCAAAGGTTGTTTGCCCGCCCACTCTAAAGGCCCGGTAACCTTGATTCTCCCCTGAGAACGAAAGAGCATCCATTTGACAGTCTCTCCAATGTTCCAGGTGGTATCTTCAAATTCGGCACTTTTTAGCTGTTCTATGAAAGCCAGATAAATATCGCCATATCCAGCCTGGTCGAATCCATATTTGATGTCGCCAGCATAGCGATCAGCCAGCATTTTCATCACTTCTGGTGTTGGTATGCTTCCTTTTATGCGGACAAAGGTAAAGTTCCCCATGCTCTTAATCTTTTTGACTTCGGCTGAAGCGCCGCCAACCAAGAGCAAAATAAGACATGGTATGATAACCAGCTTGAGTCTTTTAACTGACATCCCGCACCTCCGCAAAATATTGATTAATTTATGAATAAAACAAAATACCTCCTCTTGTCAATAAGAAATCTTTCTCTTTTTGTGTTAGTTTTTATCCGGCCCTCCTGTTTAAATAAAAATTTCTTCATTTTTTTCAATTGTTTTGATAAAATATCTGCTAATTGAAGCTGACCTTTGTAAAAGCTGGAAGCGCTGCTTTCCATTCAGTTCTCTCAGAAAGCTCCAGATAAGATTTGGAAGGAGAAAAAAAGTGAATGTCGTCCGAGAAGAGATTGAACTTCAGGTTATTACCCCTAATGAACCAGGGATTTTCGGACGGGTTCTGGCCACGCTGGCTAATGCCGGCATAAATCTCCGAGCTTATTGCGTCCAGTCTGAAAAGGATCAGGAAAAAGGCCGATTTAACCTGGTTACTTCTGACCATAAAAAAGCCGAGGCAGCCCTGCGGTCGCTTGGCTATAAAATAAAAGCCACCAAGGTTATTACTGTCGAGGTTGATGATCGGATCGGAGTGGGAGCCGAAATAGGTGCACTCTTAGCCGGAGCGGTGATTGACGTTAGATATTCATATGGTTCGTCAGCCGGGGCAGGTCGCAGCCTGCTGGTTTTTAAAACCAGTAATGACCGCAAGGCTTTGAAGACCTTGCAATAATCGGGAAAAAAAGGAGCGTTATTATAAGCCTGACAGTGCGGCCAGGGCCGACTGAAGCTGAAAAATAAGAAATTTTTTGACCAGGCGGTCAAACACTATTTGACAAAGAAATAAATTTTAAATAGAATCTTCATCTATAGATATTTAAGGAGGAGAGCATGGCGAAAGCTGAACCCAATGTCGTCCCCCTGTGTGACGTCTTACTCGTTCTGTTAATTATTTTCATGGTCATCACACCCATGGTCCAATTGGGAATTGATGTCAAGTTACCTGAAGTCCAGGCTTCCGACTCTAAAAGTGGTCAGGATCCCAACGTTATCGTGCTGACTGTTAAGAAAAACGATCAGGTCGAGATACAGAGGAATCCGCTCGAATTAAGGCTACTGTTGGAAGAATTACGACGTTTATATGCTGCTCGTCAGGACAAAACCATTTTTATCAGAGCCGAAGCCAAAGTTCCTTTTAGCAAAGTTATAGAAGTTATGGATATCTGCAAAGGAGCCGGTGTCGAGACTCTGGCTATTATTCCTGAAATTATTGAAGAGTAACATAGAGACATTATTTTAGTCCCGGGTTTAATTTGTATTGACAGAAGGGACCTGAAAAGGGTCCCTTTTTTTATTTCTCCAATAAGAGGGAGGCAAAAAATCTGCTGTTGATTAATTTCCCCCGTTAGAAATCCTGGCCTTAGTTTAATAAAATCGAAGGGTAAAAATGCTAAGGAGACAGAATGTCTGTATTTTGATAGTTGCTGATTCCTGACGCCACCTGCCTGACCAGGAAACCTTTATTTTTGAATTATCGGGCCGATCACTTCCCTGGAAATAACCAGCCTCTGAATTTCATTGGTGCCTTCATAAATTTGAAGCAGTTTGGCATCTCTGACCAGTTTCTCTATAGGATAATCCTTCATATAACCATAACCACCAAAAATCTGCAGAGCTTCCAGAGAAGCTTTCATAGCCAGGTCCGAACCAAAACATTTCGCTATAGCTGAATTGAGACCACAGGGCAAGCCCTGATCCACCATCCAGGCTGCTTTCCAGACCAGCAATCTGGCTGCCTCTAATTCAGTCGCCATTTGAGCGATTTTAAAGGCTGTGGCCTGAAAAGTAGCTATTGGCTGGCCAAACTGAACCCTTGTCTTGGAATATTCAATGGCATATTCAAGGGCTGCTCTGGCCAATCCTACCCCGGCTGCACCCACCGCCGCCCTGGTTCGGTCAAAAGTCCTCATGGCAATCAGAAACCCCTGGCCCACCCTGCCCAGAACATTTTCAGCCGGGACCCGAACATCCTCAAAAAATATCTCGGCTGTATTGGAGGCCCGCTGCCCCATTTTATCTTCTATTTTGCCGATAGTGATCCCGGGCGTCTCTCTGGGGACAATGAAAGCTGTCAGACCACGAGCCCCTTTCTGGGGGGCAGCATTGGCAAATACCACGTACAGACTGGCTACTCCCCCATTAGTTATAAAACACTTGGAGCCGTTTATAACATAATCAGAGCCATCTTTCCTGGCCAGCGTCTTAATGGCAGAAGTATCTGAGCCTGCTTCTCTTTCGGTCAGGCAATAAGAAGCAAAACTCATTTTTCTGGTAAAGGGAGTTAAAAATTTCTTTTTCTGCTCCTCCTGGCCATAAAGGATAATTGGAGTAAAGGCCAGCGAATTAGCCATCATGGTAGTGTACATTCCCGGGCAGCCCCAGGCCAGTTCTTCCGAGATGATGGCCATTTCCAGATCAGATAAGCCGCCACCTCCATATTCCACCGGCACATTGCAGGTCAGAAAGCCTGCTTCAAAAGCTCTTTGCATGACATCTTCAGGGAACTTTTCTTCTCGATCATAATAGGCTGCCTTTGGTCTCATTTCCTTTTCAGCAAACGAATGAGCCATTTCCTGGAGGGCTTTTTGTTCTTCAGTTAATTCAAAAGAAATCACCTTGCACCTCTCTTTTATTAAATATTTTTAAAATTTCCGAAGGTTAGTCTTGTTTTATAATTAAATACTGGCTTTTTGTCAACCGCTCTGCCTCACTAGCGATAAGAATATTATTCTGCAGTTAGGTTTTTAGCCCCGAGCGGAGACAGGCTCTCCACCTGAAAATAGGATCACCTGCCAGGCCGCGAGCAGACAGGACACCAGTTTTTTTAGCAAAATAATTTGTTCTTAAGGATCCCGATTTTCTCTGGTTGAAAAAACGAGAGGCCTGTTGTATAAAAAGTCTTAAAATAAGATTTTCTTAGGGAAAGGATAGTAAACATGAAGATTTTCGACACCTTGGCAGTAGCCAGAGCCGATATTTTGCTTCCGGTTGAAGGCCTGGACCTGACTCGCTGGTCAGTAATTGCCTGTGATCAATACACTTCAGAACCCGAATACTGGGAACGTGTAGCTGCCTTCGTTGGCTCCGCTCCTTCGACTTATTATTTGATCTATCCTGAAGTTTACCTGAACGCCCCCGACAAAGAAATCAGAATAAAAAATATCAAAAGCAGGATGCGAGAATATCTTTCCACCGGCCTTTTCAAAGAGATAGAAGGAATAATTTATGTAGAGAGAGAGACAGCTCATGGCTGGAGAAAAGGCCTGCTGCTGGCGGTTGATCTGGAAAAGTATGATTACCGACCTCAGGCTCAAAGCCTGATCAGAGCCACGGAAGGTACCATTCTGGAGAGGATTCCTCCTCGGGTCCAGATTAGAGAAGGGGCTGAGCTTGAGCTGCCCCATATTATGATGCTGGTTGACGACCCGGCAAATTTATTTATCGGGCCAGCCAGCGACCATCGATCTGATTTTCCCTGTCTGTATGATTTTGATCTGATGTTTGACTCCGGACGTGTTCGTGGTTATCTGGTTAATCAACCAAAAGTCGAGGAAGAAATTCTGGCTGGCCTTGGTCAGCTGGCTGATCAGAAAAAATTCTGTGAGAGATATAATCTGCCGCCAGAGACTCCCCTTCTTCTCTTTGCTGTTGGCGATGGCAACCATTCGCTGGCTACAGCCAAAACAATCTGGGAAAAGACCAAAGCTGCCTGTTCCAATCCCGATGAGCTAAAAACTTCGCCTCTACGTTATGCTCTGGTGGAAATTGTCAACCTTCATGATGAAGCACTGGTCTTTGAACCAATCCACCGGGTTCTATTTGAGGTCAAATGCTCTCCAGCTTTCGAAGAAGAACTTAAAGCTTTTTTCCAGCAGCAAGTTGAAATCCGACTTCATGCTTCCTACGAAGAATTAAAGAAAACAGTCAATAATAAGGAGAAAAACGAACAGGTAGCAGGTCTGCTTTCCACTCAGGGTTTTAAATCCATAAAATTTCTGAAGCCTTCAACCAATCTGACAGTTGGTACCATTCAGACTTTTCTGGACAAATTGTTAAGCGACAGGAAAGTCCAGAACCTCGATTATGTGCATGGAGATGATTCCCTCTGGCAACTGGTCAGGAAAGGCGACAATAATGTCGGCATTTATTTGCCGGCAATGGATAAAAACGAACTTTTCCCAACAGTTATTCTGGATGGAGCTTTACCCAGAAAGACCTTTTCTATGGGCGAGGCCTGGGAAAAACGCTTTTATCTGGAGGGCAGAAAACTAACTAGTCGCTAAATAGCAACTCAAAGGCTTCGTTGGAACTCATTTTTTTCAGTAATTCTTCTGGCCCGGTCATATAGTTGACCGACAGGTTAATTACAGGTATTCCCATCCTTTCCAACCAGGCAATGAGTGGCCTGGTTTTGTCTTCGTAGATTTTATAGCGATGACTGACGACGTCCGGACTATCATCAGGACGACCGGTTCTTTCTCCGTCCTGGTTGGCCATAATTCTTCTAATTGAGACCTCAAGAGGGCAATCCAGGTTAACCGCCAGAACAATCCTGGCCAGCCCTGTTAGCCAGGACACCTGGCCTGGATGGCGGGGGAAGCCATTTAAAACCAGAAGGTCTTCTCTCGATGGATTGATTTTATTCAGGAAATTCCCCAGGATCTTCCGCACCAGCTCCCGATCAGGCTCCTCAAAGAGAATTGCTTTTTCCACTACCTGACGAATACGGTTCAGTTCCTGTCCATCATAATGTTCCTGAAGCTCCCGCCGGCCGCCAGACTGTATGTTTCCCACCTCTGATCGGACCTCAAGAATCTGCCTGAGTTCCTGGCCAAAATCAAAGTTAAGAAAGCGTCTGCCCTTTATCTTCTGCCGGGAGAGATACTGACCGAATGGACTTTTGCCCGCCCCCGGTGGTCCCAGCAGCAACAGACTTTTAACCTCAGACATGAAAGCCGCTTTAAAAGGGCTACCCTTCTCCTTCTTCCCGGTAGCTATTATTCTCCGAAATTAAAATGCGCCCGGCAGGGCTCGAACCTGCGGCCTTCTGATTCGTAGTCAGACGCTCTATCCAGCTGAGCTACAGGCGCATATATGATGCCTTTTATGTGGCAGATTATATTGTATCAAATTCACGATTGCCCGTCAAGGCGTTATTATCTGCCCTTTGTGTAAAGATGCGGCAGGTTTGACTCTCCTGAAATATTTATTTCTTGACAGGCATATTATTTGCCATCCCGCTCCCTCCATTCCCAGGAGCGTTAAATATCCAAACTCCCCGGCGCCGGAAATTTTCCCGCATCCCTAAAATACCACGTTAATTATCCGGATCTCAAACTGGATCTGCTCTTTTCCCCTGCCCTTTTAATAAACTATTATAAAACAACTGGCAGGTGTGATCATGCAGATAACAGGTGAAAATACCAGGCCGCTGGCCTCTATTATTATTCCCTGCAAAAATGAAGGGACTAACGTTAAAATGACCGCAGACTCCATCCTGGCTGCCACATCCCTTGACGGAATCGAAATCATTATTGTTGACGACGAATCCGACGACGGCTGCTGCCGTTTCCTGGCTGACGACGCTACTTACGCCGGGATTAAACATCTGTCCAGCCCCGGACTGGGCGCGGCCCGGGCCAGAAATCTGGGGGCTTCAGCCGCTGGGGGCGAATTCTTGATTTTCTGTGACGCCCATATCACAGTTCCGGAGGGCTGGCTGGAAAAACTCCTGGCTACCTTCCGGCGCCCCGGCGTTGACGCCGTGTCTCCCGCAATTGGCTCCCTGGGCAATCCCGCGGCAACCGGTTACGGACAAACCTGGAACGAACGGCTCGAAACCGTCTGGCTCCCCCCGCCCCGGAATATGGGCATTACTCCCGTCCCGCTGCTTCCCGGGGGATGCCTGGCGGTTCGTGCCGGAGCCTTCCGCCAGGTCGAAGGGTTTGACAGGGGTTTTGTTGTCTGGGGCTACGAGGATGTCGAGCTTTCCCTCAAGCTGTGGCTCTTCGGCTTCAACCTATATCTGAACCCCACCGTCAAAATCCTGCATCTCTTTCGTAAAAGGCACCCCTACCCGGTGTCAATGAACCACGTCCACTACAACTTGCTGAGAATGGCATATTCTCATTTCAAGGAAGAGAGGATCGCGAAAATCCAGCGTCAGGTCCCTTCCGGGAGGCTCGTCAAAAGGGTTCTGGATGGGGGGGTACTCGAACAGCGGGAGCGTTATTTAAGACAGAGAAAATATAACGACGACTGGTTTATGAACCGGTTCCACATCCCTTTTTAAACGGCAGCCTGAAAAACAAAACACCTCCCGGCATTTCTACAGCACCCTGAATATTAAGAATAATATTCAACCGCTATGAAGATTGCGGGTACGGTTATTAACGGGCTTACAGCCTCAAAACGGGCATCATAGAATTAGCCAAAATTTTTTTCTAAATGGTATTCAACTTAAAACCCCTGCACGGGAAACATATAAAACGCATCCCCAAAGGGATGCGTTTTATATGTTTATGGCGGAGAGTGAGGGATTCGAACCCTCGATACAGGTTATCCCCGTATACTCGCTTAGCAGGCGAGCGCCTTCAGCCAACTCGGCCAACTCTCCGTAATCAATTAAAATGGGCTGTCTGCTGGCGGAGGGGGTGGGATTCGAACCCACGGAACCCGTGAAGATTCAACGGTTTTCAAGACCGCCTCCTTAAACCGCTCGGACACCCCTCCGTGCCGGGTCATCCTCTAATAAGTAATAAGGGATATGGAACAAATAATGCAAGATACAGTTTAGCATAGAAACAACCCCGTGTCAATAAGCGCTCCTTGTTATAGCTGTAGTTCAGCTTATCGTGTACTTAACGGACTGTTTATCAGGCAATTAGCCCGGGCTTCATTAGAAAATCCACCAGGTAATCCATTATGCCTATTACGTCTTATTTGCGTTTTATTGTTATCTCCATCAATATCTGTTAACGATTTATTTTGTTTATTTTGTTGCCTGATTGGATCTACATGTTACCCAGGCTGCGCATTCTTTGTTTTGCCGCCGGCCCTTGAGATTGCCTCAAAGGAGAAACCTCAAAGGCCGGGTTAGTGCAATTTAATCAGCCAATTCTGGCCAGTCCCCCCAGATAGGGACGCAGTGCCTCCGGTACGGTTACAGAACCGTCGGACTCCTGGCAGTTTTCTAGAATGGCGGCCACCGTACGGCCTACGGCCAGACCGGACCCGTTCAGGGTATGCACCAGCTCAGCTTTGCCCCTGGCGTTGCGGAAGCGGATGCCGGCCCGGCGGGCCTGGAAATCAGCAAAATTGCTGCAGGAGGAAATTTCTTTATAGCCCTGGTAGCTGGGCAGCCATACTTCAATGTCGTAGGTCTTGGCCGCGGAAAAGCCCAGATCGCCGGTGCACAAAACTACGACCCGGTAAGGCAGCCCTAAAATTTGCAGCACCCTCTCGGCATTCCAGGTTAGCTTTTCCAGCTCTTCATAAGAATCTTCCGGCCGGCAGAACTTAACCAACTCCACTTTGTTAAACTGGTGCAGCCGGATCAGACCCCTGGTATCCCTCCCTGCAGCCCCGGCCTCCGCCCGGAAGCAGGCGCTGTAGGCACAGTGCAGGATCGGCAGCCGCGCCCCGTCCAGAATTTCATTCCGGTACAGGTTTGTTACCGGCACTTCCGCAGTTGGGATCAGATAATACTCCTGGCCTTCAATCTTAAACATGTCTTCCGCAAATTTGGGCAACTGTCCGGTTCCAATCATGCTCTCCCGGTTAACAATAAAGGGCGGGAAGACTTCCACATAGTTGTGCTGGCTGGTGTGGAGGTCCAGCATAAAATTAATCACAGCACGCTCCAGACTGGCCCCGAATCCCTTATAAAAGGTAAACCTGGCTCCCGTAACCTTGCCACCCCGTTCGAAGTCCAGTATGTCCAGAGCCTCGCCCAAATCCCAGTGGGGCTTCGGAGTAAAGTCAAATTCGCGTGGTTTTCCCCAGGTCCGGACCACCTGGTTGTCTGCCTCACTCTGTCCCACAGGCACAGTCTCGTGGGGTATGTTGGGAATATCAAGCAGGATCCGCTGCAGCTTATTCTCCAGATCCTTGTAAACTTCATCGATTTCCTTGATCTGCCTGGAAAGTTCGCGCATTTCCAACTGCATCTCCGGCGCGTCTTTACCGGCTTTCTTCAGCCGGCCGATTTCCTCGGAAACCAGGTTACGCCTGTTTTTCATCTGCTCCACAAGAAAGAGCTTCTCGCGGCGCTGCTGGTCCAGTTTGAGGAACTCGTCCAGGGTGACTGCAGAACCACGTTTAAGAAGAGCATCTTGGACAACCTGAGGATTATTTCGGACAAATTTCATATCAAGCAAGAAAATCTACCCCCACTGGATATTTAACAGAATATACCGGTATTAACGAATTTAATTTAACTATTATACTACAAGCCCGGTTGTTTGTAAAACCAGCCCGGCGGAAAAGACAGTTCTGGCCCGGTAATAAAAGGATAACAAGCAATGTCTTGAAGTTAGGCTATCCTTTCAGCCTTTCGGAGTTGTGATAAACACCGGAGGCGCCCCCGGCGGGACGCCTCCTCCTCATTCTTGCTTTAGAATCTGCCCAGCATTATTAAATGCTCACATTTTTAACTCCCAGCACTCCGTCAATCTTTTTAATCTTATCCAGTGTTTCCTCAGGCACGGAGGCGTCCACGTTCAGAAGCATAATAGCCTTTCCGCCAACTACCTTGCGTCCCACCTGCATGCCGGAGATATTGATGTTTTGTTCGCCGATAAGGTTGCCCACCGGCCCGATGATTCTGGGCTTATCGATATGGGGAACGTAGAGCATATGGCCTTCCGGCACTGCGTCTACATGGTAGCCGTCGATGCAGACGATGCGGGCGTCATGGCCCCCAAAAATGGTCCCCGCCACGGAGAGCTCGTCTTTATTGGAGACCGCCCGGATCGTGACCAGGTTGGCGTAGTCTCCGTTCCTTTCCATTTGCTTTTGAATAACCTTGATGCCGCGGTTTTTAGCCAGGAACGGAGCGTTGATGTAATTAACCATTTCCTGCAGAACGGTATCCAGGAAGCCCTTCAAGATGGAATTTGTAATGGGTGATACTTCCTGTTTGGCCAGGTCGCCGCTGTATGTTATTTCAATCTGGCTCACCCTCCCGCTGATAACCTGGGCTGTAAAACTGCCCATTTTTTCAGCCAGATGGAGATAAGGCTTGACAACAGCCAGGGCTTGCGGACTTAAGGAGGGGATATTCACCGTGTTTTTAACAAACCCACCCTTCAGGGCCGCCACGATTTCCTCCGCCACGTCACAGGCCACACAGAGCTGGGCTTCCGAGGTGGATGCGCCCAGATGGGGCGTAGCGATAAAATTACTCAGTTCAAAAAGCGGGCTATCCGTAGTCGGTTCCTGTTCAAAGACATCCAGGGCGGCCCCGGCCAGTTTACCCGACTTCAAGGCTTCATAAAGGGCCTTTTCATCCACCACGCCTCCCCGGGCGCAGTTAATAATGCGCGCGCCGTCTTTCATCAGAGAGAAGGCTCTTTCTCCTAAAATATATTTAGATTCCTTGGATAAAGGCAGGTGAACAGTAATAAAGTCGGCCTGCTGCAGCAAATCGTCCAGGGGCAGGAGTTTGACACCCAGCAATCCCGCTTTTTCTTCGGTAATGTAAGGATCGTAGGCCACCACTTTCATTTCCAGACCCTGGGCGCGCTTGGCCACAGCAGAACCAATCCGGCCCAGCCCGATGACACCCAGGACCTTATCCCTCACTTCAACGCCCATGTAAGACTTTTTGTCCCACTTGCCTGCTCTCAAAGAGGCATTGGCCTGGGGTATTTTCCGGGCCAGGGACATCATCATGGCTATGGTGTGTTCAGCTGCCGCAATTGTATTGCCCCCCGGCGCGTTGACCACCAAAATCCCCCTGGTGGTAGCCGCTGTAATATCTATATTATCGACGCCCACGCCAGCGCGGCCGACAACCTTTAATTTCGGAGCGTTTTCCAGAACCCGTGCGGTCACTTTGGTAGCGCTACGCACAATCATACCGTCATAATCACCAATTATTTCCACCAGTTCATCTTCCGTCATTTTGCCGCGGATGTCCAATTCAATATCCGGTTCCTGTTTCAGGGCCGCCAGGCCCTCTTCTTCAACGCCGTCAAGTACCAGTACCTTCATAATTTATGCCCTCCCTAAAAATACTTCCTGGGCCGCCCGTACACCGGCGCCGAGCTGCACCGGATAGCCGACCCGCGCCAAAGCCATTTCAAGGGCGCCCACCGCAACTAATATATCCGTTTTATCGCAAAATCCCATATGAGCAATACGCATAGCTTTTCCCTTTAAAATCCCCTGGCCACCGGCAAAGGCAACCCCGTATTGATTTTTGGCCACTTTGCGAATTTCATCCGCCCCTATTCCTTCCGGGCTCCAGACAGCTGTTAGGGCGTTCGAGGCGCAGCGGTCCTCTGCCAGCAGTCTCAGTCCTATTTCCTTAATTGCAGCCCTGGTGGCCCTGGCCAGCAGCGCATGCCGCGCAAAGACATTGGACATACCCTCTGCCAGCATCATGTCCAGCGCAGCTTCCAGGCCGTAGAACAGCGATACGCCGGGAGTATAGGCTGTATTTAGTTTTTCGTAGGACTTCCTGTGCGCCGGCATGCTGAAGTAAAAGCGCGGGGACTGATTTTTATTAATAATTTCCCAGGCCTTTGCGCTGGCGGTAACCATAGCCAGCCCCGGAGGAAGCATCAGGGCTTTCTGGGAAGCCACACAGAGCATATCTACATTCCATTCATCCACTTTGATCTCAATGGCTCCCACCCCGCTGACACCGTCCACAAGCAGCAGGGCCGGGGTTTCGGCGACCAGGGCGCCAATGCCGGCAATATCATTGACAACACCGGTGGAGGTTTCATTCTGGGTAGCCAGAACAACCTTGATATCAGGGTGCTCCTTCAGTTTTTCTTCCACAACCCTCAAGTCTACATCATTACCCCAGCCGAACTCCACAGCAATTAATTCCGCGCCATAAGCCCTGGCGATATTGGCGAAACGCTCCCCAAAGTTCCCCGTAATCAGAGACAGGACTTTATCTCCGGGGCTTACGGTATTGGCAATGGCGGTTTCCAGGGCGCCTGTACCGGAATGGGTTACAACGAAAATGTCGTTCCTGGTTTGAAAGACTATTTGTAGTTTTTCCACAATCCGCTTGTGCAGCTGGGCAAATTCATCTCCCCTGTGTCCAATGATAGGTTTGGACATGGCAGCCGTTACAGTAGGAGGAACGGGTGTGGGTCCTGGAATCATCAGATATTGTTTGTCCTGCAAAATATAACTCTCCCTTCAAAGAACAAAAATATATACTTTTCAAAACGGAATCAAATAAAATAATGAACCTCTCATCCCGGCATAAAACAGGGACGAGAGGTTTTCTCCCGCGGTGCCACCCTTTTTGACCGGAAATAAACCCGGTCCTCTTGAGCCTGTGATAACGGGTTCTGCCCGTGTTTGCCTACTCTTGTTTTCAGCAAACACCCTCCAGGGAGCCAATTTCATCTGCCGCCCCTGCCGGTTCACAGCACCACCGGCTCTCTGCAAGGTTTACAACAGATTACTCTACCCTTTCACTGGGTTTTTTATAAATTTGTTTTACATATTACTACATGTAATTTAAATTTGCAATAGGTTTAATTATAGATAGTATATTCATAAGATTTAACAAATTCGGCACTGGTGCCCCCTACGGGGTTAAAAGCATTTATCCAGGAAATAGCGGTGGACCCTCAAATCCCCGGTTAACTCCGGATGAAAGGAAGCCGCCAGAAACCTTCCCTGTCTGGCAAAAACAATTTTACCGTCAAATGAGGCCAGCACCTCCACGCCGCTGCCAACGCCGAGGATATAGGGCGCCCTGATAAATACCGCCCGGAAGGGCTCCGGTCCTAAAGCCGGTATGTCTGTATCAACCTCAAAACTATCCACCTGACGCCCGAAAGCATTCCGCTCCACAGTTATATCCATCAAGCCCAGGCGGGGCTGTTCCGAACCGGCGATATTCCTGGCCAGAAGAATCAGCCCGGCACAAGTGCCGAAAATGGGCAAACCTTCCTCACCCATCTTTTTAACAGGCTCCAAAAGGCTGAATTCATTTAACAGTTTGCCGATGGTAGTACTCTCCCCGCCGGGGATGATCAGGCCGGAAATGCCCTCAAGCTGTTCCGGTTTTTTAATCAGTACCGAATCCACACCGCACCCGGCCAGTGCCCTCTGGTGTTCTCTGAAAGCTCCCTGCAGGGCTAAAACACCTACGATCATTTCTGTAACTCACTTTCCAAAAAGATTTGGTCACCTGCCCGCCTGCCGCGAAACTGGTAATCTCTCAGCCTGCAGGTTCTATTTTAACCACCCCGGGACAGTTTATCCCTCTGCCTTACCAACCGCGGTCCTGCATCCTTTGTTCGGGCGCGATGGTTGGAATTTCAATTCCCGGCATAGCCTCACCCAGGTCCCTGGACACTTCGGCCAGGATCTTGGGGTCATTGTAATGGGTGGTGGCGGCCACAATGGCTTTTGCCCGCACAGCGGGACGATCGGATTTGAAGATGCCGGAGCCTACAAAAATGCCGTCGCAGCCCAGCTGCATCATCAGGGCGGCGTCCGCCGGAGTGGCGATGCCGCCGGCGGCAAAGTTGACTACTGGCAGGCGGCCCAGTTCAGCCACCTGGAGAAGCAATTCGTAGGGCGCTCCCATCTCTTTGGCCGCTGACATCAGCTCTTCCCTGGGCAGATGCTGCACCCTGCGGATTTCCCCCATCACCATTCTCATGTGCCGGACGGCTTCCACGACGTTGCCTGTACCGGGTTCTCCCTTGGTCCGGATCATCGCCGCGCCTTCACCGATCCTTCTCAGCGCCTCTCCCAGGTTTCTGGCCCCGCACACAAAGGGGACTTTAAAGGCATGCTTGTCAATGTGAAAAGATTCGTCTGCCGGAGTCAGCACTTCACTCTCGTCGATATAATCAATTCCCAGCGATTCCAGGATTTGTGCCTCTACAAAGTGGCCGATTCTCGCCTTCGCCATGACCGGGATGGTTACAGCGTCCATAATCCGGAGAATAACCGAAGGATCGGCCATCCTGGCCACGCCCCCGGCCGCCCGGATGTCTGCCGGAACCCTTTCCAGGGCCATAACCGCACAGGCGCCGGCCTCTTCTGCTATTTTTGCCTGCTCGGGAGTCGTGACGTCCATAATTACGCCGCCCTTCAACATTTCCGCCAGGCCTTTTTTTACTACCCAGGTGCCTTTTTCAACCATCGGGTTTTCATCCTCCAATCAAATCAAGCGCTACATGCTAGCATGCAAGCATGCTAGCTATCAGCTATCAAATAATTTTACAATAAGATCCGGGCAAATACAAGAGAATCATGGGGTTGCGCCACTGCAATGAAAAAAGTGACCCCTTTAGTCGGCCACTACCTGAAAAGTACCGGAGGTACGTCAAAGTTACCTGGATTAAAACATCCGCCTGCCTGAAGCCGGCCCGGAACAGAACAGCTGCAACAGGCTTCACTGACCCCTTAAAAACTGTTCTCTGACTTTAGCCTGTCCTCTAGCTTTTCGATTATTAAAAACTGAGACTAACTCCACCGGTTCGTGGGCTTACCATTGAATCCACATCTGCCTTTGATTAACGGGTACCGTTTAGAGCCGGTTAAGAAGCGTCTGGAAATAATAAAAAGTATTATTGAGTAGCGATCCTGCCGCAAGGGTTAAAGAAAGGGTAATGGCCAACATCCAGAAAAGCCGCCATTCTTTTTTCAAGCAAACTCCCTCCCGAGAAGCGATTGTCTTTTTATGTATATAATAACAATATCTGTCAAGTTAAATATTTGTTATTTTGTCGCTTGCCGGGAGGGATATATGAGTAATCCTTGAAAGGCAGATTTGCCGGCTGTCAATTGCTAAACATCCGGAACAAAACTGTAATTATAAAACAATGATTTGTCCAGGGAAGTGCAGGTATTTACCTCAGAAGTGGACCAGTGGATGGTTCCGCTGGCCTTGCCGGCGCTTACCGTACCGGTGATATAAGCATCATGTAAATACTGATGGTAGCACTCGACCGGGTTGTATTGGGTAACTTTATAAACATCATTAGAATCAGAATCCAGTTTAGCCTGGAAGCCTGTGCCGGTCAAGTCCACTGTTTCAACCATATCCTGTGTCCTCCGCCAGTATTCAGTGTCCTCTATAACACCCTGCTGGGTCCGGTTATAAAAATTCCACCAAGTTTCGTATCCGCCATACTCGTTTTGAACCTCGACCATGAGCCAGAGGCCGGTTGCACCGGTTCCAATCTTAATACGGCCTTTTCTGTTTTTTAACTCCTCCATATTGTGGTTCTGTCCTGAAACGTAACTAATCCGGACCGGGTAGACCAGATCTGTGGGCTGAACCTCAAAGGGGAGCCCGTTGCTCTGCTCGCCTTCGACGGTCACGACCACGTCGCCGGTGGTGGCGCCGCCGGGGACCCTGGCAATAATGGACGTGGGCGACCAGGAGACGATTTCCCTGGCCGGCGTGCCGTTAAAAGCAACCTTGCTGCTTCCCCGGGTGGCACCGAATCCCCTGCCGGTGATGGTTACCGCTGTTCCCGCCTCTGCTTCGGCCGGGTCGATGTCGCAGATGACCGGCGCCTGCTCCATGTTAAACTCCACGGTGAAACCGTCCAGGTAAGTGCCCGCCTTTTCCACCCTGATCTCCAGGTAATGCTTGGGGTCGCCCGCCTTGAGCCGGGTGCACAGGGGGATGGTCTTGGTAAACCACCTGGGGTTCTTATCCGTGGGGATGGACACGGTATCCGTGGAAGTATAGATGATTGTGGGACTGTCCTTCTGCCTGATCTTGATTTCCACCTTTACCGAAGCGCTGCTGTCCAGGTCGGCGTTCCAGAGGGGCAGCCTCATGTAAAGGTTCTTGGCCACAGCCGGGATGGCGTCAACCTTGTTCGTACCGAAATACCAGGCATAGCCTTTGGCTTCACCCGGGTCAAAGGTGAAATTATAGTTAAAGTTTGCTCCGTTTTTCTCCACAACGAACCTTAGATCGCCCACCTTGCCGGCCGACGGCAGTCCGATGGTCTGCAGGGCCCGCTGGGTATGGGGCTTGTTGTCCACCCACAGGATCGCATTCGAGATGCTGGAAAGCCGTGACTCGAACCAGGTCCAGTTGCGTGTCGTATACATGGACCCCTCTTTTGTATTGGGGGGATTTATCCCCATGGAATCGTGAATCACAAACTCGTAATTGCGGACTCCGGAAGGGCTGCTGGTGATCCTGTAGCCCACCACCACCACAGTGTGGTCGGTCAGGCGCAAAATCACCGGGAGATCCTTTTTAAGCAACTCCACCAGTTTACAACGCAGGTTTACACTGCTGATGTAGTTGGACGAGGTAACGCCGGCCCCTCCGCTGAAATCGTGGATGGGCTGCAGCAGACTTTTCAGGAAAGCCGTCATGCCGATCCCGTCGCCGGCTCCGATGTTTAAGGCCTTCATGAAGTTGTAGATTTCCGCCTCTTTCTCCCGGTCTTTATAGGGAGTAACGGCCTTGGTCAGCATGAGCGCGTCCGCAGCCCAGCAGGTTTCGTCCACCTGCTCGTAAAAGGGCATGGGGATGAGTTTTTCACCTTCCACAAAACCGGTAAGTTCTTCGGCCCACTCCACGATCCACCTGTGGTAGGGGTTCTGACCGGCGGCCCGGGCATCCATTTTAGCGTTCTGGACGTTGTCCGGCAGGTTCACCGTAACCATTCCCGTTCCGGAATTGTACTGGAACGCCGGCCTGTCGGCATCCAGGGTATCTGTATTATACCGCAACACCGCGATATTTTCTTCCGGCTGGCCGGCCTCAGCCGGGAAGTTCAGGGTCATGGCCACCGGGCCGGCGCTGCTGGTCAGGTCGTAGGCCAGCCTGTTGGGAGCGTCATAGTACCTTTCGTTGCCGATCTTTTTAAAGGTGAAGGTTGCGTTACTGTCAAGAGCCCCGGGCGCAACAGCTAGCGCAGCGCCGTCGGTAAGGGTTATGGAGCCGCCGGCAGGTCCGATAACCTTGCTCTGCGACTCAAGTACAGTTTCACCGCCGGTGGATACATCAAAATAAACACCATTGCTGGCTATGCCGCCCACGGTTACCACAACGTTGCCGCTGCCGGCCCCATCCGGCACCACAGCCTTGATCAGGGTGTCAGACCAGGCGGTTACGGGGGCAGCCACGCCGTTAAAGGTTACCGTACTGGAGCCCTGGCTGGGGCCAAAACCCGAGCCGGCAATGTCCACCGGCGTGCCCGCAGGACCGCTGGCGGGTGAAATGCCGCTGATGACAGGTCCTGTGGGCCCCGGCGCCATAAGGGCGGAAACCTCCTGCAAATCCAGGATGTTGACTTTGCCGTCGCCGTTTACATCTGCTTTTTGAGAATCCGCATTGCTGACCGGACCGAGCCAGCGGCTCATCCACAGAAGGTCCAGGATGCTGACGATTTGGTCCCCGTTCATGTCGCCTGCCACACCCCCGGCCCTGTATTTCACCAGCACCCCGTCTCCCCAGCCGCTTTCCGTAGAATAGGTCTCCCCGGCCAGGGCAAAGCCGCCGTCCGCGGTCTGGATGGCGTAGTTTCCGTAATCGTCGTCGCTCCCGCTGTGGGTTTTCTCCCACAATTTTTCGCCGGCAGCGTCGGTCTTGACAAGGTAGAAATCGCTGGCCGCCCCGAAAGACCGGGTCCACCCGCCCAGAAGGTAGCCACCGTCCGCAGTCTGCCGGACGGACATAGCCCCGTCGTTATACTGGCCGCCGTAGTAATTTTCCCACTGCCGGTTCCCGGAGGCATCCATCTTGATCAGGTAGGCGTCCTCTCCTCCCACTCCGGCAGAGGCCGTGTAGCCGGCGACGGCAAATCCCCCGTCACCGGTCTGCTCCAAGTCACAGGCTGCGTCGTCCTCCGCGCCGCCAATAACCCATCCCCACAGCACGGTGTCGGCGGACGAATTTATTTTACACAGCAGGACATCAATCTTTTCGGCGCCGCCAGACATGGTCCCCCCGGCAATGACGATGCCGCCGTCGCCGGTTGTCAGGACTGAGGCAGCCCAATCGTGATTATTCCCGCCGGTGTATTTTCCCCAGATTTTTGTCCCGGAGGCGTTTACTTTTACCATGTAGATATCGGAATAACCTTCTCCGTAGGAAAAGGTTTCACCAGCGAGAATGAATGTACCGTCGCTGTTGACCCAGACGGAGCTGCCGTAATCGTTCCCCGCCCCGCCGAAAGTTTTCTCCCACTGCTTGCTGCCCGAAGCGCTGGTTTTGATCAGATACATGTCGTAGCCGCCGGCGCCAGAGGAATTTGTGTCACCGACCACAATATAGCCTCCGTCGGGAGTCTGGCGGACGCAGTAACCACAATCATGCCCGGCCCCGCCGAAATTCCTTTGCCAGACTACGTTGCCCGAGGCGTCGGTTTTGACCAGGTAGACATCGCTCCCCCCGTTGCTGGGCAAATACGTGTCACCGACCATGATATAGCCGTTGTCCGAGGTCTGCTGGACAAACCTGATAATGTCTTCAGAGGTCCCCCCGTAGCGCTTTTCCCATTCCAATTCCGGTCCCTGGTCCTGGGCCTGCAGGTTCATAACCCTGCTGTCAGGTCCCGGGGTTTCCGGGCCTGTCTGCCGGAAGGGCGGCAGGGAGTGCCTTCCGGCGGCGCCGTCAACCTCGCCGGAAGCCGGAGAGTTTGCCTGCGGTTCCAAATCCAAATCCAACGCTCTTTCTCCGTACCCGGCTACGGGCAAGAAATTTAAAAACCTGTCCGAACTGTCATAATTGTATTCACCAGCTTCGGACAGGCAACTTCCGGAGAAGAATAATAAAAAAATTAAAGCCAACAGGGAACTTGTTAGGCTAACTCTTGAATTGCGGCAATGGCTCATATTTTAGAAGCCTCCTAAATTATATACCTGAGTAAAGATTCTAGTTAAATAGTTAATCAGATTAAAATATGATGAAATAATAAAATACATACTACATATGTTTTCTATTATTATACAATATTAAAGGACAATCTTACCAGAAAATTTTTTATTATCAATCTTACCGTCCTATAATAAATAACAAAAAATGAAATATTTTCTTTCACCAAGAAAAATAAAAGGGAACACTCCTATCTTCTCAAGGAATGTCCCCATTATTGTTTTTTGCCTACCTTAAACCCCTGTATAGCGATAAGCTGCATTATAGTCATTAATTTAGATTTTGCGAAGCTGAAATAGTTCAAGCCGGCTCTTGAACCCCGAAGGGAACCCCGTTGCTTACTTTCCCGTTGACGGTTACTCTCAGGTCGCCGCCGAAGAACTTGTCCGGAACTTTGACAACGATAGATGTAGCCGACCAGGAAACAATTTCTTCGGCCGGGACACCGTTAAAAGTAACCGTGCTGATGTCTTGAACGGTGCCGAAGCCGAAGCCGTTGATGGTAATCTGCGAGCCTCTCTCACCGCTGTCCGGGGAAACAGCACAAATAACCGGTCCGTCATCCAAAATAAAATCTACAGCAAACCCGTCCTGGTAAACCCCCGAATTGTAAAGCTCCACCTGCAGCGTGTATTTTGCGATGTTACCGTCCGATTTATACGCGCAGGAAAGCACGTTGTGCACAAACAGAGCGGGGCTTCTATTCGCGCTTACCGTCAAGTTGCCGGAGTGGGAGTATACGGGGCTGGCGCTTCCCTCCTTAAATATCTTAACTTCAAGATCTGTGGCTGCGCTGCTGTCCAGATCGGCGTTCCACACGTTCAAGGCCAGGCGGAGCGCGGCCTGGGCCGGGATCAAGTCCAGCCTGGTTCCGTTTTGAAAAGGGCCGACATACCAGGCGTAGCCCTCAGGTTCGTACACCGAAAAGCCAAGCCAGGCTTTGACAACAGCACCGTGCTCGTTTTTATATTCAAATCTAAATTCACCCGGATGTACCAGCGAGGGCGGGCTTAGAGTCTGTAAGGCCCTTTCAGGATGCGGTGGAGTGTCGCAAACCCAGAGTAAGCTGTTAATCGTGCCTGGTTCAGCATTTAACCGGGGCAAAAGCCAATCCTCATAATTACGCCAGGTATACATGGTTCCGTCTAAACTTGAAGGCGGATCGACACCCTGGGAATCATGTACGTAGAAATCAAGCACGCGCCGTTCTCCCTGCCGGTAATCCCTGTAGCCGAGAACAAGTAAGGAGTAGCCGGGATAGCGCAGAATCAAGGGATTTCCTTTATCCAATTCCGCTCTCATAAACTCCTTCAGATTAGCGGCAGAAATCCAGTTACAGGTCCTTGCCTCCACCCCGGTGAGGCTATGGAAGCAATGATTGAGCCTGTGTTTAAAATCCCAGGTATCGACGTTATTAACAAGTTCGGCTCCCACGCACTTCAAGAGGTCATAAATCTCAATTTCGGCGCCGCGATCAGCATAGGGAGTGAAGGCCTTGCCGAGCATGGCAGCGTCCGCTGCCCAGGAAGTTTCCGCAACCCGCTGGTAAAAGGGCATTTTGATTATTTTTTCAGCGCAGGGGGCGTCAGACCTGCCGGCCACTTCGATAATAACCCGGTAACCGGGGAAAAGTTCTTCCCTGCCCTGTAGTCCGGCAGAAGCAAGTCTTTTACCGCTGAATTGAGGCGACTCAAAAGTAGTGCTCTGCTCAATCAGGGAAACTACCACATTCCCCGTCAGGGGGAAGTATTCAAAGGGCGGTCTTACTCCCTCCCCGGATTCAGGGTTATAGTAAAAAACCCCTATTTGTTCCAGGTTGAGGCCGCTCTCCACAGGCACGGCAAGATACGCCGGCAAGCGCTCGAAAACGCCGCGGACTTCATAGGCCTGCCAGTAAGGGCCGCTGAAGTTTCTCTCGTTTTCTATTTTACACAGGGTAAGGCTGGTCCCGGCCTCAAGAACACCGGGGGAAACAAAGAGACAGGCCCCATCCGGAAGGGTGATCATTCCACCGTCCGGGCCGATGACACCGGTTTGCGACTCCAGCACTGTTTCGTTTCCAGTAGTTACTTCGAAATAAATGCCGTTGCTGGACCTGCCTTCAACTGTTACTATCACGCTGCCGCTGACGGCCCCGTCCGGTACCAATACCTTTATTCGACTATCGGACCAGGCTGTGACGGAGGCGGTCAAACCGTTGAAAGTTACTGTACTGGTCCCCTGGGCCGGGCCAAACCCCCTGCCCAGAATTTCAACTTCCGTGCCTACCGGACCGCTGCCGGGCAAGATTTCGTAGATGAGCAGTTCCTTTGGTACGGGTCCCTGGCCGATAAGGTTGTGAACCAGCTGCATGTCCAATATATTGACATTTCCATCATAGTTT
>JAKPTB010000083.1 GCA_029555205.1 Bacillota bacterium
CTGCCTCTACGAATCCTATAACCTCAATCGCTACTGGTCCCGGCGCCTGCTGGAAAGCAGGGAAATTGTTTCAGAGCAGCTGAAAGGGATTTCAGAGGTCATGGCTTCCCTGCCGGGGGAACTGGAGTATGAGCTGGAGGCGGGGGATCTGGGACCGGCCCTGCGCAAGAAGCTCAGGGAGGAGGGGATCCAGGTGGAGTTTCTGTCGGTTGTTCGCCGCGAAGAAGGAGGGAATGAAGTATGCTTGAGCCATCCCCCCTGCGGAGGGGTGATGAAGTGCCGGGACGTAATTGCGCCGGCACTTTCAACCCTGCTGGAAGAACGCCTCTACCCGGCCGTAACCCTGTGCACGGCAAAGGAGGGGGATCCGGCCTGCCTCCTCCGCCTCAACCCGGAACTTAACTTTCGCCTGTCCCTGGGGATGGCGGGTACAGGCAAAAACGGCAGCCTTGTCAGCGGGGACAGCTATGCCTTCTTTCATTTAAGAGGGGGGCGTTTCGCCCTGGTCCTAAGCGACGGGATGGGGAGCGGTCCCAGGGCTGCCATGGAAAGCGGCACCACCATCTCCCTCCTGCGCCATCTGCTGGACTCGGGCTTTGGACAGGACCTGGCCATCAAGACGGTCAATTCCATCCTGGTCCTGCGCTCCCCCGGCGAGAGCTTTGCTACGGTGGACCTGGCGGTAATCAATCTATATACAGCCCGGGCGGACTTTGTTAAAATCGGGGCTGTGCCGTCCTTTATCATCCACGGGGGCCAGGTGGAGCAGGTCAGGGCCGATGCTCTGCCGGTGGGGATCCTGGACGATATTGAAGTTGCCTCGTTAAACAGGAGTCTGGAGCACGGGGATGTGCTGGTCATGGTCACAGATGGCCTGCTGTACGCCCAAAAGGCGGGGGAGGACCGGGAGGCCTGGTTTTCCAAAGTCCTTCTGGAGGTGGCGGACATGCCCCCGCAACAGATGGCGGAACTGTTGTTGAAGTTGGCCCAGACCGGGTCCGGAGGAACCGCCCGGGCGCCGGACGACATGACCGTCCTGGTGGCCCGCCTGGAAAAACAAAGGAAGGTCAGGCAAAGTCAATGACTCCAGGGACAGCAGTCTTGTAAACAAAAGGACAACTTGTAGACAAAAGGACAAGCGGGAATTTATCCACTGGTCATATCAGGCAAGGCAGCAAGCATAAAAAAAGATTTGGGAGTGGCAGTTTAATGAAAATCTATAATAAAGATCAATCTATATGTAATCAAGCAATTAAACAATTAAGCAACAAAAATCTGAAGTCAGTTAAATAGGGAGTAAAGGATTAAAGGGAATTAAAACCAGAGCAGAGGATTAAAGAGAAAAGGAATCGTCAAATTAAAAATCTAACGGTTAATAAGCCGGACTGTCGAGGAAAAGAAATTTCTGGGGATTTAATTTTACCTGGCAAGAAGGAAAAACATGCCTGGATATAGAAAAGAATTTCAGGAAGTATGATTTAGAAATTAATGTAAACAATTATTTTTTATTGTAGAAAGGAGGTGAATACGATTAATAAAAAATTCGTTGTTATTGCTTTGACTGTGGCATTGGTGTTTTTGGTGTCCCTGGGATCTGCGTGGGCGGCGCCTGTTGATTGCTGTCCGGATGGTTCCCTGGCGTCAAAATACCCGATGCGGGTCTATGTTTATGACACAGAAAATAACAAAGCTGTAAGGAGTGCTGCCGTCACCATCTCAGGTCCTTCCTTCTCTGTTACAAACTATACTGCTAAAAACGGGTGGACACCAGTTTTCACCAAGATTAATTTAGACGGCGACTATACCATCACGGTCCAGAAAACGGGCTATTCTACAGTTACAGAAACCCACTCGATGTCAGGCGGGGACTATACGTGCGATCCCTACATCTTTAATATTGGTTTGGGAGCGCCCTGTGAACACTCGCTCAAGGTCTGCGTTAGTAACGCGGACACCGGAGCCTCCATTTCCGGTGCCAGCGTAACCCTGAGCGGCCCCGGTTCCTATTCGGCCCAAAAAACAACCG
>JAKPTB010000091.1 GCA_029555205.1 Bacillota bacterium
GAGATGGCCCGCCGCGCTGTGATATATAAGCCGCAGGAAAAGACAGCTTTAGATCTGTACATCGAGAAGGGCGCGCAAAAGTGTAAATGCGGCTGCGGGGGTGAATAAAATGGCTGAAAAGAAAAAAATTGTTCCAAACAAAAATCCGATGCCTGCCCAGGACCCGGTTGAAAGGGCCAGGAATTTCAATGAAGTGGCCCTGGGCTACAGCGAAGAGGAGGCTGTAGCCGAAGCCAGCCGCTGCCTGCAGTGTAAAAACGAGCCCTGCAGCCAGGGCTGCCCGGTGGAAGTCGATATCCCCGCCTTTATCAAACTTGCTGCCCGGAGGGATTTCAAAGGCGCTATTAAGAAACTCAAAGAAAAAAACGCACTGCCCGCTGTTTGCGGCCGTGTTTGCCCCCAGGAAAACCAGTGTGAAAAATACTGCACTCTCGGAAAGAAACATGAGCCGGTCGCTATCGGCCGCATCGAACGCTACTGCGCTGACTGGGAACTGGCCAATGGCGTGCAGCCCCAGGAAACCAGCCCGTCCAACGGAAAGAAAGTGGCCATCGTGGGGTCCGGCCCGGCCGGGCTGACCTGTGCGGCAGACCTGGCCAAAATGGGTTACAGGGTTACCGTATTTGAAGCGCTGCATATAGCGGGCGGCGTGCTGATGTACGGCATCCCGGAATTCAGGCTGCCCAAGTCGGTGGTCCAGGCCGAGGTGCAAAACCTGAAAAAACTGGGTGTCGATATACAGGTAAACGCCGTGGTGGGCAAGTTCGCCACAGTTGACGAATTGATGGGCGAGTATGGCTTTGACGCCGTCTTTATAGGGACCGGCGCCGGCCTGCCCCATTTTATGAGAATACCCGGAGAAAACGCCTGCGGGGTATATTCCGCCAACGAATTCCTGACCCGTACCAATTTGATGAAAGCATACCTCTTCCCCGACTATGACACACCGATCCGGATCGGCAGGAAAGTGGCGGTTTTGGGCGGCGGCAACGTGGCTATGGACGCGGCGCGCACAGCCCTGCGGCTGGGGGCGGAAGAATCCTGGATCGTCTACCGCCGTTCTAAAAATGAGCTGCCCGCGCGTCACGAGGAAGTGGAACACGCGGAGGAAGAGGGGGTCAGGTTCGCGTTCCTGACCAGCCCTACCAGGATACTATATAATGAAGACTACTGGGTGACCGGGATGGAGTGCCTGCGGTATGAGCTTGGGGAGCCGGACGAGTCCGGCAGGCGCAGCCCGGTTCCGATAAAAGGCTCGGAGTTTACCATTGATGTGGATACTGTGGTGGTCGCTATCGGGCAGGGGCCGAACCCGCTGGTGCCGAGGACCACCAAGGGGCTGGCCTGCAACCGGAAGGGAAATATCACAGCTGACCCGGAGACCGGCGCCACTTCCCTGCCGGGCATATTTGCCGGTGGCGATGTAGTAACGGGGGCCGCTACGGTAATCCTGGCCATGGGTGCGGGACGTACGGCAGCCAGGGCTATCGACGCCTACCTGGCTGACAAATAATATAATTGATATATTTGTATTTAAAAAATTATCAATTTCTTAAAAATAATGATTGATATTTTTAGCTAAAATGCTTATACTTTTTGTATCAAGGAAAAACTAGATATTATTTACTTAGGGCAACGGCGTCCTGGAGAACCTTTTTTCAAAGGTTTTCTCGGGGCGCTTTTTGTTTTGGAGGTGATGCCTAATGGTCACTGACTTAAGAGAAGAAGTGCTGGAAAAAGCAAGAGAGTCCAACGTCAAGTTTATCCGGCTGCAGTTTACCGATATTTTTGGTTCTTTTAAAAATATCGCAATTACCATTGAAGAATTGGAAAGGGCACTGGACGGGAAGGTCCTGTTTGACAGTTCGGCCATAGAGGGGTTTGTACGCAACAGGGAGAGCGACATAAGCCTTCTGCCCGACCCCGACACTTTTGAAATATTTCCCTGGCGGCCAAGAGACGGCTCCGTGGCCCGGCTGATCTGCGACGTGTGCCTGCCTGACGGCAGTTATTTTCCCGGCTGCTCACGCTCCGTCCTGAAAAGGGTTTTGAAA
Source organism: Bacillota bacterium (assembly GCA_029555205.1). GTDB lineage: Bacteria > Bacillota > Desulfotomaculia > Desulfotomaculales > Pelotomaculaceae > DTU098. The sequence goes on from JAKPTB010000091.1 coordinate 2,055, forward strand.
A
>JAKPTB010000095.1 GCA_029555205.1 Bacillota bacterium
TGGGGAGTGGCGCTGGGCCTTGGACTAAAGAACCCCTGTGCAAATTGTCAGCAGGTGAATGAACTGATGATGGAAGTTGACAGACTGCGTTCCGAGAATACGAAATATCGTCAAGCAATATCCGCTATACGAAACTTTATGGCAGGTTTGAACTATTAAACGAAACCGAGAGACAAATTAATTATACACAGGCTCAAGGTAGTGCCCGGGGGAAACCCCGGGCTTTTTTATTTAATGAATTGCTAACAAAATCTTTTAGAATTTTAATAACTAGATTGTTAAAACTTCTATTGTCCTGCTTAGCTATTTTCTTTTTCTAGCAGCCTCAAAATGAACGCTATAAGGAAATCCGTCACTGCTACCCAGTCTGCAGGATCGCTTGAATAATATCTTTCGACCATCATTTCAGAACACCCCCGGCAACGAACTGCTATAATATATTCAATACATAACTTGTCCAACAAATGGCATATTATAGCAATGGGGGTATGGCTATGTCTATGGCCGCAATTTACTGCCGGGTGTCGTCGGACGAACAGGCAGAGAAGGGTACAATTGAGGGCCAGGTTCAATACGCGAAAAAATACATGGAACTCCACGGGCCGGAGGCGTGTATAGAAGAATACGAGTTTTATCTTGACGAAGGTGTTTCCGGCACGCTACCGCTTGCCGAAAGGCCGGCAGGGGCAAAGCTAATTGCTGACGCAAAAGCGGGGAAGTTTAAGGCCCTTTATGTTTACCGCCTGGACAGGCTGGCACGTTCAGTGAAGCACGTTTTGGATACATACGACATCTTAGAGTCCCGTAATATTGCACTTAAAAGCATGACTGAGGCGTTCGACACCGGGACGCCTACCGGTAAATTCTTTATGACACTACTCGCAAGCATCGCGGCATTGGAGCGCGACACTGCAAAAACGAAATTTTCTCTTGACAAAGTGCAAAGTCGAGTTTATAATCGAATTAGAACCTGGCGAACAGCAAAGTTAATGGAGGTGATGGCATGAATAAGCTAAAACAATTCCGCGAAGAAGCTGGTTTAACCCAAAAGCAAATTGCTGAAAAACTTGGTGTTTCAGAAAGTTACTATTGCCAGCTTGAAAACAACAAGAGACGGATGTCTTTGCAATTAGCATTAGACATTGCAGCTATTCTGAAAAAAACGCCGAATGATATTTTTTTACCCAGTACCTTTGCGGAACGCCAAGAACAAAATAAAAATTCGGATGCCTTTGATGCCACTGGAACCGAATGAAAGGAACTGGCTCACTTGAGAAGTAAGGAGGGGCTACCATGTCCCGGCTTATCATCGAACGGAAATTTGCAAGCCCTGGCGACAGGGACGCCGAGGAATCGGTGGTCCGTACCTTAATGTGGATACTTGAGAGAAAGGAGGTGGAGGAATGCAGAACCATAAACTCCAGGGGACGGTTATATGGATATGGGGTTCAGGGCGCTGGAAGCGCTGGCGCTGGAACCGCGAGAAAGCTATCATAAATATCTTATGCCTTGCGCTGGGAGTATCGCTTGCCGCGTTTACTTACTTCAGTTATTTATACTTCACCGGATCGTGGTAGGCGGGAGGGAAAAGGTCCCCGGAGCCGGCGCGCCAACCCCGGGGATGGAGGGTAGTGAAGCTACCCAAATATTACTATTTTGCCTTTTAAAAGTAAATCAATTACACAAAACACGTGTTAAAAACACGTGTTATCCAGACCTGACCCGCGAAAGGGGGTGAAAATATGGTTATCGACTTTGACAGGTACAGGCAGACAAGGAGCTTGGGGTTGTCCATTCCCTTCGGGGAAAGGGTGGCTATCGCGAGGAAAGATCAAGGTTTGACACAAGAACAGCTGGGCGAACATCTAGGATACACTCAGCAGAACATGTCGCGGCTTGAAATCGGAAAAGTTAAGTTTACCGCGGCGACAGCCGCTGCCGCTGCAATAGCGCTGAACAAAAGTAATATTTTGTTGTACTACTGCAACGAATGTCCAGTTTCCCAGGCGTTCAATGAGTTAGAAAAAAATAAAAGGCCGAAACCGGCCTGAAAAAAAATGCCCTTTTACGGGCGGGTGATTCAGTTCAATTTATTATACTACAAAGCGGGGCAAAATGCAATGATAGCGCTGTACTTTATGTGTGAACCGTATTAACCCGCTGTGAATTACTAACGCAAATTCCTCCTCTTACCATAAGGCCGGGTTTCGGCCCGGCCGCAAACTTTTTTCTGAAAGGAGCACCAACATGGAAATTCTAGAAAAAATTGATGAACTACGGGAGTTATTCCGCCAACAGTTTGGGGTTGATGTGGATATTAAGGTTTATGCTCACAACATTACCCGAGATTTAGCAAATCATATATCGCTTGAATTCGCGAATGCGATAGAGCCGAAAAATATCTGGCAATATTACTGTTCTCAAAACAGAGATTGTAAATGGGTATCTCTGCTCACCAAGGACGGGTTCGAGTACGCGGGGTTTTATTAAAATGTACGGACACCCGAAGCTAAAGAACCACCCGCGTTTGACTGGTATTGCACCTGGTACAATCGTGGAACATAAGTACCTGCCGAGTAAGCCGCTGGTTATCATCAGCGGCCCGCACAAAAGCCTTAGCGGGCGCGGGTACATCGTGGAGTATAAAGGCAAGTACGTTCCGGTACTGGAGAAGAATTTAAAAATCTAATATTGCCGCCCAGGGTAGGGTACGGAAAGCCATAGGTTAAGCCATGGTAGGCCACGGGCGACGGGTTAGGGGCAACCGTCGGGGCGGCATCACTTTACAGGAGGATACTATGGACGCTACAGCGTTGAGAAATTACTTCGAACGGCGGCGCCTGCGGGTGCTGCGTGACGAGGTAAACAACGAGGAATATTACCTTATCGGGAATCGGGAAGTGTACCCCGAGGATATTATCCCGGAGGAAGAGAGGAAAGAAGAATAATGGCACTCCCGAAGCCATACGTAAGCCCTTCACAACTCAATATGTATCTGCGCTGCCCGGCGCAGTACAAATACCGCTACATCGACAACATCATCCTACCACCAAGGTCCGCAATAACTAAGGGCCGGGCTGTCCACAAGGGGCAGGAGCACAACTACCGGCAAAAAGTAGAAACCTTCCAGGACTTAAAGTTATCCGAAATTCAAGAAGTGGCTGCTGCTGAGTTTGAAACCTTTGCCGAAGAAACCGAATGGGAAAAGGACGAGGACCCAGGCAAAGCTAAGGACGAGGCCATCTCCCTTACAACTCTATATCATACCGAGGTATCCCCGCAGGTTCAGCCTGTGCTTGTTGAGGAAGCTGTCAGTGTCCCCCTGGACAGCGGTTATTCGATATACGGCTTTATAGATGTGCTTGACAACCAGGGGTATATAAGGGATACCAAAACAACTGCAAGAACACCAAGCGCAAGCGAGGCAGACAAGTCCTTGCAGTTAACCGCCTATTCCCTTGCTTACCGGGAGCTAATGGGGATCCCGGAAAAGGGCGTTATACTGGACTATCTTGTGCAGACAAAGACACCCAAGGTTGTCTCACTGAAGGCAAAGAGGACGAAACGGGACATAAAGCGGTTCTTGGCCATCGTGGGTGGGGTGGTGGAGGCTATCAACAATGACATCTTCTATCCCAACCCTGGCAACTTCATGTGTAACGAGAAAAACTGCGGATACTGGAAACTGTGCCACGCTGATTTTTGAAAAGGAGTTGATATTGATGTCAGAACGGGCATTGCAAGTAATAGAAGCACAACATGTAACGGAATACGTCCCTTCTGTTGCGGTGACAATTGAACAAGCCAGGGATAACTACAAAAAACTGCAACAGGTAACACGGGAACTCATGCAAAAGGGTGTTGACTATGACACCATACCAGGGACGCCCAAGCCAACATTACTGAAACCGGGCGCTGAACACCTGTTACAGTTTTTCGGGTTGGGCCATAAGGTGCAGAGGGTACAGGACCTGGAGGACTGGGAGAACGGTTTTTTCTACTACTGCTACCGTATAACAGTCTTTAAGGCCAGGCCCATGCCGGACGGTACGGTATACGAACAGGTTATTTCTGAATGCGAAGGCAGCGCAAATTCAAAAGAAAAACGCTACCGTAACCAGGACGTTTATACCATTGTCAACACGTTGCAGAAAATGGCTATCAAGCGGGCCATGGTGGAGGCAACGCTACAAGCCACAGGGACAAGCGGCATGTTTACACAGGACTTGGAGGACTATGGAGACGTGTTGCAACAACAACCGAGACAACCACGGCAAACCCCCAGGCCGGCGGCTAGCAACAACATGGCTACCAATGCGCAACTCAAGGCGATATTCGCAAAAATGCGGGAATTGGGCATCGAATCCGAAACTGCGAAGCAGATAGTTAATGAACGGTACGGCATCAGCGACTCCAGGGAGTTGACAAAGAAGGGTGCTTCCGACTTGATCGAGTACCTTACCAAGCTGGAGTCCGGAGAAGAAACGTGGCCGCCTGAACCTGACGACAACATCATGGACAACACTGAGGAAGTAGAGAACCCGTCTGTTAACTTCGATAAATAGGAGAGTGTCTGATGCTTAACCACATTATTCTAATTGGCTGCCTTGTCCGGGACGTGGAATTACGCCAAACGTCCGGCGGCGCCCCTGTTGCCCGGTCCACCCTCGCGGTGGACCGGCGACAGGTGAAGGACAGGGATAAAGAGACGGATTATATCGACGTGGTTGTGTGGCAAAAGACGGCCGAAGCATGTGCCAAGTACATCGGCAAAGGGCGGCTGGTGGCAGTGAGTGGCCGCCTGCGCCTGAACCACATGGGCATGAGATACGGCCTCGACGACCCGCGAGTTATCGCCATGAGCCATGTTGTGGACAGGCTGCATACGGAGTGGGAGAGGATGGTGCGATGTGAGGGATATTGAGGAGCTACGTGAAGCGATAAGGCAATTTGAACGCTACCAAGAAAGCGGTTGGAGTAAAAGCGAAGTGCCTAATAGTGCGTGTTTAATTCGTGCGCTCGATGCGCTTAGAGACAATAACCAACTCCGCGCCGAGAATGAGCGGCTGAAAGCGGTTGTGGAGGCGGCGAAAAGGTGCATAAAAGCCGAGCGTGACGGCGTTATGACAAATGAATACTACCGCGAGTATAAAGCCGCCCTGAAAGCATACGAGGGGGTGAAGGGGCGGTGAAGCCGATCATTTTCAGCACGCCTATGGTACAGGCGATACTGGATGGACGGAAAACGCAGACGAGAAGGGTTA
>JAKPTB010000098.1 GCA_029555205.1 Bacillota bacterium
GCCGGACCCTGGAAATGGTAGTCCGCCAGCCGATAGAACTGACGGGAGCCGCTTCCCGCTTTGACATCCAGGCCAAGGTCCTGGGCGGCGGCATCAGCGGCCAGGCCGGCGCGATTAAGCTGGGCATCGCCCGCGCCCTGATCCAGGCTGACCCCAACCTTCGTCCCCTTCTGAAGCGGGCGGGGTTTTTGACCAGGGACCCGCGCATGAAAGAGCGCAGGAAATACGGCCTGAAGAAGGCCCGCCGCGCTCCGCAATTCAGCAAGCGTTAACAAACCAAAAGGAAGGGAAGCCTTCCTTTTTTTGTTATTATATTTGGTATAATAGTTTATAATGTAAATACGGAAATTGTTTTGCGGAGGAAAGCGTGGACCGTTTAGTTTTTGTATTTCTGCTCACAGCTTTTATCAACCTGATCAACACCCTGACCCGCAGCTCCCGCCTTTCCGGGGTAAGGACGAAGCACCTGGCTACCGCTATCTCTCTTTTCAGCGTCGTTTACCTGGCGGCCAGTTTCGCCAACACCCTGCAGGCCCCGCTGCTGGCCTCCACGGTGGAGCGCATCATTGAAAGCGCCTATAACCAGTCCCTGTCAATACACCCCGAAAACGTAATTGATACCCCGCTGTACCAGGAAATGCTGAAAGACCTGAACTATAAGCTCCGCTTTGTTATCCTGGGCGCCACCCTCGGCACGGTGGTGGGCATGTTTTTCATCCCCAGTTTTGTGTCTTCTTTTTCCAACGCCATTAAATCCTTCGGCGAGACCGGCTCGGTCTTCAAAGTAATATTTCTATTCCTGGTTTCGATGTTTAAGCCGGGCAGCGGCATACTCAGGTTGCGCATGTCCTCCAGGGAAACGCTCAGGGAGTTAATCTCCTGGAAAATGAGGATCCCGAAAGCGTTTCTTTACTGGAACCTGGCCAGCTACAGCCTGTGGACCGCCAACGTGCTGTCCGGCCTTTACGCCGGCGCCCTCTACCCGGAATTTCGCTCTACCGCGGTGCTGATGGCTTCCATAGTAGGCAACGCTTCTATTATTGTTAACGTGATGATGGTCGACCCCGTCCTGGCCAGGGTGACTGACGACGTGGCCAGGGGGGTTAGAGAAGAAATTGAGCTGAAGCAGATCATTTTTTTCCTCGCCATTTCCAACCTGCTGGGCACTCTGTTGAGCCAGGCCGTATTTGAGCCTGTGGCCTGGGGCCTGCAGTACCTGACCAGGTGGATCACTTAGGGACCTGTCCGAGACTGCTGAAAAAGGCCTGTTTTCTGATTTTTCATGTCCGCAAACCCGTGTTTTGATCGGCGCCCTCCTGTAGGGCGGGCTTCAGCCCGCCAATCCATCGGGGACCTTCCTTAGCATCAAAGCTAATCCCCTACAGAGGTGTGACCCCCTTCCTCTATGCAGAGGATGTGCCCAGATCCGCTGTAAGGCTAAAGCCTCACCTACAGTTCTCCCAGGCCCCGATAATTTAAAAAAGTGACTTTATCAGTGGTCTGGGACCTGTCCCTCTGTCCCTTAAACTAACGAATTATAAGAAAAAAGCGTGTCAGGAGAACCGTCTCCCTGACACGCTTTTTGTATTTTATGATTCGGGCGGATGGTTGGAGTTGTTGTAGGCATCAAGTGCGGATGACAGACCCAGCACGTAACGCTTCTGCTCCTTGGTCAAAGTGGACCAGTCGTCAGGACCGTATTCCATCAGGAAACATTCGGCCTGTGAAGCAGCGTCCAGGCTGCCGCCGAAATATGCGAAATTCAGCTTTGCCGCCAGCAGGTTGCGGCAGAGCTTGTTAATGCCGTTGGAGGAATCCCCGTTAGAGTTTAGGATCTGAACGGCTTGGTCTATACTGGTCACATCAATGTTACCCAGTGCGATAGGAAGAAGGCTTTCAGTTAAATCAGTGTGGTTCTTCCAAAAGCCGGGGGTAAGTGTATAGTGGCAGCAGCACCCGTCACAGCAATCCGTTGCAAAAGCAGCAGCCGAGAAAGAAAATACAAAGATCAGTGTAAAGACAAGCAAAGCCAGTTTCTTTTTCATTTTAACACTCCTTTTTTTGTTTTAAAAATGATGTGCAGCCGGACTATTCGCGGTCCGGTTTTTATGCAGTTGGACTCACCTACCACCTCCTTTAAATCTCATTGAAGCAATCCCGCTCCACTACACAGGGCTTTGCCTATATTTCTGTAATCAAATAGTAAATCCTCCTTATATTCCCATTTT
>JAKPTB010000102.1 GCA_029555205.1 Bacillota bacterium
GGCCAAAAAGCTCAAAGTATACAAAGGGCCGGACCACCCGCACCAGGCCCAGAAGCCTGCACCATGGCAGTGGCAGGTTATCGGGAAGAAGGAGGTATAAGCACTTGGCAAAAGTCATGTTTTACGGTACCGGCCGCAGGATAAACGCTATTGCCCGGGTTTTCCTGGTGCCGGGTGAAGGCAGGGTCACGATCAACAACAAGCCCGTTAGCGAGTATTTCGGACGCAAGACTCTGGAAATGATCGTCCGCCAGCCCATGGAGCTGACCGGGGCTGCTGCCCGTTTCGACATTCAGGCCAAGGTCCTCGGCGGCGGCATCAGCGGCCAGGCCGGGGCAATCAAAATGGGCATTGCCCGCGCCCTCGTACAGGCCGACCCCAACCTGCGCACCTCATTGAAGCGGGCCGGTTTCCTGACCAGGGACCCGCGGATGAAAGAGCGCCGCAAGTACGGCCTCAAGAAGGCCCGCAAGGCGTCCCAATTCTCCAAGCGTTAAGAAAAGCGCCAGGTTTATTTTATGGCTCTTTGAACCTGATCAAGAGCTAAACTTTGAGGTTGACTTATAGCAAACTCCAGAATTAACCTTAAGACTAACTATAAAGCGGATCGCAGTTTGAACTATAAGCATAAAAGAAGGAAGGAAACCCCTTCCTTTTTTTGTGCCCGGGATTAATGATTGAGGAAGCAGAAACCGGACAGGTGCGGCAAGTAACCTGCGCCGGCATAAAAATCATCCGCGGATATCGGTATTTCCAAACCGGATGCATTTATTCCTCCCAGGGACGATGAACTGGACGACATCATGGAAATATTGAGTGTTAACTGGGGTTCCAGGATGCTGCCGCTATCCCGGCCTGGAGCAAGGGAGCTGTTGGTGTAGTGGCAGCAGCCGGGCTCATGGGCGGCTATCCCGCCCTTTCCTGCCTGCGAAGGGTTTTCCGGTACCCGCAGGCGACCAGGGGATGCTGCCTTTATTGATCATATTTTTAAACACTTGCCCAGCTGTTCTACGGGCCAGTTCCCTGTGTTATAATAATTTTAGTATTTATAAGTATTTTATGGAAATGAGTGAATATGGTGAAAAAGTTTGCAGTAGCACTTATAGTGGTTTTGGTACTGGCTGCGGCAGGGTATAAGTTTGGCCTGAAGTATGTTTCAGAAGCAGTGATAAACAAGGTGGCCAATGAGGTATTGACCGGTGAGGAAATAGATAAATTGGTGCAGGACCCGCAGGTTAAAAAAATCCTTGAAGAGCGTCTGGGAACAGAAGCCTTCGGGGAGCTGCTGAAAAGACAACCCGGCGCCGGAGCCGGCGCTGCCCCCGGTACAGGACAGGGAACCGGCCTTGGCCCTCAAAGCGGTGCCGCCACCGGTAACGGGAACGGCCCTGAAGGCGGAAGCGGAACCGGTACTGGAACCGGAGCCGGCAGCATTACCGGGAATCAGAATGTTCCCGGCACGGGAAATAACAGCAAGCCATCCGAAGGCAAAGGCAAAGGCGGCGGGCTTGTTTTCAATACAGCGGAAGAGGCCCTGCAATTTCTGTTAACCAAATTTTCCAGGGCAGAACTCAACGGCTTTATCGCCATGGCCGAAGACGGCATCACCCCGGAGGAAAAAAGTCAGGTGAAAGCCGCTTTGTTGTCGCGCCTGACAGCGGAGGAATACCAGGCGCTGAAGGTGATTGCCCTGATCGAGCTGGAGAAAAGGCAGCATAACCTCAATATCAAATAGGGGGGCTATGTGTTTCTTTTTTATTTTGCCCCGTTGTGGTATAATTGTTGGAAAAATATAGCTATATAGCTATGGCCATATAGCTGCATAACTACGGAGGAACCCTTGGACCGCCTGCTCGTTGTCTTTTTACTCACCGCCTTCATCAACCTCATCAACAGCCTCACCCGCTCCTCCCGCCTTTCCGGCGTGCGGACCGGGAGCCTGGCCACCGCCATCTCCCTCTTTTCCGTGGTCTACCTGGCGGCGAGCTTTGCCAACACCCTCCAGGCCCCCCTGCTGGCTTCCACCGTGGAGATGATCATCAAGGGCGCCTACGACCAGGCGCTGCTGCTGGCCCCGGGGGCCGACGTCACCACAGTTCCCGTCTACCAGGAGGCGCTTACGGACCTGAACCTGAAGCTGCGCTTCGTCATCCTCGGCGCCACCGCCGGTTCGCTGCTGGGCATGCTGGCCATACCCAGCTTTGTTACCTCTTTTAGCAACGCCATCAACGCCTTCGGCCGGACCGGCTCCGTCTTCAAAGTAATTCCCCTGCTCCTGCTTACCCTGCTGAAGCCGGGCGGCAGCATCCTGAAGATCCGGATGACCTCCATGGCCAACCTGAAGGAACTGTTCAGCCGGAAGATGACCATCCCCGGCGCCTTCCTCTTCTGGAACCTTTTCAGCTACAGCCTCTGGACCACCAACGTCCTGGCGGGCCTTTACGCCGGCGCCCTCTTCCCCGAGTTTCGCAGCACGGCCATCATGATGGCCGCAATAGTGGGCAACGCCGCCATAGTGGTCAACGTGATGATGGTGGACCCGGTCCTGGCCAGGGTCACCGACGCCGTGGCCCGGGGGGACGAGCAGGAAGCCGGGCTGAAGCAGATCATCCTGTACCTCGCCATCTCCAACCTGCTGGGCACAATCCTGGCCCAGGCCATCTTTGAGCCCGTGGCCCGGGGCCTGATGATCCTGACCCGCTGGGTGGCCTGACACCGGCCTGCCCCCTCCATTGCCCCGGCAACGGGCCGCCGCCCCCTTCACGACCGATAATCTGATCCGGAATTTACATATATTTTCCACCGGGAGCATATATTTTAAGCAAGGGACATACCCTTTTACCAGGGATAATGTCCCTTTTTTAAAAGACATGCTCCAAAGTGATTTCCTAAGTGATTTCACAAGTGATTTCCCATTAAATTTACCATTTAAGTTCACAATTAATTTCACATGCTGTGATCTCCCACGGTGACTTCCCATTTGATTTCCCATGTGATCGTGTAATCTCCATGACATGTTATGAATTGTAAAATCCTATGTGTTTGTGTGAGCTCCCATGACATGTTGTGAATTATAAAATCCATGTGATCGTATGTTCTTCCATTTGATTCTCTCATTTTAAATCTAATAAAAAGGGCTTTTCCAAAGGGGGAATTGTTCGTGTCTCCAACCTTCATCCGGGCCTTCCGGGTCCGCAAGCGCCACGTGGCCGCCCTGGTGGCCCTGGTCTTTATCGCCTTCTACCTGG
>JAKPTB010000105.1 GCA_029555205.1 Bacillota bacterium
CAGGCCCCGTTAATTTAAAAGTGACTTTTTCAGCAGTCTCGGACCGCCCTTGACATGGTTTTTACTTGAAGGCCAGGTTGATCACCAGGCGGCCTTCTTCAATGCTTATGCCCGAGAGCCTGAAGCTCTCCAGGTACACCCCGGCGTCAATAACCATCCCGCTTTCAGAAGAGACGTAACCCAGCACCTCCCGGCTGACGGGCACTCCCGCCAGGGTCAGGGTTTCCGGCTGGTAGCGGACTTTCCCTTCCTCCACCATTTGAAAATGCCCTTCCATTATGAATTCGGGCCCTCCCGGCATGACCGCCGGACCGGTCACCGTGAAACGGCCCGGATAACTGCGCACTGAGAACCCGGCCAGGTTGGCGTCACCTATTTCTAAAATTTTTTTGTTTATCTCCTCGTCGCTGTATTCAAGCCTCAGGCCGCTGAAGGTGATCTCAGAGCTAGCCGGCGACAGGTTGTACAGCGGCAGGGTATTCAGGTTGGCTAAAAGGTAATGCAGGGAATTCAGGGATCCGTACCACTGTGTTTCAGCCTGTGCCACCCTGGCCGCGAGTTCCGCTGACCGTACCCTGAGGTCCCCGAGGAACTCCTCCCTGCCAGCCCTGGCAGCTTCCATCTCTTTCAGCCGGTCGTTAAGATCCCGGCTTTTTATTGTCAGGTCCTCATGTGTCTGCCGGACCGCCCCGGCGTTCTCCCGCACCGCAATAGTGTAACTGCGCACTTCATCCAGCATTTTGGCCTGGCTGACCAGGATGATGCCGACCATCTCGGCTCTTTCAATAAAATCATTAAAATCTGCCGCGCCCAGGACCACGTCCAGGTAGGTAAGGGCGCCGTAACGGTACAGGTGGTTAATCCACCGGCCCAGCCTGGCCCTGCCCTCCTCCAGCGCAGCGCGGCTCTGTTCCAGCTGCAACTCCAGGGTTGCCAGCAGTTCCTCCTGCAGCGGGATTTCCCGTTGCAGCCGCTCCTGTTCCAGCCTGGCGGCCTCTATTTTTACATCCCAGTTAAGCAGCTCAATAATAAGCTGCTTTTCCTCTTCATCCAGAGCGGCCTGGAGCTGCAGCGCATTCTCCCTGTCTCCGAGAGTCGCAGCGCCGGGTTCCATACCTTCTCCGCCGGCGCCGGGCAAAAAGAGAAACCAAAAGGACACCAGGACAATGATAAAAGTTTTAATAAAATTTCCCGCGCCGTCCACTTTTATTTGCCATACCCGGCCGGGTGGCCGCTGTGCCAGCGCCAGGCAGTTTCAATGATCGTCTTCAGGTCCGCGAAGCGCGGCTGCCAGCCCAACTCCTCCATGATCTTGCCGGAGCCGGCCACCAGTGACGCCGGGTCCCCCGGCCGCCTGGGCCCGTATTTGACCTTGATGGGTTTTCCCACCACTTCTTCCGCGGTCTTGATTACTTCCAGAACACTGTGCCCGTTACCGTTGCCAAGGTTATATACAGCCGAAGGGGAGCCTGCCGCCAGGGCGTCCAGGGCCAGGACGTGTGCTGCGGCCAGGTCGCTCACATGAATATAGTCCCTGACGCAGGAGCCGTCCGGAGTCGGGTAATCTGTGCCGTAGATCTCCAGGTGCGGGATCAGCCCCAGGACGGACTTGAGCACTAGCGGGATCAGGTGAGTCTCCGGTCCGTGGTCTTCCCCGATCTCTCCCGAGGGGTC
>JAKPTB010000121.1 GCA_029555205.1 Bacillota bacterium
ATAATGGCGGTGGTTGCCGGAGCTACACCGATTTTGGGAATGCTCCTGACAACACCGTAAATGATTAATACTCCCAGAACTCCGCCCAGGTAGGTGTACCAGGGAGCCTGTAAGAAATTTGCCAGGCAGCCGTCCCCAATCCTGCAAACAAAGAGCAGGGCCGCCACCAGCAAAAGCCCCGTGAGATGCACGACAAAGGTGGTTTCCCAGAGCCCTATCACTTTACCCAGGGCAGAATTAAGAGAACCCTGGATGGCCATGGCAACCCCTGAAAGCGCAGCTACAACCAGGGGCAAAACTTTTAAGGTCATACTCTTTCCCCCTTTGGCCTTATTTTTTCCGCCCGTCCGGTCATTATTCCCTTAGCACGGCTACCTTAACCAGAAAGTTCTGCACCCCTGACAAGCCGGCGCCTGCCGGCGCTCCCCGGGACTCCCGGCGCTGCGCGGGCTAAGGCAGTAACAGATTAATTAAATAAAACATAAGATATTCAAAGGCGTGTTAAAGGACCCGGTTGAGGGGCGGAACCCCCGCTGATTCGGCCTTTAGCAGTGATCCAGTGGGTTATTCATTCTACAACCCCAAAGAAAGGAGTTGTCAACAGCCTTGTACCGCCTGCTTCCAATTCTTTTCATGCTGGCCGTCAGTCCTGAATCTGTTAAAAAACTAGAAAACCTTCACTCCTTTGTCCTGGCGACCAAGGAATCGGTAGTCAACATCCAAAACGGCCTGGAGAGCTTTCATGCCACCATGGCGCCCCTGATGATGACCCTGGCAGAAACGAAAGCGGGACCCCAGGACAACCCACGCTGACGAATTCTTCACCCCCTGCTTCAACCAGTTACTCTGGTTCGACAGGCTTAATTTTAGCCGGCTTTATTTTTTATTGGGAGGTGTTCTAAATGAAACGAATTATGAGTCCCATGCTTTTTTTGCTGGCAAACACCCCTGATGTGGAAAGAAACTTAAAAATCTTGATGTCTGTGCTTCAGGCCACTTCGGACTCCGTCCAGAGTATTAAAAGTGGAATTGACAACATCCAGGCTACCATCATGAATATGTCCGGCTCAACTGCTCCCGGCCAGCCTGCACAACCTGGCCAGGCCGGACAAGAACCAGGCCCCGCTGTCAATCCGGAGCCCGCGGAGACGGTTGAAGGCGGAAAGGGACCGGCAATTCAGATGCCCGGCGCTAATTCCAACTCCATTTAAGTCTTCATCTTAAAGGGAATTGGTTTTTGTAAAATATTGCAGGATCAGGGTGTCCAGACTGGCTGCGCGCCAATGCCTTAACCTTATAAAACGCACCGACAGCCCCCATCAGGCGGCTTCGGTGCGTTTTATAAGAGCAGGTCCCTTGCATAGAATTATCTAAATGTTACTTTTTCACGTTTTCCAGCTGATCCCAGACCATTACTTTAGGTACTTCCCGCTTCGGGGTACTTTTAACGCCCTGATTGTCCTCCTTAACCACTGCCTTAACCTCCGGCTTAATTTCCCCGGCCGGGGCGCCCTGTTGCTGCGTTTCTCCGGTACGGCCGGGTCCGGGTACAGAGGCGCCACCCTGGCTAAACAGGGTGCCCAGCATATTGAAGAGGCCGGTAAAATCCACGTTTTGACTGAGTGCTCCCAAAAGGGTCAGCAAGGCAGCCGGATTTAAGCCCTGCCCCCCCCGGGCATTTCCTCCCTCCTGGTTTCCGCATAACTTCATCAACATCCCCAGGAGGTTTTCCAGGGAAATGCCGGCCGGAGCCGTGCCCTGGGCCAGCGCCGGCAGGACCGGAGCGGCCAGACCGGAGCTGCCGGCGTAGCGCCGGGCAATAAGGCCTAAAATATTCATTAAGTTTACTGAGTTCAGGTAAATCAGCATGGCTTCCTGGTCAACCCCGTATTTGGACTGCTGCTCCAAAAGCCTGATTACTGTTTCCTCAGCCGCACCGCCACCTTTTAATTCTTGCGCCAAACTAATCACTCCCCCAAAGCTTATTAAAACATACCCGCTAGATTGGGAAGGTTCATCCCCTGGGTCATTCTGGCAATTTCCAACTTAACCATCTGTTTTGATTCCGCTATAGCCCTGTTAAAGACAGCGGCCACGGCATCTTGAAGTTCTTCAATTTTGTCCGGACTTAAGGCCGCCGGGTCAAACTCCACACCCGCCACTTCCTGCCGGCCGTTAATAACCATCCGAAAGATTCCAGCGGGGTCGCCCACCTCAATTTTCATTTCCTTTAAGGCCTGTTGCACCTGCTGCATCTGCTGGATAATGGAGCCCATATTTTGCATCAAAGCTGCATCCTCCTTTCCCCTCTTCTTCTTACACTAATATATTCACCTGTTAGTTCAATCAATTTTGCACTGCAAAAAAAAAGCTGTTATACAACAGCTTATTTTCACCTGGCTAAAAACGTCCCCTTTGTTAGAACGTGCCCCGCTCCTTTAAAAATTGGTTGTCAGCGGAACGCATTCCAGGCTCACATCGTCCACCTTCACGGTATTGGTATTGCCGTGCGAAGGGGTGAAGGAGAAGCGGACCATGGCCGATTCCACATTGTCCCTGGTGATGGGCGTAGTAACCTGGACCTGGGAATAGGCTGTTTCCGGTATTGATGTGCTGGACAGGGTCTGCGAGCCGATTCCGATCTGGACACCGTTTTCATCAAAGAACAGCACTTCGGCATTCAGGCTAAAGGCGCTTTGCCCGCTGCCCAGCACATCTTCCCGGACATAGAAGGTGAGACGGTACTGGCGCCCGGCGACAATACCCCTGGAGATCATCTGGAACAGCGAACCAGGCAACTGGGGATTGAGGCGCCCCAGTTCAGCGGCAAAGGAACCGCCGTGGCTAATGGTGGTCTGGGCAACGTTGCTGGCGCCCCAGAACACCGGGTGGGCGGCGTCGGCCCAAACTTCCAGGCCGCCGTCCCGGACCAGGTTGCCTTCCGGGCATACTCTGGGTCTGGGGCAGGTCTGAACAAAAATCTGACGGTCTTCCGCCACTTTAGCGGTCAGGACGATTACGGCCGTCTGATGGACCCTGCTGGCCCGGACCAGCTCCCAGTTGATGTCAACATCAATGCTGTGGAACTGGACAAAAACATCACTTCTGTTGTCTACTTCTTTGGGTTTGCTCAGGTCAACCATTTTGGTAAAGGGAATGTCCTCGGCGGTATGCCTGACTTCATTATTCTTATTGACAAAGAAGATTTGTTTGTGCAGGGTACCGCTGATGATGATCTTCCTCACCTTTACATCTCTCTTCTGGCCGTGGCCGAACCCGGGCGCCAGAACGACATCTCCGGATTGAGTTTCGTCGACGAAAACCAGATTGCCCTTGAGGTCGCGGACAGAGGCTACGATCTTGTCGATCTTGAGGGCCAGTTCGGGTAAGGTCACGTGATTGTCAACAACGACCTGCACTTCGGCTGATTCAATCACCACCGGGACCTTGATCTCAATGCATTTGACAAATTGCTGTTCGCTTAAAAAAAACTGCTGTGGCACCGACATCCTGTTTAAAACCTCCTTATAATTAATTTATAAAAAGCGCCCGGCTAAAAACTCGAGGATAACAAAACCCTTACTCCTCTTTTCTTTTTAACCCGGCGGACCTTACGGTTTTTGATTAACCCATGGCCGGGCAGGGAATCATAATCACCTGACCCACTTCAATTACATCCGGGTCGGTTATTTCAGGGTTGATCTCCAAAATCATCTGTACCGTGGTCCCCGTCCGGGCAGCAATTTTGCTCAATGTGTCGCCGCGTTTTACCGTATAGGGAGTGGGCGGGCAGGGCGTTTCGGTGGGCTCCGGCTCCTCGGTGGGCTCAAATTCAGGTACATAAACCGTGGACTGGGCCATTTCCGTAACTGTTGCCCTGACCCTCAGCACCACCTCTATATGCACATCGATACCCACCTGCTCCACGTTGACATATTCCGCATCCACCCTGACCTTGACATCCATGTCCGGCATAGCGCCCGGTATCTCCACAATGGTGCGGAAATTCATGGCTTTATGGAAGGCGTGGACGGCCTGGCTGGGCTTATCGCTGACGTAAACAATTTCCACATGGGCCGTGCCCCGGATCAGCACTTTTCCATTCAGAATCCGCTTATCGGTCACATCAATCTTATCGACCCTGGCATCCAGCACTTTAATCATGTCCGGTTTCGGTGGCGGGACTTCAGTGGTTTCCCGCAGGACAACCTGGGATTCACCGGTTCCGATTTCCCGGTCCACCTTGAGCAATCTCCTGGTATAACCCGTCTCATCCTCCAACTGGGTGGGCACGTCGAAAAGTGTTCTGGTCTCCGTTACAAAAGCGGTCAGCTTGATGATCACATCCGCAACCAGGGCAGGGTCGATCACCGGATTTACTTCAGCGCTTTCCACAACTGCACGTACCTGAACGTTCATCCCGGGCATCGCATTGGGTACTTCTACAAAATCGTTGAAGCGGATGGTATGATGCAGGTCGTGTACAGTTTGCTCAGGTTTAAGAGCCACGTAGAGGACCTGGAGCCTTACCTCCCCGTCAATGATCACCTTGTTGGCCACAAGCCTTTTATCGGTAATAACAACTTCCGCCTTGGTATCCAGGATTTTTTCGGGATCAGGCTTTTCCCTGGGCACGTCAAACTCTTCGCTGACGATGATCTGTTTCGTCGCTTTTTCACCAACCAGGTGTTCCACCGTGATGTCCTCGGTTTCCAGGGCTTCGTTGTCTTCGGGGACTTCTGTCAGAACTTCCATTTCATCGACTTCCGTGATCTTGGCGAACACACTGAGCACAGCCGCAACGTCGAATTTACGGGCGTCGGTTCTGCTGGGTGTCAGGCTCACATCCTCGACGGTAATATCGACGAAATAATCCATCTCCGGCTCAGCACCCGGCACATCTACAAAAGTGGTGAACCTGACATCGCCGTGCATGGAATGAACAGACTGGTCCGGCTTAAAGGCAATATACATAACCTGTAAATTAAGGGTTCCTTCCACAATGACCTTATTGGGGACGATACTTACCTTCCTGACATTAGCCTTGGCATCTTTAGAAAGAATTTTGTCTACATCAGGCTTGGCATGAGGAACTTCAATTTTCCCCCTGACCACGGCCTGGGCTCTATTTTCACCCTGGACCGCATAGACCTTAAGCCGTTGGGTTCCAGCCATACATACTCCTCCTTTCAAAACATTTCTATACTAATATATGAGGGTGGCATGGAAATGTGCAAAAAAGCTAGCGAAAACGAAAAATACGCAAAAAAGAGGACCTAAGTCCTCTTCCTTATGTTTACAACTATTACTTATTTTGTGAAACGGGAGTGGCCTTTTTTACCTTGCCAGAATCAACACACTGCCCTTTCTTTGAATAACAACCGGTTTTCTAATTAACCAATAAACATTTGGACAAACATTTTACCGTAGGGGCCGCCGTTGACTACACCGATTCCCACTTTGGAATAATTCCTGTTGAGGATGTTGGCCCGGTGGCCCGGCGAATTCATCAGATTTGTGTGAGCGCTGGTCACGCTGGGCGCCCCAGCCAGATTTTCACCGGCGTAGCTGTACCTGATCCCGTATGTTTTCATCATCTCGAAAGGCGACCCGTAAGTCGGCGAATTATGGCTGAAATACCCCTTGTCGATCATATCCCGGGCTTTCATCCTGGCCAGCTTGACCAGGTTTGCGTCCATCTGCAGAGCCTTTAAACCCGCTTTGGCCCGCTCCTGATTGACCAGGTTGAGCATTGTTTGTTCATCGGCGTTAATCCCGGAGGGAGGTTCCGGCTGCGGCTCGGGCTGCGGCTGTGGCTGCGGCTGTGGCTGTGGCTGCGGCTGCGGTTCCGGTTTGGGCTGCGGTTTTGGTCCCGGGGAACCGGCTTTACTATCTATAAAGATTTGCACAACTATCTTTGAATATCCCTTACTAATAACCCCTACGCCCACACGGTCATAATTATCGTTGAGCATATTGGCCCGGTGCGTTCTGGAGCCAAGTAAAGCGTTAAATGCCGTAGCTACCGAGGGGGCTTTGGCCAGGTTCTCCGCAGCGGAATAGTAAGAAACACCGGCTGCCTTTAACATATCAGTCAACGAACCGTAGGTGGGAGACTGGTGACTTAAGTATCCGTAAGAAGCCATGTCCTGGGCCTTAATCCGCGCCAGGCCGGAGAGCGTGGAATCCACAACCAGAGGAGACAGGCCTGCTTCGCTCCTGGCCTGGTTGATCAGATTTGCCATTTGCTGTTCGTTTGCAGTCAGAGGAACACCTGCCGCTTCCGCCCGGGCAGGGAAAGCTGCCCCGGTTGAAGCTGCAAGGAATATGGCAACTAAAAATAGAATGATATACAATTTACTTGAACGGACCCTCATCATTATTTCCCCTTTCTTTTTATGCCTCCTGGAGTTTACCGGCGGGTTCTGCAATAGATGACCCCAGCAGTTTTTTTTGGGCTTTGGAACAGCCAAAACTGGAATCAGCCCTTAAAAAAAATGTTTCTCCCCTACCCGGGTAAATACCAGGGATACGGCCCGGCTTGTCCCAAAACCTCCACTGTCTTGAAACACTTTTAGCCCCGTTGCTGGAAAGGTCTTGCCAGGCACCGGGAAGGAGTGGCACCGGTATTAGAAACAATTTCCGGACAAGGTAAAAAAGGCCTGCACAAAGATAGCTTGTACAAGCCTACTATAATGATCTGACAGCAATTTGGCAAAGCCTGTGATCAAAGCCTGTCAACAGTATAATTAACAGATTTATGTGAAGGCCTAAATATTTTCATGGATCCTCTTAATTAGGAACAATTGTTAATATTAGTCAGGATTAATCATGGATCCGGCTCAATGGAACAGCCTCAATGTTCAGAAGATGAAACAGCAACTCCGCGTCCCTGGCGCCGCAACCCGCCAGCAAAACCTTAACCTTACCGTCGGCAATCAGTTTTTGGAGAACCTGAATCTCCCGGACCTTTGGCCGGGGCGAAGTCCCCCCGCTTTCTTCATTTCTGAGGGCAGCCACAAAGCCGTTGTTATAACCCAGGTTGCTGCCCTCGATGTAACCCTTCTCGTAGCCCGACTCAAAGCCCAGGTTGTAGCCCAGGTTGTAGCCCAGGCACTTACCGGCCTGATAGGCTTCTTCCGTCAAATTTTTCTTAGCCGCCCGAAGTCCCTGCTGCGAACCACAGGCGAAACCTTTTTCAAAATCACAAGTATTATTGCCCATGGTCACCGCCCTTTCCGATCACCATGCCCTTTAACTTAAAAGAGGGGTATTCTCCGTGGAAGACACCGGACACCTTAAGGCCGCCAGCTATTGACCGCACAGGGCGCGTAAAATACAGCCCCCAACCCTTCGGTAAGGACGAGGCACTCCAGTCCATCCACCCCTTCGACAAAACACGTCAAAATGAAGAGCTTTTTTTTAAAACCCTTAAGAAACCTTTTCATAAAAAGCTCATCTAGATCCTGCAATTTCCCGATTAACTGGCGGGAACCCTCCATGACAAGGGAATACCGTCCGTCCGCCTGCCTTTTGAAAGCAATTTTAAGAGTGTTATGCCGGGTCCCGCCCGCCATTTGGTTAATCCCCTGCAAATAACGACGGGCAGTCAGCAGCGCTTCTTCCCGGTTAGTGAATTTGGGACCAATGGCGGGGATATTATCCCCTAAAAAGGTCAAGGCAATTTCCCCTGAGAAAAATGAAGGGTATACCATGCGGTAAGCCTCCTCGTTTATTAATATATGGCCGGAACAGCCAGTTGGTGAGGCGGCTTGGCGCAAAATTTCCCGAAGACGTCGGCCAGCAGGATTTATAATTCCACTTCCAGGCGCTCCAAAACCGCGTCAATCCGGTTAAACACTGTTAGTTTATCCGAACCCGCAAACAAAAGGCCCACTGCCTTTCTCTCCGGATTCAGGATTAAGGCGCCGCTGTCACCGGGCTGGGAGGCCATCTCTGCTACCACTTGATCGGAAAACCACACTTTTTCATCATTTTTCATTTCCACCTGCAGGGTGGTCCCCACTGATTTAACTTTGCCGCTGGTGATTCCGGTGGTCCGGCCGCTTTTTTGCACCTGTTGGCCGGGTCTGATCTCAGCTGTTCCTGTAACTTCTCCCACATCCAGAATGGTGGCCTGAACCAAATCCGGCGAGTCAAGTTTGGCCAGGGCACAGTCTACAACATTTTCGTTTTTAAAGTGTTTATAGAGCCTGAGTTCATAATCGGACACGAGCAGGTTGAGCAGGCGCGTACCTCCCCGGGCTACGGCGGCAGCCACCGGGCAGTCGGCCCTGGAGACGGTTTTAACCAGGGGCACATAACGGTGCAAAACGCCGATCCGGTCATTGATGGTGCCGCCGTCATAAGGCCCCGGCTGCAGAATGGGATCTCCGGGCCTGGCCCTGACTTCCTGAATGGTGGAGCCGTTGGCCAGCACATGATTGTTGGAAAGGACCATCAATTCCCCGGTTTTCCTGTCTTTAACAACTGCCCCCAGGGTGCCCGCCGTGGATTTGAAGTGGCCGATGCTCACCCCCGGCTG
>JAKPTB010000122.1 GCA_029555205.1 Bacillota bacterium
CCGCGCCCAACCCGGTGCTCTCGACCTTGCGCTATTTTAAGAGCGAATATGTGGCCCACGTGCGGGATAAGCGCTGCCCGGCGGGAGTCTGCAAAGCTCTGCTGCATTACACGGTGGACGAAGATAAATGCATTGCCTGCGGGCTCTGCGCGAAGGCCTGCGCAGTCCAGGCCATCACGGGCGCGCCAAAGCAGCCGTACCGGATTGACCCGGAAAAATGCACCCGCTGTGCAGCCTGCGTGGCCAAATGTCCCAGGCAGGCTATCCAAAAAGGCACTGGAAAGGATGTGGCTGTTCTTGGAGGAGAAGCTGGAATATACGCCGGGGCCGGTGGTGCGGAAAACCGGGCAACTTTATGATAATCCAGAAAAAGAAGTGGAAAAGATCAAGTTCACCATTGACGGCCGGGAAGTTACCGCCGTTAAGGGAATGAGCGTGCTGGAAGCGGCGCGGCTGGCGGGGATTGAGATCCCCAGCCTGTGTTATCTACGGCATATTAATGAAACCGGCTCCTGCCGGGTTTGCCTGGTGGAGGTGGAAGTAAAGGGGACGAAAACGCTGCAGGCCTCCTGCGTTTATCCTGCTTCGGAAGGCCTTGTTGTGCACACCACCTCACCCCGGGTGCGGCGGGTGCGAAAGACGATGGTGGAACTGCTGCTTTCCGACCACCACCGCGAGTGTACCACCTGCATCCGGAACCTTAACTGCGAGCTGCAGAATTTAGCTGATAGCCTGGGTATCCGGAATATAAAATACACGGGCGAAATGAAGAACCTTGAGGTGCAGAATGAAAACCCCTACATAGTCCGGGACTACAATAAGTGCATTAAGTGCAGGCGCTGCGAGGCAATCTGCAGTAAGGTGCAGGAAATCAACGTGTATTCCGCCCTTTACCGGAATTATGACACAATCATCGCTCCCGCCTTCGGGCAGGATCTCTCCAGGGTGGCCTGCATTGCCTGCGGGCAGTGCGTGCTGGCCTGTCCCACCGGTTCCCTTGTGGAAAAGGAATGTATTGAATCTGTCTGGGAAGCCCTGGAGGACCCGGATAAATTCGTGGTGGTGCAGACTGCCCCCTCAATTCAGGTTACCCTGGGCGAAGAATTCGGTTTTCCTGTAGGTAGTGTGGTTACGGGTAAGCTGGTGGCAGCCCTGCAGCGGCTGGGTTTCGACAGGGTTTTTGCAACAGATTTCACGGCTGACCTCACAGTTATGGAAGAGGCCCATGAACTCCTGGAACGGCTGGAAGGGAGGGGAAAGCTTCCTCTCTTAACCTCCTGCTGTCCTGGCTGGGTTAAGTTTGCAGAGCATTTTTACCCGGAGTACCTGGAAAACCTCTCCACCTGCAAATCTCCCCACGAGATGTTCGGAGCCCTGGCCAAAACATACTTCGCCAGAAAAGAGGGTATCAATCCGGAGAAAATCGTGGTTGTGGCAGTTATGCCCTGTACGGCGAAGAAATTTGAAGCTGCCCGCCGGGAGATGGGTACGGGCCAGTATAAGGATGTGGACTGGGTCCTGACAACCCGTGAGCTTGCCCGGATGATCAGGCAGGCTGATATTTCTTTTCCTGATTTGCAGGAAGAAGAATATGACAGCCCGATGGGTACTTCCAGCGGTGCGGGGGCTATCTTTGGTTCCACGGGGGGCGTCCTGGAGGCGGCGGTAAGGACTGCCTACTACTTAACTACCGGAGAGGAGGCGGATCTCCCCGACTACGAAGAATTGCGCGGTTTCAGCGGGTTGAAGGAAGCGGAAGTTTTTTTAAAAGGCCGCAAGCTTAAGCTGGCCATAGCCCACGGCACTGGCAACGCCAGGGTGCTGCTGGAACGGATCAGGGCGGGTGAATCCTTTGACTTCGTGGAAATTATGGCCTGCCCGGGCGGCTGTGTCGGAGGAGGCGGGCAGCCCATATACGGCAGCAGGGAACGCAAGGTGGTATCCCTGGATTACCGGCATAACCGGGCTGATGCCCTGGGACGGATTGATGCTTCCAAAACACTGCGGAGAGCCCATGAAAACCCTGATGTATTGAGGCTTTACAAAGAATTCCTGGGCCAACCCCTCGGGGAATTGTCCAGGAAGCTGCTCCATACCTCTTACACGCCGCGGGGCAAATTGCCTGTCTTTCAATTTGGTGAGTTAAAGGGCAAACAGGGTGGTCAGGCGGCGGAAAACATACCGCAGGTATAACTGCAAAGAACAGGCCTGAGTTATGAAACCGCACCAGAGGTTTTAAGGGACAGTTAAAATGATTTTTCCCCAGGAGACGTTGTACCGTTGCTGCCTGGGGGAGATCTACCTTCATTTACTTCAGCAGGCGTTTTAATATTTTACCGCTGGCGCCCCGGGGCAGGTCATCTGTAAACACAAAGGTTTCCGGGATTTTATAGTTTGCCAGGCGGTTCTTTAAAAAGCGCAGCAGTTCCTGCCTGTCCAGTTTCTGCCCTTCCTCCGGGCGAATGTATGCTTTAATAGCTTCACCTTTAACTGGGTGGGGAACACCGATAACGGCTGCCTCTGCCACTGCCGGGAACTCTTCCAGCGCTTCTTCAATTTCCCTGGGATATACATTAAACCCGGCCGTAATAATCAGTTCCTTCTTGCGACCAACCAGATACAAATAATTATCCTCGTCCCGGTATCCAAGATCACCGGTGTGCAGCCAGCCGTCCCTCAGGGCGGCTGCAGTTTCTTCCTTTCTGTTATAATACCCCTTCATCACATTGGGTCCTTTGACAATCAGCTCTCCCACCTCGCCAGGGGGCAGGTCCAGGTTTTCTTCGTCAATTATTCTGACTTCGACGCCGGGCAGGGGGATGCCTATGGATTTTACCTTGCGCAGCCCCTTAATGGGATTTAGGGTTACCAGAGGGGATGCTTCGGATAGGCCGTATCCTTCAATGATAGGAATGTTAAATTTATTTTCAAATTCTTTTAGATGCTCCGGTCTAATGGAGTCTCCCCCCGAAAAAGCGTATATTTGACGGGGAAAGGGGAGGGTGCGGCGAAGCTTGAGCATCAGGGAAAACATGCTGGGGACGCCGCAGAATATAGTTACCTTTTCCTCCGAAAGGACCTGCAGAACCTCTTTGGGCATAAACCTGTCCAGAATGGTTATGGTGCTGCCAAGGTAAAGGGGCAGCAAAACGCTTGTTGTCCAGCCGAAACTATGAAACATGGGCAAAACCGCTAAAAAGTTATCTTCCCGGCCAAAATCGGAAACAGCATCCATCGCGATGACGTTTGCAAACAGGTTGGCATGGGTCAGCATTACAGCCTTGGGCTGGCCGGTTGTGCCCGAGGTATAAAGAAAAGTACAGACTGTTTCCGGGCTGATTGTTGGGAAGGCAGCAGGACCGGCTGCTGAAATCTGTTCCCGGCATGTTTGATCCAGGATCACAGGGGTCAAGGGTAGGGCGGGTAACTGCTGAAACTGCCGCCCAATGGCCTCGCTGGTTATCAGGAAGCTTGTTCCCGCATCCTGAAGCATAAAGGCCAGTTCCCGGGGTGATTGGAGAAGGTTAAGGGGAACGGCAATACCCCCGGCCCGGGTGATGCCGAGGTAGCTGTA
>JAKPTB010000124.1 GCA_029555205.1 Bacillota bacterium
CCCCGCGTGTGCGGGGGTGAACCGCCAGTCCCGAGGCAACTGCCGGACCCACCTGGCGTAGTCCCCGCGTGTGCGGGGGTGAACCGAGGCCAGCTCTCTAGCCCAAGCCTCTGCTCTACGTAGTCCCCGCGTGTGCGGGGGTGAACCGTCAAGCTCGCCGCGGTAAGCTGCAGCCCCCACTCCAAAGTAGTCCCCGCGTGTGCGGGGGTGAACCGTATTTAAGCAAGATAGGGATTAGAGCTAGAAACGTAGTCCCCGCGTGTGCGGGGGTGAACCGTCAAAAAGCGTGGGTTTCGGTTTTGCCGAGAGCGTAGTCCCCGCGTGTGTGGGGGTGAACCTTTAACGCCAACTATCTTTTTCATAAAATAAACGTAGTCCCCGCGTGTGTGGGGGTGAACCGATATCAATAGTTACCTCGATTTTTGAGGGCCAAAAACGAACTTTATCGCTCTTACAAGCAGGATGTTGGCGATTCAAGCTGCACCAAGAATAAAGAAACAGCAAAGGAGATTATCTTTAGAGCTGTTTTTTTATGCCTAAAACACAAAAAAATCTTCTAACAGTGACCTTTGGACCGGGTAAAGGCTTTGCAACACAGTGAAGGACAACATGGGAGTAAATATGCCCATAGATGTTTTAAATTTAGCTTCTACCTATACAATTAATAATAATTTCCATTGCATTTATATTACCTGCGAAGAATACTTTAACAGCAGATAAAAATGCGAAATCTTCAGCAAATACTTAACGACTAGTAGCGGATACATAATAGAAGAAAAACAACAAAAACAAAGACGGATTATATCATCCGTTTTTATTGGCCAGAATCATCGCTATTATTTTACCGTTTACATTTCCTTCACTGTAGTAATAAGTTCCGGCGCCTATGGCTGCGGGACTGCAGTTACCGCCGACGGTTCCACCTAACAACCGGGAGTGCTACTGTTAATCCGGCAGTGGAGGCGATAGGCAGCCTGGGCGACATGGCCGGTGTAGTCATACACTCCAGTGCCGGTATATATTTTTAAGTTCTTATGCATTATATAAACCAGGACAGCATTTCAGGAGGATAAAATAAAATGATGAAAAAAATTCTCAAGAAATTGTTGCATATCAAAGCTACGGAAGCAGAAAAGCCCATGCACGCAGGGGAGATTTATTACCTGTGGGAAGGTCTAACTTCTACCTACAAATTAATGGGTATACTGGAATTAAATCTGATGAACACTGAAGATGCTCAACTGCAAATGTATTTAAAGGGGTTGAGCACCGCTACATTCTTACATCATGTTAAGAAGCTGGAAAATGTTCTTAAAAGCGAGGGTTTTACGGTTCCGCCGCGCCCCTCCTCCAAAACCCTGCAGGGAGGACCGGGAACAGGACAGGAGGTTCAGTTTAGCGATAAGGAAATAATTAAAAACATAGTAGGTTTCGGGCAGGTCTATATAATGTTTTATTGCCGGGCCGTTATGGCTTGTACCAGAGAATCAGTCCGTAATGTTTTTCTTGATTTAATGGGGGATTATATTAAGGCTTACAAGTATTTAACCGGTTTCGGGAAAAAAAGAAATCTATTTATGCCACCCCCACCGGCTACTGCCAGAAAGGGCAGTTTAAATATGGAAGAAGTTGGGATAATCTGGGATGAACTCAATGCCAGATACCTGGGCAAGGTAAACATGGAGATTTATCTTGCCAGTACTAAAGATAAGGAGCTTAGTAACCTGCTCAAATGGGGCCTGAAAGAGATCGTAGAGCCTCATATGGAACTGCTGGAAAATGTCCTTAAAAATGAGGGTATCACCATTCCCTCCCGGCCCCCGGTACGACAGTTTCAATACTCTCCGGGACAGGTCAGCAAGATTAGAACAAGTGATGATGAATTGCTGGGTATATTGACCGTGGCTTTTCAGGCGGCAGTGGAATTGCACGTTCGGGCCTTGACAATAGCTTATAGAGAGGATTTGATAGAACTCTGTGAAAAATTATTATACGATGAGCTGAGAGGATACGATAAATTAATGAGTTTGGCCAGGACAAGGCAGATTTTAGCAAACCCGCCTGTGGTAAGTTCATATCGAATCTAGTCTAATTATAAACCCAGAATCAAAGCAAGTGGGGAACTACCTGTTCAAAAAGAATTTTATAAGAAAAATTAGTGTATAACCGGCATCCAGGGGCGCAAACTAAATGACAAACACAATACAAGGAGAGGATCACAACATGGAATCACCGCAACAAACGATTTCCACAGTTATGACCAATTATCGTAATTTCCAGGGCAACTTCAATCTGGATAAATCCGGTTTTGATCCCAAGATGCCGGGTCATGTTACCTACCACCAGATGATTACCCGCCAGCAGCCCCGTACTGTTAAAGCTATCGGCTCGGGTATCGGCCTGCCGGTGGAGGTTCGCCGCGAGATGGCGCTGATGCTGGATGATCATCAGTGTGCCCTGTCCGTGGCTCTGCACCAGTACAACAAGCATCACTGGATGTCCGAAGGAGCGGAGGGTTTTATCAGCCTGCACGAACTACTTGAAGAGCACATTGCTAAAACCCAGAAGCATATTGACATGATCGGCGAGCGGGTGGCCCGTTTGGGCGGTGTGCCCACTGCCCATCCTGTGACCCAGCACGAGCTTTCCTACATTAAGCATGAGGTTGAAGGACGCTACAGTATCAGGGATTTTTTGCGGAACGACCTGGAACACGAGTTGAAAATGCAGGAAATGCTGCGGAGGACAATCTCACGGGCGCACGAACTGAAAGATTTTGGAACGGTAGAGGTGCTGGAGGAAGTTTTGGTGGACCGGGAGGATCTTGGTTATCATCTTTACAGTGTCCTTGAGGACGATACTCTGGTACGGGGCATGGAACATCTCATGGATAAGAGGGATGACCGTGCCGGTGATCGCCCCATGAGCCCGGATACCCATCTCCAGTAATACCCTACAGGGCTTTATAGGGATAAAATTGCATTATGTTAACTAAAACAGGCACACCGGTTACAGGGAAAGGAACCTTCTTTGTAACCGGTGTACCTGTATAAACAATGTAGTCTGTAATAATGTGTATTGGACGGGTTGTTAAGAGGGGCTAACCCGGCGGGGCACATAAAACAGTTTTTTGGACTTGATCCGAACTTTTTATTTGTTATAATAAAGTTTGAGTTATAAGACATAATTGCGAGGGTGGTAAGTTATATGGACGAACAAGTGGGAAAAAAACATGTCATAAACAATATCGCAGTTGATCACGCCGAGAATCCTCGAAATCTTGGGAATACACCTAACGCTGACGGTTTCAGTCAGGAAGTTGGTGAAGAAGGAGATTCAATAGCAATCTGGGTAAACGTTAAAGATAACCGGATTGACAGGGCAACTTTCTGGACGGATGGATGTGGCGCATATATTGCTTGCGGCAGCATGCTCACCGAATTGGCTAAAAATCAAACCATTGAGGAAGCATCCAGGATTGAAGCTCAAGATCTTATAAACGCCCTTGAAGGATTGCCGGACGGTCATCTGCACGTAGCTGATCTGGCGGTCCATACTCTCAGGGAAGCATTGAAGGATTATCAGTTAACCCGTAATTACCTGAATAAAACTGTCCGCTAACCGGCTTGACGCTTATGTGGCAGTGCTTGCCTGTACAATAAATGACTTTAGCAAATTATTTAATTAGTTGAAGGTGGTTAATGCGCATGGATGAACAAGTGGAAAAAAAGTATATTCTGGACATGATGGGTAAATACAGCGACACTGTTATTGATCACGCCCGGAATCCCCGGAATGTTGGTAATATCCCCAAAGCTGACGGCTTTGCCCAGGAAGAGGGGGAATGCGGAGATACTCTTGCAATCTGGCTAAGCGTCAAGGATAACCGGATTGACAGGGCAACTTTCTGGACGGATGGATGCGGAACATCTATCGCCTGCGGCAGCATGGTTACCGTGATGGCCATCAGTCGTACAGTGGAGGAAGCCTTGAAAATTACACCCGAGGATATCCTGGATGAGCTTGGCGGACTGCCGGAGGATCATGTTCACTGTGCCGTTCTAGCTGCCCATACCCTGAATCAGGCTTTGAAGGATTACCAGGAGACGGCCAATGCCCCCTGGAAAAAGCTATATAAAAACTGAACCTGGTCAGTTTGATCATTATCCGCCCTGATAGCTCCTGCAAGAAGCTGTGAAGAAACTAACCCCGCTGCTTTATTAGCATACAGGTATATGTTTAACTGGTTCTTTAACAATTCTAAATCTGGGTAGTTTTTTGCCCAGTTTTTTTATGAAAAAGATTTTAACCAGTTGAGTTTCCAATTGGCTGGAAGTCAATAGTCTCCTGCTTTTGGTTTTATTTACAACAAATCTTTTCAATGCTATGATTAAAATGTTCGTAAAGGGATCGTGACTAAACTTTCCCTTAACAACCGGTTGATAAAAAAAGATTATTAATATGATTGCTTACTGATTTTAGGAAAGGGTTTATCATGAAAGCTTATTTGGGTCTTGACGTTGGTTCGGTTAGCGTAAATATAGTTGTTATTGATGAAGCGGGCGAAGTGCTAACCGGCCAATACCTTCAAACAAAAGGCAGGCCTATAGCCGTCATCCAGGAAGGAATGAAGATAGCCCAGGAATCCCTTGGGGAGGGTGTGGAAATCGCCGGTGTCGGAACCACGGGAAGCGGGCGCTACCTGGCGGGGGTTATTGTAGGGTCTGATGTGATTAAGAATGAGATAACTGCCCATGCAGTAGCTGCATCCATGCTGGTTCCCGATGTTCAGACGGTTTTTGAAATTGGTGGCCAGGACTCTAAAATTATTATCCTCAGGAATGGTATCGTTACAGACTTTGCCATGAATACAGTTTGCGCAGCGGGTACAGGTTCCTTTCTTGACCAGCAGGCTGCGCGTCTCAATATTCCCATTACAGAGTTCGGCAGGCTGGCCCTGCAATCAGAAACACCGGTGCGGATTGCCGGGAGGTGTACGGTTTTCGCAGAGTCCGATATGATTCACAAGCAGCAAATGGGCCATAGTATTCCTGACATAATCAGGGGTCTGTGCGAAGCTCTGGTGCGGAACTATCTGAACAACGTCGGCAAGGGCAAGGAAATACTGCCACCGGTTGCGTTCCAGGGGGGCGTTGCTGCCAACGTGGGGATTATAGCTGCTTTTGAAAGAGCTCTTGGTTTGCCAGTGCACATACCAAAGCATTTCAATATAATGGGGGCAATTGGAGCAGCGCAGTTAGCCAAAGAAGAAACTGCCAGAAAAAGAACCACATCTTTTAAGGGCTTTCAAATCACAGACCTTCCCTACCGGACCAGCAGCTTTGAATGCGACGGCTGCTCCAACGTGTGCGAGGTGGTGGAAATTTTCGAAGACGACAGGGTTATCGGCCGTTGGGGTTCCCGCTGTAACAAGTGGGACCTTGTGTAAACTGATTTAAGCCGTCTAATAGAGGTCCCTTCCCTATTTCCTGAGAGTTGCTACCAGCCTCTTTGTATTTAGAAGCAAATCCAGCCCGCTATTAATATCGGTAACGACAAGCCTGGCTTTTTGCAGTGCCGTTAAAGATGCACCCTCGGGCCCCAAAACTGCGATGCCCAGGGCGGAACGCTCCAGCATCAGGGCATCATTGGCGCCGTTGCCCATGGCAATGACGGATTCCGGCCCCAGTGCCAGAACAAATTTATCTTTCTCCAGCATGCCTTCTCCCTCAGCAAGAACATGGAGCCTGCCATTTATTCCCCGGCAGGATGTCTTACATTTTCCAAAGGTATCCGCAGTTATGATATGCACATCCAAAAGTTCAGCAAGCCGGTTGAGCTTGCTTTCCACGCCTGCGATTAAGGCACCGTCGCAGGCCAGTGTGCCGTTATAATCCAGAACCAGGTGCCTGAAGAAAAGGGGTTTTTCCCCCGGAAGCGTAACTGTAATCATTTTTTTTCTCCCCTGTGGATTCTACGTAAACGGTTTGTATACTATTTTATTGATATATTTAACGAAGTCAAGAAAAGGGGCTGAACAGCCTTGAAGAACATCGGCCTTTTCAAGACAGATAAAGGGTTGTTTGGTTAAAGTACCCGGCTTGTCCGGCAACCAGTCATTTTTTCAACCCTCCTGGAATATATTTGGCAATAATTAGGTAATCCAGGACAAGGGGGTTGATGCTTATGTCCGGGCACTGGTATACTCTGACCCTGCAGGATACCGTTGAGCGGCTCAAAAGCGACAGCAAAAAGGGTCTATCTGAGAAGGAGGTAAAAGAAAGGCTGGAACGGTACGGCCCCAACGAACTTGCCGGAGCACCCGGGGTTTCTTTGTGGCAGCTTTTCTTAAACCAGTTTAAAGACTTCATGGTCCTGGTGCTGCTGGCTGCCACCGCTGTGTCAGGTTTACTTGGTGAATACGCCGATGCTGTGGCAATCCTGATCATCGTCGTGTTTAACGCCATCCTGGGCTTCATTCAGGAATACCGGGCGGAACGCTCCATGGAAGCCCTTAGACAGCTTGCGGCCCCAGAGGCCAGAGTCATCCGGAGCGGCCAGGAACGCAGGATTTCCGCCGCCGGACTTGTCCCCGGAGATCTGGTCCTCCTTGAAGAAGGTGACAGGGTCCCCGCCGACATGCGTCTCTTAAGCGCCATTAATCTCGAGGTGGAAGAGTCCTCCCTGACAGGTGAGTCAGTGCCTGTCAAGAAGCACGAAAAAACCCTGGCGGGGGAGAATCTGGCCCCGGGTGATACCCGCAACATGGTCTATCTGGGCACCTCGGTTACCCGCGGGCGGGGACGCGGCCTTGTGGTGCACACCGGTATGGCCACGGAGATGGGACATATTGCCGGTATGATTCAGGCTGCCGGGCAGGATGAAACACCCCTGCAACGCCGGCTGGCCCAACTGGGTAAAGGTATTGTCGCCTTTTGCTTCATTGTCTGTGCCGCCGTGGTGGTTTTGGGAATTTGGCGCGGAGAAGATGCCTACCAGATGTTTTTTGCAGGCGTCAGCCTCGCTGTAGCTGCCATCCCGGAGGGTTTACCGGCTATTGTAACCGTTGCTCTGGCCATCGGTGTTCAACGCATGATCCGCCGTCATGTAATTATCCGGAAGCTCCCTGCGGTTGAAGCCCTGGGGTGTGCCACTATCATCTGCTCGGACAAGACTGGTACCCTCACCCAGAATCAAATGACTGTACGCAGGGTTATTGCGGGGGAGCAGGTCTTTGAGGTGAGCGGGGAAGGCTATGATCCCAAGGGCACCTTCGAAGGGCCCGGCTCTGTCCAGGGGCCGGCCTTCAACCTGTTGATGAAGGCTGCAGCCCTCTGTAACAACGCAGTGCTTGAGCGCGGCGGAATCAGTGTGGGGGGACTTTTCCGGGGACTGGTCAAAGGACGTCCGGCACCGGGCTGGTCAATTCTGGGAGACCCCACAGAGGGAGCGCTCCTGGTCATGGCTGCCAAGGCAGGGTACTGGCGGGAGCGGATTGAGGCCCGGGAACCCCGGATTGCCGAACTGCCCTTTGATTCTGACCGCAAGCGCATGTCCGTTGTCTGCCGGCAGCCCGGCGGGGCCTTGACTGCTTATATTAAAGGTGCCCCGGACGGTATCCTGGAATTATGTACGCACATCTACAGGGACGGCCTGGCGGTACCCCTATCGGCCCGGGAGCGGGATTATATTTTAAGGCAAAACGCCCAGATGGCCGGGGAAGCCCTGCGTGTACTTGCCTTTGCCTACCGGGAATTACCCCCTTACAGCGAAGACTTCACGGAAGATGTTGTTGAACAGAGACTGGTTTTTCTCGGCCTGGCCGGGATGATCGACCCTCCCCGGCCCGCCGCCCTGAAGGCAGTTCATACCTGCCACAGGGCCGGGATCAAGGTGGCCATGATCACCGGAGACCACCCGCTGACTGCCCGGGCCGTAGCCCGGGAATTGGGTATTTTGGCCAAAGACGGCGAAATTCTCACCGGCCGTGAATTGGAGCAGCTATCCGGAAGCAGGCTCCAGGAAGTGGCGAAACGGGTTAGTGTTTATGCCCGGGTCTCGCCCAGGCATAAACTGCAAATCGTCCGGGCCTTAAAACAGTCCGGGCATGTTGTGGCCATGACCGGCGACGGTGTCAACGACGCGCCAGCCGTGAAAGAGGCCGACATCGGCATTGCTATGGGAAGCACCGGCACCGATGTCACCAAGGAGGCCTCAGCAATGGTTTTGACTGATGACAATTTCAGCAACATTGTTGCCGCCGTGGAAGAGGGCAGGGGTATTTACGACAATATCCGCAAGTTTATCCGTTACCTGCTCTCCTGTAATGTAGGGGAAGTATTGACCATGTTTCTGGCTGTGCTGGGAGGTATGCCTATTCCCCTGCTTCCCATCCAGATTTTGTGGATGAACCTTGTTACCGACGGCCTTCCAGCCATGGCCCTGGGAGTTGATCCCTATGACCACGACATAATGACGCGTCCTCCCCGCCACCCCAGGGAAAGTGTTTTTTCCCACGGGATGACCTGGCGGATCGGCATCAGCGGTGCATTAATCGGTATGGGCACCCTGCTTTCTTTCAGGCTGGGCCTGGCCCTGGGTGATCTGGATCTGGCCCGCACCATAGCCTTTAATACACTGGTGTTCTTTCAGTTGTTTTTCGTTTTTGCCTGCCGCTCGGAGTTTCATTCAATCGTGGAGGTGGGCCTGCTGTCCAACCCCTATCTGGTTGGCGCTGTACTTATTTCCACTGCCCTGCAGCTTCTGGTTGTCTACGTGCCTTTTCTGCAGCATGTTTTTCATACTGTACCCTTAAAGGGAGAGCACTGGATGTTGATCCTGGGTATCGCTGCGGCGCCAACGGTTATTGGGGTCCTGTACCACTGCCTGGTGGAACGGGTCCGTCAAAAAATAATGTATCTTAGGGTATAAGTATTTAAGAGCTGAGGTGATAAAATATAAAATAAAGATGGAGAACAGTGTGGGGGGAAAAAAATTGAGGTTTACGAAGGTACAGGGGCTTGGTAATGACTTTATTCTGATTAACGGTCTAGTAGAGGAATTAGATACTCTTGATTTTTCCAGGCTGGCCGTGGAAATGTGCAACCGCCACTTAGGTGTGGGGGCTGACGGGCTGGTTTTGCTGCTGCCCTCGTATGGGGCGGATATTTACATGCGCATTTTCAATTCCGACGGCAGTGAGGCGGAAATGTGCGGGAACGCAATCCGTTGCGTTGCTAAATATCTGTATGAAAGGGGCCTGGTCAGAAAGGAAAAAATCGAGGTGGATACCCCGGCTGGAATCCGGGTGCCTGAATTGCTTTTGGAGGCCGGACGGGTTCGGGCAGTCAGGGTGGATATGGGGGAACCGCACCTGGAACGCCCGGAGATACCCATGACCGGGCCGGCGGGGCAGGTGGTGGATGAGCCTCTGGTAATCGACGGTATTGAATATCGCATAACCGCAGTGTCAATGGGAAACCCCCACTGCATCCTCTTTTTCCCCCACCTTCAAGAGGCATTGCTGAATACTCTCGGGCCCCGTTTGGAGGCTCATGAAGCCTTTCCCCGCAGGACTAATGTTGAATTTGTTCAGGTCCTGTCCCGGGATGAAATAATAATGAAAGTCTGGGAAAGAGGTGCGGGGCTGACCCTGGCCTGCGGTACCGGAGCCTGCGCCGCGGTAGTTGCCGCTTTCTTAAACGGCTACACCGGACGTAAAGTTACGGTTCACTTAACTGCCGGGGACCTCAATATTGAATGGGCCGAAGACAACCACGTGTATATGACCGGCCCCGCCGAGGAAGTTTTTAGCGGTGATTATCCCGTGCAAAAGAAGTAACAATTTTTTAGAGCAATACGGATATCCAGAGGGCAAAGTTTTCGCTTTGGCCCTTTTTTGTTTCTAGCCCCGTCTGCATTCTGGATGAGCTGAGAGGAAAAGGGTTTAGCAGGAGTCATTCTGTTAGATAATTCCATGTTCGCCTTGTCATGTGGCGTTATTTGAATTATAATGTATACATTTTATAAGATCTTGCAACTTTTAAGCCCGGTGATAAAATATATAGGTATAGAGAAAATGGTTCTGCATAATGGGCATACCATAATTAAATAGAGAGGGAGGAAATAATCCGATTGAAATTAGAAGAAGCCCGGCGTATCTGTAATTTACCGCCCTATCTTTTTGCGCGGATTGAAAAGCTTATCGCCGCGAAAAAAGAGGCCGGCGTTGATGTAATCAGTCTTGGTATCGGTGACCCGGACCGGCCGACGCCGGTTCATATTATTGAGACGTTGGTAAGGGAGGCGAATAATCCAGCCAATCACCAGTATCCCTCCTCGGTAGGCATGCTGACCTACCGTCAGGCAGTGGCCCATTGGTACCAAAACCGCTTCGGAGTTGAACTGGATCCGGAAACCGAAGTGGTCTCCCTGCTCGGTTCCAAAGAGGGCATCGCCCACATCTCCTGGTGTTACCTGAATCCCGGTGATACGGTTCTTGTTCCGGATCCCGGTTACCCTGTTTATTCAGGCGGAGCTATTTTAGCGGGGGCCGAACCCTATTATCTGCCCCTGGAGCCTGAAAAGGGCTATTTAATTGATTTTAAGTCAATTCCACGGGATCTGGCGAAGCGGGCAAAAATCCTCTTTGTTAATTATCCGAACAACCCGACCGGCGCCGTGGCCGGCGAAGCCTTTTACCGGGAGGTAATTGAATTTGCCAGGGAGTACGAAATTCTGGTATGCCACGACGCTGCTTATTCCGACGTATCCTTTGATGGTTATAAACCACCCAGTTTTCTGCAGTTTCCAGGGGCAAAGGAAGTGGGAATTGAGTTTCACTCGGTTTCCAAGACCTATAACATGACCGGGTGGCGGGTCGGCTGGGCTGCGGGTAACGCCAAAGCAGTTGAAGCCCTGGGCCGGTTAAAATCAAATATCGATTCTGGTGTTTTTCAGGCAATCCAGTATGCTGCCGCTGCCGGACTGACGGGACCCCAGGATATTGTAACTGAACAAAATGCGGTGTACCAGGAGCGGCGGGATATCTTGATTGAAGGGCTGAACAGCCTGGGCTGGAACCTGGAGAAACCAAAGGCTACATTTTATGTCTGGGCGCCGGTACCCCGGGGGTATACATCCGAGTCCTTCGCTGAACTGGTGCTGGCTAAGGCCGGTGTTGTTATTACACCAGGCACCGGATACGGCCGGAATGGTTCAGGGTACTTCAGAATGGCGCTTACCATTGAAAAGGAGCGAATTCAAGAAGCTCTGGAAAGAATTAAGAATACAATTGGTACAGTAACCTTTTAAACTTATTTTATAGGAAAACAGTTATGCCCTTTTGGGAGCAACAGGGCCACCGCTAACGGTGATTGCTGAGCCTGTTCTGCCAGTGCCTGTCAAGACGCTTTCACATTCTTCCTGAAGCGCCTGGGTTGAACGACAGAATCAATTAATACTTGACTGCAATGATGAAGACCGGCGGCTTCCACATGTGCGACGGAGCACAACTGGCCTTTCATCAAAAAGGAGGTTCGTTCTTTAATGAAATTAGCCGACCGGGCGTTAAATATCAGTCCATCCCCCACTCTATCAATTGACGCAAAAGCTAAAGAGATGGCCTCAAACGGGCATAAAGTAGTTAGCTTTGGGGCAGGAGAACCGGACTACGACACCCCGGACCACATCAAGGAGGCGGCAATTGCCGCGATTCGGGCAGGAAAGACCAAATACACCCCTGTGACGGGAATAAAGGTTTTGAAAGAGGCCATTTGCGAAAAATACCGCCTTGAGCAAGGCCTTGAATACAAACCGGAACAGGTGGTAGTTTCCGCGGGCGCCAAGCACTCCCTTTACAACGCTATGCAGGTGCTGCTACAGCCGGGGGATGAGGTTATCCTTGCCGCTCCTTACTGGGTAAGCTATCTGGAGCAGATTAAGCTGTGCGGAGCAACACCCCGGATTATAGAAACACGGGAGGAGAACGGTTTTAAGCTTGTCCCTGCTGAACTGGAGTCAGCCATAGGACCCCGGACCCGTCTTTTTATCCTCAACAGCCCCAATAATCCTACCGGCTCTGTTTTTACAGTGGAAGAACTGGGGGCTTTGGCAGAGGTTATTGAAAAACACGGGATTATGGTTATTTCAGATGAGATTTATGAAAAACTTATTTACAACGGAATCAAGCATGTCAGCATCGCTTCTTTTTCTCCTGCCTTGAAGGAACAGACCATAGTTGTAAATGGTGTTTCCAAGGCCTATGCCATGACCGGCTGGCGGATTGGCTATACTCTTTCCACCCTGCCGATAGCAAAAGCTATGGGTGATTTACAGAGTCATTCCACTTCCAATCCAACTTCCATAGCCCAGTATGCCGGTGCGGCCGCCCTGACAGGCGACCAGTCCTATACGGAGCAGATGAAGGCCGAGTTTCTCCGCAGGAGAAACTATATGTATGAGCGGCTGAACGCCATAGAGGGTATAACCTGTACGCGCCCGAACGGAGCTTTCTATCTTTATCCAAATGTCAAAGGCTTTTTTGGTAAGAGTTACCAGGGTGTCCCCATCAACAGTGCAACCGACCTGGCCGCTATTTTGCTTAAAGAAGCAAAGGTAGCCGTGGTTCCCGGTATTGCCTTTGGTAATGATAATTATTTCAGGCTATCTTACGCCTGTTCCATGGAGAACATCAGAGAAGGACTGGACCGGATTGAAGAGTTACTGAACAAAATTAACTGATTTACTAGATTCTGTTATTCATGATTAATGCCCGGCATTCCAGGTGCCGGCTTTTCTTTTTTCAAAAGATTAAAATATCGCATATTTTAGCATAAATCGAAGGATTTTCTTCTTCAAGGTAGAAAAATTATTTTTATGGTAAAAGTCAATACTATATTTAAATAGATACAGGTGGTGTGAATTATTGATTAAAAGCATGACCGGTTACGGCCGGGGCGAGGGCAGTACCTGTGATAAGAAATTCACCCTGGAATTGAAAGCAGTCAATCATCGCTATAGTGAGGTTGTTTTACGTTTGCCCCGCTCCCTTGTTCCCCTTGAGGACCGGATCAGGCGGATCATCTTAACCCGGGTGGCCCGGGGGCGGATTGACGGATATCTGAGTATCGAAGAATGCGGCGAAAAAACAGCTTCCGTGAAAGTTGACAAAGCACTTGCCTCAGCGTATTATAAGGCAATGAAAGAACTTCAGGAAAGTGTTGGTATTGAGGGAAAAATAAAATTGCCGCAGCTGGTGGCCCTACCCGGTGTATTTATTGTGGAAGAGCCCGCTGAAGATCTTGAACTTTTGTGGCCTGCCGTACAGGATGCTACGGAAAGGGCTGTGGCAAGCCTGGTCCAGATGAGGGCTTTCGAAGGAGAAGAACTTGCCAAAGATCTCCTGAACAGGGTTGAACATCTTACCCGGCTCAATAATACAATCAGGGACCGGTCACCTGTTGTTGTGGAGGATTACAGAGAAAGGCTGCAAAACCGTTTGAGCGATTTCCTGAAGGATGGTTCCCTTGACATCGAACGGTTGGCGGGTGAAGTTGCCCTTTTTGCTGAGCGTTCCAATATAACCGAAGAAACAGTGCGGCTGGAAAGTCACCTGAATCAGGTTCGCAATTGCCTTTTGGCGGAGGAATCAGTGGGAAGGAAACTTGACTTTCTGATTCAGGAAATGAATCGTGAAATAAATACCATTGCCTCCAAAGCCAGTGATCTGGAAATCAGCCGCCTGGTTGTTGAGGTGAAAAGTGAACTTGAAAAACTGAGGGAACAGGTCCAAAATATAGAATGATTTCAGGTTAATTTTTGAAGGGGGAAACACTGTGGAAATCAAATTAATCAATATTGGTTTTGGAAACATTGTCTCGGCCAACCGGATTATTGCGATAGTCAGTCCGGAATCAGCCCCCATAAAAAGGATTATTACCGAAGCCCGGGACAGGGGCATGTTGATTGATGCAACTTACGGACGCCGGACCAGGGCGGTTATTATTACAGACAGTGATCATGTCATCCTTTCTGCCGTACAACCTGAAACCGTAGCCCACCGTCTGGTGTCGAAGGAGTCGCCGCAGGCCGAAGAGCCTTCTGAATAATAGAGGCCGCAGTCGTGGGAAAACAAGGTATATTAATGGTTTTTTCCGGTCCCTCAGGTGTGGGCAAGGGTTCCATCTGCAGAGCTCTGATCAAGGAGGAGCCAAGCATCCATTTATCTGTCTCGGCTACAACCCGTTCACCCAGGAGCGGTGAAGTGCATGGAGTAGATTATTATTTCCTGGATAACAAGTCCTTTAAGAGAATGATTGAGGAAGATGAACTGCTGGAGTGGGCGGAAGTCTACGGCCACTATTACGGTACTCCGTACAGGTTTTTGCAGGAAGCCCTTGACCGGGGCAACGATGTGATTCTGGAAATCGATATTCAGGGCGCCCTGCAGGTAAAAGAACGGTTTCCCATGGCTGTGCTTATTTTTGTCCTTCCCCCCTCCAGACTTGCCCTGGAGTCCAGGTTGCGGGCCAGGGGTACCGATACCCGTGAGGAAATTGAGAAGCGCTTGCGCTGTATCGAAGGCGAAATTAAGATGGCCTGTCATTATGATTATATTGTGGTCAATGATGAATTGACCCGGGCCCTGGATACCGTCCGGGCGATCATCACCGCAGAAAAAGCACGGTCTCAGCGCTGCCAGTATTTGTTACGGGATTTATTGCCTTGATTTGTTTCTAGACCCAATGGAAAGTGGAGGATAATATGAACCAACCAACTCTCGATGAGCTGATGGAAAAGGTCGACAGCCGGTATACCCTGGTTGTTGTTGCTGCTAAACGGGCCAGGGTACTCACCGAGAGGGGAAGTGCCAAGGTTGACGGGGTAGCTCTTAAGCCTGTAACCGCCGCTCTTAATGAGATCGCTCAGAATAAAATAAGATATTTAAGAACACGGGTTAGTATCAAGTAGTCTGCTGTCCTTCATCAGCACACAAGATCCTTTTTTTATGATAGTAAAGGTTAAAGGAAAGTGGTTTTAGTTTTTGACACACCTTCATTTTATTAATTTGCAGATTTTTCAGATGATAATTCCATTTTGAGGGGGCTTACAAATGCTGGCGGGAAAAAATATAACCCTGGGTATAACCGGTGGTATTGCTGTTTATAAAGCTGCCCAGCTGGCGAGCAACCTGAAAACAGACGGGGCAGATGTCCGTGTAATTATGACCCGTGCGGCCAGTGCCTTTGTAAGCCCGCTGACCTTTCAAACCCTGAGCGGCAACCGCGTTTACAGCGAACTTTTCGAGCCGGTTGTGGAATGGAAAGTACAGCATATTGAACTGGCTGCCATTTCCGACTTACTTGTTGTTGTACCGGCCACAGCCAATATCCTGGGCAAGGTGGCGGCAGGTATAGCAGATGATCTGCTGTCAACTGTAATTATGGCAACCACCTGCCCGGTCTTGTTCTGTCCGGCCATGAATGTGCAGATGTATCAAAACCCGGTGGTTCAGCGCAATCTGACCGTGCTTAAAGACCTCGGCTATCATTTTGCAGGTCCGGGGGAAGGGCGCCTGGCCTGCGGGGCGGAGGGACCGGGGAGGCTGGCTGAGCTGGATGTCATTATGGAAAAGATTCAGGCGCTTCTGTCCCCCAGGGGAGACCTTAGCGGCCTGAGCGTTTTGGTAACTGCCGGTCCCACCCTGGAGCCAATCGACCCTGTACGCTACCTGACCAACCGGAGCTCGGGTAAAATGGGCTATGCTCTGGCCAGAGCTGCCGCCAGCAGGGGGGCTTCGGTCATCCTGATCAGTGGTCCCACCAATTTACAGGCGCCCTTGGGGGTTAAACTGAGACATGTGGAAACAGCAGCAGAGATGTTCAAGGAGGTTATGGAATATTTTCCCCGTGTGGACATCGTTATTAAAGCTGCCGCAGTGGCTGATTACAGGCCCAGGGAAGTATCCGGACAAAAGATTAAAAAAACTGGGACAAATCTTGTTATTGAGTGCGATAAAAACCCGGATATTCTGGCTGAGCTTGGCCGGAGAAAAACACACCAGACTCTGGTGGGGTTTGCTGCCGAAACCAGTAATTTGGAAGACAACGCCTATCAAAAGGTGAAGAATAAAAACCTGGATCTCCTGGTGGCAAACGATGTTACTCTCCCCGGGGCAGGATTTGGATCAGATACAAATATAGTTAAGCTGGTTTATCCCGGTCAATACGTTTTACCGCTGCCTGTTATGGATAAACTCAGCCTGGCCCACCGTATTCTTGACGAGGTGTTAAAACTGAGAAGTAACGGGCAGTAGCAGTACCTCCCCAATTTTGGATCAGCAATCCGGGAATCCTCTGGTTGTCCAGGAATTGTTCCTCACAGGAAGCGGTGTGGATAAGCCGGCATAGCTGCGGGCTGATGCCGGATGCCGGGGGTCACCCGTGCCTGGTTGGATTACGGCCGGGCCATTTTTATACCGGCACCCAAATTTGTAAAGTATCCTTTGGGAGGGTATAATGAAGAAAAACGGCCCCTATGCCGAAATTATTGTTGAATTGAACACCAGAAAAACCGACCGGGTTTTTCACTATTTTATTCCGGCAGAACTTGAGCAGCAGGTTGCAGTGGGGAGCAGGGTGCTTGTTCCCTTCGGCAACAGGCAGCTGGCAGGGTACGTAGTGGGTTTCGGGGTTCCCCGGAGCGAAGTAAAAATCAGAAGCATCATCAGGGTTCTGGACACCCGGATTCTTACATCCGAGATGCTGGAACTGGCCCGCTGGATGGCCGACAGTTATCTCTGCAGTACCGCTGAGGCTTTCGGGCGTATTTTGTCGCCACGCCTGCGGGTTAAAGACAGGGGTGCCGTTAAAAGAGTATTTCCGGTCCATACAGGGGCCGGGCTGGAAAAGATTCTGGCAACAATGGGCAGAAAGCCCAGGCAGGCTGCTGTTTTAAAAGCCTCGGCCGGCTGCCCCGGGCTCACCATGACTGAATTGGCAGCTGTTGCCGGGGCTTCTCTGAAAACTGTAGAAACACTGGTGGCCAGGGGTATGTTGGAGGCTGTGTCCAAGGAACCCCTGCCCGCTGTTCCGCTGCCCGGAGAAACTGACTGGAGGGGCCCGCTGCTCAGTCCGCAGCAGGAACAGGTTTTAAAACCAATTACCAGGTTATTGGAGGAGGGGCAATTCGGTGTATTTCTTCTGCACGGTGTAACCGGCAGCGGGAAGACCGAGGTTTACCTCCATGCTCTTTCCACTGTGCTAAAAACCGGTCGCCAGGGTGTAGCCATGGTTCCGGAAATTGCTCTTACCCCCCAGATGATCGATTTGTTCCGGGCCCGCTTCGGCGGAAAAGTGGCGGTTCTACACAGCGCTCTTTCAGACAGGGATAGATATGTCCAGTGGCTGCGGGTCAAAAGTGGGGAAGCGCCTGTTGTTTTGGGGACCCGTTCGGCAGTTTTTGCTCCCCTGCCCAGGCCGGGGCTTTTTGTAATTGACGAGGAACATGAAACAACCTACAAACAGGAGGATCACCTGCGCTATCACGCCCGGGAAGTGGCCATCAAAAGGGCCCAGTTGACAGGGGCCGTGGTCCTGTTGGGAAGCGCCACCCCTTCTCTGGAGAGCCGGCTCAAGGCCGGTAAGGGCCTGGTTTACAGGCTGCTGGAACTGCCCCACCGGATTGATCACAGGCCTTTGCCCGGGGTCAGGGTTGTGGACATGCGGCAGGAGATAAAAAACGGCAATAGAGGTATCTTCAGCCTGGCCCTGACAGAAGCCGTGAACCTGCGTCTGGACAGGGGCGAACAGGTGCTTCTTTTCCTGAACAGGCGGGGCTACGCCACAATCGTTGTCTGCAGGGAATGCGGACTGGTCTTGAAGTGCCCCCGCTGCGATATCTCACTCACCTACCACCTGGACAACCGCCTCAGGTGTCATTATTGCAATCATGCCATTCCGGTCCCCGGGCGCTGCCCATCTTGTTCCAGCCGCCACATCAGCCATTTCGGAACAGGTACGCAAAGGGTGGAGGAAGAAGCCAAAAGAGTCTTTGAGCGGGCCCGGATCCTGAGGATGGACAGCGACACCACCACCCGCAAGGGTTCCCATGAAAGGATCCTCAAATCCTTCCGGGAGGGAAAGGCCGATATCCTGATCGGAACGCAGATGATTGCCAAGGGACTGGATCTGCCTAAGGTGACCCTGGTGGGTGTGATTAACGCAGATACAACTTTGCACATGCCCGATTTCAGGGCTGCTGAACGTACATTCCAGTTGTTGACCCAGGTGGCTGGCAGGTCCGGGCGGGGTGATCTTCCCGGGGAGGTATTGATCCAGACTTATTCACCGGATCATTACAGCATAACTACTGCTGCTGCCCACGACTACGAGGGATTCTACAAGAATGAGATGAGGGTAAGGCGCGCTTTGGGTTACCCACCCTTCAGCCACCTGGCGCTGCTTCTTTTCACTCATGAAGATGAGGCTGAAGCGAAGAAGGGAGCCTTTCTGGCGCATGATTTTTTTGCTAAAGAACTGCTCAACGGCAGCGGTCAGATAGATCTCCTGGGTCCGGCGCCGGCTACCTTGAATAAGATCAAGGGAAGACACCGCTGGCAGCTGGTATTGAAAGGTCCCAAACGCAATTCATTAAAAGAGCTGATCAGGGAATTTCTGGACAAACTGGAGACCATTCGGCCGGCCTTCAAACCGGTTGTTAACGTCGATATTAATCCCCAGGGAATGCTGTGAAGGAGGCAGGGTTATGGCGATATATAATATTGTGGAAATAGGAGACGAGGTTCTCAGGGAAAAAGCTAAAGCGGTCCCTAAAATAACCCGGAATATTCTCAAGCTTTTAGATAACATGGCCAAAACCATGTATAGCGCCAGGGGTGTCGGTCTGGCCGCACCGCAGGTGGGGATCTCCAAGCGGGTTATTGTTGTGGATGCGGGAGAGGGGTTGCTGGAACTGATCAACCCTGAAATCATTTTTGCTGAAGGGGAACAAGTGGACACAGAAGCCTGCCTCAGTATTCCCGGAGTAACCGGGGAAGTAGCCCGGGCTTATACAGTTCATGTGAAATACCTGGACCGCTACGGCAAGGAAAATATAATCAAGGCTAAAGGCTTCCCGGCCATAATTTTCCAGCATGAAATCGACCATCTTGACGGAATCCTCTTTATTGACCGGGCCAGGAGTGTTACTAAAGTTTGAGATTGAAGAATTGAGGGAGAAGGAATGCGCATCGTTTTTATGGGTACTCCGGATTTTGCCGTTGCATCCCTGAAAGCCCTGAAAGATGCAGGACACGAACTTGCAGCTGTAGTTACCCGCCCGGATCGTCCCCGGGGCAGGGGAAAAACTAATACACCCACCCCGGTTAAGGAAACTGCCCTTGCTCTGGGCATACCGGTACTTCAGCCGTTAAGGATCAAGGAGCCTGAATTCATCGGGACGCTGCGGGCTTTAGCCCCCGAGGTTGTGGTTGTTGTTGCCTTTGGTCAGATTCTTCCGGCGGAAATCCTGTCTTTGCCCCCTTTTGGCTGTATTAACGTCCATGCCTCTTTATTGCCGAAATACCGCGGTGCAGCCCCCATTCACCGGGCAGTCATCAACGGAGAAAGGGAGACAGGGGTTACCACCATGTATATGGATGAAGGTATGGATACCGGTGATCTGATTTTGAAGGAATCCATTCCCATCCAGGAAGAGGACACTGTGGGCGTAATCCACGACCGGCTGGCCCTGGCAGGTTCCCGCCTGCTGGTGGAGACCCTGCGCTTGATTTCCCTGGGACAGGCTCCCAGGATTCCCCAGAATGGGGAGCCCTCCTATGCTCCCCTGCTGAAGGCGGAGGATGAAGTAATCTGCTGGGACAGGCCGGCCCGGGAGATTTATAATCTTGTCCGGGGCATGAACCCCTGGCCGGGAGCGCGCACAACACTGCAGGGGAAGGTGCTCAAGCTCTGGCGGGCAAGT
The DNA here is from genome assembly GCA_029555205.1 of Bacillota bacterium. Lineage (GTDB taxonomy): Bacteria > Bacillota > Desulfotomaculia > Desulfotomaculales > Pelotomaculaceae > DTU098. The sequence continues at coordinate 19,984 of JAKPTB010000124.1, forward strand.
TGCCTGGAGTCCGATTGGACAGGTACAAAACCCGGTGAGGTTGTTGCTGCCGGCCGTGATGGAATTCTGGTGGGTACCGGTAAAGGTATGCTGAGGATCCTTGAGCTTCAATTGCAGGGCGGAAGACGGCTGGAGGCAGCTGCTTTTTTAAGGGGCAAGCCCATTCCGGAGGGTACGGTGCTTGGGAGCGATAACCTTGCCGGGGGCGAGTCATGTTGAATATTGAAATACTCCCGGTTCGGAAAAGACTTTTTATCGGCCTTCTGGGTTTCAGCCTTGTGGGTGTGGGGCTTCTCCTGTCTGGGATCTGGTATCTTGCTACAAGCGATACCCGTACTTTAATTGATCAAATCCTGCTCCTGGCCCTGGCCGGGTTACTGGTTGGCGCGCTGGTTATAGCCTGCTTCGGTACCGGCGGTATTATTCTGACCCTGCTCTACGCCAAAGATATTACTGTGCTGCACGGTCCCATGAGGGTGGCCTTGAATTTATTTTTTCCCATTGCCCTGGCACTTGGCGGGGTTTTTCATATTGATCGGGACCGGATTAAGAGTTCCTTCATTGAAGTAAACAACCAGCTTGTTCGCTCCAAGGAATTCAATCTGCTGCCGTCCCAGATCCTCGTTTTGGCTCCGCATTGCCTGCAGTGGAGTGAATGTCCCCATAAAATCACCGTTGATATTGACAATTGCCGCCGCTGTGGCAGGTGTTCTGTAAACAGGCTGCTGGCTTTGAGGGACCAGTACGGCATCCATGTGAACATGGCCACCGGGGGTACCCTGGCCCGAAAGTTCGTACGGGAATACCGCCCCCGGGCTATTGTCGCCATTGCTTGCGAGCGGGACCTCACCAGCGGGATCCAGGATTCCAACCCCATCCCTGTGCTTGGGGTTACCAACGAGCGGCCCTTCGGGCCATGTTTCAACACGGAAATCCGTATTGAAAAAGTGGAGGAAGCTGTTCTGTTTTTTATGCAGAGGTCTTAAAAGGAAAACCCTTTATTGATCTTGTTCCTCAGTTTGTTGTTTTGTTGACCAATGTAGTTAAGCAGTTTCAGCTAAAAACAGTTTCACTAAAAAGACAAGCTTTTCTTATAAAGAATAAGATTGGTTGGACCAGGCAAGAATCTTAATCAAGACCATGGCAAAGTAAAGGAATTTTAAGATGGGAATATTTTTAACTTAAGAAGGGAACCGTGATTTTATTGTCCCACATATCGGCCAGGGAGCTGGCTCTTAAAGTCCTCAGGGCAGTGGAGGAGGAAGGCGCTTTTGCCAACATTGCCCTGAACCGGGTTTTGGAAAAGTACCGTCCGGGAAAGCTGGACCGGGCTTTTGCCACTGAACTTGCTTACGGCACCCTGCGTAACCTGAATACCCTGGACTGGATTCTGGGGCATTTTGTTAAGAAGCCCCTGCAGTCCCAGTCACCGGTGGTGCGAAACATTCTCAGGCTGGGTGTGTATCAGCTGCTCTTTATGGAAAGGGTGCCCCCTTCCGCTGCCTGCAACGAGGGGGCGGAACTGGCAAAAAAGTACGGTCACCCGGGCACTGTAAAATTCGTCAATGGTGTGTTGCGCAGTGTTGCCCGCCGCCACGGGGAAATTAACTATCCCTCCCTGTCCCACAGCCCCCTGGACCATATCTCTTTGCGTTATTCCCATCCTGCCTGGATGGTGGAGCGCTGGCTGGCGGAATTTGGTCCGGAGGAAACCATCGCCCTATGCCGTGCCAATAACACGCCGGCCCCCAACACAATTCGCACCAACACCTTGAAAATAACGCGGGCCGGCCTGGTTGAAAGGCTACGCGGTGAAGGTTTGTCTGTTTCAGAAACGCTCTATGCCCCCGAAGGTCTGGTAATCGAAGGTTTTTATTCCCTGGGTTCGCTGCCGTCATTTCAAGAGGGCTTGTTTCAAGTGCAGGACGAAAGCTCTATGCTGGCCGGCAGGGCCTTAATGCCGGCACCTGGTTCCTTTGTAGTGGACGCCTGCAGCGCCCCCGGCGGCAAAACCACACACCTGGCCCAGCTGATGGAAAACCGCGGCTTTATTCTAGGGGTGGAGATCCACTCCCATAAACTGTCTTTGATCCGGGAGAACTGCCGGCGTCTTGGCATTGATATTGTGGAATGCAGGGAGGGGGATGCCAGGAATCTGCCCGAAGAGCTAAATGGCCTGGCCGATTTTGTTCTGGTTGATGCTCCCTGTTCGGGGCTGGGCGTTCTGAGACGCCGTCCTGACGCCCGCTGGCGAATAAAGCCGGAGGATCTACCAGCCATAGTAAAGCTCCAGGCTGAGATCCTGGAAGGCGCCTCCCGCTGTGTCAGGGATGGCGGTGTCCTGGTTTACAGCACCTGCACCCTGCTCCGGGAAGAAAACATGGGGCAGGTGGAGAGCTTTCTTGCCGGCCACCCGGAATTTGTCCCGGAGGACCTAACTCCATTCCTGCCTGGAGCCCTTGATCAGAAAGGGACCCTGGCAGAGGGCTACCTGCAGCTTTATCCTCACCGGCATGGGATGGACGGCTTTTTTATAGCCCGGCTGAGAAAAAAGGGATTGGCTTAAAGGACGGAGAATAATCTCTTCTGAAAGAAGGTTTTGCTCATAGTGTCAGGCAAGGTTAATTTAAAAGACCTGAACCTGTTCCAGTTGGAGCTTTTTTTAGGACGCCTGGGAGCTGAAAAATACAGGGCCGGGCAGGTGGCTGAATGGCTCTTTCAAAAGGGGGCGGATTCTTTCCAGGAAATGACCGATCTCCCCCGTGTCCTCAGGGAACGCCTGGCTGACGCTGCCTGGATCACTCGCCCGGAAATACTGGCCAGGAGGGCTTCCAGGCGGGGTGACACGATTAAGTACCTGTTCGGCCTGCATGACGGACAGGCGGTTGAAAGTGTCTTGATGAAGCACAATTACGGCAACTCTGCCTGTGTTTCTACACAGGTGGGCTGCCGGATGGGATGCAGGCTCTGCGCCTCCGGTCTGGAAGGGCTTGTACGGAACTTAAGCTCCGGAGAGATGTACGATCAGGTTCTCGGGATCCAGAAGGATACCGGACAGAGGGTCAGCCACCTGGTCCTGATGGGTTCAGGGGAACCTCTGGACAATTATGACGCCACCCTTGCTTTTATCAGGCAGGTTTCTGCCACCTGGGGCTTAAATATCGGGCTTCGCCATATAACAATCTCAACCTGCGGCCTTGTTCCGCAAATCAGGGCGCTGGCAGCCGAAAGGCTTCCGCTGACACTGGCGGTATCATTGCACGCGCCCAACGATGTCCTCAGGGATAGCCTGGTGCCGCTAAACAAAAAATATCCCATAGCACAGCTGATTGCCTCCTGCAGGGATTACGCCAGGGAAACGGGAAGGCGGGTTACCTTCGAGTACGCCCTGATCAAGGGTGTCAACGACCGTAATGAGCACGCCCTGGAACTGGGACGGCTGTTGTCGGGGATGCTTGCCCATCTCAACCTGATTCCTGCCAACCCGGTAACCGAAAGGGGTATTGCGCCGCCTTCCCGGGAACGGGTGCATGATTTTAAGCGGCTTGTGGAAAAGCATGGTGTAGCAACTACTGTCAGGCGGGAACTGGGTGCGGAGATTGATGCGGCTTGCGGTCAGTTAAGGCGAAGGATCTACTCCGGAACTGCTGCTGTTGCTCCGGGCAGATCCCCTGTTGAACCCGTAGAAGGGTTCAGGCGTCCAAAGTAATAACGCGCGGATGCGAAAAACCAGCCGGGAGATGAGCTTTATGGGTTTGTTCTCAGGACTGGAAGGAAGTCTGGAAAAGTACATAGATGGCTTTTTCAAGGATACCTTTGGCGGCGGGTGTGTTCAGCCCGTGGAAATCGCCAAGCGACTGGCCAGGGAAATGAGGGACTGCAGGCGCGTCAGCATCAATCGTATATATGTTCCAAATCATTATATAGTTCACCTTAACCCTTCTGACTGGGAGAAGATTGCTAATTTTGGCAAACTGCTCTCCAGCGAACTGCAGGATTATATCACTCAGAAGGCACAGGAAAAAAAATACACACTTACAGGACAGCCGTCGGTTAGTTTTAACCCGGATGAAAGCCTTTCTGCCGGCATGATCAGGCTGGAATCCGCATTCAAAGCGACAACTGACATGGAAGAACCAGCTGGACAGGAAAGGGATATCGAACGTACCCAGCGTTTCTTTCCGGTAAAGGACAGCGTGCGGGCAGAACCCCAGCCGCGGATCTACGGAGTTCTTGAAGTGGATGAGGGACCTGAGCAGGGAAGGATTTTTCCTTTAAAGGGAGTTAACATTTTGGTCGGACGCCGCGAGGATTGCCAGATCGTATTCAACGATACCAGCGTTTCCCGGCGCCACGCCCGCCTGGAGCTGCACCGGGGCCGCTATACCATTCAGGATCTGGGGAGCACTAACGGTACCCTGGTCAACGGTGTTAGAATTACTTCAAAGGTGCTGGAGCCGGGGGATGTCTTGACCTTCGGTACAACTGTCTGCACCTTTAAGGTGGATTAAGATGACCGGAATCGTGTTACTGGTTTTGCGCTATGTATTCCTGTTGCTGTTGCTCCTTTTCCTATTCAGTCTGGTTAAATGGATGGTTGGCGATCTCAAAAAGCTTCCTGCAGACCGTCAAGACTTCAGGCCGCCTGCAGGGGTGCCGGAGGATAAGAATGCTGATTCCAGGGTGGCGGATGTTTCACTCACCGTACTGGAGAGCTCCACAGCGGAGCTGCAGCCCGGAGACACCTTTGCTGTTTACAAAGAAATCTTCATAGGGCGGAGCGAGGAAAATGATATCACAACGGGGGATTCCTTTGCTTCTACCAGGCACGCCCGGATCTATTTAAAGGAGGGGCAATACTGGCTGGATGATCTTAACAGCACAAACGGAACCTTTTTGAACGGGGTGCAGATTTCAAAACCAACCGTTTTGGCCAATGCCGACAGGATTAGAATTGGTGGCATTACTTTTCAGTTTGTGAGGTGGGGGTATGAGATGGGCTCAGATATCTAATACCGGACTGGTCAGGAATATAAATGAAGATAGTTTGTGTATTTCACCCGGAACAGGGCTGTTTGCAGTAGCCGACGGTATGGGGGGGCACCAGGCCGGGGAGGTTGCCAGCAGCATGGCCTTGCGGATCCTGGAACGTGAACTGGTAAGGGAACTTGCCGGCGGGACCCCGCCTGATAAGGCCCTGGTGGAGAGTGTCAAGGAAGCGAACCGCTCTATTTATGAAGTGGCCAGCCGAAATCCGGAATGGTCGGGAATGGGTACCACTGTAACAGCCTGCCTGAAGAGGGGAGAGGAACTTTATGTAGCCCAGGTAGGGGACAGCCGTGCTTATTTGATCAGGGACGGCTTAATAACCCGCCTGACGGAAGACCATTCCCTGGTGCAGGAACTGGTGAATAGTGGCGGTATTACTGAGGAGCAAGCTTTCAATCACCCACAGCGCAATGTTCTGACCAGGGCGCTTGGGATAGAATCGTCCCTTGAAGTTGATCTTTACCGGTTCCAGGTTCTTCCGGGAAACTTGATCCTGATCTGCACAGACGGTTTGACCACTTACCTGCGACCCGAGGAGATCCTGCATACGATCAGTAATTCACCGGATCTTGAATCATCCTTGCAGAATCTTTTAGCCAGGGCGCTGGCCTGCGGCGGGTCCGATAATATAACAATGATCCTCCTGGAATGCTGAAAATTTGTTGATTTATCCGGGCAAAGGAAAGATAAAATCATGAAAAAAGTCAGTCCTTTCAGGAATCTAACCGGTCAAAGCCAGGATTAGGCAAAAGCTTAAACTGATAGTAAATTAATATAAAATGTTATAAAAGAACGTTTTGTTCATTGTTGAAAGGATTTCCTGTTACCCCGCAATAATCATAATTTCTACGTATATAACATTTATGGAGGTCCTTCCATGAATCCCGGAATACAGTTGCTGGGAGGCAGACTGGAAAAACTTAAAAACACCGGGAGCAGTAACCGTAATTTGGAGAGAAACCTGCTCCTGCTTGCCGGGGTTTACCTTTTGGCCGGGACATTGGTCCTTTACCTGGAACTGGAAAAGGGCACAGGTCAGGTCCTTATAGCCGGACCTGCAGTTGCGGTTGCATTTTTTCTGGTTCATTTTTACTGGCGGTGGAGCGGATACAGGGGGGACTCATTTTTACTGCCGGTTGTTGCCGTCCTCTCGGCAACCGGGCTGGTTTTTTTGTTCAGGCTGAACCCCGCCTACGGACAGCGGCAGTTTATCTGGCTCTTAATCAGTCTCCTGGCCCTGGTTCTGACTACCCGGCTCTTGCAGGACTTCCGTTTTTTGAGCGATTATAAATACCTGTATGCACTGGCCGGGATAATTGCCCTGATTCTGCCCATTTTTTTCGGAACGGAGCAGGGTGGCGCCAGGAGTTGGCTTAATTTTGGTGTCTTTTACCTGCAACCTTCCGAATTTGTAAAGATCCTGGTGGTTCTTTTTCTGGCCAGTTTTCTTGCCGAAAACAGGGCCCTGCTCGCTGCCGGCACGCGCAGTCTGGGCGGGATTGCGCTCCCGGGGCCCCAGGAATGGATTCCCCTGGCTGCCATGTGGGGAATTTCCCTGCTGCTCCTTGTCTTTCAAAGGGATCTGGGCACCGCCCTGATTTATTTTTGCACCTTTCTGGCCATGGTCTATGTTGCCACTTCCCGGTTCCTGTATACTGTCTTTGGGCTGGGGCTTTTTGTAGCCGGCGCTGCTGCCAGTTATTATCTATTTGATCATGTGCGCAACCGGGTTGAGATCTGGCTGGATCCGTGGTCCTATATAGACACGGCAGGATACCAGGTGACCCAGTCCCTTTTTGCCATCGGCTCGGGTGGGCTTTTAGGTACGGGGCTGGGTCAGGGCTACCCTAATTATATTCCGGCTGTGCACACGGACATTATTTTTTCCGCTTGTTGTGAAGAATTGGGGCTGGCAGGCGGCGTTGCCATAACTGTCTTATTTATGATCATTATCTACAGGGGATTGAGAACAGCCCTCCAGGCCAAGGATGACTTTGCCGCGCTGGCAGCTTCCGGTCTAACCGCCCTACTGGGGCTGCAGGCTTTCATCATCCTGGCGGGTGTGACCGGGCTCCTGCCCTTAACCGGTGTAACACTGCCCTTTATCAGCTATGGCGGCAGTTCGCTGGTGGCTAACTATATACTCCTGGGATTGTTGCTGAATATTTCCAATGAGGCGCAGGACAGCCCATGAAAGATAATATCTTAAAACTGAGTTATTTGCTTCTGGGTCTGTTTATAGTTTTTATCCTTTACCTTTCCTACCTGCAGTTAATCAAGGGGCCCGTGCTGGCAGCCAATCCTTACAACCGCCGGCTTTACGAACTGGAGGCCCGGGTCAGGCGGGGTACGATCTTTGATGCTAAAGGCCTTGCTCTGGCCAAAACGGAGTACGGGGAAGGGCGGAGCCGGCGTGTTTATCCCGAAGGGGCTGCCGCTGCCCATCTGGTGGGCTACATTTCAGAGCGCTACGGCAGAGCCGGGCTTGAATCTGCTTACGACAGTTACCTGCTGGGGATGGAAGGCAATGACCGCACCCGTAATTTAATAAACAGGCTCCTCGGCAGGGAGCAGGCAGGGGGCGATGTTTACCTTACCATTGATGCCGGGCTTCAGAAACTGGCCCTGGACCTGCTGGCTGGCCGGCGGGGCGCCGTGGTTATGCTGGACCCCAGGACCGGCGCCATAAGGGCTATGGTTTCAAGTCCCGGCTATGATCCCAATAAGCTGGACGAAACCTGGTCCGGTCTGGTCCAGGATTCCTCTTCACCCTTGCTGAACCGGGCTGCCCAGGGGGCCTATCCGCCCGGTTCCACATTCAAGGTGGTCACTGCCGCAGGAGCGCTGGCCGCCGATCCGGGTCTGGCTACCCGGACCTTCAACTGCCCGGGCTTCCTGGAAGTTGAGGGGTACAAGCTCACCGACCTGGCGGCCCACGGGGAAGTTGACTTGAGCAAAGCACTGGCAGTATCCTGTAATACCACCTTTGCCCGGCTGGGTCTAAGCCAGAAGGCCGCTGCTTTCCAGCAGGCATTTAAGGCCTTCGGTCTGGGTCAGGATCCCGGCCTGGGAGTTCCTGTCCGTCCTTGCACCATGGCCTCCAAAAACGAGATGACCGCCCCTGAATTGGCCAGCTGCGCCATCGGCCAGGGCCAGTTGCTGGTAAGTCCTTTTCATATGGCCCTGGTGGCGGCGGCCATTGCCAATGAAGGTACGATCATGCAGCCGTATCTGGTTGATTCCGTCAGGGACTCGGCGGGATTTACCATTCACAAGGCTGCTCAACGTTCCTGGCAAAGGGCAACTAATCCGGGTATTGCAGCTATGATCAAAGAAGGGATGATCGCTGCTGTGGAGGATGGAACGGCGCGGGCCGCCAGGCTCCCGGGGATGCAGGTGGCCGGTAAGACCGGTTCCGCCCAGAACCCCCACGGACCGACCCACGCCTGGTTCATCGGCTTTGCCCCGGCTGAACAGCCGGCAATTGCGGTTGCGGTTGTCCTGGAAAACGCCGGAGCGGGCGGCGCCCTGGCTGCACCCATTGCCGGGCAGTTGATGGCAGCGGCTGCCTCCAGGGGCTACTGATTTTTTTTAGCAGTTGCCGGAATAAAGGTTGCTGTTGCATAATTGGTAAATCAGAGTATATTCTCTTCAACATAGATTAGAGGTGAAATCATTGATCGGGAAGCTTTTAGGGAACCGTTACGAGATCCTCGAGCAGCTTGGCGGCGGAGGCATGGCCATAGTTTACAAGGGCCGGGACACCTTCTTAAACCGGCTGGTCACCATTAAGGTTCTGCGGCCTGAATTTACCTGCGACGAGGATTTTGTGAAACGGTTTCGCAGGGAAGCCCAGGCCGTCGCAAGCCTTTCCCACCCGAACATTGTCAGTATCTATGATGTGGGCAGGGAAAACGATGTCCATTATCTGGTAATGGAATATGTGGAAGGGGATAACCTGAAAAACCTGATCAGGGCCCAGGGTGTTTTGCCCCAGGAACGGGTTGTTCAAATTGCCAGGCAGGTGGCTGAAGCCCTGCAGCATGCCCACGAAAACAACATCGTCCACCGGGACATCAAGCCCCAAAATATTTTAATCACTGCGGCGGGAAGAGCCAAGCTTACGGATTTCGGCATAGCCAGGGAAGCCACCACAGCTACCCTGACCCAGACCGACACAGTTCTGGGTTCGGTTCACTATCTTTCTCCGGAACAGGCGCGGGGAGAGACGGCCGATCAGCCTTCCGATCTTTATTCCCTGGGCGTTGTCATGTATGAGATGGCTACCGGTGTTCTGCCCTTCCAGGGAGATACGCCCATAGCAGTTGCCCTGAAGCATATTCAGGAAGTGCCGGCGCTTCCATCCAGCCTGAATGCTTCGGTGTCCCCGGGTTTAGAGAGGATTATTATCCGCGCTATGGCCAAGAATATAGTGGACCGTTATGGCTCAGCCAGGGCTCTTTTAGGGGATCTGGAGGGACTGACCGGTCAAGTTTTCCAGGATTCAGGCGCTGCAGCGCAGCTTGATGAGTTTGCTACACGGGTTATTCCCGCCGTGAAAGATAAGGAGGAGCTGTTTCAACCGGCAAGAGATGTTTCCAGGCCGAAAAAGCGCAGGCTCGCCTGGTTATGGGGAACGCTGGCGGCCTTGATTCTGGTGGCAGCATTTTACGCAACCTTTGAACTGTATGTCAACGTTCCGGAAATACAAATGCCCAATGTTGAGGGAAGTACCCTGGAAGAGGCCCGGGCCATTCTCCAGAGCCAGGGTTTTAAAAACATTCAGGAAAACCGGAATTACCACCCCACAATTCCCCCTGAAAGTGTTATATCTCAGGATCCCCCGCCGGAGACCATGGTCAAAGTGACCAGGAACGTCACCCTGACAATCAGCCGGGGGCCGGAATACCGCACGGTACCTGATGTCATAGGCTACACTCTCAGCGATGCCAGGATCAAGATTAGCCAGCACGAGCTGATTGTGTACGAGCCTTACCAGGAGAAGTACAGCAACGATTACCCGGTTGGGGTGGTGATGGACCAGGACCCCAAGCCGGAGACCAACCTGACCAAGTGGTCCGGCGTGACTTTGTATGTGAGCAAGGGCCCCCAGCCGGTCCTCCGGAAGATACCCGACCTGATTGGTTTAACGGAGAATCAAGCCAGGGGGGAATTGGAAAAAGTAAAGTTAAAAATGGCTGATAATGTAATCAGGGCAACAAGCGCAGACTATATGCAGGGTCAGATCATCAGTCAAAATCCTGCCGGCGGTTCGGAAGTCGAGGAAGGTTCGGAGGTGCAGGTCACTGTCAGCAACGGACCCGGACCGGAAAGACGCGAGGTTGAAGTTGAAGCACGGATTCCGGATGACGGAAAAAGGCACGAATTAAAGATAATAGTTAACGATATCAGGGGAAGCAGCGAGGCCTACAAAAAAGAACATCCCCCGGGCAGGAAGGTTGTAAGAGAAGTGCCCTATTACGGTAAAGCTGTAATCCAGGTTTACATTGATGGAAAATTGGCTGGTGAGCAAACTATTGACAAACACTGAGAACCTTGTGGAAGGTATTGTGCTCAGGGGCTACAGTGGTTACTACTATGTGCATGACGGCAGGGAAGAATGGGAGTGCTCGCTCCGGGGGCGCTTCCGCCGTGAAAAGCAGCAGGCCTTCGTGGGGGATCGTGTCCTGTTGAGACCGGGGCACGGGTTCAAGGGGGTCATTGAAAGGGTGCTGCCCCGCACTACGCTGCTGGTACGCCCGCCGGTGGCCAATGTGGACCAGGCAGTTATTGTTTTTGCAGTGCGGGAGCCTGACCCGAATCCCTGGCTCCTGGACCGCTTTCTGGTTTTGGTTTCCACCAGCGGAGTGAAACCGTTGATCTGTTTCAACAAGGTGGATTTGACGAAAGACGGACAGGTTGAGCTGGTATCCCGCTACAGGGAGATCTATCCTCTGGTAGTGATCAGCGCCAAGACAGGGGAGGGGCTTGAGCTTCTGTGCCAGGCCCTGGGGGGGAAAGTATCTGTTTTCGCCGGACCTTCCGGAGTGGGGAAGTCCACCATCCTGAACGCTCTTCATCCCGGTCTTGCCCTGAAAACTGCGGAAATAAGCGCAAAGCTCAAAAGAGGCCGGCACACCACCCGGCATGTGGAATTAATTGCCATGCCCCAGGGCGGCTTCGTTGCCGATACCCCCGGTTTTTCCAGCCTGGATTTGCCCGACATAAAGCCGGAGGAATTGTCCGGCCATTATCCTGAAATGGATGCTTACTTTGGGAAATGCCGTTTTAACCAGTGCCTGCACGACCGGGAGCCGGATTGTGCTGTAAAAGGCGCTGTGGAGTCGGGTCTGATCAATAAGGAACGTTATTTTCAGTACCTGGAATTTTTAAAAGAACTAAAGGAGCGCAGGAGGTATTAAAGCATTGATTAAAATGGCCCCTTCCATATTGTCAGCTAATTTCGCTGCTCTTCTGGAGGACGTTATGATGGTGGAAGAGGCCGGAGCGGAGTACCTTCACATCGATGTGATGGACGGCCGCTTTGTCCCGAACATTACCATCGGCCCCCTTGTGGTGGAGGCGCTGCGCCCCAGGTGTGCCATGCTCTTTGATGTGCACCTGATGATTGAGAGACCGGAACTGCACGTGGAGTCCTTTATCAACGCCGGCGCCGACCTGGTTACGGTGCACGTTGAGTCGGGCGGGCACCTGCACCGCACCTTGAGCTTAATTAGGGAAAAAGGCGCCAGGGCCGGGATTGCTTTGAATCCCGCCACCCACCCGTCCACGCTGGAATATGTTCTCCCCATGGTGGACCTGGTCCTGCTGATGACTGTAAACCCGGGTTTCGGTGGACAAAAGCTGATTCCGGAGGTTCTGCCCAAAATCACGGCGGTCAAAGATATGCTTAAAGAGCGGGGCCTGCAGGCGGAAGTCCAGGTTGACGGAGGAATTAACAGCAGCACAGCTGCGGCTGTTGTAAAAGCCGGAGCCGATGTGCTGGTGGCCGGCTCGGCAATCTTCGGCAGGGAAGATATCGCTGCAGCCGTACGGGAATTGAGAAAGGCGGCTTTAAGGGGGTGAATTTAAAATGGCACTCTGGAAGTGCGCAGTGTGCGGAGCAGAAATGGAAGCCCGCTGCAAGCCCGGGAAATGCAAGAACTGCGGCGCCGAAAAGGACCAGCTGGTGAAAGACGCCCCGGCCGGAACCAAGAAGAAAGAATCCTGAACTCTAGGCCGCAAAAAAAACTGATTGACACATAACTCACTGGAATATGAGAATTAAAACATTTTCCGGGGAGTGCGCCGCTGCCGGCAGGTGAGCGGCGCAGTAATTTTATCAGGATCATTTTGGCTGAGAAGGCTGATCTCCGGATGAATTCAGGGAATATAAGACCGCTAACCTGGATAACAATAAATCATGATCTGGTTGCGTTTATAGGTCGAATAAGCGTCTTACATAAACCTCCCTGGGGGGTGGCTGTCTGTGCTTTCTATACCCAGGACCACACTCCTGGTCCTGTGCGGCGTGCCGGGCTGCGGTAAGTCATCCTTTGCCCGGCGTTATTTTAAAGATACCATGGTTGTTTCTTCAGACCACTGCCGGACACTGGTGAGCGACTATGAAACAAATCTGGCATCTTCCCGGGAAGCCTTTAAATTGTTCCGTTATACCATAGAACGCCGCCTGGCCCTGGGCCGTTTTACAGTGGCCGATTCCACTGCCCTCACCCGGCGGGCCCGCAAGGATCTTTTGAGGATTGGCAAAAAATATGGTTTTCACGTGGCGTTGTTAATTTTCAATATCCCTGTGGATGTCTGTCTGGAGCGCAATGCCGGGCGGGAGCGCCGGGTGGGCAGGGCGGTTATTGAGAAGATGGGGAAAATGCTGGTCAAGACTCTGAAAGTTGTGCACGAAGAGGGTTTTGACAGGATCCGGGTGATCACCGAAGATGAACTGCAGGATCCCGCCTTCGATGTCTTAATCCGCAACCATGAGGTAACTATTCCGGGTCCCTACGATCTTATCGGGGATATTCACGGCTGCTATGAAGAACTGCTTATGCTCCTGCAAAAACTGGGGTATCGCAAACAATTTGACTACTACCACCACCCCGCCGGGAGAAAGGCCGTCTTCACCGGCGATCTGACGGACCGGGGCCCTTACAGCCTGAAAAGCTTCCGGCTGGTTAAAAATATGGTGGACTCCGGCAATGCCCTTTATGTCCCCGGCAACCACTGCCGGAAGCTCAACCGCTACCTGGAGGGAAGAAAAATAAAAATATCCCACGGCCTGGAAAGGACGGTGGAGGAAATCATGGCGCTGCCCGAGGATGAGCGGCTGGAGTTCAAAGAGAGTTTTCAACAGCTCTACCGGGAGGCGCCGCCCTATCTCATCCTTGACCAGGGAAGGCTGGTTGTAGCCCACGGCGGGATTAAAGAAGACATGATCGGAAAGATCAATGAGCGTGTAAAAAGCTTCTGTTTCTTCGGAGACGCCACCGGGGAGATCACCGGGGACGGGCTTCCGGTCCGCCGGGACTGGGCCAGGGAGTACAAGGGATCCGCCCTGGTTGTGTACGGCCACACGCCGGTCCCAGAGGCCGTATTTGTGAACAATACGGTGGACATCGACCAGGGCTGCGTCCTGGGGGGGAAGTTGACTGCTCTACGTTATCCCGAGAGGGAATTTGTCCAGGTGCCTGCCCTGGCTGCCTACTACATGAGGGAGGGGTTCAGTCCCGGGGTCCAGGCAGGCGCAGAATACGGCAGCAAGGCTGAAGATGCTCCCAGGTTATCCGGCGCCTCCGCTCCGGACGGACCCGGCGGGGGGGAATTCAGTCAGGCAAGGGTATGAATTGTTTGTAACAAAACTAAGAAAGGGACAGTCTTGAATTAACAAGGCTTGTCCCTTTATTTACATATGAACGATGTGATAATAATTAGTATAATTTTTCTATTGCACAGAAAGTTCCGGCTGGTACTTTGGTATCCTGTAGGCTTAATCTAGATTCGCTCGCTCCACTTCACCCATATCTAAAGCTTTCCTAAGGATAATGCGGTTGCGGAGTATGGCCGGTAAGACACTGAACAAGGCAGCCAACATGGCATGGCGCAGTGCCCATGAGATTTAACACAGCGACCAAGGTGGGACAAGTCCGTATGCGCTGCCGCTTGAGGTGTGATGGTAATGGCAGCCTTTTCTGTACCAGTGGCCATAGCCGTAGCCATGGCGGTGGGCTGGAAGGAAAGTACATCAAGTTGGTGGCGGTACTCAACTGCGAGCGGCACAGAATACCGTCCCCCTGTCACCCAATACCATTCTTGGAATTGGTCAGAAAAAAACCCCTCTTTAGGGGTTTTCATTTACGTGAACTATCTTCCCGGTCACAACAGGATTCCGGCGTAATGCCATGGGAACAAAAACTTGTTTTCCTTATGCTCCCGGGTGATTCCACATGAGTTTGCCCGGATTGTTTTGAGACTCCTGTTTCTGATTCATTTATTTTTTTCATACTGCAGCAAGATAGTCGCAATCTGGGCCCTGGTCGCCATGCCCCCGGGCTCCAAGCTGCCGTCCCCCATGCCGGTAATAAGCTTTTTGGCCACTGCCCATTCTACGGCATCCTTGGCCCAGGGAGACACATTCCTTCCGTCGGTGAAAGAGGTCAAGTCACTTGAGGCTGAAACCTCTTGACCGCGGCTCCTGGCATAGTTATACATGATAACGGCCAACTGCTCCCGGGTAACGGGATCTTGAGGGCCAAACAGCCCTGAGCCATAACCACTGACAATGCCTTTTTCAGAAGCCCAGGCAACTGCATCAGCGTACCACATTTCACCGGATACATCAGCAAAAGTGATTTGCCCTCCCCCAGGCTTCCCTGCAAGCCGCCAAAGAACTGTTACCAGCATTGCCCGGGTCATGTTGTCATCGGGACTGAAGGTAGTACTGCTGGTACCGGCAAAAAGTCCGTTTTGTACGGTAAAGGCCACACTTTCATAAAACCAATCTTTTTCGGAGACGTCCGTGAACGGGTTAATCCAGACATCCTTGCCCTGTGCCTGGTACCCAACCACGTAATAGGATAGGTGGGTCAGGGTACAGCTTACGGTTCCGCTGTACGGGTCATAGGTGCAGGGGATGCTGGTCAGGTTGCCGTCATCGTCCAGGTACCAGATAGAGACGCCCTCTGCAGTTTCCCCTTCCTTCAAAGTATAGGGCAGGGTAAGAGTAAGGCTGCCCCCGTTAAAATCGGAGATGTTCCGTCCGCCGCTTAAGACAGAGACTTCATAGACCGTACCTGTCCCCGCTGCCTGCCGCTGAGCGGGGGTCAGGCCTGCTGGGTCCACGGTACTAATGGAAACGGAAATATCGTTTCCTTCTGCCTGCCGGGCGATGGAAGCCAGTGCATCCGGACCGATATTTATAGTCCCGGCCGGCAGTTTAAATTCCGAGCCTTTTCCACTCTCTGCCAGGGCTTCGAAGACAGAGGCCGGAACTGTAACACTAGCAGCATTGGGTAAGCTGTCCAAATCGAAGGTTACTGTGCTGCCGCTGTTCTCAAGAATCTTACCAAGGGTAGCCTCGTCGATGTTAAGCTCAACATTGTTGCCGTTTTCATCGTAGGGAACAGATATGTCGCCCACGCTGAGTTTTGGAGCGGATGTTTTGCTTCCTCTGGCGGATGATCCGCCGCCTCCGCTGCCAATGCGGGACAGGGTAACTGACACATCATTGCTGATGGAAACAGCAGCGATACTTCCGCCCCTCTGGTTATAGCCTGCGGCGGTCACACTATAGGTAACCTCACTCCCTCTCGGTACAACGCATCCCGTCAGGCCGTCGCTGTTGGTAATGTGGGTGTGATTATTTACAGTGACCGACGCATCGGAAACAGCCGCGCCGCTCCTACCGGTTACCTTAAAAAGCAGGTAACTCAAGTCATTGCCTGCCCCGTCCTGAAGGCTGCCGGAATCTGCACCGTTGTATCCTTTCCCAATATGTTCGCCGCCATCCTTACCGGTAGCCGTTATTGCGGGGTCGTTGGTTACGGTGACATTCCCTCCGCTGCCGCCAATGTGTTCGGGGGTATAAGCGCCACCGCCCCCGATGCCGGCACCTCCTCCTCCCGTGTTTCTTGTGCCGTCGTACTTGAACCCGACGGTACCGCCGGTAGCTGTAACTGTACCACCGCTGAGGGTGATATCTCCCCCGTGGGCACTCCGGCCTCCGCCGATGCCTGCAGCATAGTAACCAGCAATGGCTGTGACCGTGCCGCCACTGATGGTGATCTCCCCGCCTGGGCCGCCGGGTAGTATACCGTGGCTGGTGCCGCCACCGCCGATGCCTGCACCGCCACCCCCTCGAATAACGTATCGGCCTTCACCTAAATAAGCAACAGTAACTCCGCCGCCGACAGCCTGGACAGTACCGCCGGTAATGGTGATCTCTCCTCCATCGGCACGACGGCCGCCACCGATCCCTGCACCATATGGGCCGCCGGTTGCAAAGATGTCACCGCTGTAAATGGTGATCTTGCCGCCGCTGCCGCCGATAAGATCGCTTTGATTGTCGCCGCCACCTCCTATCCCAGCACCGTGAAAACCTCCTGTAGCAACGACTTTGCCACCACTGATAGTAATATCTCCTCCGCTGAGGTCCACCATA
>JAKPTB010000129.1 GCA_029555205.1 Bacillota bacterium
TCAATTTCCCCGGTTGTGAGCACCCTGGGCAGCTTCTGGGGCAGTTTGGGCGATTCAAGGTCCGCTGACGGATCCTGGGCCAGAGTACCTTCTCTGACCAGAAACCTGTAAAATGACCGCAGGGCCGCCAGGTGGCGGGAAACCGTGGCTGAAGAGCGGCCGTTCAGCTGAAGCGTGAAAAGGTAGGCCATAACCTCGTCTTTATCAGCCTGTTCAAGACTTACCACTTTCCGCTTACGTAAAAATGCAAGGTAAGCGGAAAGGTCCGCCCGGTAGGACATAAGGGTGTTTTCAGACAGACTCCGCTCAACTGCAAGGTGATATAAAAACTCATCCAGATATCTTTCCATTTCTTACCCTCTATTAAATAAAAAAGTAGAGCCCTTAAATAGTCTCTACTTCCACACCGGCCAAAAGATTCCTTTAAAAACAGAAAACTCATTCGGAATGATAATTTAAAACATATAATTAGCGGCAAGCTTCACCAGCCAAGGCGTGAAATAAACTTCCACCAGGCCGGCCGCCGCTGAAAAAACCAGAACTATTAGGATTAACCCGCTGTACGCAACAAAGTTGGGCCAGATAACAACTTTTGAGTTGTTAAAACGCCTGGCCAGGAGCACGGCGAAGGACAGAGACGCCACCCCGGCCATTATAAGGGCCGGGACTAGTATAATATTCTGGGGCAGGACGGCGGCGCAGGCCAGGATAATTCCCTGTAAACTCTTCTCCATGGCCAGGAAGCATACAGTATACCCCAGCACAAAACCACGGGTAAAAATAATCCCCAGTATCACAGGAATGCCTATTACTGTAAGCCCGAGCAGGTAAACCGCAAGGATAACGGTAATATCGCTGTAAAGCACGTCCTGCAGAGCTTTTACCGAATCGACCTCTATCAAGCCCGCCTGCGCCATAAACTGGTCCAGGTAGATGCTTAATTCCTGCGCCTGTTCAGCCTGGAGCCTCTGTACACTGAGTGATCCCGCCGCTATGCCGATAGCGAACAAAACCAGGACCGCTAAATAAGCGGGCCAGCTTTGCCGGAGCGAATCAGCCCACAGGGACAGAAACTTTCTGCCCATCCCTATCCCCCCTTTTAACAGTGTTAATAAGGATTAGACTTTTCGGGATCATATATCTTCGCTCTTTATTTCTATGGCCAGTCCCAAAATTTTATGACAGACCGGACCGGCCCGGCGGCATTCAAATCAGCCGGAATAAAATGGGAAAACCCGCCCGCATAATCCCCCCTTTTAGCTCATATATTAGTCATGCTTACAAAAGAGGGAGGAATTTTTATGAAAGTATACACCCAGCGCGAAGGGATCTTTATCTGCGGAAAAATAAAAGAAGTCCGCCGCCTGCTGAGTGAATACAGCAGCAGGTACCGGACTGTCAGGGAAATGATTATAGAATTGTTTAACTAAAAATTTTTATTAAATCGTTATCTTCGCCCGTTCCCGCATAAAAGCGATCTGGCGGTCAATGTCACCTTGAATTTCGGCGATGCGCTGCTGAGCGTCAGGGCCATTCAGCAGGCGTTTGAAGCGACCCTGCTTCATTATATATTCATCCACGGGGGCTGCGTCTTTTATGCCGCTGACGATAAACGAGCTGGGGTTA
>JAKPTB010000048.1 GCA_029555205.1 Bacillota bacterium
TAACCGGACAGAGGAAACCGGCCCCGGCATAGACCAGAACATCCCGCACCGGCAGCAGCCAGCCCCGGGGAACACCTTTCAGGTTGGGGTCGTGGCTCAGGCTCAAGTGGGTCTTGACCATCATGGTGGAAAAGCCGGCCAGGGCCGGGTCGGCTTCCAGACGGGCGGCCTTGGCCGCGGCCTCCGGTGTCCAGGTTACACCCTCAGCCCCGTAAACTTCCCTGGCTATGAGCTCGACCCTCTGCCGCAGAGGCATCTCCGCGGGATAGAGGTATTTGAAGTCAACCGGCTCGTTGCAGGCATCGATCACAGCATCCGCAAGCTCCAGGGCGCCCTCCCCGCCCTTCAGCCAGTGTTCCGAAAGGGCGCAGCGGGCCCCGGCCTGTTCGGCATAGCGGCGCACCATGGCTATCTCCGCCCGGGTATCCGTTGGAAAAGCGTTGATACACACCACCGGATTAATCCCGGACTTCCTGACGATGGCGATGTGGTGCTGCAGGTTGGCGACGCCCCTTTCCACAAGCTCCAGGTTTTCTCTGGTGTATTCATCGGGCAGGGGCCGTCCGGCGACGACTCTGGGGCCACCGCCGTGCATTTTCAGGGCCCTGATTGAGGTGGTGATAACTGAAACGCTGGGAATAAGCCCGCTTAAACGGCATTTTACGTTCCAGAATTTTTCAAAACCGATGTCGGCGCCGAAACCACTCTCGGTGACGTTGTAGTCAAACAACTTCAAGGCAATGCGGTCGGCAATGATGGAGGACTGCCCGATGGCAATGTTGGCAAAGGGCCCCGCATGCACCAGGACGGGCTGGTACTCCACAGTGCTGATCAAGGTGGGGTTGACGGCATTCCTCATAAAAGCCGTCATGGCGCCGGCCACCTCCAGATCCGAGGTGGTGACCGGGCGGCCCTTTTTGTCATAGGCTACGATGATTCTGCCGATCCTCTGCCGCAGGTCCCTCAAATCCGTGGCGACGGCAAGGATGGCCATAAGTTCGGAGCTAACCGCAATGTCGAACCTGGAAGTCATCATGTAGCCGTCCATGCGCCCGCCGATTCCCATCACAATCCTGCGCAGGCCCTGGGCGCAGAAATCAATGACCCAGCCCAATTCCACGGCGGTGGGATCGATGTCCAGCCGCTTCAGACCGCGGGCGGCCAACTGGGCGTCGTCGTAGTTGCGCTCGTGCTGCATCCGGGCGTTGAGGGCCACCATGGCCAGGTTGTGGGCATTCATGATATCGTTGATGTCCCCGGTCAGACCCAGGGAAAACTCGGTCATGGGAATAGCCAGGGCGTTGCCGCCGCCTGCAGCGGTCCCCTTGATGTTCATGGTGGGACCGCTGGAGGGCTGGCGGATTGCCGCGCCGGCATTGAAGCCCCTTTTGCCCAGCCCTTCCACCAGACCCAGGGTTGTGGTGGTCTTACCCTCGCCCAGGGGGGTGGGTGTAATTGCGGTAACGTTGATGTACTTACCGTTGGGCCTGTCCTTCAGCCGGTTCATAATTTTGAGGAAATCCAGCTTGCAAATCCTGCCGTAGGGAATAACCTCATCCCTCTGCAGGCCAAGTCTTTCCTGCCATTCTGCCTGTCCCGGCAGTTTTCTTTCAGCCAGTTCCGCAATTTGATAATCCTTCAGGCGGGTGGGGTCGTAAACCATCCTTTAAGATCCTCTCCCGGACAGGGCGGAAAATCCGCCCTTTATTCGTAAATCCAGCTTTCCATGTCCAGTTTATAATCGATCAGTTCTTCTTCCTTAAAGAAAATAGAGATTTCCCTCCGGGCGCTTTCCAGGGAGTCGGAACCGTGAATGACATTACGGCCGATGTCGATGCCCAGGCTGCCCCTGATGGTGCCTGGCGCCGCCTTCAGCGGATTGGTGGCCCCCATCATCTCCCGGGCGGCGTTGACGGCATCCTTGCCCTCGATGACCATAGCCACCACGGGACCGGAGGTGATGAAAGCAACCAGCGATTCAAAAAAAGGTTTGCCCAGATGTTCTCCGTAGTGCTTCTCCGCCAGTTCCCGGCTGATCCTCAGCATCTTCAAGGCCACAATCTTAAAGCCCCTTTTTTCAAAGCGGCTGATAATTTCCCCGACCAGGCCGCGCTGGACACCATCGGGTTTGACCATGAGATAGGTACGCTCCATATGAATAACCCCCTCAGTATACATTGAAAATACGACAAATTTCACAATCCCTAATCGATCCTGTCCTTACGCTCTGCCTCGCCGGCTCTCTTCATCAGTTCCGCAAACTCATTAGCCTCAATGGTCTCTTTTTCAAAAAGCGTCCTGGCCACCAGGTGCAGCGTTTCCAGGTGCTGTTCCAGGAGTTCTTTGGCCTTATTGTAAGAGCGGTCGATGGTTTCGCGCACTTCCACGTCGATGGCGTTGGCTACTTCCTCGCTGTAGTTACGGTCCCTGGCCAGATCCCGGCCGAGGAAGGGAGTATCGGTTTTTCTTCCGTAAGTCATGGGCCCCAGGCCGCTCATGCCGTATTCCATGACCATTTTACGGACGATATCGGTGGCGCGCTCCAGGTCATTCTGCGCCCCGGTGCTAATTTCCTTCAGCACCACGGCTTCGGCAACGCGCCCCCCCAGGAGCATGGTGACCTGGTCGAGGAGCTGGGACTTGGTCATATAGTAGCGGTCTTCTTTGGGAAGGAGAAGGGTATAGCCGCCTGCCCTGCCCCTGGGTATAATTGATACCTTGTGGACCGGGTCGGTATTGGGCAGCAGGTAACCCACCACGGCGTGGCCGGATTCGTGGTAGCAGACCAGCCATTTTTCCTTCTCGCTGATCACCTTGGACTTCTTCTCCGGTCCGGCAATGACACGCTCTATGGAGTTCTCCAAATCCGCCATGGTAATTTTTTTCCGGTTCTGGCGGGCTGCCAGGAGCGCCGCCTCGTTGGCCAGGTTGGCCAGGTCGGCGCCGGTGAAGCCCGGGGTACGCCGGGCCAGCACCTCCAGGTCGACCCCATCATCCAGGGGCTTGCCGCGGACGTGGACTTTGAGAATTTCCTTCCGCCCGTTTACATCCGGCGCGTCCACCGCCACCTGGCGGTCAAAGCGACCCGGCCTGAGCAGCGCCGGGTCCAGGATGTCCGGACGGTTTGTAGCTGCCAGGATGATAATGCCCTCATTGGGAGCGAAGCCGTCCATCTCAACCAGGAGCTGGTTCAGGGTCTGCTCCCGCTCATCGTGTCCGCCGCCCAGGCCGGCGCCCCGCTGCCGCCCCACGGCGTCTATTTCGTCAACAAAAACAATACAGGGTGCATTCTTCTTGGCCTGTTCAAACAAATCGCGGACCCGGGAGGCTCCCACGCCCACAAACATCTCAACAAAGTCGGAACCGCTGATGCTGAAGAAGGGAACCCCGGCCTCGCCGGCCACAGCCCGGGCCAGGAGGGTCTTGCCCGTGCCGGGCCCGCCGAAAAGAAGCACGCCTTTGGGAATTTTGGCACCCAGTTCCTGAAACTTCTTCGGGTTTTTCAGGAACTCAACGATTTCCTCAAGCTCCTCTTTCACTTCGTCCGCACCCGCCACATCGGCAAATGTTATTTTCTTTTTCTCGTCAGTATGCAGGCGGGCGCGGCTCTTGCCGAAAGACATGACCCTGTTTCCCCCGCCCTGGGTCTGCTGCATCAGGAAGAAGAAAAGAATAACAAAAAGCAGAATCGGCAGCAGGGTTGTAAAGAGACTGGTCCACCATCCGGGTTGCGGTGGCAGCTCGCTGTTCCAGTCCACCTTCTTTTCCTTTAAAAGGGCATAGAGTGCCGTATCGGTAGCGGGGCCCTTGGTTTCAAAACGGGTCCCGTCCGTTCTTTCACCGGAGATAATATTCGTCATATTTTCCGACTGGATAACGGCCCTGGCAATCTTACCCTGGTCTAATTCTTCTAAAAATCTACTGTAAGTCACCGGCTCGGTGATTGTTTCATTGGGAGTCGTATATCTGATCAAGGCTATTATAGCCAGTACTATTAGCAGATATATGCTAAGGTTCTTTAAAACCTTGTTCAAACAGGTCACTCCTCTCAATATGGCATAAAAAACCATAATGAACATTTTATCATATTCCAGGAATTGTTTCAATGACGGATAAGGCCTTCGACAGGATAAAATAAGCCAATGACTCTAAACTATTATGATCTTGATTAGGCTGTAAAATTCAAGCGGGAGAATTTTTTACAGCAGGTTTAAAGGGAGTCCTGATTCAGAGGTTCAGTTTCAAATGAAGCACCCGTCTGGTTGTATCATTTATCTTAAACCTTTCCCCAGCCCTCACCCCGCCGGCCCAGATGATTTCTCCGGGCGTGCTGACAAGGGGAATTTTATCCCTTTCTTCCCGCGGGATCTTCTGTTTAATTAGAAAATCCTTTAATTTTGTAGTGAAAACCTGGCCGAAGGGTTGAAACACATCCCCCTCCAGCCTCCTGCGCACATAAATCTGTGAAGGCAAGCGGTCATAGTCCAGCAGGACTTCCTCCGGGGGCAGCAGCCGGGGGTCACCCGCCTGATTACGGGACTTTATTTCCGCGTGTATGGTACAGTCCAACTCCGGAATATAAGTGGCGCCGGGTACGTTTAAGGGATAGATGTAGTAAGGCGTTCCCTGCCCACCCCGCCGTCCGGTTAATTCTATGGTTTGATAAGTGCGCAGGGCCATAATGTTCCCGGGCAGGACGGCCTGCGTGCCGGCAGCGCCCGCCCCGGCCAGGTCCATTAAGGCTTCTGTATGAAAATAAGCAAGGTTTCGCCGGTGCCCGGCCAGGCTCTGCCAGGCACAGCGCAGCACCCGGCGCCGGATGGCCACCGGGAGGCGCCCGAGGCACTCCAGGCTCAGGGTAATTCTTTCAAGATTCTGTTTCAAAAGACAATCCTGATAAGCCTTTACTGCTTCCTCCTCCAGGAAGGCGTCTTCCTCCCTGCAGATTTCACCCAGTCTGAGCAGGGCCGGAACAAGACCCGGATTATAATCCCTTTCCAGCTGCGGCACCAGGTTCAGCCGGACCCGGTTCCTGAGGTAAACCAAATCCAAATTGGATGAGTCCCGGCGGAAAGGCAGGTTCATTTCCCTGCAGAAGCGCTCTATTTCAAAGCGCCTGACTGTCAGCAGGGGCCTGATATACAGGTTTTCCCGAACCGGGACAATGCCCTTCAAACCCGGGACACCGGCGCCCCTCAAAAAATTAATCAGGATGGTTTCAGCCTGATCGTCGGCCTGGTGGGCCAGGGCTATCCTTTGCGCCCCCACCTTGCCGGCTGTATCAATTAAAAACCGGTAGCGCACTTCCCTTGCAGCTA
The DNA here is from genome assembly GCA_029555205.1 of Bacillota bacterium. Taxonomy (GTDB): domain Bacteria; phylum Bacillota; class Desulfotomaculia; order Desulfotomaculales; family Pelotomaculaceae; genus DTU098. The sequence goes on from JAKPTB010000048.1 coordinate 5,319, forward strand.
CCTGCCTGGACAGTCTTTTCTGTTTACGGTAAGCAGCAACATCCACCGCTTCGATGGTGCAGGGCAAACCGTAGCTTCCGGCCATACCGGCCACAAACCGGGCGTCCTCATCTGATTCGGCACCCCGGAACTGGTGGTTTAAATGGGCTATGTGCAGGGATATCTTCAGCTCATCTTTAAAATAGTTTAAGATATGCAGCATCGCCACTGAATCCGGCCCGCCGGAAACGGCTGCAACCACTTTATCGCCCTGCTCCACCATCCTGTGGCGAATCATGTAGTCGCGAACCCTGTGGAGCAATTCCATCTGTCTTCACCCGTTTGAAGGGGAGATTTAGATCTGCTTATTCCCCCGCCAAAATGTGCCTTCCTTTTTACTTTATGAGTTATAACTTAAGTATTCAACTTTGAACTTCTCTATTCAACACTGCTGAAAATTTTTCCTGCCGCAACGGCAAATTAGCCGGGTAAAATAGCATTCAAAAAATAAGCAGCCTTGAGAAAAACAACTTTTCTCAAGGCTTAACAGTCACTAACAGCTGCTTAATTCTTCTTGAGCCCGATGCTATTAACAATTTGCTGGCCGCAGTATTCCTCATACTGAACCGAAACACTGCCCGCACTATACCCGCTCTTTGTAGCGGTAATTGTATAGGTGCCGGGGAGTTTGGCCCCTAAAACCAGGGGTGTCCAGCCCTTTTTGTCCGTGTAGCTTACTACGG
>JAKPTB010000027.1 GCA_029555205.1 Bacillota bacterium
CCACTACTATTGGGGACGGGGAAAAGACACCGGCTTCCATCCTCGAGGTAATTGGAAGCTGGCCTGCCGAGGATTTTCTGGACCTGTCCCTGATTGCCCGGGCTCTGGGCTTTCCCGGCAGCGCCAGCATTCTGGACCAGCATGTCCAGCCCCGGGGCTACCGCATCCTGGAAAAGATACCCCGCTTGCCCGTCCCTGTAATTGACAACCTCGTCAATACCTTTGGTTCCCTCAACAAGATCCTGTATGCATCTATCGAAGAACTGGACGAAGTAGAAGGTATCGGCGAGGTGCGGGCCCGCTCGATCAAGTACGGGTTGAACCGCTACCGGGAACAATTGCTGCAGGAAAGGCACGGTTAAAAAAGTCCCTAAAATATTATTGACACCGGCTTACCGCTATGCTAAAATTATAGTTTATTTGACAGGGCTAATCCTTTGTGCTATAATTTATACGTGGTAAATATTCTAAGGAGGGTACGGCATTGTTTAAAATCGGAGATAAAGTGGTGTACCCGATGCACGGAGCAGGTGTTATCGAAGCCATTGAGGAGAAAGAAGTCCTTGGGGAAAAGAGAAAGTACTATATTCTGCGGCTTCCGGTAGGTGACATGAAAGTCATGATCCCCATCAATAACGGTGCAGGGGTCGGCTTAAGAGAGGTAATCGACTCTGAAGGTGTAAAGCAGGTATTTTGCATCCTGCGCCAGCAGTCTTCAGCCATGTCTCCCAACTGGAACCGCAGGTATCGTGCCAATCTGGAAAAAATTAAAAGCGGTAATGTCTACGAGGTTGCTGAAGTGGTACGCAACTTAATGAAGCGGGACCGGGAAAAGGGTCTTTCCTCGGGCGAGAGAAAGATGCTGGAGAATGCCAGGCAAATCCTGATCAGTGAACTGGTTCTGGCCACTGAACTGGAGGAGGACAAGGCACAATCACTTGTGGACGGGGCCTTCGCTTGAGAGCGTCAGGAAAACCTGACGTTTTTATTTTTTTCCACCTCCGAAAAACCGCTATATTTTTCTTGAAGGGTTCTTCCCAAAACAAATATAATAGAGTTATATTATTTTGATTTGTGAAAAATATATATAGCACAGGACAAAAATATGAAAGGAGGTGATAATATGGTTAAAAAAGTAGTATATGTAGTATTACTTATTGCAATTACCGGTCTTGGAGCAGCCCTGGGTTTTTACCTGGTTAACAGTGATTTGATTGCTTTTGTGGCGAACCTGCCCTACCAGTTTAAACTGGGCCTGATCGGCCTGTCGACACTGATCGGTTTGATAGCAGGGATTTTACTGGCTTCGCCGATCATGGCGGGAGCTGTGCGCCTCACTGTTTTTTTAGAGCAGCACCTTCAAAAGACACCGACTCAGGACCTGGTTATGGGTTCTGTGGGATTGATTATTGGACTTATAATTGCTAATTTAATAGGTTCTCTTCTTTCTTTTCTGGGTTTAGTTGGGAAAATTTTATGGGTTTTATTGACTTTGCTTCTGGCCTACCTGGGCCTGAGCATCGGAATCAAAAAGAGGGAGGACTTGATGTCGCTTTTTGCCAATTTCCCCAAATTCGGCAAGGATCGAGCGGCAAAGCTCGACGGACGCAACCCTCATTATAAGATTCTGGATACCAGTGTTATTATCGACGGCCGGATAGCCGACCTGTGCCAGAGCGGTTTCATCGAAGGGGTTATGCTTATTCCCGCCTTCGTCCTGGAGGAATTGCGCCATATTGCCGATTCCCCCGACCTGTTAAAAAGAAACCGCGGCCGGCGCGGGCTGGATATCCTGAACCAGATGCGCAAAGACACGGAAATCAAAGTACAAATCTATGACAACAACCGCGGGCTGGAAGACATTGCGGAAGTTGACACCAAGCTGGTCAAGCTTGCTCAGAAATTAGGCGGGAAAATCATCACCAACGACTTCAACTTGAACAAGGTGGCCGAATTGCACGGCGTCAAGGTCTTGAATATCAATGAACTGGCCAACGCTGTTAAACCGGTGGTCCTGCCCGGCGAGGAAATGGTGGTCCAGCTGGTCAAGGACGGTAAAGAAATCGGCCAGGGGGTGGCCTACCTGGACGACGGCACCATGATTGTGGTGGATAACGGAAAGCGCTATATGAACCAGACCATCCCCGTCCTGGTGACAAGCGTCCTGCAGACCGCTGCCGGGCGGATGATCTTTGCCAAGCCCAAGTATGACCGGCGTGGCGAGACTGGACAGGCCTATCTGGGCGAGGTGAATATTATTGGTTAAAGCTGCGGCCGTGGTCCCGGCAGCCGGTACCGGCAGCAGGATGGGAGCGCAGGTCCCCAAACAATATCTTCTTCTGGCCGGCATTCCGCTCCTGGGGCACGCCCTGAAAGTGCTGGACACAAGTCCGGTAATCCAGAGCATCGTGCTTGTCGCCGCTGCAGGAGAAGAAGAATTCTGCCGGAAGAACGTTGTTGAAGAACTTGGAATCAGGAAAATAAAAGCAATTGTGACGGGGGGAAGAGAACGCCAGGATTCCGTTTACAGCGGCATCCTGGCGCTTTCGCCGGAAACGGATCTGGTCGTGATCCACGACGGGGCGCGTCCCCTGCTGAGCCCCGCAGAGCTTCTGGCGGTGGTTGAAGCAGCCGCCCGCCATGGAGCTGCGACCCTGGCGGCGCCGGTTAAGGACACCGTCAAAATGGCCGGCAGGGACGGCCTGGTAGCTCAAACTTTGCCCCGGGAGCGCCTCTGGCTGACCCAGACCCCCCAGGCTTTTCAACGCAGCCTGATTCTCCGGGCCCACCTGGCGGCGCGGGAAGCAAACCACCTGGGCACCGACGACGCCGGGCTTGTGGAGAGGTTGGGGCATCCGGTCAAAATTGTGCCGGGATCCTACCGCAACATCAAGGTTACCACCCCCGAGGACCTGATCATCGCCTCTGCCCTCCTCGCCTCCCCGCTGCCCAACGACAAAAAAAACGACAAATAAAAGGTAAATAAACCGGCAAAAACGACGCAAGTTAGGCTTGAGAAGTTCCGTCCGGTCCCCCGGGCGGGCCTTCAGCTTAGCCTGGAATACCTCCCGTTGGTCAAATGGGGACTGAGGTTGTTTACCGTACATACAGGAAGGGACGGGCCTGGGAAGGAAATGGCCTGTCAATTCTTCCTGCATATTTTGCTTTTGAGAGGAGAAATTTTAAGTGATGACCCTTGCTGAACTGATGGAAATGGATCCAAATACTGCGCAGGAAGCAGCCGCAGCTGTAGATAAAAATGATCTGCCGCTAATTGTTGGGTACTTAAAGGATAAAGACAAAAATGTAAGGAACAAAGCATCGCTATTGCTTCAAAACCGGTCTTTACATAATGCCGATGTGTACCCCTTCTGGCATGTGTTCCGGGAAATGCTCAAAAGTGAAGACCATGAACAGAGAGGCGCCGGTATTATACTTATTTCCGTTAATACAAGATGGGATGTTGAGAATAGGATTGATGATACCATTGATGAATACCTATTCTGCTTAAAGGACAAAAACCCGGGAATAGTGCGGCAATGTATCCAGTCCCTGCACGGGATTATCCCTTATAAAAAACACTTGCGAGGCTATATTGCCGAAAGTTTGCTCTCCGTTGAAATTCCGGATTTTAAAGAAACAATGCAGAAACCCGTATTGCTTGATATTCTGGATGTGCTTATAGAAATAAGAAAAGGCCTGTATCCGGACGAAGTTGAACAATATATCAGCATGGCGCTTGCAGGGAATCTGCTTGCTCAAGAAGACAAAAAACAGATAAAATCAAAGATGGGCTACACGCAGTTCTAGCCCCGGGCCGGTGGCGGGACAGGGTCAGGGGACAGGTGGGACAGGTTCCCTGTCCCGCTCATGTTTAACCTGCTTATCAAGTTGTGCCAGGGTTACCGGGACGGGGGGACAGGTTCCTTGTCCCGCCTGCGCCGGGCTGCCCCACTCACGTTGCGCGGCCGGGGGCGGTTTTCCTGAGCACTTGCAGGTTAAGAACTAAGAACTTGACTAAGACAAATACAGTTGAGCTGGAGTTGATTAATTTGCGAGTGGGGTTCGGCTATGATGTGCACAGGCTGGTTGAAGGCAGGGCCCTTGTCCTTGGTGGTATAAACATTCCATATCAAAAGGGGCTTTTAGGGCATTCCGACGCGGATGTGCTGACCCACGCCATTATGGATTCGCTCCTGGGCGCGGCTGGAGCAGGGGATATCGGGCGTCACTTTCCGGACAGCGATCCCCGTTATAAAGGAATCAGCAGCCTTGTCCTGCTCTCCCGGGTGGCAGAAATCCTGGTTCAAAAGGGTTTTGTGGTTGGCAACATCGATGCCGTTGTAGTAGCCCAGGCGCCAAGGCTGGCGCCCTTCCTGGAACAGATGGAAACCAGGCTGGCAGCAGCGCTGCGCATCGACCCTGCCCGGGTCAACGTAAAAGCCACCACTACCGAAGGGCTGGGTTTTACGGGAGGGGGCGAGGGAATTGCCGCCTACGCCACTTCCCTGCTTCTGACAGGGGCGCCGGAGAAACAGTCACAGGGGGGCAAAAAGGTTTGCCCGGGGATCGGTGAAGTGTTATAATAAGCTACATAAATAGCGGAAATCCACGGTATTTCTGCCGTTTCCCGGCTGGGTGCGGCGCCGCGGATGCCCGCTTCCCGGAAAGGCTCCGGGAGAGCGGGAATAAGGAGGAACTAAATTTGCAGCCGGTCAGAGTAAGATTTGCACCAAGTCCGACAGGCCCCTTTCATATCGGCGGAGCCCGCTCGGCGTTGTTCAACTGGCTTTTTGCCCGGCATTACGGTGGTGTCTTTATCGTGAGGATAGAAGACACCGATCTGGAGCGGTCATCACGGGAGTCGGAGGAAAACATCCTTGCCGCCCTGCGCTGGCTCGGGCTGGACTGGGACGAGGGTGTGGAGGTGGGGGGACCCAACGGGCCCTACCGCCAGACGGAAAGGCTGGAGCTTTACCGGCGCTGCGCCGAACAGCTTCTCCGTCAAAAGGACGCCTACCGCTGCTATTGCACCGAAGCGGAGTTGGCCGCGGAAAGGGAGGAACTTCTGGCCAGGGGCGCCCTGTCCGGATACTCCGGACGGTGCCGTGACCTGTCTCCGGAAGACTGTGCCCGCCTGGAGGCCGAAGGAAGGAAACCGGCAATTCGCTTCCGTGTTCCAAATCAAGATGCGATTGTCGTCAGGGACCTCGTCCGGGGGGAGGTAAGCTTTGACTGCAGCGATATCGGCGATTTTATTATTCTCAAGTCCGACGGTATTCCAACCTATAATTTCGCGGTGGTTGTGGACGACCATAGCATGTCCGTCAGCCATGTGATCCGGGCTGAGGAGCACCTCTCCAACACCCCGCGCCAGATTTTGCTGTTCAATGCCCTGGGCTGGAAAACTCCCCAGTTCGCCCACGTGTCCTTGATTCTGGGCAAAGACCGCAGCAAGATGAGCAAGCGCCACGGCGCCACGGCAATCGAACAGTATCAGGAAAAGGGCTACCTGCCCGAGGCGCTGGTCAACTTCCTGGCCCTTCTGGGCTGGTCCCCCGGGGGAGAGGAAGAAGTATTTTCCCTTGATGAACTGATCCGGCAGTTTTCCCTGGAAAGGGTGTCCAAAAGTCCCGCCGTCTTCGATCTGGACAAGCTGAACTGGTTGAACGGACACTACATCCGCCAGGCTCCCCTGGAATATATTACGGATCTGTCCATACCCTTTCTGAAAAAAGCCGGTTATCTAACAACACCTCTGGCGCCGGAACGTTATGAGTGGCTGAAAGAGGTAATTGCCCTGGTCCGCAAGTACCTGGTCTGCCTGGAGGATCTCAAAGACCACGTGGGTATTTACTTTAACGAAAAGGTTGAGAGCCTGGAGGAGGAAGCCGGGGAAGCCCTGGCGGCTGCCCATGTGCCGGCGCTTTTTGAGGCCCTGGAGAGGCTGGTCCGGGACTGTCCCGCCCTTTCGGAGGAGGCGGCAAAGGCGCTGTTGAAGGCGGCCGGCAAGGAAGCAGGCGTCAAAGGGAAGCAAATTTTTATGCCCGTACGCGCAGCCCTTACCGGAAGCCTCGAGGGTCCCGATCTCAATAAGACTATGGCCATTCTGGGCAAGGAAAAGGTGGCCCGCCGTTTGGCCGCCGCCCTGGTCCGGGGCTCGTCTTAGGCTTTAACAGGCACACCGGCCCGGGACTCATCTTAGGGCTTTAATTGGCGCCCTGGCCCGGGGATCTTGCCCTGGTCTTTAACAGGCACGCTGATCCGGGCTTTCTTTGGGGTTTAACTTTACGCCGGCTTTGCTCTTCTTTAACCGCTACGCCGGCCCGGGGGCTCCAGCCCTCACCCTGGTCCCGCAACCCGGTTTAGAGACCCGGCCCGGCCCTTGAACTGAAACTATGGACGTAAACCCTGCCGGCCGGAGGTTATCCCCTACCCCCTGCCCCGCCCGGACGGACCGGCGCTGCGGGCAAGTTTGACAACGGGAGGAGTCGGCTGAAAAAGCATGGAAATATACAATACCCTGACCCGGCGGAAGGAGATTTTCCAACCGCGCGAACCGGGCAAAGTTTATATGTATGTTTGCGGTCCCACCACCTACAACTACATCCACCTGGGCAATGCCCGGCCGCTGGTCTTCTTTGACACCGTGCGGCGGTACCTGACATACAAGGGCTACGACGTCCTCTATGTCCAGAACTTTACAGACGTCGACGATAAAATAATCAACCGGGCCCGGGAAGAAGGGGAAGATCCTTTAAGCCTGGCCCGTAAATATATTGACGAATATTATAAAGACGCCGATGCTCTCAACGTGAGGCGCGCGGACAGGCACCCCCGGGTCTCCGGCCATATGCCCGATATTGTCCGGGTTGTGGAAGAGCTGGTGCAAAACGGCTCCGCTTATGAAGTGGACGGGGACGTCTACTTTGAAGTGCGCAAGTTTCCCGGTTACGGCAAGCTTTCCGGGCGCAGTCTGGAAGACATGCAGGCGGGGGCGCGGGTGGAGGTGGATACCCGCAAGCGTGACCCCATGGACTTCGCCCTCTGGAAGGCTGCGAAACCGGGAGAACCATCCTGGGACAGCCCCTGGGGGGCCGGCCGGCCGGGCTGGCACATCGAGTGCTCGGTCATGTCCCTCAAATACCTGGGCCCCGGTTTCGATATCCACGGCGGCGGATACGACCTGGTCTTTCCCCACCACGAGAATGAAATCGCCCAGAGCGAGGCGGCCACCGGCAAGCCCTTCGTCCGCTACTGGATGCACAACGGCTTTATCACTGTGAAAGAAGAGAAAATGTCCAAGTCCCTGGGCAACTTCTTTCTGGTGCGGGACATCCTGGCCAAATTTTCACCGGAAGTGGTGCGCTTTTTCCTTTTGTCCACCCACTACCGCAGCCCCCTGGACTTTGATGACGAAAAACTGGCTGCCGCCGGGCGGGGTCTGGAAAGGATCAGGACCAGTATCCGGCTCTTAAGGGAAGCCCTGGCCCGGGAAGAGGAAATGAAAGGTGGAGCCGAGGGGCAAGGGGAAGCAGGCCCGGGCCCGGCGGAAGCCTCCGCCAAAGGGGTTCAGACGGCTGCTTCACTGAAGGCTGCCCTTGATGAAATGAAGGCTTCCTTTGAGTCCGCCATGGACGATGACTTCAACACGGCCCTGGCCATCAGCGTAATTTTTGACCTGGCCCGGGAGGTCAACAGTTTTGTCCGGCAACTGGGCGCAAAGGTTTCCCTGTCCGAAAAGGAAGCCCTGCAAAAAGCCCAGGATCTATTCAACTCCTTTAACGAGGTCACCGGAATATTTAAAGTTGACCCCGCCGGCAGGATCATTCTGGAAGATGCCGCAGCAGAAGAATCAGGCCTGACCGAAGGTTTGCTCAGCCTGATTATAGACATCCGGCAGGAAGCCCGCAAAAGGAAAGACTGGGCCACCGCCGACAGGATCCGGGACGGCCTCAAAGAACTGGGCATAATTCTGGAGGATACCCCCAGGGGAGTGCGCTGGAAAAAACAGGGGTAAATGGAGATAAACAGAGTCCAGAGGAGATGAATAGGAGTTCAGCGGAGATAAATATGGGACCTGCGTAGAACAACGGGGTAAAGGAAGAGCAGCAGGGATGAACGCATCTAGTCAGGGGTAAAGAGAAAGCAGCTGAGATGAACGCAATATACAGAGGTAAAGGGAGACCAACTGAGATGAATGGAGATGGACAGCGATATTTTAATTGGGACTGATCCTTCGGGGTACCCTTAGAAAAGACGGGGGAATGGTTGCCAAACAACCAACTCTTTCCAGGAGTTCTTCATTGGTTTTCCTTAAAAATACGGGAGTATGGTTGCCATGACTGGGGATAACAAGATTGAGCGGCCCGGCGAACTGCCGGCGCTGGTCCTGGCTTACGTCGGGGATGCCGTCTACGAACTGCTGATCCGGGAGTATCTTGTTAGCGCCGGGCTGGTCCGCGTGGACCGGCTGCACAGCGAGACCGTCAAGTACGTCCACGCCGCAGCCCAGGCCAGAACACTCCGGGCACTGGAGGGGAGCCTCAGTGAGGAAGAGATGGCAGTGGTCCGCCGCGGCCGCAACGCAAAATCTCCCCACACCCCCCGCAGTTCCGGGGTCATCGAGTACCGGCACAGCACAGCCCTGGAAAGCCTGGTGGGCTACCTTTACCTTAAAGGAGACACCGCCCGCCTGAACTACATTCTGGCCGCAGCTCTGGAAGCAGCGGAAGAACAGCAGCAGTGAGAAAGCAGCGCAGGGTATAGGATATATTAATAACTTATGCGATCCTGAATATAGACATTTTCAACCTCTGCTGGTGCCGCGTCAGCGGCATGGATGTCTAACTATAAAGACAACCGGGGCAACAAGAAATAACCGGAAATAGCCAGGACAACCAGGGTAGCCGGGACAATCTGGACAATAAGGGTAGTCAGGACAACCAGGACAACCACGCCCCGGGAGCGGCGCCTGCTTAAAGGACTAAAAAAACCGGACCGGAAGTGTTTTCGGTACACATAACCCTGCCGGCAATTTGTATAAATAACAAAATTGTTTTGATTACTCAGTAACCTAATAACTTGATAACTAATGTACCCGGTAGGGGGGTGTTTTTTTGGGTGCTAAAAGAATGAGCGTGACGCTTCTTAAATTTACTCCCGATCCCCAGGAGATCGTGGCCATGGGGGCCAAGCTGTGTTATTCCGGGGCGGATATCGAAGCGCTTAAACAGGGCATTGAGTCCCGGGACCAGGCTCCTTTTCTGGAGAGGTTGATGGATTTTGGACACTTATCCCCCATTGAGCACGCCAGTTTTACCTTTGGGGTGGAAGGGGTTTCCCGCAGCCTGCTGGCTCAGATCACCCGTCACCGCATCGCCAGTTTCAGCGTCAAGTCCCAGCGCTACGTGCCGGCGACCCCGGCGGCCCGCCCAGCCGGTAAAGCAGACCCGGCCGCCCCGGAGGGCAGGGAAGGCCCTGCCGGAGAAGACGGCGTTTTCGGATATATCATCCCGCCCCGGATCGAAGCCCTCGGCCCTGAAGCCGTCAGAATGTTTGAAAGCCAGATGAGGCAGATTCAAACCTGGTATGATGAATGGGTTGAAAAACTGGGCAAGAACGGTGAAACTTCCTTTGAGGACGCCAGGTTTATCCTTCCCAATGCCGCGGAGACCAAGATGCTGGTTACCATGAACGCCCGGGAACTGCTTCACTTTTTCACTCTGCGCTGCTGCAACAGGGCCCAGTGGGAAATCCGGGCCCTGGCCAGGGAAATGTTGAAACTGGTCAAACCGGTTGCTCCGGTAATTTTCAAGAAGGCGGGGCCGGCCTGCTTAAAAGGCCCCTGCCCGGAAGGCAAGATGAGCTGCGGCAAAAGCGAGGAGGTCAGAAGGGAGTATTCTAACCTGTAACCTCATGCCTCAGGTCTCAAGTCTTCAGGTTTCAGCTTAAAAAAATCAATCCGCAAGGCAGGAATGCAGGAACTTTTGTTAAAGCCCTTAACAGGGCTTTTGTCATAATTGTTGGAAGTTTTACCGGCCCGGTTAAAGCATCTGTATCTTGCAGATATTGCGGATACTGCCGGTATTGCAGTGTCCCTGTCTGTTGTTATCTGCCTTTACGCAACCTTCCCTATCTAATCTATACATACATACATACATAGACAGTTTTTCCATGTGGGGCATTATTAGTGAATACTTGAAAAAAATAATCTAGAGAAACTATATAAAAAGAATACTTGAATAATAAAATTTGCAGGATAATCTTAATCCAGCAATAATGAGATAATTGGAGGGATTCTCCTGGAAGACGTCATTGCCGGGCGCAACCCGGTGAAGGAGGCCCTGCGTGCGGGCCGCCCCATTAACAAGATCCTGATTGCGGAGGGCGGTGAGTCCGGCCCCCTCCGGGAAATATTCAGCATGGCCCGGAAAGTAAGCATTCCTGTCCAAAGGGTGGACCGGCAGCGCCTCAACAAGTTTGCCCCCGAAACCGCCCACCAGGGGGTGGTAGCCCTGGCTGCCGCCCGGGAGTATGTAGAAGTTGAGGATATCCTGAAGGCTGTGCCGCCGGGGGAAGATCCATTGCTAATGCTCCTGGATGAAATCCACGATCCCCACAACCTGGGGGCCATTCTCAGGACCGCCGAGGCCGCAGGCATCAACGGGGTGATTATTCCCCGGCGCCGTTCGGCCCCCCTTACCAGCGTTGTAGCCAAGTCTTCTGCCGGAGCTGTGGAGTACGTCCCCGTGGCCAGGGTGGCCAACCTGGCTGCGACCATGGAAGATTTGAAGAAAAGGGGACTCTGGATCGCAGGGGCTGACGCCGGCGGGGAGGAATTGTACTGGGATGCCCGTCTGGACGGACCGCTGGCGCTGGTCGTAGGGGGCGAGGGTAAGGGCCTGGGCAGGCTGGTAAAGGAACGGTGCGACATCCTGGTGCGCTTTCCCATGCACGGCCGGCTCAACTCCTTGAACGCCTCAGTTGCGGCCGCCCTGTTTGCCTATGAGGTATTGAGACAAAGAAGAAGGCTTTTTAATGAAGGAGACGCTCATTGTTGACGGTTACAACATTATCTACGCCTGGCCGGAATTGGAGAAAATCAAAGAATCCTCCATGGACCACGCCAGATCCAGGCTGATTTCAATCCTGGCCGATTATGCCGCCCTGACCGGTCAAAGAATAATCCTGGTTTTTGACGCCCACCACTTGAAAAACACCGGCGAAAGGAACGTAATTATCGACGGTGTTGAAGTCATTTACACCCAGACGGGGGAAACCGCCGATGCCCTGATCGAGCGTCTGACGGGCAGCCTCCGGGAGCAGGGCAAAGTTTACGTGGCAACTTCCGACCAGGCCGAGCAGGTCATTATTTTCGGCCGGGGCGCGTACAGGCTGACCCCGGGCGAACTAAGGGAACAGGTCAGTCTGGCCAAAAAGGAGAGCCAGCGGTTTTACAGGCAGAGTCTCCCGACGGACAGCTACCTGGAAAACAGGCTTCTTTCCAATGTCCGCTCCAGACTGGAAAAATGGCGTCGTCAAAAGTAGCGGTTGGAAAACCGGGCTGTCCCCAATTTTGCCTTGACGAGCTATCACCCCTTCGTTATAATAATTATGACCCTTGACAGAAACTCGCCTTGACACACACCTTGCCCCGAGGAAAGAAAAAGAACCTTCCGGGTAAACCCGGATTCTATACTGGAGAGGGAAAGGTTTTTTGTTTTTTCGTGGGAATTGAGCAAAGCGGGGGGATAATGTGGTTTTTCAAGCCCAAAGGGAAATTCTTGACGGTTACCAGGCGCTGGTTGACGAGGATATAGTTGAGTTTGCCCGTGAGGGCGACGATGAAGCATTGGAGTATCTTATAAATAAGTATAAGAATTTTGTCCGGGCTAAGGCCCGCTCCTATTTTTTAATCGGCGCCGACCGTGAGGACATCATCCAGGAAGGTATGATTGGGCTATACAAGGCTATCCGGGACTTCCGCCTGGACAAGCTGTCATCGTTCCGGGCTTTTGCCGAACTGTGCATTACCAGGCAGATCATCACAGCCATCAAAACCGCCACCCGGCAAAAACACATCCCGTTGAATTCATATGTTTCCCTGAACAAACCCATTTATGATGAAGATTCGGATCGCACCCTGCTGGACGTCCTTTCCGGCTCGAAAATTACGGACCCCGAGGAATTGATTATCTCCAGGGAGGAATTCGAC
>JAKPTB010000039.1 GCA_029555205.1 Bacillota bacterium
GGACAGAAGGCGACCATTTTACCGGGGTTCAGGAGGCCTTCGGGGTCCAGGGCCTCTTTGATTTTTTGCAGGACCTGAACGCCCTGGCTGCCTAATTCCCAGGGCAGGTAGCGCGCCTTGGCCATCCCGATCCCGTGCTCGCCGCTCAGTGTTCCTCCCAGGGCCAGGGCGGTCTTGAAAATCTCGTCCACCGCCCGGTGGACACGCTCCATTTCCTCTTCATCCCGGGAATCGGTCAGGATGGTGGGGTGCAGGTTGCCGTCCCCGGCGTGGCCGAAGGTCCCGATGGTCAAATTGTAGCGCCGGCCGATTTCCTGGATTGCCAGAAGCATTTCTGTAATTTTGCTGCGGGGCACCGTGGCATCTTCCAGGATGGTGGTGGGGCGCTTGCGGGCCAGGGCGGGCAGGGCAGCACGCCGGGCCGCCCAGAGTTGATCCCGTTCCTGTTCACCGGCAGCAGACTTAACCGTGCCTCCGTTTTGGGTTATAACCTCCCGGACGGCGGCAGCCTCGCGCCGGACCACCTCGGGAATCCCGTCCACCTCCACCAGCAGAATTGCTTCGGCCTCCGTGGGCAGCCCGATCCGGGCGTAGTTTTCCACCGTTTCCATGGTTACCCGGTCCATGATTTCCATGGTGGCCGGGATTACCTTGCTCCGGATGATCCCGGTGATGGAGCGCCCCGCTGAGGCCAGGTCCCCAAAGGTTGCCAGCATGGTTTCCCGGGCTTCCGGCGCCGGAATCAGGCGTACGATGATTTCCGTAATTATGCCCAGGGTGCCTTCGGAGCCTGTGAACAGCCGGACCATGTCGTAGGCGGTAACGTTCTTGACCGTCTTGCCGCCGAACCGGACAATTTCACCGCCGGCCAGGACCACTTCCAGTCCCATCACGTAGTCCCTGGTTACGCCGTATTTGAGCCCCCTCAACCCCCCGGAGCACTCGGCCACACTGCCGCCCATGGTGGCGGTGGCCATGGAGCCCGGATCGGGGGGGTAGAGCAGGCCGTGCGGGGCAACGGCGTTGTTCAGGATCTGGATGATCACGCCGGGCTGCACCGTAGCCGTCAGGTTATCCGGGTCTATTTCCAGTATTTTATTCATCTTCAATAACGACAGCACTATGCCTCCCTTTAGCGGAACCGTTCCCCCGCTCAGGTTGGTCCCGGAGCCCCGGGGATAAACAGGCAGCTTGTACCGTCGCGCCGCCTTCACAATTTCGGCCACCTGCTCTGTGCTCGACGGCGTCACCAGCAGGTCCGGCAGGTGTTCCGGCAGGCCGGCCGTAGCATCGAAGGAATAGCAGAGCAGGTCTTCCTGAGCGGTGACAACGTTTTCTTTTCCCAGAATGCCTTTGAGAGTGCGAATAACCTCTGTAATTGACATTGGCTCAACTCCTTTAAATCGGGGTGAGGGATACCTCTCAAAGAGGTTCAGGTAGTACTGCTGAAAATGAGGCTCGTGGCCAGGTCCGCTGTAAACAAAAGGAGTACCTTTTTAACGGTAGAAAATTGTATTGGGCTATCAATTCCCGGGTAACTCCGCCAGAAGGGGACTAATACGGAGAGGAGGCCTGCCGATGAAAGCGCTCCGGCAAAAGATAACACCGCCAGAAAAGGACGAATACTGAGAGGAGGGGCAGTTGCCTCCCGGCCATCCGGTTGACTGCCATGGCAGCGAGAGCGGTGACGGTGCCTGCACTGAGTGCCGGTAGTCCAGGATTCCCCAGCGGATTAAACACCTGCAGCCATGCCAGGTGTTGTCATCCCCTTTGTGTTCCGGAAATACTCTGCGCATTATAATAAAACTGTGACACAATTAATACAAATTTACAATAGGATTGTTGATGTTAATCCTTTTTTTCTTTCTCAAGTTTTCGAAACCCAAGGTATATTAAGCCTATGCAGATTATCAGGCCAATAATTGCAGGCATAAAGATAGACTTGCCGGCTTCTCCGCCAAACGCCACACTCCAAATCATTTTAGCCACAGCGACAAAAACAACAACCGATATTCCAAACCACAAATTGCGCTTCCAGAAAGCGGTCCCCAAAACAACAAATGAAACAGGTATCAGTAATGCTATTAGGATTTTTACAAGTCCCCAATCACCGCTTAAATACTTCTTTTCCATTTCCAGGAACTGCTTCACTTGTTCACTTGCTGAGTCAGGTTTGGAGAACCAAAACATACTTGTTAAAAGGAAGAAAATTGTTCCCCAAATACCTGCCCAGCTTCTTTTATAGGCAAAATAGCAAAAGGGAAGAATAAACAGCGGTCTGATATACCAGCTTAATAGGTTTTGATGTCGTTCGTACGCCCAATTAAAAAAACTTTCATTTGTAAATACAAAAATAATTAATGCCAATGTCAAAACGCCAAAGCCTAAACCTAAAACTCTGTCGTAACGTTTTACTTTTTCCATCAGTTACTCCTCGCATGATTCTGATTAAATCAATTTCTTACCCAATCCAAAACTTAGTTATAAATCCCATTAATGAGTCAAAGGGAATTAAATATGTAATGGAGTAAATATGTGTTCTCCAAACAATAATCAGAATAACCTGATCTAACCACTATTTACCCATCAATCCCGGTGAAAATACTCTTAACCCATATAAGAATTGCTGTTCAGAACTCAAAATACAGCGAAGGGCCCGGAACAGGCGTCATTATGGCCCAATTCCAGAGACCCATTATAGAGGTAGGAATTGACTATTCGCTATTTTAAATAATTCTTTGTGTTTTATGTGCAATTTCTAAAAGCCGTTGTCCCTTAGTGTTAGAAGGAATTCAAATTCCCCGTATTGAATATGTAGGAGTAAAAAGTCCGGTCAGGGAAAAATTACTATGAATTACGTTGCTTTGGATTTTGAGACTGCAAATTATAGCTGGTCCAGCGTCTGCTCGGTTGGCCTTGCTGTGGTGAAAGATAGTAGTGTTGTTGAACGGAAATCCTGGCTGGTGAGGCCGCCTGATCTTTACTTTCACCCCATGTTTACCCGGATTCATGGGATCAGGGCCGAGGATGTCAGGGATGAACCGGATTTTAGTGAGCTCTGGTCCTCGGTGCTGAAGGATTATCTTGTGGGGAATACCGTAATAGCCCATAACGCTAGTTTTGATCTCAGGGTTTTAAGGCATACACTAAGTGCATATTTAATTCCCCATCCCCGGCTTTCCTATCAATGTTCAGTGGTTATTGCCAGGAAAACGTGGCCCGGCCTTGGTTCCTATAAACTGGACAATTTGGCCAGGCGTTTCGGTATAAGCTTTAGACATCACGATGCCTCTGAAGATGCCTTCGCCTGTGCGAAGATAGTATTGGAAGCCGGAGCAACCCTGGGAGCAAATTCATTTAATGAGCTGATTAATAAACTATACATAAACGTTAAAGAATTTGCTGTCAGTGAAAAATAGCTTTGCCTTAAATACCTCTGGATACTTCTCTATGAAAATATGGAGCGCCGTAATTATTATTTTGCTGTAGTGATTATTTAAAAACGAAGGAGTAAAACATGTTAGACTATAGGGATATATTAGATACCCTGCAAAGCAAGGGTTACCTGGCTACGTATTACGACCGTGCTTTTGACGATAAATTCCCTTCGTATTTCTTCAGTCCCAATAGTATTCATGGTGTTCTACATGCTAAACGTGTTTTGCTGCTGAGCCTGGCGCTGAGTTATTTAAACGGCCTGAATAAGGCTGACACGGGGCTCCTGGCTAAAGCCTCGCTATATCATGATATCGGCAGGACCCATGACGGGGTTTGTTCTGAACATGGAAGAAAGAGCTTTCAAAAAGCAATAGGGCTGGGGCTTATTGATAATGAGGTAAATGAGAATAATGAGGTTTTGAGGTATGTCATGGTGAACCACTGCCTTGATGATAATTTGGCGGAGACTTTGGATGAGTACTTCATTGATGACCGGGAACGGGCTGTGAGGCTGCTGAAATTATTTAAAGACAGTGATGGTTTGGACAGGGTGAGGATTAATGACCTCGATGTAGAGTATTTGCGCTACCCTGTTTCCAGGGAGCTTGTTTCTTTTGCTGAATACCTGCTGAGGGAGATACGATAAAATCTTCAATCTTATGCCGGGCGTGGGCAGTCCTTTTTAAACCTACCGGAATCGATGTTGATGTTGCCTTACAGCCGGGCCTTTCTTTATAATAGAGCATAGACAGCCGTTTTGGACAAGTTCAATTTCTTTTGTATTTCCGTATCTCCGAACCTATTTCCGGTATCTCCTGAAAAAGGAGGTTTTCCTTTCATGATTAAACATGTAATATTTGATTTCGACGGGACAATTGTTGATTCAATCAGTTTGTCCATTGAATTGTTTAATGAACTGGCTGATAAATACAAGTTTAATAAAATTGTTTATAACCAGTTGGATTATTTGAGGAGCCTGTCTTTTATTGAGCGGTGCAGGGCCGTTAAGGTGCCGCTTTACAAAATTCCTATGCTTGGAATTGAAATAACCAGAAACTATCGTAAAATCATAGGCGAACTCAGGATATTTGAGGGAGTCTATGAAGTTATTCACTGGCTGAAGGAGCAGGGTTTGGAGTTGAGCATAATCTCCTCAAATTCAAACGAAAACGTAAAAGCATTTCTTAAAGAAAACAATATTGATGTATTTGACGGCATCTATTGCAGCAGGAACTTATTCGGCAAAGAAAAAATTATTAACAGGTTTATTAAAAAACATAATTTAGAAAAAGATGAAGTTATCTATATTGGTGACGAGTACAGGGATATAATGGCTTGTAAAATTAACGATGTTAAAGTAATTGCTGTTTCCTGGGGGTATGATCCCCCGGACATGCTGATTAAAGCCGGACCTGATTTTATTGTGGACAGCCCACCGGAGATAATTCAATTTTTATCCTCCCGGGCGAGCTGATAAATTTTGCAAATCTTCAATTCTTCATCTTACCCCGGTACCACCACCAGAGGCGGCCTATTTTTCCCCCGGGGGCTGCCTCCGGGTAGTGCCTTTTCCCCCCGGCTTCCTGCACAAAAATAATATCATGCCGTTCCACACCTCTAAAATGTTCAAAGTCAAGATAAACGCTTGCCTTTTCTCCAGGCGCCAGAGCAACTGACAGGGGTACGAGAATAGAGGGTTTGAGACCCGAACTCCTGGGATAGCGGATGCCGAACCCTGCTATGGTTACGGTGGTCCTGCCCGTATTTAGGACGGTAGCCTGGATTCTGGTTTTACAGGGAATCTCAAGCTCACTGCAGGGGATTGCCCTGGAGCAGCTTACTTTAAGCGTCAAAACAAGCACCCCTTTGCCTTGAGATTCGGTAAAAAAGGGGGTTTTCCTCTAACATCCCCACTATCTTTTAGTCAGTAGGGCTCATCTGGAATTTGATTAACAAGAATAGTTGGATACTGTGCCCGCTAAAAAGTGAATAAAGGGCCGGGTGCTGATTACACGGGGTGCTCCTGTAATAGTAAAGATGCGAGAAATAGTGCTGGCAGCTTCTTTACGGGAAAGCTTCCGGAGCTTAAACGGTTAATGATAGGTTAATGATAAAAATATAAGAATTCTGTATGACCGGGCCGTATTAGGGAAGGATAATATCAATAAAATGTACAATGACAGGAGGTTTTAACCTTGCAACACCTGCCAAACCTTTCTGAAACCCTGACAGCTTTTCATTCAGATTTGAACAGGATCCAGACCATGGCGGGAACCCTCTCTCAACTGGACCGGCAACATTACAACGATCTGACCAAATACGATGATGAGAGGCTTACTGGAATCGCAGTGGCGGAGCAGAACAGCTCCAGGCAGCTTGGGGAAATCAAACAGCTTTGTCTGGCTATGGCCCAGAAAATTGAGGAAATTCAGCAGTCCATGGGACAAAAATAGGAGGGGTGGACCTTGGGTATATTATCCCGGCTCTTAAGGGGAGCTGCCGGTGAGGTGGCGGATGACGCTGTCCGGACCATGGTAAGGGACCAGTACACCGAGAACCTTTTCGAGATGATTCCTGCGGCAAAAAAGGTGAATCCCATCAACCTGGCGGAAATTGCCATGAGGGCCGCCCAGGGAACTCCCGTCCCGCGGCCCCTGGGCAGCCACCTGCGCCTGTCTCCCTGGGAAAAGCTATTGTTCAATCCCGTTCACCTTTTTCGTTTCCCCACTCCCGAGGATGTCGGCATCACCACGTCAGTCAGAATCGGACCCAGGGCGAGGAAGCCTCTCAACATATCCATTCCCCTGATCATAGCGGGCATGTCCTTCGGCGGGGCAATCAGCAAAAAGGCCAAAATCGCCCTGGCCAGGGCCGCGACAATGGCCGGCACGGCCACCAATACCGGTGAGGCGGGCTTAATGGAAGAAGAAAGGGAAGCCGCTGCGCTCCTGATCGGCCAGTACAACAGGGGTGGGTGGCTGAATGACCCCGCAAAATACACCCGCCTTGACGCCATTG
>JAKPTB010000053.1 GCA_029555205.1 Bacillota bacterium
ACATTGATGTAAATATTAAGAGATGGGCTATCTGGGCACAAAGTGAAATTCTAAGATTTATGAAGATATTTAAAGATAATCAAAGTATATTAAGGGAGTTGGAGAAATAACTCAAGTGGAGTTTTTTGAAAGGGCAAAAAAGCCTGCCTATAAACTTTGGATTGATTTTGGTGATGAAATAGGTGTAAAGAAATCAAGTGCCCAGATTACTGAATGTTATAAAATGGAGGAATTTATCGGTAAGCAAGTTTTAGGTGTTATAAACTTTCCACCGAGACAAATTGCGGATTTTATGTCAGAGTTATTAGTGCTGGGAACATATTCTACTCAGGGGGTAGTATTGATTCAGCCAGAACAACGCGTTAAAAAAGGTGACAAATTGGGCTGATATTTAAATTATGAAAATGTTGGCAGATGCTATGCTGACTGGGTATCAAGGTATTCGGGAATGGACGGAAAGGTATCCGGGTTAGCGTATAATGGTGTAACAATTATACAGCTATCCAGGACCATAGGGATATTGAAAAATATGATGGACAGGATTTAGGGACAGGGGATTTGTCCCTCTGTCCCTTTAATCCCCTTGTAGAGCACACAGCCAATAAATAATAAACCTATATACCCCACCAGGGGATAAAACACGCCGACTAGTTTGGTGAATGGAAATAGGCTGATCATAAAAGTACCGGTGGACACTATGACTGCAAATATCCTGTTTTTTTTGGGATCGCCGGCAAAAAATCTGCTGCAGACAGTCCACATCATGGTCGAGCAGGAAGAAAAAATACCCAGGATCAGGATCAGCGAAAATGCGGCCCCAAACACGGATGATATTTTCCTTGCCAGATACAATGTGGGAACCGCCAGGGCGACCGTATTCCCGGCGTCCAGCAAAATGGCCGTATTCATGATCGTAATTGTTGCAATCAGAGCCAGAGCGCCAAATAGTGCCCCCAGTCTGGCAGATTGCCTGTTCTCCGCTTTGGCGCCCAGCGCCGTGTAATAGGTGCTGCCGCAAAAAAAAGTCAATGATAAATACGATGCAGCGCTTAAAATCCAGTTCGGAGAAGCCTGGATGTTCTGCAAAACCGGCTCATACCTTGTGATTTCTGAAATATTACCAATATCCCTTACCACCGTTATTGTCCCCACGAGCAACGTAAAAATGATGATCACCGGACTGGTCACCGACACAATTTTAACCATTTTCTCGAACCCGATCAGGTACACACCCAAAACCAGTGCCGCCAGCAAGGCCGACCCGATATAGGGGTTGATGCCGTAATATTCAGAAAGGGTGGCACCGGCGCCGGAAGTAAGTACCGAAATAAGCAACACCAGCGTTACCATAATCAGCCACGTGTACAGTGTTCCCAGCTTGTTTCCGCAGAAGTACACAAAGTGGCTGAAATTTGCCGCACCTTGATGATCATAACCGGTCGTGATAATAATCCGGCCCAGGATCAGGAAACCGGCCAGGTTCAATAGCACCACACCATAACTGGCATACCCGTAGCCCGAGAAAAACTGCAGTATTTCCTGCCCGGTAGCGAACCCGGCACCGATCACCCAGGCCATAAAAGCTCCCGTGTATTTTATTACCGCCACCGGGTTGCATTCTTGATTTTTCTGACGGATCATTGTCCCACATCTCCGCGCCTCTATATTCAACACCCTTAATCATAGCATCAAAAAGCGCAAAGATACATCAATATATTTAACCGTTTAACTGGCCGACAGATAAGCCGGGGGTGTGTTTTAGCTTTTATTTCTTCCGGACAGGAATCCAAATTTCACTATAGGCGTAATCTTTTTTATGTTTGTTCATTTTAGTAAAAGAAAAAGAAGGGGCATTGATTACTTCATAACCGGAAGTAGGTAGCCATTCTGAATATACTTTTGCCATTGTATTTTGTAACGTAGAAGGAAATGGCCCTTCAGTTGGAAATATTGCCCAGGTGAGGGCTTCGACCGGCACTTTCTCCAGTTGTTCACTTACCTGATTTTCGGTCGTTAAAACACCTATCAGGTGTGTTAGATATCCTTCTTCTTTTAAGAAGTTAAAGTCAGCATCATAGGAAGCATTGACAATTTCATAAGGCTCTATGTTTTGAAGAGAATGCATTTCTTCTTTTTGTTCGTCCGTTATACTTTCTGCAAGCTTTACAATCTCGTTATTAACACCTTCAAATTGCATAGGAACACGTTTACTTACACCGACTAAATTAAACGCCGGTTTGTCTTCAATTCTAAATTCCATAGAAATTCCTCCCTTGACGGTTATTACGAAGGAAAGTTTGGGAAACGATTTACTCATGCCTTTTTTTATCACATCTGAGGGTAAAAACCCACTCCATTTTTTAAATGCCCGGGTAAAGCCGTCCAATGACTGATAACCATATTTCAAAGCAACATCCGTTACTTTTTCTCCATTTAACAAATCCTTATTTGCTTCCGACAATTTTCTGTTTTTGATATATTCACTAAGCGTTAACCCTGAAAGATAAAAAAATATCTTTCTAAAGTGATAGTCAGAAACTCCGGCATATTTAGAAATTATTTCAAGAGATAGATCGCCGGTTAAATGCTCTTCAATATAGTCAATCACATTATTTAATTCCTTTAACATTATCTCCCTCCTTCCTCTTTTTCATATCTACATAATACCAAAGCTACTCTAGCTAAACTCGACTTTTTTAATTCAAAAAATATCGAATCATTATTTTCCTTATTTTTCTAAGTTCTACCTTAATATTTCCCTATCACTGCCTAAAGGATAAGGTTCGGTTTAACGTTACTTGTGAACTGTTAAGAAACTTTAACAAAATATAGTAAATAAAACTAAATGTCCCGATGTTGACAAATTTGGTTCCTTGTGGGTCATTCTGTAGCTGCCACCAGTGAGGTTTATCACTTCGCTCCTGTGGTTAAGTCCATCCTTTATTGTAGTAGCTATTGCCAGGTCATCGAACAATACACTCCAATACTCCAGGCTTTGTTGAACGTTATTATTACAGAGGATAGCCCAAATGGTTTTGAATTCCTTTTGTGCTTTAACAAAATCAAAATGTTTTTAAAAGTGCAGTATATTATGCTATTGACATGCCGGAGCCAGTTCGTTAGACTTTAACTGGGTCTATTGGAATAAACCTAAGGAGGCAGCAGCTGTATGGAAAAATATAAGCTGTTTGATGCGGAGTATAAATTTGTCAGTATAATCTGGGACAATGAACCGGTCAATTCTACTGAGCTTGTAAAGCTATGCGCGGATAAACTGGGCTGGAAAAAGTCTACTACCTACACTGTATTAAAAAAGCTTTGCAAACGCGGTGTCCTGCAAAACAAGGACGCGACCGTTACTGCATTATTTAAGCGTGAAGATGTGCAGAGATATGAAAGCAGAGCCGTGTTGGAAAAAACATTTGGCGGTTCGCTGCCGAAATTTCTGACTGCCTTCTTAAACGGACGCAAGCTATCCGAACAGGAGGCCGGGGAGTTGAAGCGGATTATCGAGGAGGCTTCGAAATGAGCTTGCTGCAAGATTTATTTATCACTATTGTGAAGATGACCATCACTGCATCATCTGTAGCTATTGGCGTAATTCTTGTCCGCCTGCTGTTAAAAAGAGTACCAAAGGTCTTTTCCTACGTTCTTTGGCTTCCTGTGCTTTTTCGTCTTGTCTGCCCATTTTCTTTTAATTCAGCTATTAGCTTTTTCAATCTCATAAATCTGAATACGAAGCAAGGGAGCGGGATTGGTGGGTTTGTGCCGCAGAATACGGGGTTGCTGCAAGCGCCTGCAATACAGTCAGGTATTGATAGCATTGATAATGCTGTAAATGCTTCCCTGCCTCCGGTCCTTCCGGTGGCAAGCGTGAGCCCCATGGAGATATGGATGAACGTTTTGAGCCTTATTTGGATTTTTGGCGTTATTGTGCTGCTGATTTACACTATTGCAGCTTATGTAAAAATTAAAAGTATGCTTCAGACTGCGACTCGCCTGGAGGCCAATGTCTATGAGACCGATGCCATCGGCACAGCCTTCGTATGCGGCTTTATCCGCCCGAAGATCTATGTGCCTGCAAATATTGGAGATGCCAACCTGTCCTACATACTGGAACACGAGCGTACACATATCCGCAGGAAGGATTATCTGATCAAGCCGCTTGCTTTTTTTGCGCTCATTTTTCACTGGTTCAATCCGCTTATGTGGCTGTGTTTTGCGCTTATGAGCCGGGATATGGAGATGTCCTGCGATGAAAGCGTGCTGCATAAGCTGGGTGACAGCGCAAAGGGCGGCTACTCAGGGTCGCTGCTGTCACTGGCGGTGAGAAGGAAAGGACTTTTAGCGGGGAATCCCCTGGCCTTCGGCGAGAGCCATGTAAAGACTAGAATAAGGAATGTGCTAAATTTTAAGAAACCAGCATTTTGGATCATTATGATTGCAGTTGCGGTGGTTTGCCTGGCGGTGATTGCTTTTTCGGCGAATCCTAAACATGAGCAGACTGATCATGATTTGTATCTTGGTTACTCAATCCAGACATTAATAGACAACAAAACCCCCTATGTGGGAAATAACTCTAAAGTCATTGGGCTTATTGATGCCCTACCCCTGCCCGGGGGTATTGTACGCGATACTGTGGAGCTTCAAACAGCTGCTTTGCCTTATGGCCTAAAGATTAATTTTAATATGAACGTCGATTCAGACATTAAAAGGCGGGACGCTATAAGTGGTGATGCATTTTACCGGAATTCTATCGTGCTCTTTAGTTTGATTGACAATGTGGATATCATTAGCTGTAATATTAGGGATAAGACCGGCGATTATGACGGGGCATCATATAGTTTTACCTTGACAAGGGGAGAGGCAGAAAAACTTATTGGCGAAGACGTTCGTAGTTTTGCATACAATGCGGATACCCTTAGAAGACTTATCGATATGATACCCTGGAGAATACCAGAAACATTTTGACAAAACGAGCCGGACTTAGTTCTTCCAGCCAGCGCACAGGTTTACCTTGCTTTAGTTAAAGTCCCTGCCGCTGGTGGTTCCCACCCTGGAAAATCTCTGAATAACCATTGACGATGACCTGTGTTTTACTGTACAATGGGCGTGAACAAAGGCGTTCATCAAATAATGTGAATCTCAGTTAATAAACCGGTTTCGTAGCCGGTTGGTTAACTGGTCACATTATGTGATGTGCGCCTTTTTAAATGATTAACAGTTTTACTATTATGATTAGCATTTCCATTATAAAGAAGGGACAAATAAAATTACCGGCCGGCATATTGAGATAACAAGGTATGGGTATGTGTACCGCAAAGAGAGCGGTGGCGGAAGGGATACTGAAAATGTATATGAGAATTAGCGGAAAACCTCACGAGGAGTGCGCCGTGTTTGGTGTCAGCACTTTGAGGGACGAAGCGGCCGGCATTACCTATAACGGTTTGCTCTCGCTCCAGCATCGCGGCCAGGAGAGCGCGGGCATCGCTGTAACCCTGGGCGGCAAAATCCTTTATTACAAAAATGTAGGCCTTGTCAATGAGGTGTTTTCCGGCAGGGTACTCAAGAAGTTAACCAGTGGTAAAATTGCCGTGGGTCACACCCGCTATTCAACTACGGGCGGGAACACCATTGAAAATGCCGGCCCCGTGATCACGGAATATCTTACTGGTCGCATTGCCACGGCGCACAATGGTAATGTTACAAACGCCCGGGAGATAAGAAGGGAACTAAAGGGACTTGGTCTTAACTTTAACTCAACCAGCGACAGCGAAGTTGTTTCCTCCCTCATCGCCTATCATATCACCCGGGAGCAGGACACACTGCGGGGCATCATCAAGGCGGGAGGGTATCTGCTAGGGGCCTTTTCCCTTGTGATTGCCAGCAGCGAAAACAAGCTGCTGGCCCTGCGTGATCCGAACGGATACCGGCCTCTCTGTATAGGCAAAAGCACCATGGGAACTGCGGTGGCTTCGGAAAGCTGCGCCCTGGAAGCCTGCGGATTTGACTTTATCCGGGATGTACAACCCGGCGAGGTGGTTGTCATTGAAAACGGCGACATAACGTATGAGGAGACCGTGCTTACGGGCAGGCAGGAAGACGCAGGTCTTTGCATTTTCGAATATGTGTATTTTGCCAGACCCGATTCGGTTATAGACGGACTCAGTGTATATGAAGCCCGGTTTAACATGGGTGCTGCTTTGGCAGAGGAATACCCTGTGGATGCGGATGTGGTCTGCGGTGTTCCCGATTCCGGTCTTGAGGCAGCCGTGGGATACAGCGCTAAAAGCGGGATACCGCTTTCGCCCGGTTTTGTGAAGAACCGTTACATCGGCAGAAGCTTTATCTACCCTACGCAGGATCTGCGCGACAGCGCCGTGCGGCTCAAGCTCAACCCGTTATCGGCCAATATTAGCGGCAAGCGGGTTGTGCTGGTGGATGATTCCATTGTGCGGGGCACGACCAGCGAGAGGATCGTCAGGAGCCTGAAAAATGCCGGTGCCAAAGAAGTTCACATGAGAATATCCTCGCCGCCCTTTCGCTATACATGCCACTATGGGACGGATATTGACAGCCCGGAAAACCTGATAGCCAACAAAATGAGCCTGGAGGAAATCTGTGCTCAAATCGGAGCCGACAGTCTGGGATATATCAGCATGGAAGGACTTAAAAAGGCTTGCGCTAAGTGCAGGTTATCCTTTTGCACAGCCTGCTTTACAGGTCATAAATTTGCGCAAACGGGTAAAAAGCAAGACCTGGAGGAGGAATAGTAGATGGGCGGATTGCATTTGATTCTGGAAAACGGCATGGTTTTCGAAGGGCAAAGCTTTGGCAGCGAGGGTGATGTAACGGGTGAAATTGTCTTTACAACCGGCATGACCGGGTATTTGGAAACCCTCACCGATCAGAGCTACCATGGGCAAATTGTCCTCCAAACCTTTCCCCTCATCGGTAACTACGGCATCATTCCCTCCGATTTTGAAAGCAGCTCTGTGGGTCCACTGGCCTATATCGTAAAAACACCCTGCCGATTTCCCTCCAACTTCCGCAGCGAGGGTACCCTTGACAGTTTTTTAAGGGAAAAGGGCGTTGTGGGACTTTACGGTATTGATACGAGGGCGCTTACAAAAATCATCAGGGAGCACGGTGTGATGAACGGCAGGATCACAAAAACCTCGCCGGCCGGGGTTTCCCTTGAAGAAATCCGCTCTTACAGGATAAAAGACGCCGTGCCAAATGTTTCCTGTGCCAAACCGGTCCTTTACAAAGGGGACGGGACAAAATACACGGTTGCCCTATTTGATTTTGGGCTGAAGGAAAATATCAAGCGTGAGCTTTTAAAGCGCGGCTGTGATGTATATGTACTCCCCTGGGATACATCCCCTGATGCTGTGATGGGGCTGGAAGTGGACGGTATTATCCTTTCCAACGGCCCCGGAGATCCAGCCGACAATATTAAGATTATTAAAAACCTGAAAACCCTCATGCAGACAGGCATCCCTATTTTCGGAATCTGTCTCGGTCATCAGCTTCTGGCGCTGGCCAGCGGGTTTAAAACACATAAGCTTAAATACGGGCATCGCGGAGCCAACCAGCCGGTGAAAGACTTAATGAGCGGGCGGGTTTATATCAGCAGTCAAAACCACGGCTATGCTGTAACCCGGGAGAGCATCGACACGCGCCTTGCCGCCGAGTGGTTTGTCAATGTCAACGACCTGACCTGCGAGGGGCTGTGGTATAAACAAACCCCGGCCTTCTCTGTGCAGTTCCATCCCGAGGCCTGCGGGGGGCCGATGGATACCGATTTTCTGTTTGACTTATTCATAGAGCGTCTGGGGGAAAGATAGCATGCCGCTGGATAAAAGCATCAAAAAGGTTTTGGTCATTGGCTCGGGGCCGATCGTGATCGGCCAGGCGGCTGAGTTTGATTACGCAGGCACACAGGCCTGCCGGGTACTGCGGGATGACGGCATCGAAATCGTGCTGGTAAACTCCAATCCCGCCACCATCATGACAGACAGGAATATCGCGGACAAAATCTATATCGAGCCTCTAACCCTTACAACCGTCAAGCGGATTATTGAAAAGGAGCGCCCCGACAGCATTTTGTCCGGACTGGGCGGTCAGACGGGGCTGACCCTCTGCATGCAGCTTGCCCGGGAAGGCTTCCTGGACAGGCTGAATGTGCGTCTCCTGGGCAGTTCCCCCAAAACCATCGACAGGGCCGAGGACAGGCAGTTATTCAAGGAGACCATGCAGCAAATCGGGCAGCCGGTGGTTCCCTCGGTCATTGCCACCAGTGTTGATGCCGCACTTGAGTTTGCGGGCGAAACCGGTTACCCGGTCATTGTCCGGCCGGCCTTTACGCTGGGCGGCAGCGGGGGCGGTATTGCCCAAAGCCGGGAGGAGCTTTTGGAGATCGCCCGGGGTGGTCTGGCCCTGTCCCCCATTCACCAGATCCTTGTGGAGAAATCCGTAGCCGGTTGGAAGGAAATTGAGTTTGAGGTCATGCGGGACAGGGCAGGCAACGCAATTACCGTTTGCTCCATGGAGAACTTTGACCCGGTGGGCGTGCATACCGGCGACAGCATTGTCATTGCCCCGGCCGTCACCCTGTCTGATAAAGAGTATCAAATGCTGCGCAAGGCGGCACTGGACATAATTCAGGCGCTGGGGGTCGAGGGCGGCTGCAACTGCCAGTTTGCCCTTCATCCTCACAGTTTTGAGTATGCCGTTATTGAGGTCAATCCCCGGGTGTCGCGTTCTTCTGCTCTGGCCAGCAAGGCGACCGGGTATCCCATTGCCAAGGTGGCAACTAAAATTGCCATTGGCTACACACTGGAGGAAATTGTTAACGACGTCACCGGCAACACCTTTGCGGCCTTTGAACCGGCGCTTGATTATGTGGCGGTTAAACTCCCCAAATGGCCCTTTGACAAGTTTGTCTACGCCAAAAGGGATTTGGGCTCCCAGATGAAGTCTACAGGCGAGGTCATGGCCATCGCGGACACATTTGAGGAAGCGCTTTTGAAGGCTGTGCGCGGCGCTGAAATAGGACTGGACAGCCTTGCCCTGCCCCGGCTGCAAGCCAGGACCGATGAAGAGATCCGGGCCTTGCTCCACACGGTTACCGACGAGCGGCTGTTTGTGCTGTATGAAGCCCTGCGGCGCGGTGTGAGCATCGATGAAGTGCACCGGATCACCGGGGTCGACCGCTGGTTTTTGCACGGGTTGAAAAACATTGAGTCCAATGGGCAAAAAAATGATCAAAAGCCGCTGGTCTATAAAATGGTGGACACCTGCGGCGGCGAATTTGCCGCAAAAACACCCTACTTCTATTCCATTCATAACGGCACTGAAAATGAAGCCCTGCCGTTTATCGAGAAATCCGGAAAGCCGCGGATCGTTGTGCTGGGCAGCGGGCCAATCCGCATCGGACAGGGTATTGAGTTTGATTATGCCTGTGTCCACTGTGTCTGGACGCTTAAAAAGCTGGGCTATGAGGTGGTTGTCATCAACAACAATCCCGAAACGGTGTCCACGGACTTTGACACCGGCGACCGGCTGTACTTTGAACCGCTCTGCATCGATGATGTGATGAGCGTCATTGAGATTGAAAAGCCTGTGGGCGTTGTAGTAGCCTTTGGCGGCGGTACCGCCATCAAGCTGACCAAAAAGTTGCATGAGCGCGGCGTAACAATTATTGGCACGCCGGCTGACAGCATCGACATCTGCGAGGACAGGGAAAGGTTCGATGCCTTGCTTGCCGAACTCGATCTACCGCGGCCGCCCGGCCTTTGCGTGATGAGCGCAGCCGGGGCGCTGGCGGCGGCTGATCAGCTTGGTTTCCCCGTACTCCTGCGCCCGTCCTATGTGCTGGGTGGACAGAACATGATTATCGCCTTTGAGCCTGCGGACATCCGGGAATACATGGAGATCATCCTGCGGCAGAAGCAGGATAACCCGGTGCTGGTTGACAAGTATCTGCCGGGGCGGGAGATCGAAGTGGATGCTATCTGTGACGGTGTGGATGTGTTGATACCCGGCATTATGGAGCATATTGAACGCACGGGCATTCATTCGGGGGACAGCATTGCCGTCTATCCGGCCTTAAATATCGAAGATGAACTGGCGGAGCGGATTTTCGAGGTTACCAAAAAACTGTGCCTGGCTCTCTGCGTCAGGGGGCTTGTCAATATCCAGTATGTCCTTTATCAAAACGAGGTTTATGTCATCGAGGTCAATCCCCGGGCGTCGCGGACAGTGCCCTATATCAGCAAGGTCACAGGGGTGCCCATGTGCGAGCTGGCCACCCGCGTCAGCGTGGGTGAGCGGCTTTCAGCTCTTGGCTACAGCTCCGGCATTGCGAAAATCCCGCCCTATGCGGCGGTCAAGGTCCCTGTCTTTTCTTTTGAAAAGCTCACCGGTGTGGACACCCACCTCGGCCCTGAGATGAAATCCACCGGCGAGGTGCTGGGGATTGGGAAAAGTCTTGAGGAAGCGCTGTTTAAAGGACTTGTGGCGGCGGGCTACAAACTCCGAAAACACGGCGGCGTTCTGATCACCGTGCGGGACAGCGATAAGCCGGAAATTATCCCTGTTGCCGAAAAGTTTTCTAAGTGCGGGTTTACGCTTTACGCCACCAGCGGTACGGCAAGGCTTCTCAGAAGCAAAGGCTTTGCGGTGCAAGCGGTGGGGAAAATCCACGAATGTGTACCGGACAACACAGCATCCCTGCTGGAGAGCGGAAAAATCAGCTATATCATTTCCACTTCGGCCAGGGGCAGGAATCCTGCCTCCGACGGCGTGAAAATACGCAGGAAGGCGTGCTCGCTGGGGATACCCTGCCTGACCTCGGTGGATACGGCAAATGCGCTGGCCGACTGCTTGCTTTCCGGGTACAGCGAGATCAACACCGAGCTTATAGATATCAACAATTTAAGGACTGAGCGCTTTAAACTGAACTTTACCAAAATGCAGGGGTGCGGCAACGATTACATCTACATCAACTGTTTTGATCTTGAAATCAACTCTCCGGAATCGCTGTCCGTGTTCCTTTCCGACCGGCACTTCGGCGTAGGCGGCGACGGCATCGTGCTGATCATGCCATCCGGTGTGGCCGACGCCAGGATGCGGATGTTCAACCTTGACGGCAGCGAGGGAAAAATGTGCGGCAATGCCATCCGCTGCGTTGCAAAGTATTTGTACGATAACAATATTGTGCGCAAACTGGATATGTCGGTTGAAACACTCTCCGGCATCAAGAAATTGAAGCTTTATACCAAAAATGGACTGGTATCATCGGTTCGGGTGGACATGGGCCGGGCGGAGCTTCGCCCGGAGTTGATCCCGGTTGAGCTTCCCGGTGACAGTGTTGTGGCCAGGCCGGTAACGGTGGGCGGCAAAGAATATGCCATTACCTGCGTATCCGTGGGCAATCCCCACTGTGTCGTTTTTTGTGAGGATGTTGACAGGCTAAACCTGACGGAAACCGGCCCGTTGTTTGAAAATAATGCGCTGTTCCCCGACAGGGTGAATACCGAATTTGTGGAAATTATGGACAGAAATTATCTAAAAATGCGGGTTTGGGAGCGCGGCAGCGGCGAAACGCTGGCCTGCGGTACAGGTGCGTGCGCCTCTGCTGTGGCGGCGGTGCTCTGCGGACATGCGGATAAGGATAGCGACATCAGGGTTAAGCTGCCCGGTGGTGATCTTACCGTTCGTTATACCGGGGATGCTGTGTTCATGACCGGTGAATGTAAAAAGGTGTACGACGGTGTGGTGGAAATATGAACGGGTTTGGCGTGCGAGCTTGGAGTCTGGGGTCAGCCTTGAAAAATTCACTAATTATTGGTATGATTACCCCGGCGGTAATCTATGGCCAGGAAAAAAACGGATAGATTATCCAGGAGCCCTATACCATGTAATGGTTAGAGCTAATAACCGGGAAAGTATTTATTAATGATATTTCAAAAATAAAATAGAGCCAGAGCGTGTTAGAATACAAGAAACATCTTGGCAGAGCAGAGGGGCGGGTTATGTACAAGAAATTACCTGGAAATTTGAAGGGTAAGTTAATGGTGCAAACCTGACCCCTTTGCCCCCGAAGGAGATTTAAAGGAAATAAGTGAATAATACAAGGCTGACCCCTCTATGGACAAAGGACTTTTTAATTATATGTATGGCTAATTTTTTTGTGGCCCTTACTTTTTACTTATTAATGACTACATTAGCCCTTTATGCCGTTGAAGAGTTTAACACTACTCAAAGCAAGGCAGGTTTCGCTTCCAGCATCTTTGTAATCGGTGCCCTGTTTTCCCGCCTTCTGACAGGGAAATATATTGAAGTAATTGGACGTAAAAGGCTGCTTTACAGCAGTTTTATTATGTTTTTTATTGCCACGCTTTTTTACATTCCAGTCCATAACCTGGGTTTGTTGCTGGTAGTCCGTTTTTTGCACGGAACAGCTTTCGGTATTGCCGGCACTGCCTTATCGACTGCCGTAATGGATTTAATACCAGATCAGCGGAAAGGGGAAGGTACCGGCTATTTTTCATTAAGTGTAACTGCCGCAACGGCACTGGGACCTTATCTCGGGATTTTCCTCACGCGGCACTCAAGTTTCGAGATGCTTTTTGTTGTCTGTGCTTTTTTTTCTGCCCTCAATATTATCGTAATCCTCTTTGCTAAAATACCTGAAGCTAACATGACGGAGGAACAGATGCAAGAAATGAAAAGAGGGTTTAAAATATATGATTTTTTTGAAAAACGGGCCCTGCCCATTTCAATGATCATGATCCTGCTGGGGATTGCTTATTCCGGGGTTGTAACCTTTTTTAATACATATGTAATCGAACTGGAACTGAGGGATGCAGCCAGTTTCTTTTTTGTGGTCTACGCCCTGGTACTCTTTGTATCAAGGCCCTTAACCGGCAGGCTGCTTGATCTCAGGGGAGCTAATATTGTCATTTACCCGTCAATATTAACCTTTTCTTTGAGCTTATTATTGCTCAGTCAAGCCCGGATTGGTTCTATTCTTCTCCTGGCCGGGGCATTACTGGCCCTTGGTTTTGGGACCATGATGTCCTGTGCTCAAGCGATTGTCGTAAAAGAGTCACCAAAGCACCGGGTTGGCCTGGCAACATCCACCTTCTTTATTTGCATGGATGGCGGGACGGGAATAGGTCCGTTTCTGACGGGTATGCTCGTCCCCTTTGTTGGTTTTCGGGGAATGTATCTGACTCTGGCGGCCGTTGTGCTTCTGTCAATTATTCTGTATTATTTCGTTCATGGGAAAAATGTGGCTTTAAGAAGACAATACTCCCGGGCAGCTTAATGATGCTTCACTCATTTAAGCACTATCTACCGCTTATCGAAATGAAAAGTTAATGCACACTTCTACTCGACAATGGTAAGTACTACCACAAAATGAGTTGACCATTTGTGCAGCAAGACAAAACAAAATATTTTAAGCGAGTGTACTATTATTAGCGTTTGCCTTACGGCCCTGTAATAAATAGCTGATCAGAGCGGCCATAGCCGGTATCGTAGCCAGGAGGTACATCACACTGTAGCCAGTTACCCCGGCTACAGCTCCCCACATGATTGAGCTAAGCCCGATACCCATGTCAAAACCTGTAAAAAATGTACCATTGGCTAACCCGCGCCGCTGGGGAGGCACAGATATAACGGCTAAAGCTTGTAAGGCCGGCTGTGCAGCTCCAAAGCCCGCCCCGTAAAGAATGGCTACCAGCCAAAACCATTGTATGCTCCCAGCAAAATAAAGCAAAAACATGGCCGCTGCAACAAGGATAATACCGGGAATTATTACAAAATCAAACCCAATCCTGTCGGCAAGACGGCCGCAAATAGGCCGGGCGAAGGCAAGCGTCAGAGCGTAAATGGTAAAAAAGGAGCCAATATTACCAATACCCTGCTGAGCGGCATACAAGGCTATAAATGCAACGACAGCGCCATACGTCATTGTGATAAAAAACACAACTATGGTTGGTGGCAAAGCTGCCTTTTCCGTTAGGTTAAACTTAGGTCTGGTCGTGGCCGGTTTATGATAATTTATGGTCAAAGCCAGTATAATTGCTAATGTAAGCATGCCGGCCGACAGCAAAAACATCACATTAAAATTGAAGTATTTGATAATATAAAGACCTAAGGCCGGCGCCAGAGCCATGGATATAGTACCGGATAAGCCGTAATAGCCCATGCCTTCTCCCAGTCTAGACTTGGGAATAACGTCGGTTGCCACCGTGCTGGATGCGGTGCTGGTGAGTCCCCAACCGAAGCCATGAATAAAACGGAAAACGAGCAGGATTAACAAGGAAGGCGACCATATGTAGGCAAGAACACTGGCGGTAAAAATAAGCAATCCCACTAAAAGTATGCCTTTACGACCGTAAACATCCAGAAAATGTCCGGTAAATGGACGAATGATTACTGCGGAAAAAGTAAAAATTCCAACCACCAAACCTGCGGCAGTGTCACTACCACCTAGATGCCTGGCGTAAACAGGAAGAGTAGGCAGCAACATTTGGAACCCTATAAAAGTAAACAAACTAATTAAGGTAATAACAACAAAATCACGGGTCCAAAGTCGTACTTCCTGTGTTATCGCCTTTTGTTCCATTAATCCTTTCTCCTTTTATTTATAAAATTAAAGTGCTTAAATATTTTGGATGCTTGCTATATTCTAACCGATTACAGTCACAAAATCTACTTTCCACCGAGGCAAAGAGTGGGGTCAGGCTTGAAATATTCACTAATTACAAAGTGAATATTTCAAGCCTGACCCCACTTTACTTTACTTTATTCTCTTGACAAATATCTTTCACCTGTAATATAGTTTTTACAGGTGAAAGATATTATTATGGAAAGGTGTTTGATAACAGTTGAGTACGCCGGACATTTTAACGACTATTGTTTTGTTGATCGTAATAAGTTTGATGATTGGGATTATGGCGCTTACAGCAAAGTTCATAACCAATAGGCTGACTATTAAACAAAAAAACTGGTGGATTATAGCTCACCTGATGTTTGTGATAGTTTACTTCAGCGGCCTGTTGGGTACACTTCTGCTTACCAACATGACCATAACGAAAGTAACTGACCTGAACCAGATCCATGCTGCTCACATCTTTAGCAAGTACTGCGACTGGTTTTTGATTATTCCCGGCGCCTTCGGAAGTCTGATTACAGGGGTATGGCTTGCTCTAAGAACTAATTGGGGGCTCACCAAATTTCATTGGATTGTAGTCAAAGTGTTGGGAAATATTGGTGCAATTCTTTATGGAGGTACGTTAATGCGCATCTGGTTTGACCGGACTGTTGATTTGAGCTCCGATGCTCAGGTAAATTTTTTGAATAATACTGTTTATCTTTATAATCGCCAGATGTTGATTATTGGCACGTTAATATCTCTTGCTATTCTATTTTTCCTGGTCATTATCTCCGTTCTCAAGCCATGGGGTAAAAGAAAGAATATCAAAGGGGTATAAAGTCAAGGAACTGCTGAATATGCCGGGGGAAGCAAAGTTTAAGAGCTTAAGTAAAAAAAATGAAATGATTGGCAGAACAAGTGAAACGGTTTGTTTGCCCCAGGCATAGAATAAACAACAGCACCACATAGAGCACCACAAATATATCTCCGGCCGTTGCCATACCGGGTGTTTGGATGCGTGCCACATGCCAGATACCGTAAATTAAGTCGGGATATAAAGTGGGTGGATCAACGGGGCTGTTATGTACAAAAAATCAT
This sequence comes from Bacillota bacterium, assembly GCA_029555205.1. Classification (GTDB taxonomy): domain Bacteria; phylum Bacillota; class Desulfotomaculia; order Desulfotomaculales; family Pelotomaculaceae; genus DTU098. The sequence goes on from JAKPTB010000053.1 coordinate 15,773, forward strand.
CTGGATGTTTGACGGATATTGGTGAATAATGGAATAATGCAAGCCTGACCCCTATTCACTTTGCTATTCACTTTGGTAATCTAATTTGGTAAAATATAAAAACGAACTCTGAATAACCAGTTGTTTAAAGTGAGGTGACAAATACACCGGGGTTGGCTCAATCCCAGAAAGAATAACCAGGTAACAAAATAACGTTACCAGAGAGTTTTTTTAAATCCTGTACATATAAAAGGGAGAAATATAGATGGATATTATTGTAAGAGATAATTATGCTGAAATGAGCCGGTATGCAGCCGGGGTTATTGCCGGTTTTATGAAGAGAAAGCCAAATTGTGTACTTGGGCTGGCGACAGGAAGTACACCCATTGGAACCTATAAAGAGCTTATCAGAATGCATAAGGAAGAAGGGCTTGACTTTTCACAGGTTGTAACCTTTAATCTTGACGAGTATCTCGGATTGGGTATTGATTTGGATAAACCTTATGATTTAGATCAGAGTTATGCAAGGTTTATGCACGAGGAACTTTTTAAACATATCAATATCAAGAAGGAAAACATACATGTTCCCGATGGACGCACCAGGGAACCTGAAAAGTATTGCCAGTGGTATGAAGAAGAGATAAAAAAGGCGGGTGGGATTGATTTACAGCTTCTGGGCATAGGTGGTGACGGTCATTGGGCATTTAATGAACCGGGTTCATCTCTGGCATCAAGAACGAGAATACAGGCATTAACAAAACAAACACTTGATGACAATTATGAGAGCTTTTATAAAAAAGCCGGTGTAGAAAGGGATAAAATGCCCCATTTTGCCATAACAATGGGGGTTGGGACGATTCTTGAAGCAAGGAATATCATTATGATAGCAAATGGACTAAAAAAAGCTGATGTGGTTGCAAAGAGCATTGAAGGTCCCGTAACTTCCCAGATTACAGCTTCGGCGATACAGTTGCACAGCGGAGGAATTACTGTTGTGCTAGATAAGGATGCTGCCTCAAAACTTAAGAACCTGGAACATTATATCCATATAGAAAGGCTAAAGTGCGAATATGGTTTGTCATAACTAAAAAAATTCTTCTTTTTCTTCTTTAGTATAGAATAGCTTCATGCTCTCTTGATCGGACAGTGTTCCTTTAAATTTTAGGAGATATGATACGGCATTATTCCTGTTCATTAGGGCTTTTTCTTCTAATGCCATTAATTTTCGTGGAATGCCTTTATTAATGAGCATTTCCTTTATTTTATTAAAAATGCCTATATCACCATAAAGGAATTTACCTTCGTAAAGGATTTTTGAAGCAACCATAGATTCAAAATTATCGAAATCTAATTGTCTCTCTACTTTAGAGATGTCTTTGATAATATAATCAATTTCTTCTTTGTAACTGGGGTTTTTTAAAAGATAGTTTTTTTGATTGTATATAGATAAATCAAGGCATTTGCTAATGCTGTCGGGTAGACCTTGAGTAACTACGACAATATCAAGGTCGGATCCTTTAACCAATTCGCCTGTGGATAATTCGGGCCTGGGTTCAAGGTGTGACATTTCATAGGCTACATCGCCTGCAATTATAAAGCACGCACATTTTTTAATAATATGTGAGTCCTCTTGAGACTCACATATTTTTTTTACCACCTCCTGGGCCAATTTAAATTTTTTTCTGCTTATCTCTTTAATCCCTTGATGGAGTAATTCCGCCTCTTTGGCTATTTCCTTCAGATTTTTTTCTGTGCCGATGATGGTATAACCATAAAACTCCCTTATTATGGAGGGTGAGAGCCTTGCATATCCATCTACTTGCTTATCAAGTCTGAGATACCTTGTACCAATTACTTTTTTGATGATCCTCCTGTTAGTATTACAGATTTTCCATAAACTAAATCCGTCCATTTTTGTTTTTTCAATAAGCACTTTTCCAGTTAAAGGTCCCTGGGTCTCCAGAAGTTCAAGAATTTTATCCATCGTTCTAAATCCTTTTGTAAAAATTAAACATACCCGCTTATCCTCTAATCAAATTACTCTACGATTAAGGATATTGTCAATAACCTTCTGACTAATTAAGAAAAACGATAACCATTCACCCATTATAAAAAAATCCATAGAAAGGGTATAATGCCTATGTTTAAAGCAAATCCATTTATTTACGCAATTGCTCAAGAATACTGTGAATCTTAATAGCCTGTAAATTTATGTTATTATATGTAATTTTCAGCAGAAGAAGGATTTTTCCAGTTAACATCTAATACTAAAACACTAAGCAATTTATGAAGTAATATCTGTGCTAAATTACTGAACAGTTTATGGGGTAATATATGGATTAAGTTTAGGTTAGCTAAAAAAAATGCTCTAAAGGGGGGGTGGCTATTCAGGTAAAATGAAGTCGCTAGTACTTAAATAGAAAAACATTAACAAGAATTAATGGGAGGTTTAATTAACATGAAAACAAAACTAATTGTTGTCTTAACCTTAAGCCTGTTTCTATTGAGCGCCGGCATTGCCATGGCGGCAAATCCGGCAATTTTTATTAATGGAAACGAACTGGCTACAGAAAATCCCGCTTATGTTGAAAACGAAACGCTGATGGTACCCTTAAGAGCGGTTTTTGAAGCGCTGAATCAAGAGGTACAGTGGAATGCTGAAGATCGTTCAGTAACATCAGGAAATATATGGCTCCAAATTGATAATAATGTAGCTACTGTTAATGGAGAGAGCGTTACTCTGGAAGTTCCACCCACAATCGTAAATGACAGGACGTTCGTGCCTTTGAACTTTATAGCAGTAAGCCTGGATAAGGAAGTCCTTTGGGATGCTGCCCTGTTACGTGCGGATATTAATGACAAGCCAGTTCCGGCTGAGGAAGGTACACCTGCTGAGGAAGGCATACCTGCTGAGGAAGGCACACCGGCAGATGAAGGTACCACTGAAGACGAAGGTACAATTGAAGACGAAGGCACCACTGAAGACGAAGGTAACACTGAAGATGAAGGAACCACTGAAGATGAAGGAACCACTGAAGACGAAGGCACCACTGAAGACGAAGGTACCACTGAAGACGAGGGCAGCACAGAGGGTACAGAAGACGAAACAGCAGTGGAATAGCCCGGATCTATTGTGTTTAAGCAACCTGTAGTTTTCAATGATCCATAAACAAGGTGGGTTTGCTGTTTTATTAAACAAAAACCGGACCTACAAAACCCCCTGTGCGGAACTTAATCCGGCAGGGGTATTTTATAGGTGTTTGATTGCTTGAGGACTTTTTTTGATTGCAAAGGCCCGGCAGGTTCAATCACGTGTCAAGGGAAAAACCGGGACGGTATTATTGTAATATTAATTAATGAAAGGATTATCATTACCCCTTGAAGAATGATAAGGTTATCCGTCAGGCTTTTAGGGTGTTTTGTCTGTGAACAACTTTGAACTAATTAATATAATTCAATTTCTATTATTTCAGAGGAGTTGCCAGTGAAAAAACTGTTTATTTTAATGGTTACCTTGACAGTAATACTTTCCACGGGTGCCGTAAAACCGGTTCAAGCCCAAACTCAACCGGGGGATATCCAGGTGTTCATTGACGGATTGTCCGTTGACTTTGACGTGAAGCCGGTAATCGAAAATGATCGTACTCTTGTTCCTTTTCGGGCTGTGGCAGAGATGTTAAATGTAGAAGTGAGTTGGGACGGCGCCGAACAAACTGTGAATGCTTCAGATGGGGTAATTTCCGTGGTGCTGCAGATTGGCAACAAGACTGCCTATCGTAATGGGACACCTGTCGTCTTAGAGGTAGCGCCGCTAATTATTAACGACCGGACGCTGATCCCGCTGAGGTTCTTCAGCGAAGCATTTAAGTGCAGGGTTGAATGGGACGGGGTTAGCAGTTGTGTGCAGATTACTTCGCCCCCAAGGGCTATAACAGTGGTTGGCTTTTACGCCCTGGGTGACCGGGAATCCAGCAGTTGGACGGACCTTTTTAATGAAACCTATCCCTCTACTGGCAGCGGCAATACCGGCGTGGTCTCGGTTTTGGCTTTGGGGTGGTACAGCCTGGATGAGCAAGGGAACCTCATAACCGATAGTAAGTCGGGATGGCGGCTTCCAGACGGCTGGGAAGACGTACTGGCTGCGGCCGCCAAATATAAGCTTGAGACAGAGATGGTGGTTCATTTAACCGACGGCGAAGGTATCCTTTCAAATCTATTGACTGACGGGGCAGCGGTGTCCAGGGCAATAAGTGATATTACAAAAGAAGCAATTCTGTACCAGGGCGTAAATCTTGACTTTGAAGGTTTGGGCTGGCGGGCTGAGAATGAGGAATTGACTGCGGTGCGACAAAGCTTTAACAGATTTGTCCAGCTTTTGTCCGGACAATTGAAGAAAATTGACAGAAGTTTAACTCTGACACTTCACGCACCAAACAGCGCCTATAAAGGTTATGATTATCAGGAGTTGGGAAGATATGCCGACCGGATCATTGTAATGGCCTATGATTACGGAACTGTACCGGAACCGTTGGATCTGGTAATTGAGGCTATGGAGATGGCCGGGGAAGTTATTCCGCCGGAAAAACTGGTGCTGGGGATCTCTATTCCCGGTGAAACGGCGGAGAGTATTCCGGCCAAGGTGGGCTTAGCCAAAAGATACAACCTTGAGGGTATTGCCATATGGCGCCTGGGCCTTGTTTCAGATGAAATCTGGAATATCCTGAGGACTACTGTTGCTTCCAGACAATTAGGATCTTAGGCTAGACATCCATGCCACTGACACGGCACTACAGAGGTTGAAAATGTCTATTTTCAGCTTAGTTTCTCCGTTTAAAACAGCAAAACAAAAATAATTAAAGTTTATTGGTTGTGGTGAACTATTAATTTTTTCGCTACGTCATAGATATATAAGTGTTTCAATTAGAAAAATTTAGGGCGGTAACATATCTGGAAGGCAGAGCCTGTTAAAGAGATTTAATTCGCTTAACTTAACCCCTGGAAGTATTAGAGAATGACCTTCAGCAGGAGGAAACCGATGAATATTGCCGTGTTTTCCGATAGTTACTATCCTTACATAAGCGGGGTTGTCCGTTCCATTGAGTTATTCAGGCAGGAGCTTCAGAAACTTGGCCATAACGTTTATATTTTTGCACCGTCCTACCGCCGGCAGGGGGAAGAGGAGGGAGTATTCCGTTTTCCGTCCGTAACCGCCCCCACCAACAAAGGATTTTCCCTGGCCCTGCCCTTCGCGCCCGGAGCCGGCAAAATCATCCGGGACCTGAAAATTGACCTGATCCATTGCCAGTCACCGTTCCTGCTGGGCGGAGTAGGCGCCCGCACGGCCAGGCGGCACAACCTGCCCCTGGTGTTTACCCACCACACCCTTTACGACCTTTATATCCACTATGTGCCGCTGTTTCCAGCCCTGGCCCGGAAGCTGGTGCTGGGTTATGTGCGAAAGTTTTGCAATAACTGCAATCTTGTAATCACTCCCACCAGCATAGTTGCCAGGCGGCTGCGAAAACTGGGCATAACCGCACCCATCCAGACTATTCCCACCGGCGTCAAACTGGAGGAATTCGCCAATACGGACCCGCGCTGGCTGCGCCGTGAATACGGTATCGGACCGGAGGAAAAAGTGTTGCTCTGTGTGGCCAGGTTCGGTAAGGAAAAAAACCTTGACATGGTTTTGGATGCTTTCTTGTTGATTAACAGGGCCTGTCCGGCAACACGCCTGTTTCTGGTGGGTTTGGGTCCCTATGAAAAAGAGCTGCGGGCTATAACAGCCGGCAAAGGCCTTGATTCCCGGGTAACTATTATCGGCCGCCCTTTATCCCGCCAGCTCCTTGCCAACTACTATGCCGGCGCCGACCTGTTCATTTATGCCGCTGTTACGGAAACCCAGGGTATTATCATAAATGAAGCCCAGGCAGCGGGCCTTCCGGTTGTAGCCGTGGGAGTCAACGGAATTGCGGAAATGGTCACGGAGGGATTTGACGGGTTCCTGACCCCGCCATCGGCAAAGGACCTGGCTGAAAAAACTCTATTCCTCCTACGCAACGAAGAGCTGAGGCAGCGCCTGGGCAATCAGGCCAGAGAGTCCGCCGAAAAAATCAGTGCGGCGAGCACCGCAGCCAGATTGGCCGGGGCTTATCAAGCGCTGTTAAGCTGAAGTGTTTTTATTATACTGACATTGAATGTACTATAGTTGATTCTATTAAAACTGGTTCACATGAGACAATTAAAAAGAACTTAGGCAACAAACAGGGGGTTCTGGCATGATTTTAGAACGTATTTATAATTTAGCTTTACCGAGGCTGGCGGGCAAAAAAATAAAAGAGGTCAGGGTCGGACTGGGATTGATGGCGGTTGAACTGGATAGCGGCCCGATAGGTGTTACCTATGTCCTAAGAAGTGAAGTTGGTCATGGCTGTGGGGTTCTTCCCCAGGCCGGAAATCTTATTGGAACACCTGCCGGGGAAATTGCCGGATGGGCTCTACAGGGTAAAAATGTTATAACTGTAGCCATGGGATTGGCGGTATTGAATTCTGTTGCTGAATTCGACAAACTGGAAATGGAGCATGAACCTCACGACCCTGATGCGGCCTTTTCCACGGAAATACGGCCTGAAGATACAGTTGCGATTATAGGACATATCGGACCCCTTATTTTCAATCTAATAAACAAAGTCCAGCGCCTGTTGATCTTTGAGCGGGGAGAGGACGTTGGCGGCGGGGTATACCCGGAGAGTGCCCAGCCTGAACTTTTGCCTGAGTGCCAGGTGATTTTCATCAGCAGTACATCAATTATCAACGGAACACTGGAAAACCTTTTAAAATACTGTACCAAAGCCCGGGATGTGGTTATGGTTGGTTCCAGCACACCCATCTACCCTGAAGCCTTCAGCGGTACCGGAGTAACCGTTCTCTCAGGAACAAGGTGGTTTCCAGAAAACAGGGAAGCTATTCTAACCGGTATCAGCCAGTGCGTTGGAATGAGGCAATTAATTAAATACGGACAGAAAATATCGGTAAGGGTTGAAAACCAGGATTTTGGCAGTAATACTACAAATATAAAACGGTTAAGAGGTGTGATAAAATGAAAAAATCATGGTTGCTCCCTTGCGCTTTATTACTGCTCCTGCTCCTGGGAGCATTGGGCGGTTGTTCCGGCCAGCCGGGACCGGAGGAAAAGAACTCTTCCCAACAGCCTGCCCAGACGGCCCAGGCTGCCGCCGCAGTATTTGCCGAATATGTAGAAGTGCCGGTGGACGTAAAGCCTGCCGTGCCTCCCTATAAGGTGGAACCCGGCCTGGCAAATATCACCAACAGGGACATGTTTGAATTGTCCCCGGCAGCCAGGGAACTTCTTGTCAAAAACGGCTTCGTGGTGGTTCCCAACAAGTACGAAAAAGAATTCTTCTCCCTGTACGAGAGAAACCGCTATGAATTGTTTCCGCTGTTCATAACCACCGATTCCGTTCTCCACAACTACCACCTGTTTTTTGACCACCTCCTGAGGGTGGTGGAAAGCGAAAAACTAGCCGGAGAATTGAAGAAACTCAATCAAGCAATGCTGTCCCAGGCTCAAAATCAGTATCAAGACCTTAAGGGCACTGAGTGGGAGAACGCCGCTAAAAGGAATGTGGGCTTTTTTGCCGTGGCAGGTAAACTCATGGATCCGGAGCTATCCGTCCCCTCAATGGTAAAGGATGTGGTGGAGAAAGAGCTGGCCCTGATTGAAAACCACCAGGGTATAGCTGTTTCGCCGCTGATGAACGCCGGCGGGAGCGGTGAGCCTGACAGCGCGCTCCAGGAGGACTACTCCCAGTACATACCCCGGGGGCATTACGAAAGAACGGAGCTGCTCCAAAATTATTTTAAATCCATGATGTGGTACGGCCGCTTAACCTTTCGCTTAAAGAATGAGGATGAGACCAGGTCCGCCGTTTTAATGACCCTGGCCCTGAACCAGGGGGATAACAGGGTTAGCTGGGACAAGATCTATGCCACCACCAGCTTCTTTGTCGGCAAGAGCGACGACCTCTCCTACTTTCAGTATAAGGAACTGATTGACAAGATTTATGGTGCGAATGCCTCTCTGCAGACTGTGGTTTCCAATCCCGGGAAATGGCAGGACTTTTTAGCGTCAGCCGCTGAGCTGGCGCCCCCGGCCATAAATTCCATGCCCATTTTCGATGAAACAATCCAGCCGGACCGGGAAGCTGAAATAAAAGGTTTTCGTTTCATGGGGCAGCGGTTTACCATTGACGCCTCAATTTTCCAGCGGCTGATCTACCGGGAGGTCAAGGAGAACAGCCAGGATCAGAGGAGAATGCTGCCCAGGGGTTTGGACATCCCCGCCGCCATGGGCTCGGCGGAAGCCTACTCCATTCTGGATTCCATGGGGGAGACGGCTTACCAGGGCTACCCTGAAAACATGGCTAAAATGAAAACATATATAGCCGGCCTGGGCAAAGAAACCTGGACCCAGAACCTCTACTGGAGCTGGCTTTATACGCTGATGCCCCTGCTCCAGGAGAAACCGGAAGGATACCCCTCGTTTATGCGCAATTCCGCCTGGGCCAGAAAAGAGCTCAATACCTATCTGGGCAGCTGGACGGAGTTGAAACATGACACCATTCTATACGCCAAGCCGGTCTATGCGGAAGCGGGCGGCGGCGGGGAGATGATTGATGACCGCGGCTATGTGGAGCCCAACCCCGAACTTTATGGCCGCCTGGCTTCGCTGGTGAAAATGACCAGGGACGGACTCCAGACGCGGGAACTGTTGAACGAGCGGGACCTGGAGAGCCTGAACAGGATGGAGCAGCTGATCCTGGACTTAAAAACTATTTCCGAGAAAGAACTGACCAACACCCCATTAACCGACGAGGAATATGATTTAATCCGCTCCTACGGCGGCCAGCTGGAGCACTTCTGGCTGGAGGCCCTGCGGGATGAGGGTATCGACCACCGCTCCGCCATTTATGACCGGCCAGCCGCGCTGGTGGCGGATGTGGCCAACGATCCCAACGGCCGGGTACTGGAAGAAGCCACCGGCAACATCTTTGAGATTTATACTGTTGTGCCGGTGGACGGTAAACTGAGGATTGCCCTGGGCGGAGTCTATTCTTACTACGAGTTTCCCTGGCCCCTTAATGACCGGCTGACCGATTCAAGGTGGCATAAAATGCTCAACGACTGGCAGGTTCCGCCATTGCCCCAATGGACTGACGCCTTTATTGCTCAGGAAAACCAATGAAGAAACTAAACCTGAATAAAAGAGAAGAAAAGAGAAACTAAAAAAGAAATTAAAAAGAAACTAAAATGAGATAAAAATGAAACTGGAATGTAACTGAGATGAAGCTGGAAGGATACTGGACTACAGTGCCTTGAAGGGGTACCGGGCAAAGGACTGAAAAACAAAAAAGCATTTTCAGGTTAATTAAATTATGAAACTAAAAAAAACTTTGCTGTTTACCATAATAACTGTAATTATTCTTGGCGGCTTCGGCTGCCTTTTCTTTAAAGCTCTTCGGCCGGGTGCTCCAGGCAGCTCTTCAGCTGAAGCGAACTTCGCAGCTTTTAAAGAGCAGAAGCTCCGGCTGCCGGTCAGGCAGGAGCCTGTCTGCCTGGTTGCCGTGGGGGATATCATGCTCTCACGTGGTGTGGCCGGGGAAATCAAGAAGCACGGGGGCGATCCCGGCCACCCCTTTGCAAAAATGAAAAGCTACTTGAAAAGCGGCGATATTGTTTTCGGTAACCTGGAAAACCCGGTTACGCCTGGCCGGGAAATCATGCTGCCGGAGAGGATTCTGCGCGCCGACCCGGGCGTGGCAGAGGCTTTGCGGGAAGCCGGTTTCACTATCCTTTCCCTGGCCAACAATCACCTGCCTGATTTCGGGACCCGGGGTATTCTGGACACTTTTCAATATCTGGAGCAGGCGGGTCTTGGTTATGCCGGAGCCGGAAGAACGGAAAGGGAGGCCTATGCTGCAACTTATACCGAAGCAAAGGGGATCAAGCTGGCCTTCCTGGCCTTTTGCGACCCCGTCCTGGCGCCAGAAGACCGCCTGGCGGGGGCCGATCATCCCGGTGTAACCGGCTTTGACCAGGAAAAAGTACAGGCCGCCGTGCGGGAGGCCCGGGAAAAGGCCGATATCGTGGTGGTGTCCATGCATGCCGGTACGGAATACGAGCCTGCACCGGAACTTGCCCAAATCCGCTTTGCCCACATGGCGGTGGATGCCGGAGCGGACCTTGTTTTAGGGCACCACCCCCACGTGCTGCAAAGGGTGGAGGAGTATAAAGGAAGGTTCATCTTTTACAGCCTGGGCAATTTCGTCTTTGATCAGAAGTGGTCCCGGGCCACGCGGGAGGGCCTGCTGGCAAGAATATTCATCACCCGGGATGGGGTGGAGAAGATTGAGTTCCTGCCTGTTTTCAGCAACAATCAAAACCAGCCACAGCTTTTGGAGGGGGAAGATGCTGAACGGGTTTTGAAAGCGCTGGATTTGATTCTGGAGGAAGCGGCAGTCCCGGCCTGGGATCAGGAAAACCGGGTTTTTAAAGAAAGCAAGAGCTATGTGTTTTATGCCCGGAAGCCCCCGCCGGCTTCCAGGCTGCACAAAGAGCGTCATTATGATTTGGACCGGGACGGCATGTCCGAGTTTTATTCACTTCAGGACGGCAAATTAAAGGTCACGGACAGCTCCCGGCTAATCTGGCAGTCTCAGGATGACTGGTGGGTAGATGATTTCTTTTTGGGCGATTCCGACAACAACGGTATTTCCGAGCTGAACCTGCTGGTCTGGAAAGCGGGGAGTTTCGGGCCGCACAGGCCCTTCTGGGTTACAGAGGAGGACCTTAGCGTCAAAAACCACCTGTTTATCTTTAAGCTGGTTGAGGGCGTTATTAAGCCGGTGTGGCAGTCATCCAACCTGGACCGGCCCAATTATGAAGCGGGCCTTGCAGATCTGGACGGGGACGGCACAAATGAGCTTGTGGTCGTAGAAGGGGACTATGACGATCCCGGGGTGCGGGAAGCCGGCATCTGGAGATGGAACGGCTGGGGCTTCAGTAAGATCTCTTACGGGGAGTCCCGGGATCTGTAATACCGTAGTATTCATGGCGCTATTAATAATTCCAAAGCCCTGCTTGCACCTCCTTTTTTACTCAATTTTAGAAAATACTTGATAACCATTTGCTTTAAACCATTTTTTTGCCTTATCAGGTTTAAAATCATGGTTTTTTTGATTTTCCGACTAAAGCAATGATTTTTTCAGGGCTGTAAAACTGCGTGGTACGAAGCACAATCCATCTGATGCCTTCCTCAACATATTTTTGGGCTATTCTTATAACTTCCTGATCGTTAAACTCGCCTTCTTTTTTTACTAGCCCCCAGCTTTCTCCCAGCGAACAGTACCTACAGTTCATCGGACAGGCCCTATAGCTCCCCATAAATACGCTCTGTCCCTGCATACTACTGAGGCAACTTCTCTGGCAGCCATGGATAGCATGAAATATTCTCCGTCGGCGGTTTTTTAATACAATCACAAGATTAAAATGAACAAGAAGATTATGCAAATCTTGCTGGATAAGAATTGATAAACGGAAAAATTTTATCGAATATCGATATAATTATGTTGTATTACAATAATGTATTTGTTATAATGCAAATAATTAAGGGTGCATTCCACCCGGTTCAGAAAGGAAGAAATCTATGTGGAGCAGCGAGAAATCCATCATTTTGAGTAAGCTGAGTGTTTTGTTTTTTATGGGTTTGCTTTTAGCTGCAGTGGTGACGGCGCCCTGGCTGACCCGCTGGTTTGTGGACTTTTCCCAGGCCGGGCTCAAGGTAGAAGAAGCTGTGTATTTTATGGGAACCATCTATGTGGGAGCTGTTCCTGCTGCTTATCTGCTCTATAGTCTGTTGAAACTGCTGGTCCGGATTGAAACCGGTCAGGTATTTACCGCCGAAAACGTAGAATTATTGAGGCGGATCTCCTGGAGTTGTTTTGCGGGTGCGGGAGTAGCTCTGATTTCCCTGTTTTACTATTATCCATGGTTCTTTATGGCGGTGGCTGCTGCTTTTATGGGCTTGATCGTGCGGGTGGTGAAGAATGTAGTCGCCCAGGCAGTGGAACTGAAAAACGAAGCCGATTACACAGTATAGGGGAGGGGGAGCAGGCATGCCAATCATAGTAAATTTAGATGTAATGATGGCCAAAAGAAAAATATCCTCCGGCGAACTGGCTGAAAAGATCGGCATCAGTCCAGCCAATCTCTCCATCCTTAAAACCGGCAAGGCTAAAGCTATTCGTTTCTCGACCATGGAGAAGATCTGCAAAGCACTGGGTTGTCAGCCCGGAGATATTCTCGAATATAAACCGGACCAAGAGTAAGGAGGGATCGTTAATGGATGGGCTTTCGATGAATAAAAACGAGTCAGCTATGATTCCAGAACCCCCGTCTTGGGGCGGGACCGGGGAAAGCGCACCGGCTGTCCCCCTATTGAAAAAGGTAAAAGCGCCCTTTGCAGTCGACCGCAGGGACAGCTATTTCGCCCTGTTTGCCTTTGTCCTGGGTTTTCTTTTTGTCCGCTGGGTATTATTCTCCTGGCAGGGCTGGGGAGTGACCTTGTTCACCCTGTTATTCTGCGGTTCAGTGACCGTGTATATGCTGAAAAAAGGAGTGCAGGTCCCCAGGGCCGGCTGGTTCTGGCTGGCGGTGGTGCTGCTGATTGGACTAAGCTTCAGCCTGTGGACCAACAACGGCCTGGTTCCCTGGCACGGCCTGCTGTTATTCTGCAGCGCCGTGTACTGGATCCTGTGTGCCGCCGGACTGCTCATCCTGGGCAAAACCAGCGATTTACTTTTATTGGACAGCTATAATGCCTTGCTGGTTATTCCCTTCAGTAATTTCGGCTGCCAGTATAAGAGCCTGGCCCTTCTGGGCAACGATAAAATTGCCCGGGGAAAACAGGTTTTCTCTATAGCATTAGGTTTATTCTTAACCTTTATTGTAGCGGCCATGGTTTTACCCCTGCTGCTGGCAGCGGACGGCGGTGGTTTTGCTAAACTCATCAATGGGATATTGGACGGATTCAGGGGGATGGGCGATAAGTTTTGGGAAACATTCTGGCAGCTCATTCTTGCTGTTCCCGTTGCAGCCTATATCTTCGGTCTGGTTGCCGGCAGCGCTCATAAAAGAGGAGCCTGTTCCTTTGAAAAGGACAGCACCCTTCAGAAGATTTCAGGCTTGCGGATACTGCCCATGACTACGGTTTATATTCTGATGGGCCTGTTGTGTATGCTTTATATAGTATTTATCGGGAGCCAGGTGCCTTATTTCTTCTCTGCCTTTGCCGGCCAACGGCCGGAGGGGTGGCAGGTTTATTCGGAATATGCCCGCGCTGGATTCTTTGAGCTGTGCCGCATCGCAGTCATAAACCTGTTTGTATTGACAGCAGCCAACATTATGAGCCAAAAGCACAGCAGGGATAGTGTGTTCCTGAAGGTACTCAACGCATTGCTGGCCATGCTCACACTGGTGCTTATTGCCACGGCCTTCAGCAAAATGGCCCTGTACATCGAGGCCTACGGATTATCTATGCGCCGGCTGCTGCCCTGTGTTTTTATGATCTTTATGGCCGTCATATGCGGGGGAGTCATAGCGCTGCAAAAATGGTCGTTCTCCATCACCCGCCTGGCAGTTGGGGCAGGGGTGGTTATGTTCTGTATGCTGTGTCTAGTAAACCCGGACAGCCTGGTGGCCGGATACAATGCAGACCGTTATTTGTCCGGAACGCTGGAGAACTTTGATGTGGAGATATTATACCGGTCCGGACCGGCCGGTGTCGATTCGGCCCTTCTGGTATATGAACAAACCAATGATCCGGTGCTGCAGTTTAAGCTGAAGGAATATCTGCTGGCTCAGCAGCGGCAGGTTGATAGGGTGGCCGGAGAGCCGGGCGACAATTGGGAAAGTGCCCGGGCGCGGCACAGGATTACCGGATACTTCAATTAACAAAGATAACATTTACCCTGACACTCAACTAAAATCAGCTCAGGACAGGTTTAGCCGGCATGAGCCTGTTAACGGCAGAATAAAACTGAAACCCAAAAAGAAAAGAGCCTAAAAAGCTCTTTTCTTCTAAAATATTTTAATTCTTAACAAGAACTACATTAATAGCTTTTACTAATGCACTTACTTTGTCGCCTTTTGAAAATTTTGCTTCTTCCAGACTGTCTCCCGTCATCACGGACGTGAGCCGGATTGCGTTATCCGTTCACCCGCCAACTCACATGGTCACCTGAGCCATAACATTATCCCTTTTGATTTCCTCAATCTCGCCATAAACATTATTCCGTACGCCGGCTTCCAAAAAATCCACCTCCCATAAACATTAGTTTAGAAGTTTGTGCTTCGGTTCTTATAAGACTATCAAGGGCAAGCTATGCAACCAGACACCTTAAAAACTGTTGGCTGGTTCCCCTGATCACTCAGTTATAGCTTTTCTTTTTTCGGCTTTAATTATGCATTAAA
>JAKPTB010000086.1 GCA_029555205.1 Bacillota bacterium
TGGAAGAGGAGCGGCAGGAAGCTCAGCTTTTAATCGGACAGTACAACCGGGGCGGCTGGCTTAACAGCAGGGAAAAGTACCAGAGGCTTGACGCCATAGAGATCCAACTTGGCCAGGGCGCCCAGGGCTCGACGTCGCAGCGGACGGCTTTTAAAAATATCGGGGAGGAGTACAGGGAGGTTTACCAGCTGGAAGAGGGGCAGGACGCGTTAATACATTCCCGGCTTTCCGGTGTTAATACGAAAGAAGATTTTATTAAACTGGTAAGAGAGCTAAAAGAAGAGACAGGCGTCCCGGTGGGTCTGAAAATAGCGGCGACGCACCACCTGGAAAAAGAACTGCAGGTAGCCCTGGACGCGGAGTGTGATTTCATTACTTTTGACGGGGCCGAGGGAGGTACACACGGCGGGGCGCCGACCCTCCAGGACGACGTGGGCCTGCCGACAATCTTCGCAGTAAACAGGGCTGCCCAGTTTCTCTCCCAAAAAGGAGCCGTCAGGGACGTAAGCCTGATTGCGGCGGGCGGCCTGGTAACTCCGGGACAGATGCTTAAGGCCATGGCCCTGGGCGCCGACGCGGTCTATATCGGCACTGCCGCCATCATGGCCATGCTGGGAGACCAGATCACCAAGGCCACTCCCTTTGAACCACCCACGGACCTGGTAGTCTATACCGGCAAAATGACTGAGCGCCTTGACATCGACAAGTCTGTCCAAAACCTGTTCAATTTCCTTAACGCGGCTGTGCGCGAGATGGAAATGGTGGCGGTCACCCTGGGCAAGGTATCGCTTACAGATATCAGCAAGGACGACCTTGCTGCCATGGACCCGTTCCTGGCCAGGGCTCTGTATATTGACCTCGGTTTTGTTTCGCCGGATAACCAGGGTGTTTTTTATAATAATTTTGAAGATATTAACATGATGAGAACACAATCACAGCATGCTGCCCATTAACATGAGGGTGGAACATCTGTTCGAACAACCGGGCTGAGCAGTCCAGGTTGTTTTTTTTATGTCTTTTTTTGCACCTAAACAGGAATATGGCAATATTTGTTGAAATATTAAATCAATTATTTTACGGGGGGAGGATTTTTATAAAAAATAGAATAAAGCGGGGGGGATGCAGTTTTGTATATGGACATTCCTATAGAAAAGATTGTAACCCAGGACAATGTCAGGCAGGGTTTTAATAAGGAAGCGATAAAGGGTTTGGCTCAGTCCATCAGCAACGTGGGGCTTTTGCAGCCTGTAATAGTCAAGGAAAACAGCGATGAGACATTTACTCTGCTGGTCGGCCACAGACGTTTTGAAGCGGCCAGGCTGGCCGAGGTAAAAGCGATCCGCGCCATCATTTTTGACGATAGCGAATCCAAGCTGATGCTGCAGCTGATTGAAAACCTCCAGAGGGAGAACCTCAACCCTATAGAGGAAGCCCTGGCATATAAAAAGATCCTGGAAGAGGAGGGGCTAACACAGGAAGAATTAGCAGCAAAGCTTGGCAAGCCTCAGCCCAATATAGCCAACACTCTGAGGTTGCTGAAGCTGCCGCCTGATGTGCAGAAAATGTTAATGTGCGGAGATATAAAACAAGGCCATGGAAAGGTGCTGCTACAAATAAAAGATCCTGACAAGCAGCAGATGTGGGCTGAAAGGGCTTTTCAGGAACGCCTGTCGGTCAGCGCCCTGAGGGAAGCTGTCCTGCAGGAAATAAGGACGGATGCCGAGGCCAAGCAAAAAGAATACGATCAATTTATAAACGGCATCAGGGAATTTCGTAAGAATACAGAAAACAGCTGTTTGTTAAAATACATATCGCCGGAAGAGAAGTTAAATATCAGAAATGAAATAGCAGAATTGATTAAGCTTTTAGATTAGCTGCCGGTGTTTAAATATAGATGCACGACTGAAGCCGGCCTGCATATAATAAACTGTTGGGGATAAAGATTGACGTATCAAAAATAATAGACTAAAATTATACAATACAATGCAGCT
>JAKPTB010000112.1 GCA_029555205.1 Bacillota bacterium
CCAGCGTCTGCCCGTCTTTCTCAAAGTAATTACCATTTCTCATATATCCCAGGCTGGTGAGGATTTCCCCGGCTTTATCAGGAGCGTAGGGATATTCCGCGGCAGCCGCCGGGTTAAACCAGGAACTGTCCGGGGGAACCAGGCCGGGACTGCCTTCCAGGCCATAACCCCGCTGACAGGTTGTTACCAGCGCCCGGCGGTCGATGGCATAGGCCAGCGCCCGGCGGAATTCCACATTGTTCAGGGGCGCTTTCTGGTGGTTAAACATCAATTTGGCCACCCAGTCATGGCTGCCGGTTAATTCTCTAAAACCCTCCTTCTTTAATTCGACTGCTACCTCAGGGGGCACCTGGGCCACGTTGACCTGCTTCTGCCTCAGAGCGGCAGCGGACATTTCATTGCTGACCCTGACAAATTTCAACTGCCTGGTTTTCGGTGCTCCCTGGTAGTACTGGCTGTTGGCTTCATACAGGTAGGTCCCCTGTTCTTTATTGTAGTCCTTCAGTTTAAAGGGCCCGGTACCAATCAGGGCTTCTTTTTGCAAGAACTGCCTGGGTTCCCCGACTTCCTTCCAGATATGTTCGGGCAGGATTGGAACCGTTCCCGCGATATATTCCAGAAACGGGGCGTAAGGCCTGTTTAAATACAATTTGACCGATAAATCGTCAACAGCTTCAGCTTTTTGAACTACGTCCAGGTTAACCCATTCGTAGTTGTGTTCTCTCAGGTAATCTACGCTGAACACTACGTCTTTTGCCGTGAATGGTGTGCCGTCGTGCCAGGTGGCCCGGTCTTGCAGCTTAAACAGATAGGCGTTTTCTTCTTTTAAGAACTCCCAGCTTTTTGCCAGCGCCGGTATGTAACCCTGGCTGTCCTTCCAGAGCAGGGTATCGAAAATAAAGCTCGTCCTGACGTAACCAGGACCACGCAAATAATGGGTGAAGGGAGATGGGAAGCCCCAGTCCCCGGTGGGGTCGGCTATCGTATATGCTGGATCCTGTAGCCCTGCGGCTTCTTCTCCCCCTTGGTTGCTGCCGCAGCCTGTCGAGGACAGAATCAGTAGAGACAGCATTAACAAAGCAAGCATCAATGGCTTGGAAAAAAATGTGCGCATTTAACCATTCCTCTCAATAGTATTTAGGGATTATTGTTTACTGAGACAAGGGTTTGCCGGGAACGGCTCAACAATAAAAGTCATGTTAGCCAGTCTTTAGACAAATCTCTTGCGGTGATCCGGAACACTGTTTACAAGGTTAGTCTTGATGTATCAACCGCTTTTCAAAAAATAAACCACGAAGTTTTACCTGATTATTGTCAGGTATAGTTAACCTCCGTGGTTTAATTCGTAATATAAAATTATGGCTGTGTATTCTTATTTTTTAAGCAAGTGCGAATTCGTTCGCACAAATTTACTTAAAGAACTGTTTAAATCAGACATACGTGGTACGGGAATGGTAGCAGGAGAATTTAAAAATGAAAGCACTTCTTAAGGATGTTTGAATTTATACCAGGCCTGGCAAAAATTTATTTTTACGTATCCTGTATGAAAACACTTCGGGCGGGACAGCCGCAACTGTTCATTAACTAATTAAATTTTACATATATGAATACCGTATGTCAACAAAAATGACTAAAGCCATAAAAAAAGAACTATCCTGTAAGAATTGATGGAAAAACTTAATTTCCGGGACAAGGATGAAAAAAACCGTACCGGAAATGCAGGAAAAACTGAGTGCATGCTCTGGTTCATTTTTAAATGGGATGTCAGGCGGGACCCACTACTGAAGACATATGTCCGCACCATTCCGCCGTTTCACGGAACACGTCCAACAGCAGGTAACGGTACAGGGTACCGGCGACGGCCTTGTTTTCTTCCGTTCTGGTGGGCTGATCGCCAAAGCGGTAGGCCTCCCAGTCGGGTTCTTCAATTTTTCCTTCAAGGGTACTGCCGATGGAAAAAACCAGGCCTGACTTTCCAACAAAACAGTAGCGGTTGTAAATTGTGGAGACTTCCTCCGGAAATAAGATCTCTTGCTCGCTGATAATGATTAATACTCTGGGGAAAAGGTGTTTTATTTCGGTCCAGGCTAATTGCCCCTGTTCCGGCCAATGACGCAGGATAACAAGATCCGGCCGTTGCCTGGGGTCTTGCTTTAATCCCGGTTCAGCTATTTGAAAACCGGCGTCCTGCCAGACCCTCAGGTCCTCTTCCAGGCAGTTGGAGGCTTCCATAATAAATCTTCGCAAAGCACATCACCTCGTATCAGTCTATAGCCAATTCTTCCTGAATAAAGGCGTCAATAAGGCGAAGCCCTTCCAGCGCATTGCAGGCAAGCGAAAAGTGCGGAGGTGCAATATAAGGCTCACGGGGGTTAATCCGGAACACCGTGGCCTGGCAATAACTTCCCAGATGCTCACTGAGCCTGCGAATGGTGGGAACAGCTGTACCGGCCCCCGTTTCGATCACTACAAGGGGATTTTGGCTGTGGAGCTTTAGAAAAGATTTGAAGTTTCTTTCCTGCTGTGCGGTTCGGCCGTCGTTCCAGAAGTAATCTCCGAACATGAGGATGTTGGGGCGTGCTACCGCGCCACATTGGGGGCATCTGGGTATATGTTCGGCCCGCATGTTTTCCTGGTT
>JAKPTB010000115.1 GCA_029555205.1 Bacillota bacterium
CTTGGTCTCAAGCCCGGCGACGACAAGTTTGCAGCCGTCAACCTGGTCACCCCGCGGATCCAACTCAGGGCCGCCCAGAAGCTCGGCATAGGCACCATGGACTACGAACTGGTGAACTGGGAGCCCGTGCTTTCCCCCGAAACTATCGGCAAGCACCAGATCATGGACGAAGTCTGCACCACCGTCCTGGCCAAGCATTTCAAGTATGGCCATCCTACCAAAGACACCGGTGCAGAGCCCTTCAAGAGAGTCAAGCTTGTTGAGGGCGCCTGGAAAGAATTCGCAGAGTAAACACTGTTCTTTGAGAAGATTGTACCGCAGACCGTTAGTCCAAGATAATCTTGGACTAACGGTGTGTTTATCTAGACAGAATAATTTATATCATATATTTTATAATAGTGTTTAAACTAGAGAGGCGGGGGGATCTTTATGTCGGATGTATTTTTGGTTGACGCCAGGGCTGCCAGCGTCAGGGAAAACTATGTCGATAAAATCAGATTGCTCTTCAGGGCGCCAGGATTTGCAGAAATGATTCCCAAAAACCCGAGGGTAACCTTTGTTAAGGCCAACTACAGCCCGATCGGTTATACCAGACACATCCGGCCGGTACTGGTGGCCGCGGTGGTGGAAAGCATCAGGGACCACGGCGGCAATCCCGCTGTTACCGATACCTCCGGCTTTTTCCCCAGGGGAAATTATGTGGGAGAACAATGGTTTACCGGCGCCGACATGATGGGTTACTCCGAAATGGCTCTGGGCTGCGAAAGGGTCCTGGCCAACGGTTATGAAGGCGACGACGGCGAGTTTATCTCAACCGGCGGGGCTGAACTGGGTGGTGTTGAAGTAGCCAGGGCAATTCGCGAGGCTGCCTGCCTCGTGGTTGCTTCCCACCTGACTGCCCACCCCATGGCGGGTTTGTCCGGAGCCATTGTCAATGTTGGTCTGGAAAGCCTGAATAATTCAGGCAAGGCCAGGGTTTACGAAGATTTGAAGCCCGATTTCTTTAAGGAAAACTGTAAGTCCTGCGGCACCTGTGTGGATTACTGCCAGTGGCAGGCCTTGAGCTATGCAGACGGAGTCCTTGCTTACGATCCGTCACGCTGCGCCGGTTGCGGCAACTGCCTGGTTTCTTGCCCCCACAAGGCAAGGAGTTTTTCACCGGAGCAAATTGTGGCCTTCCAGCGGAGGGTTGCGGAGGCCTCGGCGGCTGTTGCCAAGACACTGGAGAAACCAATTATTTACATTAATTTCCTGCTTGATATTGTGCCCCAATCCTACCGTTACCATTGGGCAGATGTACCCTTTGTCCCGGACCTGGGTTTTGCGGCATCTACCGACCCGGTGGCGCTGGACGCGTTTTGCCTGGATCTGGTGGCCAGGGCCCCCGGTGTTCCCGGTTCAGCTGCCGAAGAAGCCGGCGCTCTGAAGTGCGGGGTGGAGAAGTTCAAGGCCATCACCGGCGCAGACCCGGTCGTGATGCTGGCCCACGCGGAGAGTCTGGGCGTCGGTTCGAGAGACTATCAAGTATTCATTGCAGGGAGGTGATAGCCCGATGACACAAGATATGGAATTATTTGAAAAGATCAGCATGAGGGAAAAGGTAAAAAAAGAGTTAAATGATCAGCATGGGCCTATTAGGGATGCTTTACAGGATGTTCGCTATAAGATTGCCATCCTGAGCGGTAAGGGAGGCGTGGGTAAGACCAGCGCGGTCGTCAACATCGCCTCTGTCTTAAAAGAAATGGGCCATAAAGTAGGGATTTTAGACGCTGACGTGCACGGGCCCAGCGTCCCCAAGATGACAGGCTTGAATAAGCGAACCGATTTGCAGGGGGCCTGGGGTATGAAGCCGGTACTGACCGATGACGGGATCAAGGTTATGTCCGTCAGCCTGTTCTGGCCGGGTGAAGCAACGCCGGTGATGTGGAAGGGTCATTACAAGGCCCGGGTAATCCGGCAGTTGCTTGCTGCGGTGCGCTGGGACGACCTTGACTACCTGCTAATCGATCTGCCTCCGGGGACTGGTGATGAGCCGGTCACCATTATGAAGTCAATTCCGGGTCTGGACGGCGTGGTGGTTGTCACTTCGCCCCAGGAAGTATCCGTGGCCGTATGCAGCAAGGCTATCAGCAGCGCCAATGAGCTGGGTGTCAAGTTGCTGGGTCTGATCGAAAACATGAGCGATTTCATCTGTCCCCACTGCGGTGGAGAGATTGCCTTGCTGGGCAAAGGCAGGGGCGAAGATCTGGCCAGAACTTACAAAATTCCCTTTCTGGGCAGGATTCCTTTGAATGAGATGGCCGGAAAAGCAGCTGACGAGGGTGTGCCAGTGGTGCTGCGCTATCCTGATTCACCGGTGTCTGTGGCTTTCCGGGCTGTTACAGATAAAATGCTGGCAATTCTGAAGGAGAAGGAGGAAAAGAAGTCTTGAGAATTTTAATCACCGGCGGCGCTGGCAACATCGGCCGTGAACTGGTCAGAAGATCGCTTGCAGCCGGCAACGAGGTAACCGTTTTCGATATTCCCCAGGCTAATTATGAGGGTTTGGAAGGCAAGGAAGGTATCACCGTCGTCAAAGGTTTTGTAACCGACACCGAAGCCATGGCCCAGGCCGTTAAAGGGGTCAACGCGGTTATTCACCTGGCAGCCCTGATGACTCACCTGAGCACTGACCGGGAGAAGACCATGTCCGTGAATGTCGGCGGGACCAAGACCGTCCTTGACGCGCTGAAAAAAGAGGGCCGCGACGTACAGTTTGTCTTTTCCTCTTCGGTGTCCACCTACGGATGGACCACTGAAGACACGCCGCCGATCAAGATTGACCATCCCCAGGTGGGTATGGACCTTTACGCCGAAAGCAAGATCGAAGCCGAAAAAGTTGTGCTGGCATCCGGCGTTCCCTACACCATTTTACGTATAACAGGCGTCGTCATTCCCCAGTTTTATGATCCTAACCCCTGGCAGTTTTTGAAAGACCAGAGGGTTGAGTTTGTGGCCCGTGACGATGTGGCTAGCGCCCTGTACAACGCCGCGGTGACCCGGGAAGCCCGGAACAAGATCTTTAATATCGCGGGGGGCAAAGAATGGCAGATGCTTGGCCACGAGTGGGCGGCAAAGCACCTGGCTGTATTGGACTTCCCCCTTGAGGAAGCCGAATACTCGGACCATCCCGGCTGGTTTGACTGGTATGATACTGAAGAAAGCCAGGCTATCCTGAAGTACCAGAATACTACTCCAGATATGTTCTTTGAGCAATTGGCCGAGGCTGTTGAAGCGTTTTACAACGAAGACGAAGAATAAAAAAGTCCCAAAAAAAACATATAATAATTTATTTAAGGGGGTTATTACTTATGGCTGGTTATCCTGCACATGAAAACGCTGCCACTACACTGGCAAACTTGAGAGAGGCTTTGGCAAAGGCTGAAGGTGATACCAAGGCGAGAATTGAAAAACTGATTGAAACTTTGGATCCAATTAAAGACAACCGTACTTTTATGCGCACCCAGAAGGCTGAAAAGATTACTATAAAAACTGTAGAAGACAGCGAGGCGCTCAAGAATAACCTGAACGACGAAGAAAAACTGGCTGCCCTTGAAACGGATATTCCCTATCTTGTGGAAAGAGTCAGAACAATGGTCGTCCGGATGACCTAAAAAAAATTAAGTTTATCCGACTAAAGTAATTTGTTTTTATGTTCAACAGCCCGGTTTTTTATACATCATTTTTAATGGGGTTGATGAAAAATGAGTTTGCCGGCTGAAAAGAAAGATCTTAACGAGGCCGTAATGGAAATGGGAAAAGGTTCTTTAACGGTGATACAGCGGTTTCTTTCCGGCCGGGTTTCCAGGGACGACCTTTTGACGGCTCTGTCAAATTTCCCTGTGCGGGAAGTTATGTCCGAACACTGGGGAGAATTGATTTCCGATTCTAAATATGTACCTCACTGGAAAATACTGCAGACACTGCAGGGCCTGCTTGACGAACTGGGTTATCAACTGGGGGAATATGGAGAAGCTACATTGCATGATGATCTCAGGGAAATAGCTTTAAACATGAAGATCATCTCCGAGCAGAAAGCTAATGATTAGGATGGGACTCACGGTAAACTTGCCTTAAATAAAGTATTGTAAGACTAACATACTATATATAGCGAGGAGCCTTAAAAATATGGTGAAAGATGAACTGCGCCAATTACTGGAGGATGTAAAAGACAATAGGGTTGATGTTGGAGATGCCTTGAACAGGTTGAAAAACTTGCCTTACGAGGACCTCGGCTTCGCAGTTTTGGATCATCACCGGGCGCTGCGCAAGGGCTTTCCGGAAGTAGTGTTTTGCCAGGGTAAAACGGTCAATCAGGTAGCCCAGATCTTTAAAACCCTCTGCGGAGGGAAGAGAAGCATTCTCGGCACCAGGGCTTCCAGGGAGGCTTATGAAGCGGTCCGGGAGATCTACGCTGACGCCGTATATCATGAACTTGCCCGCCTTATTGTCGTGCACCGGGGTGAGTCACCCGTGAAGAAGGGCAACATCCTGGTCATGAGCGCAGGGACGGCCGACATTCCGATAGCCGAAGAGGCTGCCATCACCGCCGAAATTATGGGCAATAACGTGCGGCGGACCTATGACGTCGGTGTCGCGGGGATTCACCGGCTCCTGGATAAACTGGAAACCATTCGCTGGGCTCATGTTATTATTGTAGTGGCTGGAATGGAAGGAGCCCTGGCCAGCGTTGTGGGCGGTCTCTGCGAGCAGCCCATGATCGCAGTTCCTACCAGCGTAGGCTATGGCGCAAGCTTTAACGGATTATCAGCCCTTCTCTGCATGCTGAACAGCTGCGCCTCGGGAGTGGGCGTGGTCAACATTGACAACGGTTTTGGTGCTGCCGCCATGGCCAACGCCATAACCCAGATGCTTTATCAAGTTAGCACGGCTGGCCCGAAGAACGGGGAAGAACCCGCAACTGGAGTCAAACCGCGCGTAATAAAGAGGGAAAGCGCATGAGAATCGCATATTTTGATTGTTTCTCGGGAATCAGCGGAGATATGTGCCTGGGCGCCTTAATCAGCGCCGGGGTTGATTTCGACCGCTTAAAGGAAGAGTTGGCTAAACTGCCGGTGGAGGGATATGCCCTCCGCTGGGAAAAGGTCAAGCGCAACGGTATTACATCTGCAAATTTTTTTGTGGACATGCTGGATGTGGAACAGCCTGAAAGACGCCTGGCAGACATACACGGGATTATTGATAAAAGTGAGCTGCCGGAGGTAGTTAAGGAAAAGAGCAAGGCAGTTTTCAACAGGCTGGCGGTGGCGGAGGCGGCTGTTCATGATACCACGCCGGATCACATCCACTTTCACGAGGTGGGAGCCGTTGATGCTATTGTAGACATTGTGGGAACTGTGCTGGGCCTCTATTTGTTGGGGGTCCGAAAGGTTTATGCCTCACCCCTGCCCATGGGAAGGGGCTTTATCAAGTGCATGCACGGGATCATTCCTTCACCGGCGCCGGCCACCCTGGAAGTATTGCAGGGTATTCCTATTTACGGGACGGGAATTGAAGGGGAACTGGTTACCCCAACAGGGGCCGCCCTAATCTCCACCCTGGCGGAATCCTTTACCAGCCTTCCGCCTTTAACCGTCAGTAGGATTGGTTACGGAGCAGGTAAAAAAATAATGGAACATCCCAACCTTTTGAGGGTAATCCTGGGTGAACTTGCCGAAGACGGTTTAACCGGGCCGGGTCACGGACATGCCGGGCATCATCATCCACATCACCATGATCATAAGCATCACCATGATCATAAGCATCATCACCATGAGCATCACCATGATCATGATGACGAACATTGTCATAGTCACCCCCATGATCACACCGGGGCGGTGCATGTTCACACCCATAACCACCAGCACGGCCAACTCAGCCATACCCACGCTCATGAACACGGGCATGCTCATCTTCATCCCGAGGGAGAAGGCATCCCGGGTGACGAACATGAACATGAACACAGGCATGGCCATGACCATGACCATGACCACGACCACGGACAGCAAGCATGATCATAAACAGGAAAAATAATAGCTGCAGCCGGTGGCGAGGGTATGATCCGGTTTGGCAGTCTAGTTTAATATAAGTATAAAAAAATATATAACCGGCCATGTTTTAATTTTAGGAACTTGGCCGGCTACCTTTAGTAGGCATGGTTGACAGGCAAAGTTTTAGAGGAAGGTCGGGTTTTGGTGACTGAAGTTTTAAAAAAGGTAAACATTTTGAAAGAGATCATCAGTGGCTATAAGAGTGTGCTGGTCGCCTTTTCAGGAGGAGTGGACAGTACCCTGCTTCTCAAAGTTGCCCATGATGTTCTGGGCGAAAGGGTTCTGGCCGTCACTGCTGTTTCAGAAATCTACCCGCCCGGGGAAGGTGAAGGCGCCAGCGCTCTGGCCCGGCTGATCGGTTGTAAACACCTGGTTTTTGAAGCAAGGGGGCTGGAAAGCCCCGCTTTTGCCGGGAACCCTCCCGACCGTTGCTACCACTGTAAAAAGGAAATATATGCAGAACTCCTTAAGGTTGCCCGGGAGAGGGGACTAAACTATGTGGTGGACGGGGCCAATGCCGACGATGCCGGCGATTACCGTCCCGGCTTGCGGGCAGGTAAGGAAATGGGAATAAAAAGCCCTTTGCTGGAAGCCGGCCTGACCAAGGAGATCCGGGCACTCTCCAGGGAACTGGGATTGCCAACAGCAGACAAACCGGCCAACCCCTGCCTTGCTTCGCGCTTTCCCTACGGGACGACGATTACCAGGGAGGGACTGAAGCAAGTTGCGGAGGCTGAGAAAGCATTGCAGGAAATGGGATTTACCGTGGTCCGGGTAAGGCATCACGCCAACCTGGCCAGGATTGAAGTATCCCCCGGTTCCATGCCGGCGGTACTGGAAAAATCCCGCTCTATTGTCCAGAAACTCAGGGAAATAGGATATGCTTACGTCACCCTGGATTTGCAGGGCTACCGCACCGGGAGCATGAATGAGACGCTTGAAATCTGAGAGTGTTCAGGCCGCCTTCCGGTCCAGTTGCGGTAATTATTTTTCAATCAGGGCGAAAACATGTTCCTCTAATTATGAATAGCCTTATTTGTGAGGTGAAGTGTTATCATATAGCACACATCTGCTCTATTTCGGAACAGGTGTGTGTTTTTTGTACAGGTCAATAAATAATAATTCGCATTTATAAACATATTTCTTGAAGCTGAGATGCCTAAAACAGGCTAGAATAAGTGGCATAGGGATTGCATATTTTGCGTTATGTATGCAAAAGCATATATGAGACAGGCAAATATTGTGTTATTATTATTAATAATGCACGTATAAAAAAGTTTTTTGCCTTGATCTCAAGCTGCTGGTTCGCGAAACTGGTTACGTTGAGGTTTCCCTTAACAAAGTTTGCGAACATTATTATTCATTGTTCAGGCTTATTTTGAGCCTTTTTTCAGGTTTTCGTTATGCTGTATCGTGCCTAACGAGGAACTTGTCCACTTGAGAGGGGGTGTTCAGGGGTAGATTGAAGAGGGTTTAAGGGTATAGGTAGGCTGGTTTTGATTAAATTGATTAGCTATTATGTGAGTCTACGGCGGGGTATCAACTTGCCGTGGCGCAAAAGGTCCGTGAACGGGGATGATTATCTTCTAAGATCCGGCAGCCTAAAGCAAAACAAAAATATTCAGTATTGGAGTGAAGAGAGTGAAGGGTTTAATCAAGAAATTTGTTAACATCAATGGCGCAAAGACCACTCTGGTTGTAGACCCGGACGCCATGCTGGTGGATGTCCTGCGGGGCCAGTTGCACCTCACCGGTACCAAGGTCGGCTGCGGCAAGGCTCAGTGCGGCGCCTGCTCGGTTATTATGAACGGCAAGGTGATTATGTCCTGCGCCACCAGAATGAAGCGTGTGCCCGATGAGGCCATCATTACCACCATCGAAGGTATCGGACAACCGGGCAACCTGCACGCCCTGCAGCTGGCCTGGGTCAAACACGGCGCCGCCCAGTGCGGGTTCTGCTCCCCCGGCTTCATCGTTTCAGCTAAAGTCCTCCTGGATGAAAACCCCAACCCCACCCGGGAAGAAGTCCGCGACTGGTTCCAGAAGCACAAGAACGTCTGCCGCTGCACGGGTTACAAGCCCCTGGTAGACGCCGTGATGGATGCCGCCCGCCTGCTGCGCGGCGAAATCACCGTGGAAGACTTAAGCTTCAAGATGCCTGCTGACGGTAAGATTTGGGGAACCGACTATCCGCGTCCCTCGGCTGTGGGCAAAGTCACCGGCACTATTGATTACGGCGCCGACCTCGGATTAAAAATGCCCCCCGGCACACTTCACCTCAAGCTGGTCCAGGCGCAGGTTTCCCACGCCAAGATTCTTTCCATCGACACTTCAGAAGCGGAAAAAATGCCGGGTGTATACAAGGTTGTCACCCATAAGGATGTCAAGGGGAACAACCGCATTAACGGCTTGAACTTCCCGAGCAACAAGGGCGACAGCTGGGACAGGCCCATCCTGTGTGATGAAAAGGTCTTCCAGTTCGGCGACGCCATTGCTATCGTCTGTGCGGACACGGAAGCAAACGCCGAGGCCGCTGTAGAGAAGGTCAAGGTTGAGTTGGAAGTGCTGCCGGCCTACATGAGCGCGCCTGCCGCTATGGAACCCGATGCCATAGAAATACACCCCGGGACGCCCAACGTATATTACAGGCAAAAAGTGGAAAAGGGCGAAGATACCGGTCCTTTGATGGAAAAGGCTGATTATGTCGTATCCATTGAAGACTATTATGTGGGTCGTCAGCCCCACCTGCCCATTGAGCCGGACGTTGCCGCAGCCTATTATGATGATCAAGGCCGGCTGGCCATTATGTCCAAGAGTATCGGTCTGGATCTGCACGCTGCCATGATCGCCGACGGCATTGGTTTGAAGCCTGGTGAAGAATTTGTCCTGGCCCAGTTCCCGGGTATCGGCGGCACCTTCGGCTACAAGTTCAGCCCCACCAATGAAGCGCTGGTAGGTGTGGCAACCATGGCCACCGGCAAGCCATGTTTCTTGAATTTCAACTATTACCAGCAGATTATCTATACCGGCAAGCGGTCGCCGTTCTTTATCGACCTGAAATTCGGAGCCAATAAGGACGGCAAGATTATTGCCATGGAAGCCAACTATGCTGTGGACCACGGTCCCTACTCCGAATTCGGCGACCTCCTCACTGTCCGGGGCGCCCAGTTCATCGGCGCCGGCTACGGTATTCCCAACATCCGCAGCACCGGCTACACAGTCTGCACCAACCACGGCTGGGGTTCCGCCTTCCGTGCCTACGGCTCGCCCCAGAGCCTGTTTGCCTCCGAGTCCCTGATGGACATCCTCGCTGAGAAAATGGGTATGGATCCGCTGGAGCTGCGCTTAATTAACGCTTACCGCCCCGGTGACACCAACCCCTCCGGACAGGAGCCCGAGGTCTATTCCATGGTAGATGCATTAGAGGCCATCAAGCCCAAATACAAGGCTGCCCTGGAAGAGGCCAAGAGACTTTCCACACCTGAGAAGAAGCGCGGCGTTGGCATATCTGTCGGCGTTTACGGCTGCGGTATTGACGGTGTGGACGGAGCCGAAGTATGGGTAGAACTTCTGGCGGACGGCAGGATCCAGGTAAGCACCAACTGGCAGGATCACGGTCAGGGCGCTGACATGGGACTGCTGGCAACATCCCACGAAACCCTGCGGCCCATGGGAATCAAGCCGGAACAAATTAAGCTGGTTATGAACGACATGGCCCTGGCTCCGGCAGGCGGCCCGGCCGGCGGCAGCCGCTCCCAGTTTGTCATCGGCAACGCTATCGTCAACGGCTGCGAGCAGCTCTTGAACGCCCTGAAGAAGCCCGACGGGACTTACATGACCTACGACGAAGCTGTAGCTGCCAAGATTCCGACTAAGTACGTCGGGCAGTGGAGCACAGCTGTAGGCAACGCAACCGCCTGCGACGAAAAAGGTCAGGGCAAACCCTTCCTCTCCTACATGTACGGCGTCTTCCTGGCGGAAGTGGAAGTGGACACCAAGACCGGCAAGACCCGGGTTTTGAAGATGACCCTGGCTGCGGATATCGGTAGAATTGCCAACAAGGCTGTAGTGGACGGGCAGATTTACGGCGGTATGGCCCAGGGCATCGGACTTGCTCTGTCCGAAGACTTTGAAGACCTGAAGAAGCATACCACCATGGCCGCCTGCGGTATCCCCTATCCGAAGGATATTCCTGACAATATGGAAATCATTTATCTGGATCACCCGCGTAAACTGGGGCCGCACGGCGCCTCCGGCGTTGGCGAGCTGCCGCTGACTTCGCCTCACGCAGCTATCTGCAACGCCATCTACAACGCTTGCGGCGTGCGTATCACCCAGCTCCCTGCCCTGCCGGAAAAAGTGCTGGCCGGACTCCAGGGTAAGGAAATTCCCATTGTGAAGCGGCCCATCAAAGACCCGGCATACTAGCAGTTGGTTTCATAAACACTTTTCTCCATTGAACTGCTTAGATGTAGCTTTTAATCCGGTATAGGGTAGTGAGCTTAAATTTAGATACTTAGAAATGCTATACCGGACAGGCAAGGGAAAGCAGCTTGTGTATTGATGTGATTGATAATACCTAAAACGGGCTAAATAGTTATCACACTTTTTAGTTCGTTTTAGGTAACCCTGTTTTTTAGGCTTAAAAAAGAATAAAATATTTAATAACTGATTCAATGGGAAATGGTGGGATAATATGGACCATAAGCAACTGCGTGAGTGGGAAGAAAAATGTACCCAGGGTTTACCTCCAGCCTGCACAACCACCTGTCCTGTTCATGTGGATGTGAAAAGTTTTCTGGCAGATATGAAGGCCGGACGCTTTGACGGGGCCATGAAAATTTTAAGAAAAGCACATACCTTCCCGGGCATCATAGGCCGCATTTGTGATCACCCCTGCCAGGCCGCCTGCAAGCGGCGGGAGGCGGGAGAAGCCGTTTCCATAGCCGCCCTGGAAAAGGCCTGCGTGGTGATGAGTTCAACAACGCCTGAGCAAATATCTATCCATACTAAAAAGGACAAACGTGTTGCCGTAGCCGGGGGCGGGCTGAGCGGTCTTACCGCAGCTTTTGATCTGGCTGCAAAGGGTTACAGCGTTGTCCTTTTTGAGTCTAAAGACCGCCTGGGCGGCAGTATCTGGGATCTACCGGAGGAGATCCTGCCGCGGGATGTTATTTTAGAAGAAACTGCAGTGCTGGGACGACTGGGTGTAGAGATCCGGTTCAACGCTACTGTAGGTGAAAACCTTTCCTTAACGGACCTATGCCGGGATTTTGATGCAGTTTACCTGGGCGCAGGAAGATCCTCACAGGATACATTCAACCTGCAGACCTCCCAGGAGGGAAGAATTCTGATTGACCCGGTAACTTTAAGCACCAGCCAGGAGGGGGTTTTTGCCGGGGGCGGCCTGCGCACCGGCCGGGAGTATTCGCCGGTTCTTTCCCAGTCCGACGGCAAAAGGGCTGCAAAATCAATTGACCGCTACCTGCAAAAGGTATCCCTGTATTTTTCCCGGGAAGAAGAAGGTCCCTATCAGTCCAGGCTTTTCACCAGCACAAAGGGGGTTGAGCCGCTTCCTGCCGTTGCGCCGGCCGATCCCGTACGGGGCTACACCAGGGAGGAAGCCATCCAGGAAGCCGGACGCTGTCTCCAGTGTGAGTGCCTGGAATGTGTGAAAGCCTGTGAATATTTGAGCCACTATAAAGGGTACCCTAGAAAATATTTGCGTGATATTAATCACACCCTGAAAATGGTTATGGGAGCTCGCACAGCCAACAAGATGATTAACTCCTGCAGCCTGTGCGGTCTCTGTGAGGAAATCTGCCCCAATAGTTTAAATATGGGGGAAGTATGTAAACACTCCAGGGAAGTCATGGTCAAAAAAGGGAAGATGCCTCCCTCGGCGCACGATTTTCCCCTGCGGGACATGCAGTTCAGTAACGGCGAAATGTTTGCCCTGGCCAGGCCTGAGCCCGGGCAGGAAAGCAGTAAGCACCTCTTTTTCCCGGGCTGCCAGTTAAGCGGATCTTCCCCTGAATACATCGATAAAGTCTATTCTGATCTCAGGGAAAAGTTGACCGGTGGAGTCGGCTTGATGCTGCGTTGCTGCGGAGCCCCTGCCGACTGGGCCGGCAAGAAGGAACAATTTCTGGAATGCCGGCAGGAAATCGTCAGGTTGTGGAATGAAATGGGCAAGCCCTGTTTTATTCTGGCCTGTTCGTCCTGTTATCAGGTCTTTCAGAATCATCTTCCGGAAATTGAAATAGTTTCACTGTGGGAAGTGATGGATCGTCTGGGGCTGCCGGATGCCTCCACCGCTAAAGCAGGTTCCGGAAAAGTAGCAGTGCACGATGCCTGTACCACCCGGTACGAGAAGCATGTTCACGACAGTGTGCGCAGAATTCTGGGACGTCTGGGTTACGAGGTGGAGGAACTGGAATACAGCCGGGAAAAAACAGAATGCTGCGGCTACGGTGGTCTGATGACCTTTGGCAACCCGGAGCTTGTGCGCAAGGTTATAGACCGGAGGATCAAGGAGAGCGAGACTGATTACGTGGCTTACTGCGCCATGTGCCGGGACAAATTTGCCTCCAGGGGCAAACGGACCTTCCACCTCCTGGATTTGATCTACGGAGGCGGCAATTCACATTTAGCTGAAAAGAAGGACCCGGGTTACTCGCAAAGGCATGAGAATAGGGCGCGTTTAAAAAATAAACTGCTCAGGGAGATCTGGGGTGAAAAAGTGGTGGAAGAGGCACAGGGTTTTGCAGCAATTAAGCTGGAGATCGATGATAAGCTGAAAGCTGTTATGGAGGAAAGGCTAATCCTGGTGGAGGATGTCCAAAGGGTCATTGATTATGCCGAGAGGACGGGAAACAAGTTGTATAACCAGGACACCGGGCATTTTATGGCCTACTACAGGCCGGTCAGCGTAACTTACTGGGTGGAGTATTCCCCCCGGGGTGATGGTTTCGCAATCCACAACGCTTACAGCCACAGGATGCAGATTGTCGGGGATGTGAAAAAATGAACGGGCATAAGGATGAAGTCGCGAAGCAAAACTGGCAGTGTTATAAGTGTAAGATTCCAATGAGTATGGGCAAGGTTAAAATTACCTATATGGGCAACGATTTTAACATCGATTTATTAAAGTGTTCGGAGTGCGGCCTGACCCTTGTTTCGGAAGACCTGGCCGTCCGTAAAATGTTTGAGGTGGAGCAAACCCTGGAAGACAAGTAAAAATCTCAATTGCCAATAGCCTTGCTTTTAACTAATATGCTAATATGGTAACGGGCTTTGCTGGAGCAATTTGCTTTTTTAGCAGGTTTTCCGCAGCTTGTCATATTATTTACCTTTTCCAGGCGCCGCCACGGCGGCCTGGTAGGTTACTTTCGGATTCACAACACACCAAATAGAGGTACAGCAGATTGCCGAAAATAAATGTGGAACGGTAGGAATTCAATTATGCATCTGACCCCGAAAGAATCTGTTCAGGTTTACGAAAGGGAAGAAATTCGCCGTGCCACAGGAGGTACAGTCCGGCCCGGCGGTTTCACCCTGACAAACCGGGCGCTTTCCTTTTGTTCTTTCTCCCCCCGGGACCGCATCCTGGATGTAGGCTGCGGTACAGGGGCTACTGTGGAGCATTTGATTAACAACCACAAATTGAAGGCAACCGGTGTTGATCCCTCTCTTTTGCTGCTGGAATGCGGTAAGCAGAGGAACCCCGGCCTGCCCCTAATCCGGGCGGTGGGAGAAGAACTGCCCTTTGCAGAGGGGGAGTTTGACGGCGTTTTTGCGGAGTGCAGTTTTTCCCTGCTGAAAGACGCAAAGCAGGCTTTACGAGAGTTTTACAGGGTATTAAAAGCAAGCGGCAGGCTGGTAATATCAGATATCTACATCCGCAATCCGGAAGAAAGCATGCAGTTACGGCGCCTGACCCTCTATGGCTGCCTGGGGGGCGCCAGGACCAGGACGGAATTGGAGGATTTGCTCAATTCAAGCGGTTATAAAATAGTTTTATGGGAAGATCACTCCAAACTCCTGGCTGAGTTTACTGCCAGGTTAATCCTGACCGGTGGCTCCCTGGATATTTTTTGGGGTAAGCCGCCCTGCGGCCAGGACGGTTGTCAGGATATCCGGAAGACAATCAAAAAAGCCAGGCCGGGTTACTTTCTTCTAATTGCCGTTAAAGCCGGTAAGGCAGTTTCGTGAATCATGTCCGGACAAAAAACAAATGTAAGTTGGTCACATTCTATTTCAAAAGCCGGCATAAAGATAAGGTCCGGGCCGAAAGGAGTAATTCTTAAAAGATGTCATTTGATTTATTCAGGATGATGGAACTTCGCCGCCAGGGCTTTAGATGCAGTCAGATTATTATGGCTCTGGGACTGGAGGCCCGGGGCAAGGATAATCCTGACGTGATCAGGGCCATGACCGGCCTCTGTGGAGGGATTGGTTTTTCCGGGAATATCTGCGGCTGTTTAACCGCAGGAGTCTGTTTATTGGGTTTATATGCCGGCAAGGGGACGCCGGAGGAAGAGGAACATGAAAAGTTCATTTTAATGGTTGATGAGCTACTGCTATGGTTTAATAAGGATGTTGCCGAGTCCTACGGCGGGATCAATTGTATCGACATAATAGGCGAAGATCTGGCAACCAGGAAACCCAACCCTAAATGCGCGCAGCTTATTGCCGGCACTTACCAAAAGGTAGAAGAAATTTTAAGCGAAAATAACATTAAGATGACCGGTGAATAACGTGACGGAAAAAAAAGGAATTCTTACCACCACTGAAAGTGTCTGCCCCCACTGCCTCCAAAGGATACCCGCGGCAAGGGTAGAGCGGGGAGGACATATCTACCTGGAAAAAACCTGCCCGGAGCACGGCTATTTTTTAGTTCCCCTATGGAGGGGACAGCAGCCGTCATATGGATCCTGGGTCAAGCCCCGGGAAAGGGTGAAGACGGCTGTCCCTTTGAACCCGGAAGGCCGGGGCTGTCCCTTTGACTGCGGCCATTGCCGGGAACACCGGCAGGCTATCTGCATGGTCCTCCTGGAAGTCACCAGCCGCTGTAATCTGGATTGCCCCGTCTGCTTTGCCAGTGCCGGGGAGGAGGAAATTCCGGACCCCGACCTGGAAACCATCAAGGGCTGGTACCAGCGGCTCCTTGATTCAGGTGGCCCCTATAATATCCAGCTGTCCGGCGGGGAACCGACCCTGCGGGACGATCTGCCGGAACTGATCGCGCTGGGCCGGTCCCTGGGCTTCAGCTTTTTCCAGCTGAATACTAACGGTTTGAGGCTCTGCCGGGAACCGGAATTCCTCGGGGCTTTAAAACAGGCCGGGCTGTCAACGGTGTTCCTGCAGTTTGACGGGACCCGGCGGGATATCCATTTGCAGCTGAGAGGCAGGGATATTTTAGCTGAGAAATTGGAAGTAATCAAGTTGTGCGGAGAAGCCGGTGTCGGTGTTGTGCTGGTGCCAACGGTGGTTCCGGGTGTCAATGACCAAAATCTCGGTGAGATTATTCAACTGGCTGTGGAAAACATACCGGTGGTAAGGGGCGTGCATTTTCAGCCAATTAGCTATTTCGGACGCTATCCTTCCCAGCTCTCTGAGCAACAGCGTATAACCATACCCGAAGTTATGAGCCGGATTGTGCAGCAGACAGCTGAAAAAATAAAGATCGTGGATTTCCGGCCCTCCTGTATCTGGGACGGCCTTTGTTCATTTCACGCCAATTATATTCAAATGCCGGACGGGGAGCTGGTACCCACCACAAGGCATGATGAAAATAGCAACCTGGATAACTGTTGCGAGGGTTCGTTTCGGGCCGGTAGCTGGGGTGAACCTGAACAAGTAAGAAATTTTATAGCGTCCCGCTGGTCGGCTCCCGGGCCGTCCGCTCAGGTGCAAAATAGTTGTTGCAGCCAAAAGGGAGAGAAGGACAGCCTGGATCTCTTTTTGGAACGGATTAAAAATTACACCTTCTGCATTTCCGGGATGGCTTTCCAGGATGCCTGGAACCTGGACCTGGAACGTTTGCGCTACTGCAGCGTACACGTAGTTGCTCCGGATGGAAAATTGATCCCCTTTTGTGCTTATAACCTTACAAACAGTGAAGGTGTACCACTTCACAGGGGAAGGTAGGCGGCTATGTACAAAAAAACTCCTTTGGAGTCCTGGATTCTGGGCAAGATTACAGGAAATCCGGGAGATCCTGATGGACTGACCCGTTCCTTGATCGAAGACTATCAGATCTGGAAGTTAAAGGAAACCCTGGCCCTGGCCACTGAGAAAAGTCCCTTTTACCGGCGCCGGCTGGGCCGGGGCGCTGCGGAAAAAGTCCGCTCCTTCAAGGATTTTCAACAACTTCCCTTTACAACCACCGGGGATCTAAGCCGGAATCCGCTGCAAATGCTCTGTGTTTCCCAGGATTCCATTAGCCGGGTGGTAACGCTAAACAGTTCCGGGACCACCGGGCAACCCAAAAGAGTGTTCTTTACAGCCGGGGACCAGGAATTGACCAGGGATTTTTTTCACCACGGCATGTCCACCCTGGTTAGGCCGGGCGATAGGGTGCTGATCCTGCTGCCCGGGGTATTGCCCGGAAGTGTTGGCGATTTGCTGGCGGACGGTTTGCGCCGCATGCAGGTGCGGCCCGTTCCCCACGGCCTGGTGCAAAATCCTGAGACAGTCCTGGATATAATGGCAAAGGAGCGGATTAACACTCTGGTGGGTATTCCAACCCAGGTGCTGGCCCTCGTTTATTGTGAACCGGCTGAACAGGAGAAGGACAGGATTTTTATAAAAAACGTCCTGCTCAGCACAGACCATGTTCCGGCTGCGCTGGCGAAACATCTGGAGGAAGCATGGGGCTGCAGGGTTTTTAATCACTACGGCATGACTGAAATGGGCCTGGGCGGCGGAGTTGAATGCGAGGCCCTGGCGGGCTACCACCTGCGGGAGGCGGATTTGCTGTTTGAGATTGTTGATCCCGAATCCGGTGAGGTTTTGCCGGAAGGGGAGGAAGGGGAAGTTGTCTTCACGACCCTTACCCGCCGGGGCATGCCTTTAATCCGCTACCGTACCGGAGATATCGCCAGGTTTATTCCCGAACCCTGTCCCTGCGGTACGGTATTGAAGCGGCTGTCTCCGGTGAAGGACCGGGTTAAGGGCAGAATTCCGCTGACCGGAGGTGGCTTTCTCAGCATGTCCGGACTGGACGAAGCTTTGTTTGCCGTAAAGGGCGTTACCAACTTCAAGGCCTCCCTTTTCACGGATAACAACAGGGACAGGCTGGAAATCACCGTTCAGGTGGCCGGCAAGGCGCCGGGAGATATAACGGTTTTAATTGAACAGGCTTTGTATTCTGTTCCGGTTGTTTTCAATAATTTTAGAAAAGGTAAATTAATCCTGGCGCCCATACGGGTGGAGCCCTTAAAAGAACTCTGGCCTCCGCAAAAGAGGGTTGTCCGGGATCATCGTGATGAGAAATAGAAGAACCGGAAGGAGTTTGTCTGTATATAATGAAACTTTAAATAAGATAAAATCTGTTCTCCGAGTCTGGATGCCTAAAATGAGAGGCATTAAGGCGCCAGGCCGATCGTGTCCATTGGGAAACGAATGGGCCTCCCGTGCGGAAAGGAGCAACAAGTTTTTTGCTGTTTGCCGCACGTTGTGCGGTTTCTTTGTATTAAGCTGCACCAGCCCCGGATATAAATATTAGAAGAAATGGCTGGGAACCGACGGGATTAAAAGAGGAGGAGTTATGCGTTTAACAAAAAAATACAAGTCAGTTTATTTTAAATACAATAACGAAACTTATGAAATCCGTGTTTATGCTGTGAAGGAGAATGAGGGACCAGCAGAAAGATACGATCTGATGATCTTCAAGGATTTTAAAAAAGTATCTCTATTTGTATATTCTATTGACATGACAACCCATTTAAAATTCAAACAAGTCTGGCTGGACCCCGAACCTGCCTTGAAATATTTAATAGATTTGGCAATGAAGGATATCATGGGCAGGAGAATTTACCCCTATGTCCAGGGAAAGTTCATGGGTCTGGAAGAAAACAAACCGGAGAGACATTTGTATAAGGTGCATTAAACAGTATAGAGCCGGAATCAACCCCCTGGACCCTGGGTCATCTTATTAATCGGAAATTGATGTTAGTTTCGTCACTTCAGGGTAATTTTAAATTATATTTAAAGTTCCCATCCATATTCTGTCCCTGGGATACTTCTAATAAATTTTTTTTAAAGTGATTTTTCCTGTATAAAAATTCCTGGATCAGCAAATTATATTAACAAAATGATTCAGGAGGGAAATTGTCATGGAGCTAAGTGCCCGAAACAATCTCAAGGCCCGCGTAAAAAACATCAAAACAAATGACGTCAGTGCCGAAGTCCTCCTTGACGTAGGGGGACAGGAAATGTGTTCCACTCTAACGGCTGATTCAGTTAAGCGATTGGGTTTAAGTGTTGGTGACCAGGTGAACGTACTTGTAAAAGCCAGTTCCGTAATGATTGGCAAGTAAAACAACCCGGTTAAACTGGAACCGCCCTTGTCCCAGGGGCGGTTCACTAATTCTGGCAAAAAAGAGGCCATTTATCAGGCCTCTATTGATCTCTATTGATTCTAGAGCAACAGTTTTTCATGTGCCTCATTCCGGGCGGCAAAAGGGGAGGTTACCTGTTTGTCCTTTAATCGACACAGCGGCAACACAATTACCTACACATCAGCCACAATTTTGCCTGTATCCGTTAAATCATAATCACCCAGACCCTGAAGTTCCTTTTTGAATTCAGGGGATTGCAAGATTTCCAGGACGGCTTGAAAATAAGGCCTGTTCATGTCTTCCTTCTTCATCACCAGTTCATACCGTTCCTTTTGCAAGGGCACAAAATCAATTTCCCGGACCTGCATTGATGTCTTTTCGTTCCCCAGACCCACATCGGCTTCACCCCGGGCAACGGCACTGGCTACGGCAAAATGGGAGAATTCCTCTCTTTCGTAGCCGTTTATTTGCCTGCTGTCCAGCCCCAGGCGCCGGATTTGCTCGTCAAGCAGGACCCGGGTGCCGCAGCCCTTTTCCCTGTTAATGAAACGCACATCCGGACGGGTTAAGTCCTCCCAGCCTTGAATACCCTTTGGGTTGCCCCTGGTTAC
>JAKPTB010000055.1 GCA_029555205.1 Bacillota bacterium
CCCCCGACAACTTTACCCCCACAAGATCGCTACCCCCCAGGAAGGTGTGTCCCCGTACCTTACTACCAAAAAAACACCTTGACACATGGCTAGTTTATTTTGTATACTGAATAGCAAGTTATATAAAGAAAAGGCTGTGAAGGGGACCAGGGCTGCGCAGTTAGGCTTTAGAGAGCCGGGTTGCTGAAAACCGGCGCTTAAGGCGCAGGGCCGACATCACCCCGGAGCCGCAGGCTGAAAGGTCCTAAGTAGGTCGGGCCGGGTTAGGCGCCCGTTACAAATGCCGGTGCGATTGTGATGCGCACTTTAAGGGGCTTCCGTTTGTACGGACGGGGGCAAGCAGGGTGGTACCGCGCAAGGTTTTTTATACCTCTCGTCCCTGGCAGATCATACAACTGCCGGGCGGGGGGTTGTTTTATATTTAAATTAAAATTAAACTAAAAGAATAGGCGCAAAATCGACAAATTTATACGGGGGATGAGATTGTGATTATTTACCTTAATGGCGAGTATGTACCTAGGGAACGCGCTGTAGTATCTGTTTTTGATCATGGTTTATTATACGGTGATGGTGTTTTTGAAGGTATCCGGGCCTATCACGGCAGGGTCTTTAAACTAAAGGAGCACCTGGACAGGCTTTATGATTCTGCCAGGACCGTGGCTATGGAGATTCCCTTAACAAAGGATGAAATGCAGGAGGTAGTGCTGGAAACCCTGCGGCGTAACAACCTGCGCGACGCCTACATCCGGCTGGTGGTGACCAGGGGAGTGGGCGATCTGGGTCTGGACCCGAGAAAGTGCCCAAAACCCTTTGTTTTTTGTATTACCGCTTCAATTGTTCTCTATCCCGATGAACTATACGAAAAAGGGCTTTCTGTTATTACCGTTTCCACCCGCAGGAATATTCCCACAGCCTGTGTCCCCAGGGTAAAATCATTGAACTACCTGAACAACATTTACGCAAAAATCGAAGCCAACCTGGCCGGCGTGCCCGAAGCTATTATGCTTAACAACGAAGGTTACGTAGCCGAGGCCACCGGTGATAATATTTTCATTGTCAAAAAAGGCGTGCTGATCACACCGCCGGCTTACGTGGGTATTTTGGAGGGAGTCACCCGCAACACGGTTTTGGACATTGCCCGGGAAAAGGGTATTCCCGCAGAGGAGAATGTGTTCACCCTGTTTGATGTATATAATGCCGACGAAGTATTCCTGACCGGTACTGCCGCTGAGATTATACCCGTCATAAAGGTTGACGGGCGTCTAATTGCCGACGGCAAGCCCGGCAATATGACCCGGGAGCTTATTGCGGCATTCCGGGAGTTAACCAAGGTTGACGGTCCCCTTATTTTCCCCTAAGCGCCGTAAAAGAATATTTTCAACTGAAACGCGAGCTGCAGGCCGGCCGTGCACCGGCCTTTTTTTATACCGGTAGAATTAACCCGGGTCAACCTTTTCTTGACTGGGGCTCAATCTTAACTGGGGCTTATTATTAGATGGAGGGATAGATCTTGCCTAGCAACGTGACGAAGAAGGTCCTCCGCAGCCAGAAGGGCAATGTCAGTAAAAGAAAAAAGGAGACAGGTAAAGCGCAGTTGTCCGGGGCGGAAATTCTTTTAAGGAGCCTGGAAGACGAGGGCGTGGAGACCATTTTCGGTTATCCCGGCGGCCAGGCCCTGCCAATTTATGATGCTCTGTACGATTCCAAAATAAACCACATTTTGTGCCGGCACGAACAGGGCGCGGCCCACGCGGCGGATGGCTATGCCCGGGCTACGGGCAGGCCGGGTGTCTGTCTCGCCACTTCGGGACCGGGTGCTACCAATCTCGTTACGGGCATTGCCAATGCTTTCATGGATTCCGTACCCATGGTCGCCATCACCGGCCAGGTGCCCCAGTCCCTGCTCGGGAGGGACTCTTTCCAGGAGGCGGATATTACGGGGATCACCCTGCCCATTACAAAGCACAGCTACCTGGTCAGGGACGCGTCCGAACTGGCGCAAACCGTTAAAGAAGCTATTTACATTGCTACTACCGGCAGGCCGGGACCTGTTCTCATTGACGTTCCCAGGGACGTTTCTTCCTCCCGGGCGGAGTACAGGCGCGCGGATAAAATGAACCTGCCGGGCTACAGGCCCGTAATGGACGCGGATCCTGCGCAGGTGGAGGAAGCGGCCAGGGCTATTCTTAAGTCCCAGCGTCCTGTCATCTACGCCGGCGGGGGAGTGGTTATTTCCGGAGCCCACGAGGAATTGCTCCGGATGGCTGAACTGCTGATGGCGCCGGTATGCAACACCCTGCTGGGACTGGGAGGCTTTCCCGGGAACCACCCGTTATCACTGGGGATGGTGGGGATGCATGGAACAAAGTATGCCAACTACGCCATCAGCGAGTGCGATCTCTTAATTGCCGTGGGGGCGCGCTTTGACGACCGTGTCACCGGGGATGTAGAAACCTTTGCCCCTGACGCGGGGATTGTTCACATAGACATAGATCCGGCTGAAATTGGGAAAAATGTTCGGGTAGACATACCTGTGGTGGGCGATGTGAAAAGGGTGTTGGGCCAGTTGCTGAAAATCCTCGAGCCAAGGCTGGGCGAGGCCTGGCGGGACAAAATCATGGCCTGGAAAAAAGAGTACCCGCTGACCTATTGCGAGAAGGATTGCCTGAAGCCCCAGGCTATTATCAGGGAAATCTGCAGGCAGACGGAAGGCAAGGCCAGGATTACCACCGAGGTGGGCCAGCACCAGATGTGGACGGCTCACTACTATACCTTTACCAAACCCCGCTCCTTTATCACCTCCGGCGGCCTGGGAACCATGGGATACGGACTGCCGGCGGCAATCGGGGTCCAGGTGGGCTGTCCGGACGAGCTGGTCTTTGATATAGCCGGTGACGGCAGTATCCAGATGAACATCCAGGAGCTATGTACTGCGGTTAATTACGAACTCCCGGTTAATGTGGCCATCCTGAACAACGGTTATCTGGGGATGGTCAGGCAATGGCAGGAATTCTTTTACAACCGGAGGTATTCCCAGTCGGAACTGTTCAATCCTGATTTCGTCAAACTGGCCGAAGCTTACGGCGCCGAGGGGATCAGGGTAAGCCGGCCTGCCGAACTGATTCCGGCCATTGAGCAGGCCATCAAATCCAGCAAGCCTGTTATGCTTGATTTTATCGTGGACAGGGAAGAAAACGTGCTGCCCATGGTTCCTCCCGGCGGCGCCCTGAACAAAATGCTGGGATAAAGCCGGCGCCGGGAGCCGGATCCCCTTGCCGGCCCTTGCTGCAAGCTTTTGCCCGGGCCTGAAATCCAACTGGCCTGTTGACCGGCCCAACAAATTTGAAGGATTTGCCGGATTTAATAACGAAAACATGTGTAAGGCGGACAACCCGGGAAAGCGTGGGCTGGTGCCGGACCAGGGCGCCGGTGCCTGTAGTCCCGGTTTCCGAGATACAACCTGAGGGGAGGGGTTATGATGAAGCACACCCTTTCGGTAATGGTGGAAAATAACCCGGGGGTCCTGGCCCGGGTAGCCGGTCTTTTCAGCCGGCGGGGTTTTAACATTGACAGCCTGGCTGTGGGCAGGACAGAAAACCCGCGGGTCTCACGGATGACCATTGTGGTAGAAGGTGACGACACCACCCTTGAGCAGGTTAACAAGCAGCTGCATAAACTGGTGGACGTGATCAAAATCAGCGATATTACCAAAGACGCCTACGTTGACCGGGAACTGGTCATGATCAAGGTCTTCGCCGAGCCGTCGGAAAGGGCTGAAATCATGCAGCTTGTGGACATCTTTCGCGCCCGTATCGTGGATGTGGGACCAAAAACTCTGACTATCGAAGTTACCGGGAACGAGGGCAAGATCGACGCCTTCGAGCTCTCGCTGCGTTCCTTCGGAATTAAAGAACTGGTCCGGACAGGGAAAATTGCCATGCTCCGGGGCTATAAAACCAGTACAAAGAATAACAACCATAAAGAGGAGGATGTTAGCTGATGGTACAGGTTTACTATGATCAAGACGCAGATTTAGGGTATTTAAGCGGAAAAAAAATTGCCATTATCGGCTACGGCAGCCAGGGACACGCCCAGGCTCAGAACTTGAAGGACAGTGGAGTGGACGTGGTTGTGGGCCTGCGCAGGGATTTGCCCGACTGGGATAAGGCAGTAAAGGACGGACTGACGGTGACAACAGTACCCGAAGCTGCCGCTGCCGGCGACATTATCCAGATGCTGGTGCCGGATGAGCTGCAGGCTCAGATTTACAAGGAGGAAATTGAGCCCCACCTGGCCGAAGGCAACGCTTTGATGTTTTCCCACGGCTTTAATATTCATTTCGGACAAATCGTACCTCCGGCTAATATCGACGTTTTCATGGTCGCCCCCAAGGGCCCCGGCCACATGGTGCGCCGGATGTACCTGGAGGGTAAAGGCGTGCCCTGCCTTGTTGCCGTGTACCAGGATTACACGGGTAAAGCCAAGGATGTGGGCCTTGCTTATGCCAAGGGTATCGGAGGGACCCGGGCCGGTGTTTTTGAAACCACCTTCAAAGAAGAGACCGAGACCGATCTTTTTGGAGAGCAGGCTGTGTTGTGCGGGGGCGTTACCGAGCTGATCAAGGCCGGCTTCGACACCCTGGTGGAGGCGGGCTACGCTCCGGAAATGGCCTATTTTGAGTGTCTCCACGAAATGAAGCTGATCATCGACCTGGCTGTAGAGGGCGGGCTAAGTTACATGCGCTACTCAATCAGCAATACTGCCGAGTACGGTGACTACGTTACCGGCAAGCGGATTATTACCGAGGAAACCCGCAAGGAAATGAAAAAGATCCTGGCTGAGATCCAACAAGGCGAATTCGCCAAAAAGTGGATTCTGGAAAATCAGGCCAACCGCCCGGTTTACAACGCCAGAGCCAAAGAGGAAAAAGAACACCTGATCGAAAAAGTGGGCGCTGAACTGCGCAAAATGATGCCCTGGCTGCAAAAATAGTTTTAAGCCTGAAAGTACGGCATTTAGCGCAACCCGGAACTTAAGGGTGGCAAGAGAACAGAATGAGTGATGAGCACCGTCAAAGGGTGCAAGAATGGTTGGCAGGTATCAGCCAAAAAGCATTAAGCTGATATTTGCGGGCGTCCGGCAAAGGAGCCGGTTGCCCGGATTGGGGGAATAGGGCTGTGGAAATTACTGTTGCGGAAGCCTTGGTTCGTTGCCTGGAACAGGAAAAGGTGGAGATCGTCTTTGGTATTCCAGGAGGGGCAATTCTTCCCGTTTACGATGCTTTAAATAATACGTCCATCCGTCATATTCTGGTTCGCCACGAGCAGGGCGCCGCGCACGCTGCCGACGGCTATGCCAGGGTTACGGGAAAAGTGGGTGTTTGTATAGCAACGTCGGGCCCCGGCGCCACCAACCTGGTAACAGGCATCGCCAACGCTTATATGGATTCGGTCCCCATGATCATTATTACTGGACAGGTAGCCACCAGCCAGGTTGGTACGGATGCCTTTCAGGAAGTGGACATTACCGGCATTACCCTGCCGATTACCAAGCATAATTTTCTTGTTAAAGATCCGGCAAAACTTCCCGTTATCGTCAAGAAAGCTTTTTTGATCGCTGCCACGGGACGGCCCGGTCCGGTTCTGATCGACCTTCCCAAGGATATTGCCCAGACCAGGATTAAGTTCAAGTATCCCAAGACTGTTGAACTGGCCGGCTATAAACCCACCTACAGGGGGCACCCCTCGATGGTCCAGCAGGCCGCCAGGATGATCATGGAATCGGAGAGGCCGGTCATTTACGCCGGCGGGGGAGTCCGCATTTCCAACGCTGCTCCGGAACTGCTGCAGCTGGCGGAAACAATTTCCGCGCCGGTGACCCATACTTTGATGGGCCTGGGCTGTTTTCCCGGCAATCACCACCTCTTTCTGGGGATGCTGGGTTTGCACGGCACGCGCTACGCCAATCAGGCGGTTACGGAGTGCGACTGCCTCATTGCTGTGGGCGCCCGCTTTGACGACCGGGTGGTGACCAAAGTCAGCGGGTTTGCGCCTTCGGCCAGAATCATTCATATTGATATAGACCCTGCTGAAATCGGCAAAAACGTGCGTACCCACCTGCCCATCGTGGGAGATGTGAAGAATGTCCTGGGAGCCATCCTGCCGCTCCTGAAAAAGAAAGAAAACACCGCCTGGGTGGCCAGGGTGCAGCAGTTGAAAAAGGACTACGCCCTGCACTACGAGCGGGGGGGGATGTTGAAGCCCCAGTATGTTCTGGAAAGGCTCAATGAGTTCAAAGACGATAACGCCATCGTTGTTACGGACGTGGGGCAGCACCAGATGTGGGCGGCCCAGTACATGCGCTTTAAGGAACCACGCAGCTTTTTGTCTTCCGGCGGACTGGGCGCGATGGGGTTTTGCCTGCCCGCCGCCGTCGGCGCTCAAATGGGCGCGCCGGACCGGACCGTCATCGTCGTCATCGGTGACGGCGGGATCCAGATGAACATGCAGGAACTGGGCACCGCAGCCGAACATAAACTGCCGCTGAAAATCTTTAT
This sequence comes from Bacillota bacterium, assembly GCA_029555205.1. Taxonomy (GTDB): domain Bacteria; phylum Bacillota; class Desulfotomaculia; order Desulfotomaculales; family Pelotomaculaceae; genus DTU098. The sequence goes on from JAKPTB010000055.1 coordinate 6,557, forward strand.
TTTGAACAACCATCGCCTGGGCATGGTCCGGCAGCTTCAGGAATTTTATTGTGAAAAACGTTATTTCGGCGTAGACTTTCAATTCAATCTGGACTTTGCCGCCCTGGCCCGGCTTTACGGGATGGAAGGGTATACCGTTAAAACGGAAGAGCAGTTGCTGGAAATCCTGCCCCGGGTCCTCACTTCCCCGGAAGGGGTGATCGTCAACTGTATCGTGGACCCGGAAGAGAACGTATTACCCATGGTCTTAAACGGATCACCCATCAATGAAGCAATCGACTAACAAAGGTATTTCGGGTACCGCAAAGTATGATTGCCGGGTTTGTTAAACTATTAAGATTGGAGGCGTTATGAGCTCATGAGCCAGCGAGTCTACATTTTTGACACCACCTTGAGAGACGGGGAGCAGTCACCGGGTGTGAGCCTGAGCATCAATGAAAAAGTCCAAATTGCCAGACAGCTGGCCCGGCTCGGCGTCGACATTATTGAGGCGGGTTTCCCCATTTCCTCTCCCGGTGACTTTGAAGGGGTCCGCGCTGTTGCCCGGGAAGTCAAGGGCGTGACGGTGGCGGGGTTGGCCAGGGCCAACCTCCGGGACATCGACCGGACCTGGGAGGCGGTGCGCCAGGCCGAGCAGCCGAGGATCCACACTTTTATCGCAACCTCAGATATTCACCTGAAATATAAACTGCGCCTGAGCCGGGAACAGGTCCTGGAAGCTGCTGTGGCAGCCGTGAAACATGCCAGGTCCTATACGGAGGATGTGGAGTTCTCCGCGGAGGACGCTTCCCGCAGCGACCCTGAATTTCTGGTTCAGGTCCTGACCGCGACCATTAAAGCCGGGGCCAGGGTGATCAATATCCCGGATACGGTGGGCTATGCCGTTCCAGGCGAATGGGGCGGCTTTATCAAGACTATCTGTGAACGGGTGGCGGGAATTGACCGGGCTATTGTCAGCGTCCACTGTCATAATGACCTGGGTCTGGCCGTGGCCAACTCCCTGGTTGCCGTGAGTAACGGCGCCCGCCAGGTGGAGGGGGCCATTAACGGAATCGGGGAGCGGGCCGGCAATGCAGCCCTGGAGGAAGTAATCATGGCCCTTCATACCCGGAAGGACCAGTTCGGCTACTATACCGGCGCCCGCACCGAGGAGATTTACAGGACCAGCAGGCTGGTGAGCACCCTGACCGGGATGAAGGTTCAGCCCAACAAGGCCATTGTGGGTAACAACGCCTTTGCCCATGAAGCCGGCATTCATCAGGACGGTGTACTTAAAGAGCGCACAACTTACGAGATCATGAATCCCGCCATGGTGGGACTCAGTAAAAGCAATCTGGTCATGGGCAAGCATTCCGGCCGTCACGCCTTTCGCCAGCGGCTGGAAGACATGGGCTTCAGCCTGAGCGACGAGGAATTGAGCCGGGCCTTCGAGCACTTTAAAAAACTGGCCGATAAAAAAAGCAATATTACGGATGAAGATATTGAGGCTATTGTGGAAGAGGAAATGCACCTGGTGCCGGATTCCTACACCCTGGATTATCTGCATATCTCCAGCGGCACAACGGTGGTGCCAACTGCCACAATAGGCTTAAGGAAAGAAGGAAAGCTCCTGGAGGAGGCAGCCTGCGGCAACGGGCCTGTGGACGCTATCTGCAAGGCAGTGGATAAAATCACAAAAATCCAGTGCACCATGATTAGCTGGGGAATCAGCGCCATCACCGCCGGCAAGGACGCCCTGGGCGACGTGACCCTGAAAATTACCAGGGACGGCCAGAAAGTCTATGCCGGCCGGGGGATCAGCACGGATATTCTGGAAGCCAGCGCCAAGGCCTATGTCAACGCCGTTAATAAAATGATCTGGGATGCAAATCAGGAGCAGTCCCGGCCCGCTGGCAATAATACTGGTAATAATAAAATTTAAAAGTACCCTTATAAAAAGCAGCCTTTGATTATTCTTGGGGAACGGAGTGAAACAAGGAAAATGCCGATGACCATTACCGAGAAGATTCTGGCAGCCCATGCCGGCAAAAAACAGGTGGAGCCCGGCGAATTAATCAACGCCCGGGTGGACCTGGTGCTGGGCAATGATATAACAGCGCCGGTGGCGATCCGGGAGTTCGAAAAAATCGGAGTCAAAGACGTCTTTGACAGGGACCGCATTGCGCTGGTTCCGGACCACTTTACACCCAACAAGGACATCAAATCCGCAGAGCAGTCCAAGATCCTCCGGGAGTTCGCTAAAAAGTACGATTTGCCGAATTATTTTGAAGTGGGCCGCCTGGGGATCGAGCACTGCCTCCTGCCTGAACAGGGGCTGGTGGGGCCGGGAGACCTGGTCATCGGAGCAGATTCGCATACCTGCACTTACGGGGCGCTGGGCGCCTTTTCCACCGGTGTGGGCAGCACCGACCTGGCTGCGGCAATGGCCCTGGGGGAAACCTGGTTAAAGGTACCGGAGTCCCTTAAATTTGAATTTGAAGGGGAACTGGCCCCCTGGGTGGGCGGCAAGGACTTGATTCTGCACACCATCGGTGAGATCGGGGTGGACGGAGCGCTGTACAGGGCCATGGAGTTCACCGGTTCCGCCATCGAAGGGCTGTCCATGGACGGGCGCTTTACTATGTGCAACATGGCCGTTGAAGCCGGGGGTAAAAGCGGGATCATCGCCCCGGACGGGATCACCCGGGAGTATGTGGAGGGGCGCTGCCGCCGGCCTTACAAGTTCTACGCCAGCGATGCCGATGCTAAATATGAAAAAGTATACAGCTATGATGTTTCCAGGCTCGAGCCCCAGGTTGCTTTTCCCCACCTGCCGGAAAACAGCCGGCCCTTAAGCGGGGTGGGAAAGGTGGAAATCGACCAGGTTGTAATCGGTTCCTGCACCAACGGGCGCATGGAAGATTTGCGGGAGGCCGCAAAGGTTCTCAAGGGCAAAAAGGTGCATAAAAACGTCCGCCTGATCATCCTGCCGGGCACCCCGGAAATTTACCTCCAGGCCATGCAGGAGGGGCTCTTCCAGACCTTCGTTGAAGCCGGCGGGGCCGTTAGTACACCCACCTGCGGACCCTGTCTGGGCGGCCACATGGGTATCCTTGCTGCCGGGGAACGCTGCGTCGCCTCCACCAACCGCAACTTTGTGGGCAGGATGGGGCACCCGGAAAGTGAAGTATACCTCTCCAACCCGGCGGTTGCAGCGGCTTCCGCCATTCTAGGCCGGATTGCCGGCCCCGGGGAGGTGGAGTAAGATGGAATTACGTGGAAAAGTATGGAAATTTGGTTCTGACATTGACACCGATGCCATTATCCCGGCCCGCTACCTCAATACTTCCGACCCACAGGAACTGGCAGGGCACTGTATGGAGGACGCGGACCCGTCTTTTCCGGCCAGGGTTAAGCCGGGGGACATCATCGTGGCCGGCAAGAATTTCGGCTGCGGCAGTTCCCGGGAACATGCCCCCATAGCCATCAAGGCGGCGGGAGTTTCCTGCGTAATTGCCGGCACCTTCGCCAGAATTTTTTACCGGAACGCCTTTAATATCGGTCTGCCCATTTTCGAATCCCCGGAGGCAGCCGCTGAGATTAACGAAGGTGACGATGTGGAAGTGGACGCGGTCACCGGACTGATTACCGACCATACCACCGGGAAGACATACAGGGCTGCGCCCGTGCCTCCCTTTATGCAGCAAATCATCGCCGCCGGAGGATTGATCCCTTACGTGGCTGAAAAGGTGAGAAAAGATGTTTAAAATTGCCGTATTACCCGGAGACGGGATCGGCCCGGAAATCACTGTCCAGGCTGTCCGGGTGCTGGAGGCCGTAGGCCGGCGTTATAACCATCAGTTCGAATTTAAAGAGGGTCTGGTGGGAGGGGCCGCCCTGGACGCTGCCGGCACCCCCCTGCCTGCTGAAACCCTGGAGCTCTGCCGCACCAGCGACGCCATCCTCTTCGGCGCCGTGGGGGGCCCGAAATGGGATCAACTGCCGCTGCACCTGCGCCCGGAGACCGGCGGGATCCTGGCCCTGCGCAAGGAGTTTGGGTTGTACGCCAACCTGCGCCCGGTCAAAGTCTACCCGGCCCTGGTGGAGGCGACCCCCCTCAAACCGGAATTGGTCCGGGGACTGGACATCATGGTCTTAAGGGAGCTCACCGGCGGGCTCTATTTCGGCAAAAAGTACCGGGAACCCCTGCCGGAAGGAGGCTTCCGGGTAGTGGACACCCTTGAATATACTACTCCGGAAATTGAGCGGATCCTGCGCCTGGCCTTTGAGCTGGCCTTAAAACGGCGCCGCAAGGTTACCTCGGTGGACAAGGCCAACGTCCTGGGAAGCTCCCGGCACTGGAGGGAAGTAGCCTCTGCCGTGGGAGAGGAGTACCCCGGCGTGGAGCTGGAGCACATGTATGTGGACAACTGTGCCATGCAACTGGTCAAAAACCCGAAGCAGTTTGACGTCCTGGTTACAGAGAACATGTTTGGAGACATCCTCAGCGACCAGGCCTCCGTCCTGGCAGGGTCCCTGGGCATGCTTGCCTCCGCCAGCCTCGGCGGCGGGATTGGCCTCTACGAGCCGGCCCACGGCACGGCCCCGGATATCGCCGGCAAGCAGCTGGCCAACCCCATCGCGGCGATTCTATCGGCTGCCATGCTGCTGCGCTTCTCCCTGAACCTGGCTGGTGAAGCAGATTGTATTGAGCGGGCTGTGACCGTTGTCCTGGAACGGGGCTACCGCACCGCCGACCTGATGGAAGAGGGTAAAATACAGGTGGGTACTGCTGAGATGGGCGACCGGATTATAGAACAAATTGATCCTCCCAGGACTTTGGAATAAATCTTAACCTCTTAAGGCAAGAAGGATCCTGCCTCTTAACCTTACTTATAGCGCATCCATATGTACAATTTTTGTACAATTTTACTGCCTGGTTTTGAAGATACTCCACTGCCGACTGGTCATTATACTTCATTTATGGAGGTATTTTCGATGCCCTCAGTACAGGTTTACGACACGACATTAAGAGACGGCTCACAGGCGGAGGGCATCTCTTTTTCCTGTGAAGACAAGCTGAAAATTGCCCAGCGTCTGGATAAAATGGGCTTTCATTATATTGAAGGAGGCTGGCCGGGGTCAAATCCCAAGGATGTTGATTTCTTCAGCCGGATCCGCAGCTGCAGACTGAAAAACGCCAGGATTGTGGCCTTCGGTTCAACCCGGAAGGCCGGGACGCCGGTTGAAAATGACGCCAACGTCAAGGCCATACTGGATTCCGGAGTTCAGGTGGCCACCATCTTCGGCAAGACCTGGGACCTTCATGTGTCAAAGTCCCTGGGGGCCAGCCTGGAAGAAAACCTGGCCATGATCAGGGATACCGTGGCTTACCTGAAAAGCAGGGGACTGGAGGTCCACTACGATGCGGAACACTTCTTCGACGGTTATAAGGCCAACCCGGCCTACGCCCTGGAAACTCTCCGGGCGGCGGAAGAGGGAGGGGCTCACGTTATTACCCTGTGCGACACCAACGGCGGCAGCCTGCCCTGGGAGGTCAAGGAACTGGTTGAGCTGGCAGCGGCACAACTGACCCGCCCCATCGGCATTCACGCCCATAATGACAGCGGGATGGCCGTGGCCAACACGGTAACGGCTGTAAGGGCCGGCGCAGCGCTGGTTCAGGGCACGGTGAACGGTTACGGTGAACGCTGCGGCAATGCCGACCTCTGCTCCGTTATACCCGTCCTTAGCTTGAAGTGCGGCATTGCTACCATTGCTCCGGAAATGCTGGTCCACCTTACCGAGATGTCCCGCTTTGTCAGCGAGGTGGCCAATGTCAGTCCGGATTCCCGCCAGCCCTTTGTGGGCGCCAGCGCCTTTGCCCACAAGGGCGGGGTGCATGTCAGCGCTCTGTTGAAAGACTCCAAAACCTATGAACACATTGATCCGGAAGCGGTGGGCAACCGGCGCAGGGTTCTGGTCTCGGAACTCTCCGGAATGTCCAACCTGCTTTACAAGTATAAGGAAATGAATCTCCAGGTGGACCGGGGCGGGACCGAGGGGAGACGCATTCTGGAGGAAATCAAGCAAATGGAGAACCAGGGTTTTCAATTCGAGGGTTCCGAGGGTTCCTTCGCGCTCCTTTTGCGCAAAGCTTTCGACGGCTACCGTGAGCCCTTTTCCCTGGAGGCCTGCCGCCTCCTGGTGGAAATCAAGGAAAATACCCCTGCCCATTCCGAAGCGATTATCAAGATGAAAGTGGGCGACCAGACCGTCCATACCGCGGCCGAGGGCAACGGCCCGGTAAACGCTCTGGACAATGCCCTGCGTAAGGCCCTGAAGGATTTTTATCCCAGCATCGGGTCCATGCATCTGAATGACTACAAGGTCCGGGTCCTGGATGAAAAAGACGGTACCGGGGCCTATGTCAGGGTGCATATCGATACCGGTGACGGGCGGCATTCCTGGGGTACAGTGGGCGTCTCCCAGAATATTATCGAGGCCAGCTGGCAGGCGCTGGCGGACAGCATTGCTTATGGTTTGCTGAAGGGAGAGAACACCGGCCTCAAGAACGGCGAAGAATAAAAATAGACCTAAAAAATTGTTAAACAATTATTTCTTTATCTGTTGTTGCAGGTAACCTGCTTTTCCTTTTCGAAATAAGGGTAGGGCGGGTTTTTTCCTTGTAGCGGAGAAATACTATTTTGCAGAGTCAAAGGGAGGAATATCCGTGGAGCAGTTCTGGCTCCCGAACCTGGAGTATTTAAAAACAGTACTTAAACTGAACCTGAGCAGTGTCATCGATATTATTATCGTAGCTTTTGTGATGTACAGGCTGATGCTGCTGATTAAAGGAACAAGGGCGGTTCAGTTGCTAAAAGGGCTGGCTGTCCTGCTGATTGCAACTTCCCTTTCCAGCCTTTTTAATTTATATACCATGAACTGGCTCTTAAGACAGGCTATGACGGCGCTGGTGGTAGCCCTGCCGGTGGTGTTCCAGCCGGAACTCCGGCGTGCCCTGGAAAGACTGGGCCGGGGACAGTTTTTGGCTCAGAGGACCATGCTTCCGGGAGAGGTTGACCAGGCCAGGGTGGTTGCTGAAGTTTTACGCTCGGCAACAGTTCTGTCAAAGAATAAAATGGGCGCGCTGATTATTATGGAGCGGGAAACCGGGCTGGAAGAGCATATCAGTACCGGTGTAAGGATTGACGGCATTGTCTCGGCTGAATTTTTGGTCAACATTTTTCTGCCTAAAACACCCCTGCATGACGGAGCGGTGATCATCCGGGGTGACCGGGTAGCTGCGGCGGCCTGTTTTCTGCCGCTGAGCGATAACCCCCACCTTAGTACGGACCTGGGAACCAGGCACAGGGCGGGACTGGGCATTACCGAGCAGTCCGATGCCGTGGCGGTAATAGTTTCTGAAGAAACGGGCGCCATTTCCCTGGCGGTTGAAGGTGCGCTCAGCCGCTATCTGGATGAGGCCAGCCTGCAGGATAAGCTCACCTCGCTTTTGGGAAAAAAGACTGGAAGCACCCTTTCACATCTGTGGTTCAGGAGGTAAGGTCTTGATTAAGCTGAACTGGGGAAACAATTGGATCCGGGTGCTGGCCTTGCTGCTGGCTGTGATCATGTGGGTTTACGTGAGCAACGAACAGAATCCGGTCAGAGAAAAGCTCGTAAACGTAAGCCTGGAGCATAATGAACTGGATCAAAACTATATCCTTACCGGCGGGCTGCCCGGGAGTGTCCGGTTGAGAATCCAGGGCAATCAAAACCAGCTTAACAACCTTGCCCCAGGGGACTTCAAGGCCGTGGTCAACATTCCGGAGGGGAAAACGGGGGAAATGGTCCTGCCTGTCCAGGTGAGCGCCCCGGCCGGCCTGCGCATCGCCCAGGTCATTCCGGAAGAGGTAAGTGTCGTGGTGGACCGCGTCATCAGCAAGCAGATCCCTGTAGCCGTAAGCATCAGGGGGACACCTGAACGGGATTATACCGCCCTGGCTCCCCAGTATCATCCCGATGTGGTTACAGTCAGGGGACCCTCCCGGCTGGTTAATGAGATTAGCCAGGCTTCGGCCATAGTTGACATCCATCAGGCAGTCAAGGATGTTACCCAGACTGTTACGCTCACTGCCGGATCGCCGGACGTTACCCTGAATCCGGCAACGATCCAGGTTGTTGTTCCTGTGGTCAGCACCGTAATCTCCAAAGCCGTGCCGGTGCTGCCCCAGGTGACCGGAACTCCCGCGGAAGGCTACGCGGTTAAAGGGAGCCATACGGAGCCGGCTACGGTGCTGGTGCATGGACCGCCTGAAGTTGTCGGGGCAATTACGGAGATCAAAACTGTCCCGGTCAGCATCCAGGGCGCTGAAAAAAGCCTGTCAAGGGAGGTTGGCCTGGTGGTACCCCAGGGTGTTACGGATTTAGAGCCCGGCCGGGTGAATATTCAAATCGAAGTTGAAAAGAATGAGACGCCTCCTGCCCCGCCGGACGACAACACAGACAACGGTTCAAACAGGCCGGAACAATAATTCCCTATTTCTGAAAATTGACCACCGGGGCCGTTGCAACATAGAATATATAGAATTCGGGTAAATTGACAACATTGTCGCCTGAAGTTATAATTAGTTGTAATTTTGCTGATGGAGGGAGACGGTTCATGGGGTCTATGTTTGGAACTGATGGGGTAAGAGGGGTGGCCAATCGCGATCTTACTCCCGACCTGGCCTTTAAACTGGGCCGGGCAGCAGCCTTTATCCTGGCCCGGGACAACGCCAATACCAGAATGGTGATCGGCAGGGATACCAGAATATCTGGCGACATGCTTGAAGCCGCCCTGGTGGCGGGGATCTGTTCGGCCGGAGTGGATGTCTTAAAAGTGGGGATCATGCCCACGCCGGCTATTGCTTACCTCACCCGGGAACTCAAAGCGGCGGCCGGAGTTGTGATCTCGGCTTCCCACAATCCGGTGGAGGACAACGGGATCAAGTTTTTCGGCGCCAGCGGCTACAAACTGTCCGATGAGGCGGAGGCTGAGATTGAAGCCCTGGTCCTGGACAACTGCTCCGGTGTTCCCTGTCCCGTGGGAGCGGGTGTCGGCCGGGCCTACCCGGTACGGGACGCCGCCGAACGTTACATCAACTATGCCTGCTGTACTGTGAACACGGATTTCAAAGGTTTGAAAATCATGGTGGACTGCGCCAACGGCGCCGCCTATGACGTGGCGCCCCGGATTTACGAAAAGCTGGGAGCAGAAGTGATCCCCATCTTTAATTGTCCGGATGGTGTGAACATCAACAACTGCTGCGGCTCCACCCACCCGGAAGCATTGATGGAAGCCGTTGCTGCCAATGGGGCCGATTTGGGCCTGGCCCACGACGGTGATTCCGACCGGGTCCTGGCGGTTGACGCTGCCGGCAGGCTGGTGGACGGCGACCAGATCATGGTGATTTGTGCCAAGCACCTGAAGGAAAAGGGCCTGCTGGAGAAGGACACTGTTGTGGTCACCGTAATGAGCAACCTGGGGCTGCACCTGTCCCTGCGCGCAGCACAAATCAATGTAATTGAAACGAAAGTCGGGGACCGCTACGTCTTGGAGGAACTCCTGCGGACCGGCGCCCGGTTGGGCGGTGAGCAGTCCGGCCACATTATTTTTCTGGACCACAACACCACCGGTGACGGGATTATTACCGCACTGCAACTGCTTGCCGTAATGAAGGAAAGCGGACAATCCCTGGAAAATCTGGCAAGCCAGATGGAACGCCTGCCCCAATTGCTGGAGAATGTCCGGGTGACTGACAAAAACACGGTTATGAGCAGTCCCCTTCTGGCCAGGGCCATCGAAAGGGAAGAAAAAATGCTCAACGGCAGCGGGCGCATCCTTGTCCGGCCGTCCGGCACGGAGCCTCTGGTGAGGGTAATGGCAGAGGGAAAAAATATGGAGCAGTTGAAGGCAATTATTGGGAGGCTGTCAAATATAATAAGGGAAATTGAGAATAAGTAGGGAGGTGGGATAATCAGATAAAATGCGGTAAAAGGATAAAAATGAATAATCAAGCGCCAGAACCCGTCCCGGTGACAGGCTTCGCATCCGGGATTAGGAAGGGATTTTTAGGGAAGATTGCTTGCCAGTCGTCCAATCAGCTGATTATCCCTTGTCTATCAGGGTTGACGAGGAGGGGGTTAATCGAAATATTTCGGCGGGTGCCCCCCGGTCAGGCCGGACCGTCAGCGGCAGAACAAAACCACCGGGCAACCGGCGGGACAAATATGCCTGCGGCCAGCACTGGTAATAATATGATCGGTATCTTAGTGTTGCCTTTTTTAGGGTACCCCGATTAATGTGCTGTTTCTTGCCGGCGTCTGTCACGCCCGGCATTTCTGTTTTTTAAATGAGATGAGATCAGGAGGTCATGTACAATGTGTGGTATTGTTGGTTACATCGGCCCCCGGAAAGCTGTTCCTATTTTAATAGAGAGTATGGAGAAACTGGAGTACCGTGGTTACGACTCTGCGGGGTTGGCTATCCCCGGGCAGGATTCACTGCTTGTCTTGAAGAAGGAGGGCAGGCTTAGCGCCCTTAAGGAAAAATTGAACGGGCAGGGCTATGACGCCGGAGCGGGGATTGGCCACACCCGCTGGGCCACCCACGGCAAGCCCTCTGACGCAAACGCCCACCCTCATACCGACTGCACCGGACAGTTCGCCGTGGTGCATAACGGGATTATTGAGAATTACCTGAGCCTGAAAGAGTGGCTCCAGTCCGAAGGGGGGCACACCTTTTGCTCCCAGACCGACACCGAGGTCCTGCCCCACCTGGTGGAGCACTACTATGAAGGGGACCTGGTGGAGGCAGTCTTAAAAGCTGTGCCCAGGCTGGAAGGCTCCTTTGCCATGGCTGTAATTTCCGCCAGAGAGCCGGGGAAACTGGTGGCCGTCCGCCAGGACAGCCCCCTTGTGGTGGGACTGGGTGAAGGGGAATACTTCCTGGCCTCGGACATTCCTGCTGTTTTAAAGCACACCCGTTCTATCTATATCCTCAACGACGGGGAAGTGGCTGTGCTGGAAGCCGGCGGGATTGAGGTCCTTGACCTGAAGGGCAACAAGGTGGAGAAAGAAGTAACAGAGATTAAATGGAAGGCCGAGGAGGCTGAAAAGTGCGGCTATGAACATTTCATGCTGAAGGAGATCCACGAGCAGCCCAGAGCCCTCAGGGACACCCTGGGCGGCCGGATTTCTGCGGACGGGGCCGGAGTCGTCCTTGATGAAGTCACCATCAGCCCCGAAGAAATCAGGGGACTCAAAAAAGTGTTCGTGACCGCCTGCGGTACAGCCTACCACGCCGGCCTGGTGGGTAAATACGTTATTGAAAGGCTGGTGCGGCTGCCGGTGGAAGCGGATATCGCCTCGGAGTTCCGCTACCGCCAGCCCATCATTGGGCCGGGTACCCTGGTGGTGATCATCAGCCAGTCCGGCGAGACCGCCGACACCCTGGCCGCATTGCGGGAAGCCAAACGCCAGGGGGCCAGGGTTGTGGCTGTGACCAACGTGGTGGGCAGTTCAGTAGCCCGCGAGGCCGACGACGTAATTTACACCTGGGCCGGTCCGGAAATTGCTGTGGCTTCCACCAAGGCCTACACCACCCAGTTGATGTCCATGTATCTGCTAGCCCTGCACCTGGCTGCCCTGCGCGGGACGCTGGAACCCGGGGAAGTAAGCGCACTCCTGGCCGAGATGAAGAACCTGGCCGCCAAGGCCCAGAGAGTTCTGGACAACTCTGCGGTAATCAGGGAATTCGCCGGGGAAATCGCCGCCGGTAGAAGCCTCTTCTACCTGGGCAGGGGACTGGACTACGCCGTGGCCATGGAAGGGTCCCTTAAACTGAAGGAGATTTCCTACATCCACGCCGAGGCTTATGCGGCAGGCGAAATGAAGCACGGCACCCTGGCCCTGATCGAAGAGAACGTGCCGGTGGTGGCCCTGGCCACCCAGGAGGCCCTTTTCGATAAAATGGTCAGCAACATCCAGGAAGTCAACGCCCGGGGCGCCTCCGTGCTGGCTTTGGCCATGGAAGGCCTGGAGGAAGTGGAGAAGGTGGCCAAAAGCGTCGTTTGCATCCCCAGGACCAACCCGCTCCTGGCCCCGGTCCTGAGCGTGATCCCGCTGCAGTTGCTGGCCTATTACACGGCCGTAGCCAGGGGTTGCGACGTGGATAAGCCCAGAAACCTGGCCAAGTCGGTGACTGTGGAGTAGAGGCAGGCGGAAGGCTGTGGGTTATGTAAACAAAGAATTAATCTGAAATAAAGTTGTTTACCTGATAAAAGGGTTCCTGACTTGGGAATAGACATTTTCCACTTCTGCTGGTACCGCGTCAGCGACATAGATGTCTAACTAAAACTGTTATTATGAGATAATCATAATAACAGTTTTTCTATTTTATGGGGATTTAGTATATTTACGGAGCAGTTGCATAGACTTAAAAATTATTTATTGCATGAGGCATCCACTGGATGCTTTTATCAGCCGTTTGGAGGCAGGAAAGTAACCTACATTGTCGAAGTAATAATATGGTTTGTATTTCCATTTTATCAATTGACGAGGCATTTGAAAAATGGGTAAAAATTATTGATTGTCTTCCTGATTATATCGTACAAGAAAGATTTTTACGCCAATATTATAATGCCTTCAGATTAAAAAGTGAAATAAAGGTAAAGCCATACTCAGTTGCAACAAAACCAAATATTATTAAGATTTATGAAAGCTTAATTGGAAAAAATGTGAAATTAATATTTGATGAATTAATTGAAAAGGCTAAGATTTACAATAAATTAATTTCTCCTGAACAAGGAGATGGATTCTATAAGGAACTAAGTGATTTAATAAATTTAGGGGCTGCGCCATCAAACAAAATTACTTGTTGATGAAGCATTAAAAATGTACGATATCATCTAAATAAGGGTACTTATTCTCTAGAAATAAAGGAAGTCATATAAATGATTTTTGTGCCTGAAGCAGTTCCTGTACCACATGCTGGAGGGCCGGCGTACTGGTTTGTTTTTCGCCGGGAGGAGTTGCTGGTATGTCTGGAGAATGGCCTGGCTGTTATTCCATATACCGCTTGCAATCCGGTTCCGGAATATGCTATGATCCGGAAAATCTACCTGGTCCGGTTGGACGGAAGCCCGTGTTATGCCGTAGAGGTGTCAGGCAGTAGGAAACGAGTTGCAATGACAATGGCACAAGTTATGAGGCTATACCCAGAGTTGTTGTGTAAAGAGGAATTATACTGACTTATAAACCAAAGAGGGGGGCCATGATGATGTTGAAAAGAGTTTTTAGGTTGCTCCTAGGTGTTTTAATTGGTGCGCTGGTTTTCGGAACAATTGGTTTTGCGTCCGGTTATCAGCGACAAATCACCGTAGATTTC